>LWDJ01000005.1 GCA_002083435.1 Proteobacteria bacterium SG_bin6 | reverse complement strand
CGGCGGCGGCGCGGTCGCGCGTTGCCGAGGCGCGCAGCGCGCGGCTCGCGCTCGACCGGGCGCTGGAGAATGACCGGGGCTTGCGCGGCCGGGCCGATGCCGAGGCCAAGAGCTGGCGCCAGCGTGCCGGCGACGCCGCCCGTCGTATCGCCGACATGGCGAAGCGCGCCGAAGCGCTCGCCGAGGAAGTCGCGGTGCTCGCCGCCAAACCCGCCGGGATCGAGGCGCGGCTGGTCGCGCTCGCCGCCGAGCATGAAGCCGCGCGCGCCGCCGCCGACGTCGCGATGGCCGAGGAACGCGCCGCCGAAGGCCGCCTGCGCGAGACCGAACGCCTCGCCGCCGCCGCCGCCGAAACGCTCGCCACCGCGCGCGAAACCCGCGCCGCCGCCGCCGCCCGCGCCGAAAATCAGGCGCTGCGCCGGGTCGAGATGGCGCGGCTGGCGGGCGAGCGCTTCGAATGCCCGCCACCCCTGCTCCCTGAGCGCGCAGGCTTCCGCGCCGACGAGGTGCGCGGCGCGACCGAGGAAAGCGCGCGCCACGACCGGCTGATCGCCGAGCGCGAACGGCTGGGCGCGGTCAACCTCGTCGCCGAAAGCGAGCTCGCCGAAATCGAGGCGGCGCTCGGCACCAGCGTGGCCGAGCGCGACGAGCTGGTGCAGGCGGTGAATCGGCTGCGCGGCTCGATTGGCACGCTCAACCGCGAGGGGCGACAGCGGCTGCTGGCGGCGTTCGAGGCGGTGAACGGCCATTTCCAGCGACTGTTCACCACCCTGTTCAACGGCGGCCAGGCGCATCTCGCGCTTATCGATTCGGACGATCCGCTCGAGGCTGGCCTCGAAATCATGGCGCAGCCGCCGGGCAAGAAGTTGCAGTCGCTCACCTTGCTCTCCGGCGGCGAGCAGGCGCTGACCGCGGTCGCGCTGATCTTCGGGCTGTTCCTCACCAACCCGGCGCCGATTTGCGTGCTCGACGAGGTCGACGCTCCGCTCGACGATGCGAATATCGAGCGCTTCTGCGATCTGCTCGAAGCGATGACCCGCGAAACCGCGACGCGCTATCTGATCGTCACCCACAATGCGGTGACGATGAGCCGGATGCACCGGCTGTTCGGCGTGACGATGGTCGAGCAGGGGGTCAGCCGGCTGGTGTCGGTCGATCTGAGCGGGGCGGAGGCATTGCTGGCCGCGTAAGCGGCGACCGTCGGCCGCTCGCTGGCCTCGCCCGAGGCCATCCCTCCTCTACGGCGAAGGTCAGAGCGCGGCGTCGGGCGGGCGCGATCGTGTCACGCCATCATTGATGAAGCGCGGCTGGACCCCGCCATTCGCCGGTGCGTTGGGCCAATTTGGCTGGCCTATGGCGCGTTCCGCCTTCTACGGCTACCGCACCGCGACCTTGCCTCGAAAGCCCATCATGGACCTGCCCGCGCTCTACCACCGTTTCATCGACTGGATCGGCGACGGCACCGGGCTGCCTGATACGATCCTGCACATCCATGCCGGGATGATCGTGTTGATGCTAGCCCGGCTGATCACGCGGCGCTCGCTTGGAACGTTCGTGCCGTTGTCGTGCGTTGCGTTGGCGGAGGCGTTCAACGAGGTGATGGACCGGCTGCATTTCGGTTCGTGGCGCTGGCCGGATACGCTTTCGGACGTTGCCAACACACTGTTCTGGCCGCTCGTCATCTGCCTCGCAGTGCGCTTGCGCCCGCTCTAACCGCTGCGCTAACCCGCCGGCGAACAATTGGGGGAAAGCAATGCCCGGTGGTCTGGTTGCCCTGCTCGACGACGTGGCGGCGATCGCCAAGTTCGCCGCCGCCTCGCTCGATGATGTCGCGGGCGCGGCGGGCAAGGCGAGCGCCAAGGCGGCAGGGGTGGTTATCGACGATACCGCCGTCACTCCGGGTTATGTCGTCGGGCTGGCGCCGGCGCGCGAGCTGCCGATCATCGGCAAGATCGCGCTGGGGTCGCTCCGTAACAAGCTGCTGTTCCTGCTCCCCGCCGCGCTGCTGCTGAGCGCGTTCGCGCCGTGGGGAATCACGCCGCTGCTGTTGGTGGGCGGCAGCTATCTCTGCTTCGAGGGCGCGGAGAAGCTTTGGGAAAAACTCACCGGCCATGATCACGCCGAGACCCAAGTCGCGGAAATCGCCGACCCCGCCGAGCTTGAGAAGCGCCAGGTTTCGGGCGCGATCCGCACCGATTTCATCCTGTCGGGCGAGATCATGGCGATCGCGCTGGAGGCGGTGGCCGACCAAGGCATTGTCGCTCAGGCCATCTCGCTGGTGCTGGTCGCGATCGCGATCACCGCCGGGGTTTATGGCGTCGTCGCGCTGATCGTGAAGATGGACGATATCGGCCTCGCGCTCGCCGCGCGGGGATCATCGGCGCGGCAGGCACTGGGGCGCGGGCTTGTGAAGACGATGCCGGTGCTACTGCGCTGGCTTGCCGGCATCGGCACCGCGGCGATGCTGTGGGTCGGCGGCGGGATCGTGATCCACGCGCTCGAAAGCTTTGGCTTGGCCGAGCCCGGACACAGCCTGCACCATTGGGCCGATCAGGCCGAACACGCGCTGCCGCTGGGCGGCGCGGTCAACTGGGCGGTCTACGCGGCGGGCTCGGCGGTGGTCGGGCTGGCGATAGGCGCGGCGATCGTCGCCCTGCTGCACTTACTGCCGCGTCGCGAACATTAACGGCAACCGCACCGGCGCCATTGGCGGCGGTGCGGGGAGGGGCTCACCCGCCGCCCAGGCGCGCAGCACCGCCGCGTCGCGCACCGTGATCCGGCCGCGCGTGCAGCGCAAGGCGCGCTCGCCCTCCAGCAGGTGCAGCGCCTCGGTAACGCTCGACCGGCGCAGGCAGAGCATCTCGCTCAGCTCCTGGTGGGTTATGGCGAGCGTATCACCGTCGATGCGGTCGTGCAGCATCACCAGCCAGCGCGCGAGCCGTTGCGCGGCGCTGTCGCGCAGGCCCGAGGCGAGCAGTGCGCCGGTCTGTGCCAGGAAGCGCTGGCTGTGCGCGATCAGGCTGGCGAACAGGCTGGGGCTGGCGAGCGTCGCTGCCTCGAGCCGCGCCGCCGAAATGCTGAGCACGCTGCCGCCGCTCAGGCGCACCGTCAGCCGCACGGGCTGCTCGGCGCCGAACAATGGCCAGCCCGCTAGCCCCTCGCGCCCGATCAGGGCCGTCTCGGCCTTGCCACCGATCGCCGCACCGATCACCGCGCTTTCGGGAAACAGCACCCGCGCTCGGCCATCCTCGACCAGATCGAGCGGCCCAGGCGGCAGCGTGCGGCGGCGCAGATGCGGCGCGATCAGCAGCGCGTCTTGTGGGGCGAGACCGGCGAGCAGGTGGTTGGCGCGCAGCGCCTGCCAGGGTTCACCATTTCGGCCCAACATCACAGTCTCCTTGGCACTTTCGTGCCGCAGCTACGATCGCAGGCAGGGCGTGGATGCAGGCGTGAACAAAAAAAGGCGCGGGGACCATCCGCCCCCGCGCCCTTGACGATGAATCCGCGCGCTTATTGCAGCTTCGGAATGAGCACGCCGTTCACCACATGCACCACGCCGTTCGACTGCTTGATGTCCGCGAGCTGCAGATAGCTGACATTGCCGCTCGCCGCGGTCAGCTTGATGCCCGGGCCTTCCTTTTCGGCGGTGAGTGGCTGACCTTCGACGGTGGTGAGCGTCGCCTTGCCGCCGCCCGCGTCGATCTGCTTGAGCAGATCGGCGAGCAGGATGTTGCCGCTGACGACATGGTACTTCAGGAGCTTTTCGAGCGTCGCCTTGTTCTCCGGCTTCAGCAGCGTGTCGAGCGTGCCCGGGGCGAGGCGGGTGAAAGCGTCATTATCGGGGGCGAATACCGTGAACGGGCCGGGGCCGGCGAGCACGGTGTCGAGCCCGGCCGCCTTCACCGCGCTGACGAGCGTCGTCAGGTTCGAGGCAGCGGCGGCATTCTCGACGATCGTCCGGCTCGGCAGCATCGGCGCGCCACCGACGATCGGAGCATTGGCGTCGGCCGCCGGCGCCTGGCCGGTCGTCGCTTGGCCCTGGCCGGTGGGGGCCGGCTGGGTGGTTCCGGCGGGGGCCGTTTGCGCGAGCAGCGCGGCCGGCATCAGCGCCGCGCCCGCGACACCCAACGTCAACGACTTCAATAAATTCATCTTCCACTCCTTCGTAGCGGGCGTCCTTGTCAGCCCTTCAAGGGTAATACGAATAAACCCCAATCGCGGTTGCGGCGAAGCGCGCCGGGAGGCAAGCATCGCATGGACGAAACGTGGCCTGCGCGGGGTAGAGACGTTCACGCCGCCGCCGCGAGCACCTGGGCGAGCAGCTGAAAATCGCGCTCGCGGGGCGAGGCGCGGCGCCAGACCAGCGCGATGGTGCGCGTGGGATTATCAGCGGCGAGCGGCCGTGCCGCGACCGAGGTGTGCTGCAGGATGCCGGCCTTGATCGCCATTTCAGGCAAAATCGTTACCCCCAGCCCGTTATCGACCATTTGGACGATAGTGTGAAGCGAGGTGCCGAGCATCGTCGCCTCGGCGCGCAATTCCGGCCGGTTGCACGCGGCGAGCGCATGTTCCTTCAGGCAATGCCCGTCCTCGAGCAGCAGCAGCCGGTTCTCGTCGATGTCGCTGGCGGCGACCATCTCGCCCGGTGGCGCGGGATCGCTTTCAGGGTAGGCGACGAACATCGCGTCCTCGAACAACGGCGCGCTCGCCACTTCGCCGCAGCCATAGGGCAGGGCGAGCAGCACGCAGTCGCTGCGGCCATTGTGCAGCCCCTCGCACGCCGCCCCGCTCGGTTCCTCGCGCAGATATAGCTTCAGGTCGGGATAATCGGCGCGCAGCCGGGGCAGGATGCGCGGCAGCATGAACGGCGCGATCGTCGGGATCACGCTCATCCGCATCTCGCCCGACAAAGGCCGGCCAGCGGCGCGGGCGAGGTCGCCCAGTTCATCGGCCTCGCGCAGCACGCGGCGCGCCTTGTCGGCGATGCGTTCGCCAAGCGGAGTAAAGCGCACCACGCGGCGCGTGCGCTCGACCAACGTCACGCCGATCAGCGTTTCCAGTTCGCGCAAGCCCGCCGAAAGCGTTGATTGGGTGACGAAGCACGCCTCTGCCGCGCGGCCGAAATGGCCGTGGTCGCGCAGCGCCACCAGATATTGCAGTTGCTTAAGGGTGGGGAGGTAAATGCTCACGCTGATTGAGATATTCGATCAATCCGCGCCAGACAAACGATTTGTTCGCAAGCGCAGCAGTGCCTATGTGCGCCGCGGCAAAGGGGTGTGATGGCACACGCCCCGCGCGGGGAGAGGAGCCGCAGGGCTCGATTTTTCTAGGAGGCATAGATGCTGACCGTTGGCGACAAGTTTCCCGATATCACCGTTCCCGTCCAGCAGGGCACCGGCGCGCTGCCCGCCGGCGAGACGCTGAACCTGACCACCGCTTTTCCGGGCAAGTGGAAGGTGCTGTTCTACTGGCCCAAGGATTTCACCTTTGTTTGCCCGACCGAGATCGTCGGCTACAGCCAGCTGAAGGGCGATTTCGAGGACCGCGACGCGGTGCTGATCGGCGCTTCGACCGATACCGCCCATGTTCACCTCGCGTGGCGCAAGTCGGACCCCGATCTGGCGGCCGCTGATTTCCCCTGGCTCGCCGATAACGGCATGAAGCTGGCGGAAGCGCTCGGCATTCTCGATCAGAAGGAGCATGTCGCCTATCGCGCGACCTTCACCATCGATCCCGACGGCGTGATCCAGGCGGTGCAGGTGAACGGCCTGAACGTCGGCCGCAACCCGCACGAGACGCTGCGCGTGCTCGACGCGCTGCAGACCGACGAGCTCTGCCCATGCAACTGGAACAAGGGCGACGACGTGCTGCAGGTCGCGGCCTGAATACGTCAATGTAGCCCCTCCCCCTGCCGGGGGAGGGGTTGGGGTGGGGGCTTCCGGGGCGGAACGTCGCGCCAGGACCGACCCCACCCCTATCCCCTCCCCTGAAGGGGAGGGGTTTTTGTTGTTGAAGAAACAGGAGCTCCCATGTCGCTCAAGGATTTCGCGGCGACCTTACCCGATTTCGCCAAGGACATTCGCCTGAACGTCGGCTCGATGCTCACCGAGCCGTCGCTCACCGATCAGCGCAAATACGGCCTGATCCTCGCCTGTGCGCACGGCACCGGCCACAAGCCGCTGGTCGCGGCGGCGGAGGCCGAATGCGCGCCGAAGCTTAGCCCCGAGGCGGCCAATGCGGCGCGCGCGGCGGCGGCGGTGATGGCGATGAACAACGTCTATTACCGCTTTACCCACCTCGCCTCGAACCCCGAATATGGCAAGATGCCCGCCAAGCTGCGGATGAACGTGATCGGCGCGCCGGGGATCGATAAGGCCGATTTCGAGCTGTTCAGCCTGGCCGTTTCGGCGATGAATGGCTGCGGCATGTGCATCGACAGCCATGAGAAAGTGCTGAAGGCCGCTGGCGTCACCGCCGAGGTGATCCAGCACGGCGCGCGCTTCGCCGCCATCCTGAAGGCGGTCGCGACGATTCACGCCGCCACCGCTTGAGGGGCGAGCGGCCCCGCCCAGGCGTAGCCGCTCAACCAGTCCCTACGCCTTGCCGGGCGTGAAGTGCAGTGCGACGCCGTTCATGCAGTAACGCTTGCCGGTCGGCGGCGGGCCATCGTCGAACACATGGCCGAGATGCCCGCCGCAGCGGCGGCAGTGGACTTCGGTGCGCGGCACGCCGATTGCCCAGTCGGTCTTGCTGCCAACCGCATTGGCGAGCGGCTGATAGAAGCTCGGCCAGCCGGTGCCACTGTCGAACTTGGTCTTGGACGAGAAGAGCGGCAGCGCGCAGCCCGCGCAGCTGAAGGTACCGATGCGATGCTCGGCGTTGAGCGGGCTCGAATAGGGATATTCGGTCGCCTCGTGCCGCAGCGTGCTATAGGCGGCCGGCGACAGCTTCTTTCGCCACTGCGCGTCGCTCAGCTGATATTCGAACTGCTCCTTGGCCTCGGCGGGCTGGCTGCGCCAGCCGAGAAACGCCGCCACGCCCGCGCCAAGCGCGGCCAGCGACAGGAATTGGCGTCGATCGGTCATGCTCCACTCCTTTGCCCGAAGATACGGAGCAAGGGCGGCAAAGGGTTACGCGGGGAGGCAAAAAATCCTCCCCGTGAACGCGACGAACCTTAGTATTTGCTCAGCTGCACCGGCAGCGCCCGGTAACCGTGGACGAAGCAGGCGGCGACGCGCGTCGGCTCGCCCACCACATTCACGCGCATGCGCCGCTTGGCCATTTCTTCGAGCAGCACGCCGATCTGCAATTCGGCGAGCCGCGCGCCGACGCAGCGGTGGATGCCATGACCAAACGCTAGATGGCGGCGGGCGTTAGGCCGATCGACCACGATCTGGTCGGCGTCCGGCCCGAATACGCTCTCGTCGCGATTGGCTGAGATGTACCACATCACCAGCTTGTCGCCGGCCTTGATCTGATGACCCTCCAGCACCGTGTCCTGGGTCGCGGTGCGGCGCATATGCGCAAGGGGCGTCTGCCAGCGGATGATTTCCTGCACCGCGTTCGGGATCAGGCTCGGGTCCGCCTCCAGCTTGGCGCGCTGGTCGGGGAACAGGTCCAGACCGTAGGCCGCGGCGGTCATCGAATTGCGCGTCGTATCGTTGCCGCCGACGATCAGCAGGATCAGATTGCCCAGAAACTCCATGTCGTCCATGTGCGCCATCGCTTCCGAATGGATCATCATGGAGATCAGATCGGGGGTCGGTTCCTTGCCGATCTTCGAGTCCCACAGGGTTTTGAAATAGGCGGCGCATTCGAACATGATGTTCTGGCGCTGCATCCGCAGTTCATCGCTTTTCGACAGTTCGATGTCGCCCGCCCAGTCGGACCAATAGGTCAGCTTGCGGCGGTCTTCCCAGGGGAAGTCGAACAGGATGGCGAGCATCTGCGTCGTCAGTTCGATCGACACCTTGTCGACCCAATCGAACGTCTCGCCCCAGGGCAGGCCGTCGAGCACCTCGATCGTGCGGCGGCGCACGTCGACCGCCATCCGCTCGATCTCGCTGGGCGTGAAGGCCGGGGCGACGGTGCGGCGCTGCCCGGTATGCTTGGGCCGGTCCATCGAGATGAACATCGGCGCCTTGATGTCGCCGCGCTCGGGTTTCAGATCGGCGACGACGATACCGCCCATCTCGCTCGAATAAAGATCGGGCAGCGACTCCACCTCGACGATTGGTTTGTAGGTGGAAATTGACCAATAGGGTCCGAAATCGCTGTTCTCGCAGCGATACACCGGGGCCTTGGCGCGGAGCTCGCGGAACGGCGCCTGCCACACATCGTCGCGGTAAAGCTCGGGGCGGGTCACGTCGAGCGGGTCGACGCTCGCGGTCATTTCGGGGGCCAGAGTCGCCATGTTCCTCTCCTTATGTGGAGAGAACAACGCTAATTGACATTGTTGTCAATAGCGGACGTCGCGCCGCCGATGCCGAGCAGCGCGAGCAGCCCCTTGCGCCCGCTGCCCGTTTTCAGCACGCCACGCCGGAACGCGCTCGCCCCAACCCAGATGGTGAGCGATACCCATAGGGCCTGCCAGGCGAGGGCGGCCAGATGTGGCCAGATTTCGGGCCGGTTGGCCGCGCGCGCCGCCATCGCGAAGGGCGAAGAGAGCGGGAAAATCTCGGCAATGGTCGCGGTCGCCGAACCCGGATCGGCGGCGGCGGCGGAGGCGAGGCCGAACATCAGCATCTGGGTGATGGTGATCGGTAGCGACAGCATCTGAATTTCGCGCATCGTCTGCGCCTGCGCGCCAACCGAGAGGAACACCGCGCCCAGCAGCATATAGGCCATCGCGAAATAGCCCGCGAACAGCAGCGCAAAGGCCGGACCGCCCACCGCCGGGGCGATATCGGTTAGCAGCCGGCCCGGCCCGGTCGGCGGCACGAACTGCCCGGCCTGGCTCGCGAGCGTCCCCCAGAAAGCGACGAACAGCACCGCGACGCCGAACATGCCGAGCAACTTGCCGAGGAACACCGATTCGAGCGGCACCGCGGCGGCGAGGATCTCGATCACCTTGTTGCTGCGCTCCTCGGCCATCGTGCCAACCGCCTGGCCCGACAGGAACAGCGTCAGGAAGAAGATGCCGAGCACGGCGAGGAACGCGGATTGGTTGCGTCCGGCGACGCTCGGCGCCTTGCGGGTGACGGGGATGCGCACCGGCGAAGAGGCGACCGGCGCTTTCATGTCACCCAGCGCCGTCTCCGCCAGTTGGGTGAGATAATCGGCGGTGCGGGTGCCGGCCGGGGTGAACAGGATGTGCGGCGCCTCGAGCGGGCCGGTCAGCACCGTCGCGACTTCCTTGTCGCCGCGATCGAACGCGGCCTGGGCCTGGGCGGGGACATTGCCGCGGGGAGCCTCGATCACGAGCGGCGGGGGGGCATCAGCCCGGCGGAAAATGCGGCGGAGCTTCGCGTCGGCGGCGCTTAGCGCCTGACCTTCGGCGGCGGGAACGATCGCGATCAGCACCGCCTTGTTTTCCCCGGCGCGCGCGAGATTCGCGCCCCCCAGCCCACCGAGCACGCCGAACAGCACCATGATCAGCGGCGAGAGCAGGAACAGCAGGAACAGCGGGGTGAACACCGTCGCGGTGAAATCGCGGCGCGCGATCGTGAGGGTCTGGCGGATCAGACGGCGGTTCATTGTGCGGCCTCCAGCGCCTTGCGGCCGACAATCTGGACAAAGGCATCGTGCAGGCTCGGCCGTTCGATCGACAGCCCCGAAATGCCGTGACCGGCCTCGATCAGTTTGACCAGCAACGCCTCGATCCCCTGTTGCGGCATGGTGAAGACATAGCCGCCATTCTCGTGTCGCGCGTCCGCCGGCAGCAGCGCATCGATCGCTGGGTCCAGCCTGGCGGGGGTGTAATGGACCTGCGCGGGCAGCGTGCCGCGCGCTTCCGCCACCGTTCCCTCGAACCGGCGCTTGCCGCCGGCGATGATCGCCAGTCGATCGCACAGCCGCTCGGCATGGCTCATGATGTGGGTGGAGAAGAGGATCGTCGCCCCGCGATCGCGCTCGGCCTTGATCAGCGCCTCCAGTTTCTCCTGGTTAACCGGATCGAGCCCCGAAAAGGGCTCGTCGAGCACCAGCAGGCGTGGCTGGTGCACCACCGAGCCGAGCAGCTGGACCAGTTGCGCCATGCCTTTGGAAAGCTTGCGGATCTTTTCATCCGCCGCATAGCCGAGCCCGGCTTGCTCCAGCAGCGCGTCGGCGCGCTTGCGGCCGACATGCCAGGGCAGGCCGCGCAAGGCGCCCATGAAGGCGATCGCCTCGCGCGCTTTCATCGCCGGATAGAGCCCGCGCTCCTCGGGCAGATAGCCGACCTCGTCGCTTGCCTCGCGCGGGATGGCGCGGCCGAGCAGGGTGCGGCTTCCCGCATCGGGCTCGATGATGCCGAGCAGCATCCGCAAGGTCGTGGTCTTGCCGGCACCGTTGGGGCCGAGCACGCCGTAGATCAGCCCCGGCGGCACCGCGATGTCGACGCCGTCGACCACGCGCCGCTCGCCGAAACGCTTGACCAGGCCTTGCGCGCTGATCGCGAGATTACTTTCCAAGCGCTCCCCCTTATGTGCTTGGCCATGGGTAGCGGCCAAGGATGAACGAAGACAAGTCTTTCACGCAGCGATTGAGGGCGAAAGCGGCCGAATATGGCTTCGCCGCGTGCGGCATCGCGCGCGCCGACGCGACGCCCCGCGCGGGCGCGCGGCTGCGCGCCTGGCTTGACGCCGGCATGCACGGCGAGATGCTGTGGATGGAAGCGCGCGCCGATCAGCGCGCCGCCCCGCGCGGGCTTTGGCCAGAGGTCGAAAGCGTGATCGCGCTCGGCATGAGCTATGCGCCGGGACGCGATCCGCTGGCGCTCGCCGCGCATCCCGATCGCGGGCGGGTATCGGTCTATGCGCAAGGCGGCGATTATCACGATGTCGTGAAGCGCGCGCTGAAGGCCTTGGCGCGGTGGATGGTCGAAACCGAGGGCGGCGCGCTGAAGGTGTTCGTCGATACCGCGCCCGTGATGGAAAAGCCGCTCGCCGAGGCCGCCGGGCTCGGCTGGCAGGGCAAGCACAGCAATCTCGTCAGCCGCGACCACGGTAGCTGGCTGTTCCTGGGGGCGATCTACACCACGCTCGCGCTGCCGCCCGATGCGCCGGGGCGGGACCGCTGCGGCCGCTGCGACGCCTGCCAACGTGCCTGCCCGACCGACGCCTTCCCGGCGCCCTATCGGCTCGATGCACGACGTTGCGTTTCGTATCTGACGATCGAGCATAAGGGGCCGATCCCGCTCGAGTTGCGCGACGGGATCGGCAACCGCGTCTATGGCTGCGATGATTGTCTGGCGGTGTGCCCTTGGAACAAGTTCGCCGTCCAAGCCGCCGCCAACCGCGCTTTCCTGCCGCGCGCGGAACTGACCGCGCCCGCGCTCGCCGATCTTCTCGCGCTCGATGACGCGGCCTTCCGCGCGGTGTTCGCGGGCTCGCCGATCAAGCGGATCGGGCGGAACCGGATGGTCCGCAACGCGGCAATCGCGGCTGGGAACAGTGGCGACCCGGCGCTGGTCGGGCCGCTCCGGGTGCTGTTGACGGACGCGGACGAGGTGGTGCGCGAGGCGGCGGGGTGGGCGCTGGTGCGCTTGGGCAGGGCCTAAGGGTGGCTATTCGGCGCCGCCGCCTAGAAGGTGCCCCGCGACCGTCTGCCCGTAATAGTCGCCGCTCTCGTGGAACTGTGCGCGCGCTTCCGCGATGCTGCCCGTCTGGCGCGGATCGCGAGGGCGTTCGTGGCTGTCGATGAAAGCGGCGACGTCCCAGGCCTGCTGGTCGGTCAGCGTATTGCCGGCGCCGAACGGCATGTTGACCTTGATGAAACCCGCCGCGGTCGCGACGCGCGCCATCCCGGCGCCCCAGTTGAAAGATTTCGGCCCCCAGAGTGGCGGCGCGATGATGCCCCCGGTGCCATCGGGCGCGCCTTGCCCATCCGCGCCGTGGCACGCCGCGCATTTGTCGGCGAACACCGCGCTCCCGCGCGCCGGGTCATGGCCGAGCCTGGTTTTGGCGAGCGTGATATAGCCGCGCCCCGGCGGCGGCTTGCCCACCGCTACCCCTTGCGCGAGCCAGGCGAAGTAGCTTTGCAGATCGCGGTAGATTGGGTCGTCGAGCGGCGGCGGCCCCTTCGCCGGCGCGGCGGGGGCGTTCATCGAATAAAGGAAGCAATCGTGGATACGGTCGGCCATGGTGTTGATCCGGCCGTTCTTCTTGCGGAAGGCGGGGTAGCTCACCCAGGCCGCCCACATCGGCGCGGCATCGGCCTTGCGCCCTGCGTCCAAATGGCAATTGCCGCAGGCAAGGGCGTTGCCGACATAGCGTGGCGCGTGGCGCGCGGTCGCAAGGAACAGCTCGCGCCCGCGCCGGATCGCGTCGCCATCGGGTCCTGATGGGATGGCGGACTCGTCCGGCGGGGTGAAGGCGGCGGGCTTGGCGGGCGGCGGCGCCTCGCGCGGCTGGCATGCGCCGAGCACCACGGCGCCAAGCGCCAGCAGCCCCGCTTGATACCGCATCGTCTCAGTCGACGATGTTGATGAAGCTATAGCCGCGCTCCTGCGCGCGGTTCACCGCGACGATGCCGGCGGGCACGATCACCGCACCAGGGATCATGTTGGCGCGCAGCTCGGCGTTGATCGCCTTGGCATCGCCGCCGCTCGCCCGGGCGAGTTGCGCCGCCATCCCCTCCGTCGCGATGCCGCAAACCGCGAAGCGCGCGCCGCGCTCGGCGAGCACCGCCAGCGTCACCGGCGGCTCGTCATCCCCCTTCTTGGCGGCGGGCGCGGGCTTGGCGGGGGCGGGCGCCGAGAGGTTCGGATTGCCCTTGATCGCGCGGATCGCCTGTTCGCCCTGCATCTTCATCTTGTCGGCGATGGTCGCGCCATATTTGGCCCACATCGCGTCGTTGAACCCGAACGGCGTGGAGAAATGGCGAAAGACGATGATCACCCCGAGCGCTTCGGGGCCGATGCCGTACCCGGCCTTGTTCTGGGCGTAGAAATTGTCGGCGTAGAACATCGCCGCCGTGCCCGAATCGATCGTCGTGGTATCGAGCACCAGGCGGTGGCGGGTGCCGGGGCGGTCCATCCAGGCGTCCTGCTCCTCCATCGCCGGGCGCCAGGGCGTGGCGGGGGCGGCGGCAGGCGTTTGAGCGAGCGCGGGCATCGCTCCCGCCGCGCCAATCAGCCCGCCCACGCCGATCATCGCGCGCCGATCGATCATCTTGCCGCTCATCGTCCTTCCCCCCAATTCCTCCCGAAGCCTAGCCGCAGGCGGGGCAAGCGCACAAGCGCGCTACAGCGCCGATCCGCTTTTCCACAGCATATAGCCCGCCACCGCAAAGATCAGCGCGGCGAACACCGGGGTGAGCGCGCCGCGCCGCGACAGGCGCCGCGCGAGCCGCGTGCCGGTCACGCCCCCGGCGATGCCACCCAGAATGAAGATCGCGGCAAGCGGCCAATCGATCATGCCCGACGCAGCGTAATTCAGCGCGGTGGTCAGTCCGAACGCCGTCACTGCGATCAGGCTGGTGCCGACCGCGTTGATCATCGGCATCCGCGTCGCCGCGATCAGTCCAGGAACAATCAGGAAGCCCCCGCCAATCCCGAAGAAGCCGGAAAGCAGCCCCGTCGCCCCGCCAAGCACGATCAGGCGTGGCGCGGTGACGCGGGTTAAGCGGCCGCCGACGACTCCGACTTGCTCACGCCGGCGCAGCATCACCACGCCCACCACGATCATCAGCAGCGCGAACAGGAACAGCAGGCGGTGGCCATCGAGCGCCTTGCCGAGCGTCGATCCCGCGAGCGCGCCGAGCACGCCCGCCGCCGCGAACGCGATCCCCGCGCCCCAGCGCACGTTGCGCGCGCGGGCGTGCTGGGCAAGGCCGCTCGCGGCATTGGCGGCGACAGCAAGCGCCGAGCTGCCGATCGCGACGTGCGGGTTCGCGACGCCCACCAGATAGACCATCAGCGGCATCGCCAGAATCGATCCGCCACCCCCCACCAGCCCGAGCGTGAAGCCGACCAGCCCGCCCGAGGCGGCGCCGAGCAGATATTGGAGCGGGGTCAGCCCCGCCTCCATGGGCCAAAGGGGCGACAGGGCAAGGGCTTCATCGCCCAAACGCCGATGCTGGCTCTTCCCATCGCACCCCCCCTTGGCGCGAGTGTGTCACAGCCCGCCGCGATTGGCCACGGGCGCGTACCTGCGCGCGGCGGGCTAGCAATCTCGCCCTCAGCCGCTACATCGCGCGCCATGACTCGTTCCAAGGCCCGCGCCGCCGCCCGGCTCGCCGCCGTTCAGGCGCTGTATCAACATGCGATGGAAGCAACCCCGGTGCCGGCGCTGCTGCACGAATTTCACCAGCATCGCCTGGGCGCGACGATCGAGGAGGCCGAATATGCCGAGGCCGACGTCGATTTCTTCAACGACCTCGTCTGCGGCACGCTCGCGCGCGGGGGCGAGGTGCATGCGCTGATCGTCGCCAAGCTCGCCAAGGGCTGGACGCTGGAGCGGCTCGACAAGCCGATGCGCGAGATTTTGCGCGCGGGCACCTATGAACTGCTCGCTCGCCCCGATGTGCCGATGGGCGCGGTGATCAGCGAATATGTCGATGTCGCCCACGCCTTTTACGAGAAGCGCGAGGCGGGCTTCGTGAACGGCCTGCTCGACGCGATCGGGAAGGACGTGCGGGGCGGTTGACCGAGGCCGAGTTCCTCGCCGCCCTGCGCGCCCTACCGTTGCACCCGGGGGCAGGCGATCTGCGCGACGATACCGCCCGGCTCGGTCAACTGGTGCTGACGACCGACACCCTGGTCGAGGGCGTCCATTTCCTGCCCGAAGACCCGCCGCAAGACGTTGCCTGGAAGCTGGTCGCGGTGAACCTCTCCGATCTGGCGGCGAAAGCGGCGGCACCGGAGGGGGTGCTGCTCAACTATCCCTTGAGCGGCGGCGACTGGGACGCGGCATTTCTCGTTGGGCTCGACGCAGCGCTCCGCGCGCTCGGCACGGTGCTGCTGGGGGGGGACACGGTGTCGCTGCCGGCGGGGGCGCCCCGCGTGCTGAGCCTCACCGCGATCGGGCGCGCGACGGCGGCGCCAGCCCGCATGGGCGCGCGGGCGGGGGAGGCGCTCTATGTTACCGGCACGATCGGCGATGCCGGCGCCGGCTTGCGGATCGCGCGCGGCGAGGTTGGGCCTGACGCGCTGCTCGCCGCTTATCGCCGCCCCCAGCCCTGTCTGGCTGAAGGACGCGCGCTCGGCGGCATCGCGAGCGCGATGATGGACGTGTCCGATGGGCTGCTGATCGACGCCGCGCGGTTGGCGGCGGCGAGCGGGCTCGGTGTCGAGATCGCGCTTGACGCCGTGCCGCTCTCGCCGGCCTACCGCGCGTTCGCGGGCGATGACCGTGCCGCCCGGCTCGCGGCGGCGACAGCGGGGGACGATTATCAGCTGCTGTTCGCCGCGCCCGCCGATGCGATCCTCCCCGGACCCGCGACGCGCATTGGCCGGCTGGAGGCGGGGCAGGGGCTGCGACTGACCGAGCATGGCGTGCCGATGTCGCTCCCCGATCGGCTTGGCTTCGAGCATGGCTAGAACGATCTGAATTACCCGTCGCCGCGTCGCGCCAACCCGCTTGCGCTGGCGCGCGAAGCGGTTAGGCTCCCCTTCACAACCACAAAAGCTCGGCCAACCGGGCCAAAAGGGGATTAGGGGATGCAGATAGTTTATGCGGCCATCGTCTGTGGCCTCATCGCGGTGCTCTATGGCTTCATCACCGCGCGGCAGGTGATCGCGGCGCCGGCGGGCAATGAGAAGATGCAGGACATCGCCGCCGCCGTGCAGGAGGGCGCGCAGGCCTATCTCGGCCGGCAATATCGCACGATCGCGATCGTCGGCGCGGTGGTCGCGGCGATCCTGGTGTTCACGCTCGGCTGGATCTCGACGGTCGGCTTCCTGATCGGCGCGGTGCTTTCGGGCGTGGCGGGCTATGTCGGCATGAACATCTCGGTGCGCGCGAACGTCCGCACGGCGGAGGCGGCGCGGACCTCGCTCCAGGCCGGGCTGACGCTCGCCTTCCGGTCGGGGGCGATCACGGGGATGCTGGTCGCCGGGCTCGGCCTGCTCGCGATCGCGGGCTTCTATTGGTATCTCGTCGCGATCGCCGGGCACCGGATCGACAATCCGGCGGACCGCACGATCGTCGAGGCGCTCACCGCGCTTGCGTTCGGCGCTTCGCTGATCTCGATCTTCGCGCGGCTTGGTGGCGGCATCTTCACCAAGGCAGCGGACGTCGGCGCCGATCTCGTCGGCAAGGTCGAGGCCGGAATCCCCGAGGACGACCCCCGCAACCCCGCCGTGATCGCCGATAACGTCGGCGACAATGTCGGCGACTGCGCGGGCATGGCCGCCGATCTGTTCGAAACCTACGTCGTCACCCTCGGCGTCACCATGATCTCGGTCGCGCTGCTGCTGCCCAAGGCGGACAAGCTGCCGCAGCTGATGGCGCTGCCGCTGATCGTCGGCGGGGCGTGCATCCTCACCTCGATCATCGGCACCTATTTCGTGCGGCTCGGCAAGGGCAGCATCATGGGCGCGCTCTACAAGGGCTTCTGGACCTCGGCGATCCTGTCGGTGCCGCTCGTCTATGCCGCGACCGCCTATGCGCTGGGGGACATGAGCGCGCCGGTGGGCGGCAACGCTTTCCTTTCGGGCGGCACCCCCGAACTCGCCGAGGGGCAGCGGATCGGCAATTTCACTGGCAACGCGCTGTTCCTGTGCATGTTGATCGGCCTCGCGGTGACGGGCGCGATGGTGTGGATCACCGAATATTACACCGGCACCAACTTCCGCCCGGTGCGCTCGATCGCCAAGGCTTCGGTGACGGGGCACGGCACCAACGTGATCCAGGGCCTGGCGATCAGCCTGGAGGCGACCGCGCTGCCGACTTTGGTGATCGTGATCGCGGTGATCGCCGCCTTCCAGCTGGCGGGTGTGATCGGCGTAGCCTTCGCCGCGACCGCGATGCTCGCGCAGGCCGGCATGGTCGTGGCGCTCGACGCTTACGGCCCTGTGACCGACAACGCCGGCGGCATCGCCGAAATGGCGGGGCTGCCCGACGAAGTGCGCCACAAGACCGACGCGCTGGATGCGGTGGGCAACACCACCAAGGCGGTGACCAAGGGCTATGCGATCGGCTCGGCAGCGCTTGCCGCCCTCGTGCTGTTCGGTGCGTACACGACCGACCTCCGCACGTACTTCAGCGGGCTGACGGTCGATTTCTCGCTCTCCAACCCGTATGTGATCGTCGGCCTGCTGCTCGGCGCCTTGCTCCCCTATCTGTTCGGGGCGATGGGGATGACGGCGGTGGGCCGCGCGGCGGGCGCGGTGGTGGAGGAGGTCCGCGACCAGTTCCGCAACAACCCTGGCATCATGGCGGGGACCAGCCGCCCCGATTATGCCCGCACCGTCGACCTCGTCACCAAGGCGGCGATCGCCGAGATGATCGTGCCCTCGCTGCTGCCGGTGCTCTCCCCCATCGCGGTCTATTTCATCATCACTTTGGTGGCGGGCCAGGCCGAAGGCTTCGCGGCGCTCGGCGCGATGCTGCTGGGGGTGATCGTCTCGGGCCTGTTCGTCGCCATCTCAATGACCTCGGGCGGCGGCGCGTGGGACAATGCCAAGAAGTACATCGAAGACGGCAATCACGGCGGTAAGGGCAGCGACGCCCACAAGGCCGCGGTGACCGGCGATACCGTGGGCGACCCCTACAAGGACACCGCCGGCCCGGCGGTGAACCCGATGATCAAGATCACCAACATCGTCGCGCTGCTGCTGCTGGCGGCGCTGGCGGGGGGGTGAGGGGCGAGTTAACCGTATGACCCTCAACGGGCGGCGGGGCACCAACGGGTGTCTCACCGCCCTTTTCTTGCGCCTGGTAGAGCAGCAGGATGGCTTGCCCTCGTGCCAGAGCGGCCCAATACTGCACGGCTTGTCCGCGAAAGTTCTTGATCCGGAGCATTGATGTGAGCGTCACGTTGCCCAGGCATGAAGATTTGATGCTGCCCACGTTGAAAGTGCTCGACGAACTTGGCGGCTCCGGCTCGAATGACGAGATCAACGATGCAGTGATTGCCGGGCAAGGTTTCAGTCAAGCTCAGCTCGACGTTGTTTACGAGAAGAGCGGGGCACCGGTCCTTGTGGACCGCCTCTCCTGGGCGCGAAGCTATCTGAAGATGCCCGGCTTCCTCGCAAGCGCTGGGCGGGGCGTCTGGGTGTTGACCGATGCGGGCCGCGAAGCGCTGTCCCTGAACTCGGATCAGCTCCGCAAGAAAGTGAACGAGGCTTATCGGCGCTTGAATGCCGAGCGGCAGAAAAAGTCCGCGATCGAAAATGCCGAAGCACACAAGGCCGAGGATGAAGCCAACTGGTCCGACCGGCTGCTCGCCAAGCTCAAATCGATCGAACCTGCTGCGTTCGAGCGGCTCGCGCAGCGGCTGTTGCGTGAGAGCGGCTTTGTGAAGGTGGAGGTGACTGGCAAGGCCGGTGATGGCGGCATCGATGGAGTGGGCGTGCTGCGGATGAATCTCATCTCGTTCCAGGTGCTGTTCCAGTGCAAGCGCTATGCTGGCTCAGTCTCGGCGGGCACGGTGCGGGATTTTCGCGGTGCTATGCAGGGCCGGGCGGACAAGGGGCTGATCATCACCACGGGCACTTTCACGACCGACGCCAAGCGCGAGGCGACACGCGACGGGGCGCCGGCGATTGATTTGGTCGACGGCGAATTGCTCTGCCAGCTGCTTAAGGAACGCGGCTTGGGCGTTACCGTGCGGCAGGTCGTCGTCGAGGAGGTCGACATCGACGCCGGGTTCTTCGACGGGCTGTAGCATAGGACAACTGCCGCCCCCGCTTTCCTTTTCCCCCCGCCTGGGCTATGGCCGCGCCCAATTTTCCTGACATTGTAAAGAGGGTTGTTTGGCCAAGGAAGAATTGCTCGAAATGCGCGGCACGGTGGTGGAACTGCTGCCCAATGCCATGTTCCGCGTCCGCCTCGAAAATGATCACGAAATCCTCGGCCACACCGCCGGCAAGATGCGCAAGAACCGCATCCGCGTGCTGGTGGGCGACGATGTGCTCGTGGAACTCACGCCCTATGATCTCACCAAGGGGCGCATCACTTATCGCTTCAAGTAAGTGGCCCTGATCCTCGCCTCCACCTCGCCGCGGCGGCGCGATCTGCTCGCGCGGCTGGGGGTGGTGCCCGATCGGATTGCCGCGCCCGATATCGACGAGAGCCCCGCGCGCGGCGAGCTGCCCCGAGCTTATGCCCTGCGCCTCGCCGAGGCCAAGGCGCGCGCGGTGCCCCGTGCCGAGGGCGACATCGTAATCGCCGGCGACACGACGATCGCGCTCGGCCGCCGCATCCTGCCGCCCGCCGAAACCGAAGCGGTGCAGCGCGAGTTGCTGGGTCTGCTCTCCGGCCGGCGCCACCACTGCCTCGCGGCGGTGTGCGTGATCGATAGCGCGGGCACGGTGCGGCTGCGGCTCGCCGATACGGTCGTCACCTTCAAGCGGCTGTCGGCCGACGAGATCGACGCCTATGTCGCGTGCGGCGAGGGGCTGGGAAAGGCGGGCGGCTATGCGATCCAGGGCCGCGCGGAGGCGCTGGTGAAGCGTCTCGCCGGCAGCCATTCGGGCGTGATCGGCCTGCCGCTCTATGAAACCCGCGCGCTGCTGCGCACCGCCGGCGTGCCGCTTGGCTGAGTGGCTCTATGAAGACGGCATCGGCGAGGCGCGCGCGGCGCTGATCGACCAGGGTCGTATCTTGAAAGCGCGGATCGAGCGGCCTTATCTCGGCCCTCGCGCCGGGGCGGTGGTCGCGGCGCGTTATGATGCGAACTGGGTGCACTTCCAGGGGGGCAGCTTCCTGCTCGCGCAAGGGCTGCAGGCCTATGTCGCGCAGATCCCTCGCGCGCTGAGCCAGGGCGCGCGCGTCCGGCTCGAAATCTTGCGCCAATATACGCCGCGCGCCGGTGGGCGGGCGAAGCGAATCACCGCGCGGATCGTGCCGCCCGACACCCCCTTGAGCGACGGGCCGAGCCTCGCCGAGGCGATCGCCGCGACCCCCTGGCCGGTGCGGATGCTGCGCGCGGTTGATGCCGACGCGCTCGAGGAAGCCGGCTGGAGCGAGCTGCTCGAAGAGGCGCGCACCGGCATGGTCGACTTCCCCGGCGGGCGGCTCACCATCGAGCTGACCGAGGCGATGACGGTGATCGATGTCGATGGCGGCGGGGATGCCGAGAAGCTCGCGGTGGCGGGCGCGCGCGCGGCGGCCGAGACGATCGAGCGGCTGAACCTGGCCGGCTCGATCGCGATCGACCTGCCGACCGCCAACGGCAAGGCGGCGCGGCTCGCGGCGGCCGCGGCGTTCGACGCGGCGATGCTGAGCAAGGTCGAGCGGACGGCGGTGAACGGCTTCGGGCTGCTCCATGCCGTGATGCGCCGGCGCCGCCCGTCGCTGATCGAGCTGATCCAGGGCGAGCCCGCGCGCAGCGAGGCGCTGGCGCTATATCGCCGGGCCGAGCGCGAACCGCTGCCGGGGTCGATCGTCTTCACCGCCAACCTCGCGACCGCCGCCGGACGCGCGGCGGAAGACGCCGAGCTCGCCCGCCGGCGCGGAACAGCGGTGCGCTGGCAGGCCGACGCGACGCCCATCGGTCGCGGCAGCGTGAACCGGGTGATCGAGACGGGCGTTGCCGCGATGCCCGCGCGACCTATGGAAGACAATGATGGCTGATCCCCGCTGCCCGATCTGCGAGCGCCCGACCGATCCCGCCTTCCGCCCCTTTTGCAGCCGGGGCTGCAAGGATCGCGATCTGTTGCAATGGCTTGGCGAGGGGTATCGCTTGCCCGGCCGCCCGACTCCGCCAGGCGTGAATCCCGGGCTGGACAGCGCGGAGGAAGGCGACTAAGAGGCCCGCTCTTGCCGCGACCCGGCAGCGCCCAAGTAGCTCAGTTGGTAGAGCATGCGACTGAAAATCGCAGTGTCGGTGGTTCGATCCCGCCCTTGGGCACCATCCCCTTCCCGCTGACCCAAGCCCCGCTTATGCTGAGCGGCGATGGCCGATACGCTGACGATCGATATTGATGGCTGGGAAGGGCCGCTCGACCTGCTGCTCGCGCTTGCCCGCACGCAGAAGGTCGATCTGCGCGCGATTTCGATTCTTCAGCTGGTCGAGCAATATCTGGATTTCATCGAGCGCGCCCGCGCGCTGCAGCTGGAGGTCGCGGCCGATTATCTGGTGATGGCCGCCTGGCTCGCTTACCTAAAATCGGCGCTGCTGCTGCCGCGCGACCCCGAGCAGGAGCCGAGCCCGGATGAGCTCGCGCTGCGGCTGCAATTGCGGCTCGAACGGTTGGAGGCGATGCGCGAGGCGGGCGGGCGGTTGATGGCGGGCGACCGGCTGGGCCGCGACGTGTTCCGCCGGGGCGCGCCCGAAGGCTTGCGAGTGCGGCGCAAGGCGGCGTGGCAGGCCGAGCTTTACGAGCTGATCGCGGCCTATGGCCAGGTCTCGGCGCGGACCCGGCCGGTGATGCACGTCGTCGCCAATCGCCCGGTGATGACGCTGGAAACCGCGCTCGACCGGCTGCGCGACATGATTGGCCTCACCCCCGATTGGCGCGCGCTCCAGGCGTTCCTGCCCGCAGGCGTGAGCGAGCCGTTCCGCCGATCGGCGCTTGCCTCGTCGTTCGTCGCCGCGCTCGAACTCGCGCGGCAGGGCAAGGTCGAGCTGCGCCAGCATGAGCCGTTCGCGCCGCTTTATCTGCGGGGTCCGGCATGACCGATTCCTTCGTCCGCGCGGTGGAGGCGGTGCTGTTCGCCGCCGATGCGCCGCTCACTGTCGAGGCGATCCGCGCCCATGCCGGGGAGGGGGATGTGCGCGCCGCGCTCGACGCGATCGCCGCGCACCATGCCGGCCGTGGCGTCGAGCTGGTACGCCGGGGCGAGCGCTGGCATTTCCAGACCGCGGGCGATCTCGCGCATCTGCTCCGCCGCGATCGCGAGGAAGTGAAGAAGCTCAGTCGCGCGGCGATCGAGACACTCGCGATCATCGCCTATCACGAGCCCGTCACCCGCGCCGAGATCGAGGCGATTCGCGGCGTCGCCATCTCCAAGGGCACGCTCGACGTGCTGATGGAAGCGCTGTGGGTGCGCCCCGCAGGACGGCGCGAGAGCCCGGGGCGACCGCTGACTTACGCCACCACACCGGAATTCCTCGCCCATTTCGGCCTCACCAGCCGGCGCGACCTGCCCGGGATCGACGATCTGCGCGCCGCCGGGCTGCTCGATCCGATCGATCTCGCGCTTGAACGGATCGAGGTGGCAAAGGACGAAGAAGACCACTAGATAGGCGCCACTTCGGCTTTTGGAGACAAGCGATGGGTGGTTTCAGCCTGATGCACTGGCTGCTGTTCGGCGGCGTCGCGATCCTGGTGCTCGGCGGCGGTCGTTTCTCGGCGATGATGGGTGATGTCGCCAAGGGCGTGAAGCAGTTCAAGAAGGGCCTTGCCGAGGAAGACGAGGCGAAGCCGGCGCAGATCGACGCCAAGGAAGCGCCCGCGCCCAAGGATTGACCTTGTTCGGTATCGATTCCTCCGAACTGCTGCTAGTCGCGATCGTCGCGCTGGTGGTGATCGGCCCCAAGGATTTGCCCCGGGTAATGCGGCTCGTCGGCCAATGGGTCGCCCGGGCGCGCGGTGCCGTGCGCCAGTTTCGCGAGGGGTTCGACCAGATGCTGCGCGAGGCGGAGCTGAAGGAGCTCGAGGCGAAATGGGCGGCCGAGAATGAGCGGATCATGCAGCAATTCCCGGCGGGCCAGCCGGCGATGCTCGCCGGAGCCGATCCTGCCGACGCGCCGCCGGTGATGACGCCGCAGCCCGTCGTCTGGACGCCACCCGCACCCGCTTATGACACGCCGAGCGACGACGACATCGCCGCCGCCGAGGGCGTGCCCCCCGAGCCCCGCCCATGAACGCCGAACCGCTCGACGAGATCGAGGCCAGCCGCGCGCCACTGATCGAGCATCTGATCGAGCTGCGCCGGCGGCTGATTTATTGCCTGGTCGCGGTGGCCATCGCCTTCGCCGGCTGTTTCGCTTTCGCGCGCGAGATTCTGGCACTGCTCGTCCATCCGCTCGCGGTCGCGGGGCAGAAGGAGATCATCAACACCGATGTGTTCGGCGGCTTCTTCGTCCAGCTGAAGGTCGCGTTCTTCGCGGCGGTGATGATCGGATCGCCGGTGATCGCGAACCAGGTGTGGCAGTTCGTCGCCCCCGGTCTTTATCGCCAGGAGCGGCGCGCGCTGCTGCCGTTCCTGCTGGCGACCCCGGTGCTGTTCACGACCGGCGCGGCGATGGCCTATTATGTCGCGGTGCCCATCGCGCTCAAATTCCTGCTTGGCTTTCAGGGGGAATTGGGCGGGGTAGAGCAGCGCGCGCTGCCGGATGTGAACAGCTATCTGGGCTTCATCATGCAGTTCATGTTCGGCTTCGGGATTTCGTTCCTGCTGCCGGTGCTGCTGATGCTGCTGGAGCGCGCGGGGATCGTTACCCGGCGCCAGCTGATCCAGTTCCGCCGCTATGCGATCGTCCTCGCTGTCGGGATCGCGGCGGTCCTGACACCGCCCGATATCGGATCGCAGCTGCTGCTCGCGGTGCCGCTGATTCTGCTCTACGAACTCGCGATCATCGGCATCTGGATCAGCGAGCGCGGGCGTGGGAAAGCGAAGGTCGAGGCGGCGTAACGCGCCATCGGCCACCGGATGATACCGACTTCCCCGGCGAACGCCGAGGCCCTGCGGCGGGCTGCTTGGCAGTCAAGCCGCCATCTAAGCCACCGACCGGACGCTGGGGCCGTTTGCTCACGCGACAAGTGCAACACCGCAGGATGGCGTTGCGATGGCGGAACTGTCAGGCCAACTCGGCCTTTGCGCGGTGAGCGTGGCGTGAGCGCTGGCGATGGCACCCTGGCTCTTCCTGAGCCCAAAGCCCTTTAGGTCTTGGTCCCAACCAAAGCTGGTGACGCCACCTTACTGGTGCGCGTCGAGGATCCGCTTGGTGATTTTCCAGTGGCCATCGGCAGAGCTGGTAGACAAAAAAGTCATTACCCAGCAATCACGCCACCAAAAACCGGCGGCAAAATACGGATTAACTAGTCGAAGGGCCTTTATTCATGGCGCAAAAATGTTGATCTAGCTTCGCCGGTACCGGAAGTACCACACCTCATGCCCCTGGCGCCTTGCCTTGGCTTCGTAGCGGGTTTGCGGCCAGTCGGCGGGGCGGGTGAGAAAGTCGTCGGCGCTCTCCGCCAGCCAGCGAAAATCGCGGCGCTGGCGCATCACCATCATCGACCAGCGGCAATAAGTGGGGTCGTCGGTGCCGAGGCGGAACTCGCCGCCGGGCATCAGCTTCGCCGCGATCAGATCGAGCGGGCCGTGGCTCATCATCCGCCGCTTGGCGTGGCGCGCCTTAGGCCAGGGATCGGGGTGGAGCAGATAGACGCGGCTGAGCGACGCGTCGGGCAGCCGCTCGATCACCTCGAGCGCGTCGCCCATGTGCAGGCGGACATTGCCGATCGCGCCGTCGCGCAGATGGTTGAGCGCGCTGACCACGCCGTTCAGGAACGGCTCGCAGCCGATGAAACCGTGCGCGGGGTGCGCCGCCGCCTGCGCCGCGAGATGCTCGCCGCCGCCAAAGCCGATTTCGAGCTGGAGCGGGCGGACATCGCCGAACAGGGTTTCGCTGGTCAGCGGGCCCGTCTGGGGCACCGACAGGCGCGGCAGCCATTCCTCCACAAGCGCGGCCTGGCCGACGCGCAGCTTATGCCCCTGGCGCCGCCCATAGAGGCGCCGGATGGTGGTGGGATCGTTCATTGCGCGCCCCTAACCCTACTCGCCGACCGGAGCAAACCACGCTTTCGCGGATTAAGCTGGCATGGCCGATGACGATCAAGACCAAGGCGTGGCCAGCAAGGCGATCGAACCCAAGCAACTTCACCGCGCGGTGCGGCGCGAGGGCGAAGATGAACTCGGTCGCCCTGTCCAATCGCTCTTTT
Source organism: Proteobacteria bacterium SG_bin6 (assembly GCA_002083435.1). Lineage (GTDB taxonomy): Bacteria > Pseudomonadota > Alphaproteobacteria > Sphingomonadales > Sphingomonadaceae > Sphingomonas. Next base: position 151,375 of record LWDJ01000005.1, on the reverse strand, counting down.
GGTCGGGGTTGGCCGCGGGGCTCGCCGTGAGCGCGTCCTTGGTCGCCGAGGGCGCTTTTCATCGCCATGCCGCGCCCGGCCCGGGCCGGGCGCTGATCGAGTCGCTCGGCTACCCGTTCGGCTTCCTGATCGTGGTGATGGGGCGGATGCAGCTGTTTACCGAGAGCACGATCACCGCGATGCTGCCGCTCGTCCACCGGCCATCGTGGTGGGCGCTGTGGCGCACCGCGCGGTTATGGGCAGTGGTGTTATGCGCCAATCTGATCGGGACGGCGATCATGAGCGCGCTGTTCGCGTCCGGTGCGTTAGGCGGGGCGGAGGGGCGCGACGCGATGGTCGCGGTCTCGCGCGTGGTCGTTGAACGCTCACCTGCGGAAACCCTCGTCAGGGCGCTGCCCGCAGGCTTCCTCCTCGCGGCGATTGCGTGGACCCTCAGCAACGCGCGCCAGCAGGCGTTCCTGGTGGTGTTCGCGATCACCTATCTCGTCGCGATCGGGGAGTTCAGCCATTCGATCGTCGGATCGGTCGAGGCGTTCCTGCTCGCCTGGATCGGCACGATCACCGTCGGTGAGGCGGTGTTCGGCTTTCTGTTGCCAGCGATCATCGGCAACCTGATCGGCGGCGCGGGCCTGTTCGCCCTGCTCGCCCATGCATAGGTGGCGGGCGAGGTGCGGGAGGAGGATGAGGGCGCGAACGCGGGCTAGCGCACCGCCTTGGCGTCGATCGTCACATCGCCTTTGCCTCTCCAGGTCGTCACGCTGCTGGTCGGGCGTTCGCTCTTGACGATCGCCAACGCCTGTTCAGGCTTGGGCAAGCCGTCGCGCGGGGCAAAGATGAAGCTTTGCGCGACATTGTAGAGCGTGATGCTGTAATTTTTCTGGGCCTTGCTGTTGAGCAGCGCGCCGAGCGAGTCCACGCTCACGTAAATGCCGCGCCCGGCGTCGCCCAGGGCGATTAGATAGCCGTCGCGCTCGCCATCGGCGCGATACACGCCGGCATTGCCGAGTTCAGGACGTGCCGCCGGATCGCGGCAAAACATGGCCACATGAGCCGTCTTTTCGGGCTTCACCTCCCCCTTGGCGATCGCGCCGAGCAGCGCACCCTGCAGCAAGCTCGATCCCAGCGCATCGCCGCGCGGCTTGGCGTCGTCCTTGGCGCGCAAGGTGGTGGTGCAATCGGCGATCGGCGTCGCGGCGGGGACCGGCGCGATCGTCTTCGGCCAGGCCAGCGCGCCGAGCACCGCCTGCATCCGCGCGCCCAATTCCTCCGGCGCCAGCGTGGTGGAGCTGTACCGCAGCTTGACCAACCAGTCCTCGCCCAGCGGCACCAGCGCGACGCCCGTGCTGCGATAAGGCGGCTTGCTGACGCGAAACACCTGCATCAGCCCGCTCGCGTTGCTCTGCCCCGGCGGGATGAAGGCGGCGGGCGGGGCAAGCGGCGCCGGTCCGCCATAGATGTCGCGAGCGAGCACTTGCCGCGCGGCACGATCTAACCACACGGGGATGTCGCCGGTCACGCGACGGAAGATGTAGAGCGTCGCCGACTCCTCGGCGTTCGCCGTCTTATATTCGATGAACTCGTCGAGATCGGGAACGAGCACCGCGATCCGCGCCCGCGGCGGGAGCCCGGGCAACGCCGCCGGGATGTCGAGCCCGGTCGGACCGTGGCGATACCCCGCGTCCGCCGCGAGGGTACGCTCCTGCGGACCTTGCGCGGCGGCGGGGGCCACGATCAGGAACGCTGCCGCCGCAATCCATTGGAACCGCATAAAAAACTCCCCGGGAATCGCTTCCCGGGGAGGCTAGTCGAGCTACAAATCAATGCAAGTTACGCGACGGCTGCTTTCAGCGCGTCGACCAGATCGGTCTTTTCCCAGGTGAAATAATCACCTTCCGCCTGACGGCCGAAATGGCCGTAAGCCGCCGTCTTCTGATAGATTGGCTTGTTGAGCTTCAGATGTTCGCGAATGCCCTTGGGGGTCAGCCGCACCAGCTGCGGCAGCACGCGCTCCAGCGTCGCTTCGGGCACGGTGCCGGTGCCGTGGGTGTCGACATAGACCGACAGCGGCTCGGCGATGCCGATCGCATAGGAAAGCTGGATCGTCACCCGGCGGGCGAGGCCGGTGGCGACGACGTTCTTCGCCAGATAGCGCGCGACATAGGCCGCCGAGCGATCGACCTTGGTCGGGTCCTTGCCGCTGAACGCGCCGCCACCGTGCGGGCTGGCGCCGCCATAGGTGTCGACGATGATCTTGCGGCCGGTCAGCCCCGCGTCACCGTCCGGGCCGCCGATTTCAAAGCGGCCGGTGGGGTTGACGTAGATCTTGGTCTCATCGGTGATGAAGCCTTCGGGCAGAACGTCGCGGAACACGCCCATCACATAGTCGTGGAGCTGCTGGTACTTGGCCGGATCACCCTCGCCGCCGTGGAAGAAATAGCCCGGGGCGTGCTGAGTGGAGACGACGATCGCGGTCGCGCGCACCGGCGCCTCATCCCGATATTCCAGCGTCACCTGGCTCTTGGCGTCGGGCTCCAGGAAATCGACGACCTTGTTGTGGCGGTCGGCGGCCATCCGCTCGAGGATGCGGTGCGCGTAATAAAGCGTCGCGGGCAGCAGATCGGGGGTCTCGTCGGTCGCATAGCCGAACATGATGCCCTGGTCGCCGGCGCCTTCATCCTTGTTGCCGGCTTCGTCCACGCCCTGCGCGATATGCGCCGACTGGCCGTGCAGATGATTGGCGAATTCGAATTCGTTCCAGTGGAAGCCGGCCTGCTCATAGCCGATGCGCTTCACCGTCTCGCGCACCACGCGCTCGACTTCTTCCGGCACGCCCGGCGCCCAGCCGGTCGCTTCGTCATAAATGCCGCGGCCGCGAATTTCGCCGGCGAGCACCACGCGCTGGGTCGTGGTCAGCGTTTCGCAGGCGATGCGCGCTTCGGGATCCTTCCCCAGGAACAGATCGACGACCGCGTCCGAAATCTGGTCGGCGACCTTGTCGGGATGGCCTTCGGAAACCGATTCGGAGGTGAACAGGAACGACGAGCGCATGAATTTCCCTCTTGTTTGGAACGCCAGGCGTCATAGCCGCTGTCGCGACGATGACATATAAAGTTTTCCTTATATGTGCCCCTAGCGACCCCACCGGCGGAAGGCAACAGCGCTTGCGGCGAGCCCCGCGCCGACGATCAGCGCGAGCCAGTTACCGAAGCGCGCGAAGGGGGTGGGCGCGGCGGCGGGGGGGATAACGGCTTCCACTGCCCCGGCGCGCTGCGGCGGCACGGTGCCGATCAGGCGGCCATCGGCGGCGATGATCGCCGAGATGCCGGTGGGCGTCGCGCGGACGATCGGCAGCCCCTCCTCGATCGCCCGTAGTCGCGCCATCGCCAGATGTTGCGCTGGACCCCAGGCGCCGTACCAGCTGTCGTTCGAGGGGTTGAAGATGAAGCGCGGGCGGCGCGCCGGGTCGACGATTTGGCCGGAAAAGATCACCTCGTAGCAGATCAACATTCCGACTGGGCCAAAGCCCGGCAGTTTCAGGCTGCGCGGCCCCGGGCCGGGGGCGAAATCATAGCTGCCGGGGACCAGCCGGGCGAAACCGATCTGACTCAGCAACGGCCGCCAGGGAAGATACTCGCCCCACGGCACCAGATGCGCCTTGTCATAGCGGCCGCGCAGGCGCCCCCGCGCGTCGATCGCGAAGATGGAGTTGGTGACGGTGCTGATCTCGCCGGCGCGCGTGAACTGCACGGCGGTGCCGCCGGTCAGCACCAGATCGCGCGGGCCGAGCAATCGGGCGATACGCGACCGCACCCGCGCCGGGCTTTCCTGCCGCCAATAATAGGCAGTTGGGTAGCCGTCCTCGATCAGATAGCGCAACGCGCCCTCGGGCCACAGGATCAGGCGCGGGGCGGGGCCGGGGCGGCCGCTGAGGCGCTCCAGCGCGCGCAGGTTGTTCTCGGCATAGGCGTCGGTCGGGCGTTCCTCCTCGGGCAGATCGGGCTGCACCGCGCGGACCCGGGGCGCCGCGTCGGGCATCGGCGCTTGAGCAATACGTGGCGGGGTGAGCGCGAACAGCGCGACGAGCGGGAGCGCGACCGCGCTCGTCCGCCAACGGCCATGCGCCAGCAACAGCAATGCGCCGGCGAGCACCACCGTTAGCCCCGAAAGCGCATAGGTTCCGATCCAAGCCGCCAGATGCGCAACGCCAAGCAGCGGCACCCAGATGCTGGCAAGCGGCGGCCAGGGATAGCCGGTGAGCGCCCAACCTCGCAGCCACTCGGTGAGCAGCCAGGCCGCCCCCGACATCAGCACGAAGCTCAGGCCCGGCGCCTCGCTCGCCACGTGCCGCTTGCCCCAGCGCCAGGCGAGCCCGGCGGCCATCATCGGGAAGATCGCAAGGTACAGGCACAGCAGCGCGACCGCCGGAAGCCCAAGCCAGTGCGGCATCGCGTCCTGCAGGGTGAAGGCCTTGGCGATCCAGTTGTTCGCGACCGACAGATGCGCCCAGCCGAACAGCCAGCCGCGCCCGAGCGCCGCGCGGAGGGTGGGCGCGCGGTGGACGAGCGCGAGCCAGCCGGCGAAGGCGATGAGCGTCAGCGGCCAGAAGTCGAGCGGCGCATAGCCGCACGCCGCAGCCGCGCCGAGGAGCAGCGCGGCGAGGCGGGGATGACGGTCGAGCAGGGTCATGCGCCGGCTATGGGGCGCGTCAGGCGTGGGCTCAAGGGGCCGGTTGGTCGTCCGGCAAGACGGATCGGTCTAGCCCCGATCGCCGTCCCGGCCTCGGGCCAGGCCCCGCTCTTCTTCCGCTGCAATGCAGCGGGACCCCGGCTCAAGGCCGGGGTGACGATAGTTGGTTCAGTTACATCTTCTGCAACGTCACCCCGACACCGTTCACCTGGCGAGGCAGGGGCCCGTACCCTCCACAACAACACACGTCACCCCGGGCTTGACCCGGGGTCCCGCTTGACCTCGGTCCCAAGGCCGAGCGGCGCGCTGCTTAGCGGCCTTCCGCCTTCGCCCGCAGCGCGCTGATCGTGGTCGAATTGGTGATCGCTTCGATATCGGTCTTCAGGTGCAGCAGTCGCACGCCGTCTCGCGCCAGCGCGCGGTCGAGCGCCGGAGTGAATTGCTCGGTGCTTTCCACCGTCTCGGCCCAGCCGCCATAGGCGCGGGCGAGCGCCGCGAAATCGGGGTTGTGAAGCGCGGTGCCGCTCACCCGGCGCGGATAGTCACGTTCCTGGTGCATCCGGATCGTGCCATAACCGCCATTGTCGACCAGGATCACGAGCAGGTTCGCGCCGTGCTGGATCGCGGTCGCGAGTTCCTGACCGTTCATCAGGAAGTCGCCGTCGCCCGCCACCGCGACCACGGTCTTGTCGGGGCAGCGCAAGGCGCCCGCGACGGCGGCGGGGACTCCGTATCCCATCGCCCCGGCGGTGGGGGCGAGTTGCGTGCCAGGGCCGCCATAGCGCCAGTAACGGTGCCACCAGCCAGAGAAATTGCCCGCGCCGTTGCAGATGATCGTGCCTTCGGGCGTCAGGCGCTCTCGCATGGCGGCGACGCACAGGCCGAGATCGAGGCTAACGCCGTCGCGCGGCTTTGGCGTGGACCATTCGAGCCATTCGGCATGAGCTTCCGCGCCCCTGCCGCCGATCGGATGCACACCGCTTACCAGCAGCGCTTCAAGGAATTCGGTGACGCCGGCGCAGATGGCGACATCGGCGTGATACGTCCTGTGCAGTTCTTCGGGATCGGGGTGGACATGCACCAATGTCTGGCCCGGGTGCTGGGGCGTGACAAGCGTGTAGCCATCGGTGGTCGCCTCACCCAAGCGAGCGCCAATGACGAGCAGCAAGTCGGCCTGTCTGATCCGCGCTACCAGCTTGGGATTCGGGCCATAGCCGAGATTTCCGCCCCATGTCGGCATGTCGTTGGGCATGGCGTCCTGGCGGCGGAAAGCGCCTGCAACGGGAAGATCGCAGCTGATCGATAGAGCGGTGAGCAGTTCCCCGGTCTTTTCGGTCCAGCCAGCGCCGCCAACGATGGCGAGGGGCTGCTTGGCCTCGATAAACATTCGAGCCAGCGTGAGTATTGCCGCTTGGTCGACGTCCTGCCGCAGCCGCTCTACCCGCAGCCGGTCGACCGCCTCTACCTCGTCGCGCAGCATGTCCTCGGGCAGCGCGATCACCACCGGGCCCGGCCGGCCGCTGATAGCAGTGTTCCACGCTCGCGCGACATATTCGGGGATGCGGCGGGCGTCGTCGATGCGCAGCGCGAGCTTGGCGAGGGGCGTGAACATCGCGACGAGGTCGATTTCCTGAAACCCCTCACGGTCGCGCATCCCGCGATCGACATCGCCGATGAACAGCAGCATCGGCACCGAATCCTGCATCGCGACATGCACGCCGATGCTGGCGTTGGTCGCCCCGGGTCCGCGCGTGACGAAGCAGACGCCGGGTCGCCCGGTCAGCACGCCATCCGCGCACGCCATGAACGCCGCGCCCCCCTCCTGCCGGCACGTCACCACGTCGATCTGGGGCGTGTCGTGGAGCGCGTCGAGCACCGCGAGAAAGCTTTCGCCCGGCACCTGGAACAGCCGGTCGCAGCCTTGCGCGACCAGATTATCGACCAGAATCCGGCCGCCCGAGCGAATTTGCGTCATGCGCGCGGGTCTAATCCCCGGCGCGGGGCGAGGGAAGTGGTTAGCGCGCCGCCGCCATCGCCGGGCGCAGCGGCATCACCGGCTCGTCCTCGAACAGCCAGCGCTGGGCTTCGTCTGGGTCAGTGAACATCCGCGCGGTGCGGCTCTCCGCCGCGCGCAGCAACTGCATCCGCGCGAGCGACGAGGCGGTGATGAACGCGATCTTGCGCGAATGGTGGCGCTTGTTCGACAGCAGCGCCTGGAAGGCGTGCACCGTATCCTGCGGCTGGATCTTCATTTCGCGCACGTCGGTGAGCGTGAGATGCTGGTTCGGGGCGCAGCGTAGCCGTGCATGGGCACGGTCGCGATCAACCTCGAACGCGATCACATCGGCAGGGGTGAAAAAGCCGCGCAGCGTGATGCGGACAACGCTGAGCGCGGTATCAACGTCGATCGACCAAGTGGCTTGCATGGCGCCAGGATAAGGGCGAGTTTCTTGCCGAGCGGTAAAATCGCCGCTTTGGTAGTTTCACGGGGGGGGCTCAAATTGGGTGAGCTGTCGATCGTCGCCGAAGGATTGCGCTTTCCCGAAGGGCCGGTCGCGATGCCCGATGGCAGCGTGGTGCTGGTGGAGATCGCCGCCGGGCGCGTCACCCGCGTTCACCCCGATGGCCGCCAGCAGATCGTCGCGGCGCCCGGCGGCGGCCCGAACGGGCTCGCCTTGGGGCCGGATGGCATGCTCTATTGCTGCAACAATGGCGGGTTCAACTGGCGCGAGGCGAACGGCTATCTGATGCCGCACGGCCAGGCCGATGACTATTCGGGCGGACGGGTCGAGCGGATCGATCCAGACAGCGGTAAAGTGGAGGTGCTCTACCGCGACGGCGATTTCGGCTGCCGGTTGCGCGGGCCGAACGACTTGGTGTTCGATGCCCATGGCGGCTTCTGGTTCACGGATCACGGCAAGAACCGCCCGCGCGAGCGCGACATCACCGGCATCTTCTACGCCAAGGCCGATGGCAGTCTGTTGAAGGAAGTGATCTTCCCCAGCGAGAATCCCAACGGCATCGGCCTCTCCCCCGACGGCTCCATGCTCTACGCGGCGGAGACCTATACCTGCCGGCTGATGGCGTTCCGGGTCACCGCGCCGGGGGAAGTCGCGGCCGACGCGGGCCCGGGCGGCCCCGGCATCCCGCTCTACCGCCCGGCGGGATACAAGTTTTTCGACTCGCTGGGGATGGAGGAAAGCGGCAATATCTGCGTCGCGACGATCGGCGAGGCAGGGATTTCGGTGATCTCGCCGCTGGGCGAGCTGGTCGAGTTCGTGCCGACGCCCGATATCTTCACCACCAATATCTGCTGGGGCGGGGAGGGGCGGCGGACAGCGTATATCACCCTGTCGGGCTCCGGGCGGCTGGCGGCGATGCCCTGGCCGCGCGCGGGGCTGAAGCTGGCCTATTGATGGAGTACCGGCTGTTACGCGCCGACGAAACCGACGCCGCGGCGCGCCAGCACCGCGTCGCTGGCGCTTTAATCCCGGGGTTCGATCCTACGCTGCACAGCCTCGAAGAGACGTACGAGTTTTATCGCGAGGTTTTCCATAAGGGGCCGATCTGGGGCGCGTTCGATGGCGCGGCGCTGCTCGGCCATATGGCACTCGAACCCGGGTGGATCGAACATCTCTATGTCGAGCCCTTCTGGCATGGGCACGGCATAGGGAGGGCGCTGGTCGCCATCGCCCAGCGCGAGCAACACGATCTGCAGCTCTGGACCTATCAAGCGAACGCCCGCGCGCGGCGGCTTTACGAGGCGGCGGGTTTCGTCGCCGAGGAATATGGCTTCGACCCCGAACATGGCGACCGCGTACCCAATGTTCGCTATCGCTGGCGACCGGCGGCGTTTTGACGAAGCTTGCGCCAATCAGTCGCTAGCTCGGCACCCGCCGTTGACCACAACGCTGGCGCCGGACTATCGCCCGGGCAACCAATGGAGAGTCCGCCATGAACAAGCTCTTCCCCAACGCTGCCGCCGCGCTCGATGGAGTGCTGAAGGACGGGATGCTAATCTGTGCGGGCGGGTTCGGCCTGTGCGGCATTCCCGAACGGCTGATCGACGCGATCCGCGATTCAGGGGTCAAGGATCTCACTTTCGTGTCGAACAATGCCGGCATCGATAATGAAGGGCTCGGCAAGCTGCTGCGCACGCGGCAGGTGAAGAAGATGATCTCCTCCTATGTCGGCGAGAACAAGGAGTTTGAGCGGCAATATCTGTCGGGCGAGCTGGAGGTGGAGTTCTGCCCCCAGGGCACGCTCGCCGAGCGCTGCCGCGCCGGCGGGGCGGGCATCCCTGGCTTCTACACCAAGACGGGCGTCGGCACTCAGGTCGCCGAGGGCAAGGAAGTGAAGGTTTTCGACGGCGAGGAATATATCCTCGAGCGCGGCATCTTCGCCGATCTGTCGATCATCAAGGGCTGGAAAGCCGACGAGGCGGGCAACCTGATCTTCCGCAAGACCGCGCGTAACTTCAACCAGCCGATGGCGACCGCCGGCAAGCTGTGCGTCGCCGAGGTGGAGGAGATCGTGCCGGTCGGCAGCCTAGACCCCGATCAGGTCCACCTGCCCGGCATCTACGTCAACCGCCTGATCCTGGGCGCGCCATATGACAAGAAGATCGAGTTTGTGACGACCCGCGAGCGCGTCGCGGCTTGAGTTAGCTAAGCTGGTTAGCTAAATAAGGTAGCCATGGCGACGGTTACGATCCACGAGGCGAAAACGCACCTGTCCCGCCTGCTCGCGCGCGTCGAGGCGGGCGAGGAAATCGTGATCGCGCGCGGCTCGACCGAAATCGCCAAGCTCGTCCCGCTCGTGCCGCCGGCGCGGCGCCCGCGCGTGCCGGGCCGGCTGGCGCATGAATGGCCGGCGGGCGGTGGAGACCCTTTGGCGCATGGCTTTTGGGACCCGTTGACCGACGAGGAGATGGGACTCGGGCCTGATCCGATCCTAGACTCCTTGCCTCCAGCGGCATGAGCTATCTGCTCGATACCCATACCCTTCTGTGGTGGTTTCATTATCCCGCCGCGTTGAGCCCCACAGCGCGCGCGGTGATCGCGGATGCAAGCCGTTCGATTTTCGTGAGCGCGGTGTCGGCAATGGAAATCGCCCTCAAGCATCGCAAAGGCAAATTGGCCTTTGCTCGAACGCTCGCGCAAGGTTTCGCCGCGGAAGTTGGTGCGGAGGGCTTCACGCCGCTTGCGATCACGGTCGATCATGCCCAGCGGGCCGGCGCTTATCCGGCGGCGCATGCCGATCCCTGGGATCGCCTGCTTGCGGCGCAGGCGGAAGTTGATGGCTTGCAGCTGATAAGCTGCGATAAGCAGATCGCAGCGCTCGGCGTGACGACACTCTGGTGAGGGAAGGATGACTATGCAAGACACCGCCACCAAAGGCTGGACCCGCGACCAGATGGCCGCCCGCGCCGCGCAGGAGCTGCAGGACGGCTTCTATGTGAACCTTGGCATCGGCATCCCGACGCTGGTCGCCAACCACATCCCCGCGGGCATGGACGTAACGCTCCAGTCCGAGAACGGGATGCTCGGCATCGGGCCGTTCCCTTACCCGGATGAGGTCGACGCCGACCTGATCAACGCCGGCAAGCAGACGATCAGCGAGCTGCCGCAATCGGTGTACTTCAGCAGCGCGGACAGCTTCGCGATGATCCGTGGCGGGCATATCGACCTGACCGTGCTCGGCGCGATGGAAGTCTCCGAAGGTGGCGACATCGCCAACTGGATGATCCCCGGCAAGCTGATCAAGGGCATGGGCGGGGCGATGGACCTGGTCGCGGGCGTCAAGCGGATCATCGTCGTGATGGAGCATGTCTCCAAGAACGGCGAGCCCAAGTTCATGCCCGCTTGCAATCTGCCGCTCACCGGCAGGAATGTGGTCGACATGATCATCACCGATCTCGCGGTGTTTCACCGCCCCGATCACCAGAGCCCGTTCGCGCTGATCGAGCTGGCGCCTGGGGTGACGCTGGACGAAGTCCGTGCCAAGACCAGCGCGCATTATGTGCTCGGCGCGGGGCTGGCCTGACGATCGCGGGTTGCGCCAAATCGTCATCTTGCGCAGCTAGGGCTCGCCGATGAAATTGCTGCTCACCGGATCGTCGGGCTGGCTTGGCCGGCATGTGGTGCAGGCGCTCGCCGGCGCGGGGCATGAGGTCATCGGGCTCGATCCGGTGCCGGGGCCAGCGACTGAGGTGCTGGGCTCGGTCGCCGACCGCGACCTGATCGACCGGCTGTTCGCCAAGCACCGTTTCGATGGCGTCGTCCATAGCGGCGCGCTGCACCAGCCCGACATCGCGCGCCATCCGGCGCAGGCGTTCGTCGATGTGAACGTCACCGGCACGCTCAACCTGCTCGAGGCGGCGCTGCGCCACGGCGTGCGGCGCTTCGTGATGACCTCCACCACATCGCTGATGATCTCCGCCGACATCGCCGCCGGGCAGGGCGAACGCGCAGCGTGGCTCGACGAGCACCATGCGCCGCTCAATCCGCGCAACATCTATGGCATTACCAAGCTCGCCGCCGAACAATTGTGCCGGCTTTATCATCAGCGCCATGCCCTGGCCTGCATCGTGCTTCGCACCGCACGCTTCTTTCCCGAGCGCGACGAGGATTGGCAGGGCGATAGCGACAATGCCCGCGCCAATGAGTTTCTCAACCGGCGGCTGACGGTGCGCGACGCCGCCGATGCACACCGTATCGCGATCGAGCGTGCCGATCAGCTGGGGTACGACCTATTCCTGATCGCGGCGCCCACCCCCTTCGCGCCCAGTGATGCGCTGCCGCTGAAGGTGAACGCGGCGACTGTGATCGCGCGTTATTTCCCGAATGCGCCGACACTCTATGCGGCACGGGGCTGGCAGCTGCCGGTCGCGCTTGACCGGGTTTACGACGCACGTCGGGCCGAGCGCGTGCTTGGTTTCCGCGCCGCCACCAGTTTCGCGACGGTGCTGGATGCGCTCGCCCAAGGGGCGCCGCTGCCCGGTAAGTGAGCTGGCCTCGACTGCCGGACGAGGTGGCGACACCAAAAGTGCCACTTGATACAGGGACTTGCCGATTCGACTTGGCAGCGCGACCCAGTAGTTTTACCTAGTGCCGCCGGGGAAGGCCGCTACTACGCATGGTAGCCGGTCGAGTAGCTTGAAGGGCACGGGGTGGAACGGCGCGTCTATATTGTCGATGATGATCCGCTATCGCGCGATACGCTGGAGGAGATCATCGCCCTTCTTCCCGATGTCCGTTGCGAGCAGATTGAATCGGGGATCGATTTGCTGGCACGCTTGCCTCATCTAGGGCCGGGCGTGGTGTTGATCGATTTGAAAATGCCCGATCTTTCCGGGCTGGACGTGCTCGCCCGGTTCGGCGAGGCGCGCGACCGGCTGCCGACGATCATGATGTCCGTCGCCGGAGACATTCCCGCCGCGGTCGAGGCGATGCGGCTCGGGGCGCTCGATTTCTTGGAAAAGCCGTGCACGCCGCGCGCATTGCTCGAAAAGCTGAACCGCGGGTTCGTGGCGCTTGATGCCTATTGCCGCAGCACGGCGGCGCACGCGGCGCTGCACGCGCGTTTCGCCTCGCTCAGCGAGCGCGAGTCGGAGGTGCTGCGCCAGCTGATCGACGGCAAGGTGAACCGCGAAATCGCAGAGCTGCTCAATCTCAGCGTGCGCACGGTCGAGGTGTATCGCGCCAAGCTGATGATGAAGCTGGGCGTGGAATCGCTCGCGGAGGCGGTCCGGCTCGCGATCACCAGCGGCTTTGTTCATGCCGAAGCGGCTTAGCGCGCCTTAACCACTCCCTAAGTTGAACATCTTACGTAGGAATACGTCTCCGGTCGACCGGCAGGAGTGAGACGCGTGCCGCCGTCCGACACCCCTTGGCGGCTCCGCGCTACCGGTGGCGTGCGCGCGTTTTCCAGCAACGCGCGCCGATCAGCGCGGCCAACCCCATCGGCCGGTGCGCGTTGGCCAAGCGCGGCGCGCACCGGTCGAACGGCCTCGCTTGGCGATCGCGCGATGCGCCCGTACACTCAGGCCCGAATGCCAAGGGCGGAGCGGCGATGCGCGGGGGGCGGGTGATTGGAGATGGCGCGCGACTGCTGGCGGTCGCGCTGCTATTCGGCGCGCTGGCCTATCTGGGAATCGAGGGGACGCGTGGCGAAGGCCATGTTCCCTTGCTCTGGCTGCCCAACGGCCTCATCGCCGGCTGGCTGTTGCGTGATGGCGCGCGGCTCGCGCAACTGGCGCTCGTTGCTTGCGGGCTGGCGAGCTTCGCGCTGAGCCTGGGGCTGGGGGACGCCCCCGGGGTGGCGGCCGCGCTGATGCTCGCCAATCTGGCCGAAATCGCCGGCACGGTCGCGGTGCTGCGCGCCGGGTGCGGGCCGCGCCCCGACATGGAACGCCCGCGCACGCTCGGCTGACTGCTGGCGGCCGCGTTGTTCGGCGCGAGCCTGTCGGCGGCGATCGCGCAGATCGGCTATTGGCTGCATTTCGGGCTGAAGGCGCCGATTATCTGGCGCACCTGGCTGACCGCCGACGGGCTGAGCCTGGTGATCCTGCTGCCGATCACCCTGATCGCGAGCGACCAGTGGCGCGCGCGCCGCTGGCCGACCGCGCGGGAGGCACGCGATTGGTTCGCGACGACCGCGCTCGCCGCCGCCGGCACATGGCTGATCTTCAACCAGACCCACGCACCGCTGCTCTTTCTGGTCGGCCCGATCGTGCTCTATGCGGCGTTCCGCACCGGCCTTTGGGGTACGGCGGTCGCGATGGCGATCGTCACGCTGATCGCTTCGATCGCGACGCTGCGGGGGGAGGGGCCGATCATGCTCGTGCGCGGCGGGCTGGGCGATCGGGTGCTGACCTTCCAGCTGTTCCTGATCGCCAATTTCACCATGGGTATTCCCGTCGCCGCGCTGCTTACCGCGCGCGCGCGCGATCGGGCGGCGCTCGCCGCGAGCGGGGCGGCGATGCAGGAAATCCTCGACAATGTGCGCGACGTGATTTTCCGCACCGACAAGCGCGGCTGCTGGACCTCGCTCAACCCCGCCTGGGAAACGTTGACCGGCTATCCGGCGGAGACCAGCCTTGGCTGGCCGGTCGATGCCCTGTTGCCGGCGGACGAGCGCGACGAGGCGCGCGCGCTCCACCCGCAGCTGGTGTCCGGCGCATTGCAGACGTGCAACCGCGTGCAGCGCTTTCGCCACGCCGATGGCAGCTGGCGCCATGTCGAGCTGCGCTTCCGCCGGCTGGCGGGGCCGGATGGCGGCTTTGCCGGCACGATCGGCTCGATCCGCGATATCAGCGCGCAGGTGCGGCAGGCGAACGCGCTCGCCGATAGCGAGGCACGCTTCCGCCGCCTGGCGGAGACCGCGCCGGTCGCGATCTTCCGCACCGACGCGCAGGGCCAGCCGCTGTTCGCCAACGCCGCCTGGCGCACGCTTGCCGGCACCGATCTGGAGGCGCCTGGCGCGCTCAGCTGGCTCGATCGGGTCCATTCCGAGGATCGCGCGCCGATCGCCGCGACCTGGGCGGCGATGCTCGCCACGCCACAGCCGGCGCGGCGCACCTTCCGCTGGCAGCGCGCAGGGGGCGCCGTGGTGTGGGTCGATACCATCGCCCATCCCGAATATGATGGCGATGGGCGCTGCACCGGCTTCATCGGCGTGTCGTTCGACGTGACCGAGCTGATCGAGGCGCGCGCCCGCGCCGAAGTGGCGATGCGCGCCAAGAGCGTGTTCCTGGCCAATATGAGCCACGAAATCCGCACCCCGATGAACGGGGTGATCGGCTTCACCGATCTGCTCCAGCGCACCGCGCTCGATCCCGTACAGCGCGATTATGTGCGGCTGATCGCCGATTCCGGCCGCGCGATGATGCGGCTGCTCAACGATGTGCTCGATTTGTCGAAGGTCGAAGGCGGGCATTTACGGCTGGTGGCGGAGCCGGTCGATCCGCGCGCGGCGCTCGACCATGTCGTCGCGCTGATCGCGCCGCTCGCCCGCGAGAAGCGATTGGCGCTGACGAGCATGGTCGCCGCCGACGTGCCCGCGCGGGTCATGGGCGACATGCTGCGGCTGCGCCAGATTCTGCTCAACCTGGTGGGGAACGCGGTGAAGTTCACCGCCGAGGGTGGGGTCGCGGTGACGATTGGCCTTGCCGGGGACGATCGGTTGCGCATCAGCGTCCGCGACAGCGGCATCGGCATCGCCGCCGATCAGTTGGCGACCATCTTCCAGCCCTTCGCCCAGGCCGATGAAAGTATCGCCCGACGCTATGGCGGTACCGGGCTGGGGCTGGCGATCACCGCCGAACTCGTTCGGCTGATGGGCGGGAGGATCGATGTCGACAGCACGCCGGGGGCGGGATCGTGCTTCACGGTCGAGCTGCCGTTGATTGCGGCCCCCGCCGAGCTGCCGGCGCCGACGCCGCCCGCGGAGACGCTGACCTACCCACGCCCGAACGCGCGGCTGCTGATCGTCGAGGATCACGACATAAACCGCCAGCTGATGCTCGCCATGGCGCGCGCCGGCGGCATCGAGCCCGATTTCGCGACCGATGGCGTGGCGGCGCTCGATCGCGTCGCGGCGGCCGAGGCAGCGGGCGCCCCTTACGATCTGATTTTCATGGATGTTCAGTTGCCGCTGATCGATGGGATGGCGGCGACCCGGACGCTGCGCGCGCGCGGCGTGATCACCCCGGTGATCGCGCTCACCGCCCATGCCGAGCCGGAGGACATTGCGCGGGCGACAGCGGCGGGGATGCAGGACCATCTGGCGAAGCCGGTGCAGCTGCCATCGTTCTTCGCCGCCATCGCCCGGCACCTGCCTGAAGTCCCACTGATGGAGGTCGCCGACGCGGTCGATCCGTCGCCGGGCCTGCGCGCCCGCTACGCCGCGCGCAAGGACGAGATCGCGACCGCGCTCGCCGCCTTGCCAGATGCGCCCGGTGCCGATGATGTGGCGGCGCTCGCGGAGACGCTGCATAAGCTGGCGGGCACGGCGGCGCTGTTCGGCGAGGCGGCCCTTGGCGCGGCGGCCGGCGTCGCCGAGCGGCATTTGCGCACCGCGCCGCTCGACGCCAAAGGCCGCGCCGCCTTGGCGGCGTTGCGCGCCGCGCTCGGCGAGTGCGACGAGGCCGATGTCGGCGAGCACGCTTCGACATCGAGCGCGGATGCTTGAGGTCAACTGCCCGCCGCAATGCCTTGGACATGCTGGAGGGATTTGGAGGGGGTGCTAATGGCGCCCGCAAGCACGTCGCACCGCCCGGGTGCCTCCAGGTCGCGACACAGGCGGGCGCCAACCACGCGCCGTGGCCGCGCATACCGCGATAACGGATCGACGGATCAGATCCTGATATCGAAGCGCGCGCCGACCGCGCCGTTGCTCGCATCGATCGTGCCGTTATGCGCGAGCACGATCTGCCGCGCGAGGCTGAGGCCGATGCCGGTGCCCTGCGGCTTGGTGGTGAAGAAGGGCAGGAACAGGTCCGCCAGCATCGCCTCGGGGATACCGGGGCCGTTGTCGGTCACGGTAATCCGGTCCCGCTGGTGGCCGGCGGCGATCTCCAGCGACAGCGCGATGTCGTGGTCGCCCCCCCGCGCGGCGGCGGCTTCCGCGCCGTTGCGCAGCAGGTTGATCAGCACCTGCGCGAGCAGATCAGGGTCGGCGTTCAGCGTCAGGTCGGCGGGGGTCACGCTCACCGCCAGCCGGGTGCGCGGTGGTGGCCAGTCGGCGGTGAACAGGCGCGCGATCTCATCCGCGAAGGGGCGTGCGGCGAAGCGCTGGCGATGGATGTCGGGCGGGCGGCTGACGAGGCGATAGCTGCGCACGAACCCCATCACCCCGTCCGCCCGCCGCGCGAGCGTCGCCACCGCCGCGCGCGCATCGGCCGCCGCCGCCGGATCGTCCTCCGCCAGCAGCGCCGCCGCCGAATGGGCGAGCGACGTGATCGGGGTGAGCGAATTCATGATCTCATGCGTCAGCACGCGGACGAGATCGCTTTGCGCGGCGATCTCGGCGGCGTTGAGCGCGGCCTGCACCGGCTCGATGGTGACGATGCGGGTCGCCCGCTCGGGCCGGGCGAGCGTCGCGCTGTTCACCATCGCCCGCTGCGCGCCGTCGGGCAGGTTGAGCAGCACCAGCTGCCGCCCCGGCGCACCGCGCTGCTCGAGCTGCTGGGCGAGCCCCGAACTCACTCGGGCGAACTGCGGCAGATCATGCGCGGGCAGATGTGCGAAAAGATGCCGCGCGGCGCTGTTGGCGAGGGTGACGTGGCCGGCCGGATCGACGGTGAGGATGGGCACCGGCACTTGTTCGATCATCGCTTCGTAGAACGTGAGCACGTCACCCTGGCGGCCGCGTTCGGCGCGTAGCTGGGCGATCGCCGCGCTCAGCGCGCTCCCCAGGCGGTCGAACCCGCTCCCCTGGCGCCTGCCGGAAAAGGCGGCGGAGAGATCGCCGAAACGCACGCTGTCGATGAAGCGGGCCAGTTCGCGGTTGGTGCGGCTGACATGCCGCCACAGCAGGAAGCCCGCGAGCAGCGTTGCCGCCGCAAGCGTCGCGCGGGTGGCGGGCAGACCGGGCGTCGCGATGCTGAAGGCGAGCGCGGTTGCGCAGCCGGTGAACAGCGCGAGCCAGGCGCTCAAGCGCAGCGCGAACCAGCCGCTAAAGGCCATGGCGCTCCATCCGGCGATAGAGCGCGGCGCGCGTCAGCCCCAGCGCCTGGGCGGCGCGCGAGATGTTGTAGCTGTGCAGCTTCAATGCGCGTTCGATCATCTGCCGCTCGGCGCGATCGAGGTTGAGATCGTCGCCGCCGGGATCGGCGGCCACCGGAGCTTGCGGCGGCGCCGGGGGCGGGGCGACGCGGATCACCGGGGGCGGCGCCGCGCTCGCGGTCAGCGCGAAATCGTCGAGCGTGAAGGCGGCCTCGGTCGCGAGGATCGTCGCGCGTTCCGCGGCGTGGCGCAGCGCGCGGACATTGCCCGGCCAGTCGTGCCGCATCAGCATCGCCATCACCGCCTCGGGCACCGCGCGGCGCGGGCGATCATATTTGGCGGCATAGTGATCGAGGAAATGATCGAGCAGGATCGGCACATCCTCGGGCCGATCGCGCAACGCGGGCAGGCGGATCTCGACCGTGTTCATGCGGAACAGCAGATCCTGGCGGAAGCGGTTCTCGTCGGCGAGCTGCGCGGGGCGCAGGTTAGTCGCGGCGACAACCCGCACATCAACGTCGCGCGGGGCATTGGCGCCGACTGGGGTCACCTTGCGCTGTTCGAGCGCGGTGAGCAGCTTGGGCTGGAGATAGAGCGGCAGATTGCCGACCTCGTCCAGGAAAAGGGTGCCGCCATTGGCCGACTCGATCCGCCCGACGCGGTCGGCGCGGGCATCGGTGAAGGCGCCCTTCACATGGCCGAACAGCTCGCTGTCGAACAGATTTTCAGCGACCGCCCCCAGATCGACCGACACCAACGGCCGCTCGGCGCGGCGGGACAGGCGGTGGAGTTCGCGCGCCACCAGTTCCTTGCCGGTGCCATTCTCGCCCAGCACCAGCACATTGGCGTCGGTGGGGGCGGCGCGGGCGATGATCGAATGGACCCGCGCCATTAGCGGCGATTGGCCGATTAGCGGCGATCCCGCCGCCGCCCGCGGTGCGTCCGGCGCCGCCGGCGCGCTGTTCGCCTGCGAACGGCGCAGCGTCGCCGCGGTGCGCACCGAGGTGACGAGCGCATCGTTGCGCCACGGCTTGGAGACGAAGTCGATCGCGCCGCGCTTCATCGCCTCCACCGCGATCTGCACCCCACCATGCGCGGTGATCATCACCACCGCCGCCTGGGGATCGCGCTTCAACAACCGTTCGAGCCACAGGAACCCCTCGCGCCCATCGGTCGCGCCGCGGGTGAAATTGGCGTCGAGCAGGATCACGTCCGGCGCGCGATCGGCGCTGGCCGCGAAGCCCTGTTCGGGGGAACCGAAGGTCATCACCTCGGCGAACAGGGTGCGCAACGCGAGCCGCGCGGCGAGCTGGATGTCGACATCATCGTCGATCACCAGACAACGATCGAACTCCGCCATCAGCGATGCCGCTCCGGGGCCGCGCGCCGAGCCGGGGTTGCGCCGTCGATCATCGCTTTCTCCCTCCAGAACCAGCCAACGCCCACCATGCCAAGCGGCGTTCGCGGCCCGGGTGGGCGGAAACGTACAACAGCTGTTCGAATTCGGACAATCGGGTGACCCATAAATTTCGCTGTTCTGGACAGTTAAACAACAAAACAAAGCGAAACCAGAGACTTACAAGTTTGGCACGGCATCTGCAAAGCTGTTGGCATCCGGCAACCACGCTGGACCGCCACGGAGACCCGCCATGACCAAGACCCTCACCAGCCGCCTGCAAGCCGCCACCTTTGCCCTGGTTTTCGGCCTGACCCTGATGACCGCCGCGACCGCCACCCAAGATCAGCCCGCTTTCGCCCGCGCCGCCGCCGCCGCCGCCGTCACGCTCTAACCCCAGCTTTTGCAAGGATCGCCGCCATGACCCGCACCAGCCGCTTGCTCGCGCTCTGCACCGCCCTTCTCGCCACGCTGATCCTGGTCGATGCGACCACCGCCCCCGCCGACAACGCCATGATGAG
Organism: Proteobacteria bacterium SG_bin6; assembly: GCA_002083435.1. Classification (GTDB taxonomy): domain Bacteria; phylum Pseudomonadota; class Alphaproteobacteria; order Sphingomonadales; family Sphingomonadaceae; genus Sphingomonas. The sequence goes on along the minus strand of LWDJ01000005.1, from coordinate 132,044 downwards.
CATTAACGCCGCGAGCATCCGCGCCTGACCTCGCCGCTAAGGAGCCGATCATGACCGTGACCGCGATCGACCGAGAGCTTCGCCCCCGCGCCAGCGGCGCCGGTATGGACCGGGTGATTGCCCGCCGCCGGCTGCCGCGCTGGGTGCTCGCAAGCGCCGGGGCGATCGGCATCGGTGGCGCGGCGCTCGGCCTTTATGCGGTCGCGCCGCGCGCTGACAGCCAGCAGGTGGCGCGGTCCCAGCTTCAGATTTCGCCGGTCACCTCCGGCATTTTCGAGGATTTCCTGCCGCTGCGCGCGCGCGTCACCCCGCTCGTCACCGTCTATCTCGACGCGGTCGAGGGCGGGCGGGTCGAAAAGGTGCTGGTGGAAGACGGGGCGACCGTCGCCAAAGGCCAGCTGCTCGCGGTGCTCTCCAATCCGGAGCTGCAACTCTCCTTTCTCGCGCGCCAGACCGAGGTGACGCAGCAGCTCAACTCGATGCGCAGCCAGGAGCTTGCGCTCGAACAGAGCCGGTTGCGCAATGCGCGCGACCTCGCCGAGGCCGATCTTGGCCTGCAGCGCGCCGAGCGCGATCTCGATCGCCAGGCGCCACTCGCCGAGCGCGGCTTCATCGCCGGCAAGGCGTTTGAGGAAACGCGCGACAATCTCGGCTATCAGCGCCGCCGCCGCGCGCTCATCGCGCAGACGATGGCGAGCGACGATCGGCTTCAGACCAGCCAGCTCGCCGAGCTGCGCCGCGCCGCCGGCTCGATCCAGGCGAGCCTCGCCTATGCGCGCGCCAGTCTGGAGGGGTTGAACCTGCGCGCGCCGGTGGCGGGCACGCTTTCGTCCTTCTCGATCCAGGTCGGCCAGTCGATGGGGCGGAGCGAACGGCTCGGCCAGATCGACAGCCCCGGGCGCAACAAGCTGATCGCCGATGTCGATGAATTTTATCTGGGCCGCGTCCAGCTCGGCCAGCACGGCACCGTTTCGATCAATGGCCAAGACGTGCGCGTGCGCGTCACCAAGCTCTATCCGCAGGTGAAGAACGGCCAGTTCCAGATCGATCTGCAATTCGATTCCGCCGAACCTGCGGGGCTTCAGCGCGGCCAGACGCTGCAGGCCAAGGTGACATTGGGCGACGCCAAGTCCGCGCGACTGATCCCCAACGGTGCTTTCTACAATGATAGCGGCGGCAATTGGGTGTTCGTGGTGACGCCCGATGGCAGCGCGGGGGTGAAGCGCCCGGTGCGGCTCGGCCGGCGCAACGCCGATTATATCGAAGTGCTCGACGGGCTCGACCCCGGCGAGCGTGTGCTCACCTCCCCCTATACCGGCTTCACCGACAAGAACCGGCTCGATCTCACCAACTGATCCTCCAGCACAGGAACTAAAGCGCATGATCACGCTTCGCGGCATCGCCAAATCATACCGAACCGATACGGTGGAAACGCTCGCGCTGGGGGCGATCGACCTTGACATCGCGCAAGGCGAGTTTCTGGCGATCATGGGACCATCGGGCTGCGGCAAGTCGACTTTGCTCAACCTGCTGGGGATGCTCGATAGCCCCAGCGAAGGCTCTTACCAGTTTGACGGGCGCGAGATCGCGACGCTCTCCGAGGCACAGCTCGCTGATGTCCGCAAGCGCAACATCGGCTTCATCTTCCAGAGCTTCAATCTGGTCGACGAGCTGACGGTGGAGGAAAATATCGCGCTCGCCCTGCTCTATCACGGCATCCCCGCGCGTGAGCGGTCGGAGCGGGTGGCGGCGGCCATGGACCGGGTGGGCATCGGCCACCGCGCCAGGCACCGCCCCAGCCAGCTTTCGGGCGGCCAGCAGCAGCGCGTCGCGGTCGCCCGCGCGGTCGTCGCCCAGCCGCGGCTGATTTTGGCGGACGAGCCGACCGGCAATCTCGATACCCAGCATGGCGAGGATGTGATGCGGATGCTGCGCGCGCTCAATGCCGATGGCGCGACGATCGTGATGGTCACCCACTCGCCCACCCATGCCGATTATGCCAGCCGGGTGATCCAGATGCTTGACGGCCATATCGTCACCGCGCGCCAGCTCGCCGCCTGATCCGCCGCCCTTCGCTTGGGAGACGAAACATGTTCACCCATTACGCCACGGTTGCCGCGCGCGCGATCGCCAAGAACCCATTCTACGCGCTGATCAACATTGGCGGCCTCGCGGTCGCCATCGCCGCGTGCCTGCTGATCGCGACCTATGTGCGGTTCGAAACCAGCTATGATCGCTGGATGCCGCACCATGACGAGATCGTGCAGGTGCAGAATTACTTCCGCGATCCGACCACCGGCGATCACTATGATGTCCAAGGGTCGCCATTCCTCGCGCGGCGCGCGATCGCCAAGGATTTTCCGCAAGTCGTCAGTTCGGTGTGGATCGCCTGGTCCAGCGCCAACCGGATTCGCGACGGCCGCGCCGAGACTCTGGAGAATTTCCACTTCGTCGATGGCGATCTGCTCGGCACTTTCCCGCTGACGATGCGGCGCGGCAACGCCCATGCGCTCGACCGGATCGGGCAGGTGATCCTGAGCGAGGCCGAGGCGATCAAGCAATTCGGCGGCACCGATGTGATCGGCAAGACGATCACCCTGTCTGACGGGGGTATCGTCAAGGATTATCAGGTCACCGGCGTGTTCGCCGATCTGCCCAAGAACAGCGCGCTCGATTTCCGGATGCTCGCGCGGTTCGACGCCGTTGCGCATTTCGCCAAGACGACGCCGGGCCTGACCAATAACTGGGGCTGGCGGTCCGGCCTGAATTTCTTCCGCCTGAAGCCGGGGAGCGACGTGGCGGCGATGAACGCCGCGCTGCCGGCGTGGAAGCAGCGCAACATCACCGGCAATGCCGACGAACTGCGGATGTCACGCGACTATACGACCTATGCGTTCGTGCCGCTGGCCGATGTCCATCTCAGCCGCCCGCGCAACTCGGGGCTTACGCCGGGCAATGACTGGCGCAGCATCATCACGCTGGCGGTCGTCGCGCTGCTGGTGCTGGCGATGGCGTGCATCAACTTCACCAACCTGGCGACCGCGCAGGCCGGCGGGCGCGCGCGCGAAGTGGCGCTGCGCAAGGTGCTGGGTGCCCGGCGCGGACAATTGATCGCGCAGTTCCTGGGCGAGTCGTTGATGATCGCCGCCATCGCGACGCTGCTGGGCCTCGCCATCGCCGAACTCGCCATGCCGTGGTTCGCGCGCTTCATGCGCGTGCCGCTGACGCTCAGCTACCTCGGCGCGAACGGCGTGCTGCTGCCGGCGCTGACTTTGGTGCTGCTGGTCGGGCTGCTTGGCGGGCTTTACCCCGCCTTCTACCTCTCGCGCTTCCAGCCGGCACGCATTCTGAAGGCCAATAAATCGGCGGCTGAAACCGAAGGATCGGGCGGCCTGCGCACCGCGCTGGTGATCGTGCAATTCGCGGTCTCGATCGGGCTGATCGCCTGCACCGCGATCGTCTATTCGCAGATCGTGTATCTGCGCTCGCTCGATCCCGGCTTTGCCCGCGAAGGGCTGTTGCAGGTGGAAGGGATCGGCGACCCCGCGCTCGATACGGTGTCAGACACGCTGGTCGATCAGATCGCGCATCTACCCGGCGTCACCGCCGTCGGCCGGACGGGGATCGGCCTCAACACCGGCAATACCTCGACCAGCACCGTGTTCCTGGGCGGCGGTTCGACGCCGATCACGCTTGCCTCCTACAATGTCGATGCCGGTTATTTCCGCACGCTGGGCGTGCCGCTGCTTGCCGGGCGCTCGTTCGATCCGACGCGCGTCGCCGACGACACGACCATGCCGCGCGGCACCCCGGAGCGGGAGGTCTATGCCCGGTTGCGCCAGGGCTTCCCGGTGGTGGTGAACCAGTCCGCGCTGAAGCGGCTGGGGATCGCCTCGCCGAACGCCGCGCTCGGCCAGCAGCTCACCTCGCCGATCGACGCCGCGCAGGGCGGCGGCGTGGTCCGCCAGACGATCGTCGGCGTGGTCGGCGATGCGCGGCAGCGCGGCCCCAATGCCGAGGTCGAGCCGATCGTCTATGCAATGGATCGCCACGCGCCCTTCTGGCTGCTGGTGCGCTATTCGGGCGATCCGGTCGCGATCCGGGGCCGGATCGAGACGCTGTGGAAGCGGATGGCGCCGCAGGTGCCGTTCGACGCCGATCTCGCCGAGGATCTCGACGCACGCAGCTACCGGGTGGACAATGCCCGCGGCCAGATGTTCGCCGCCGCCTCCTTGCTCGCGGTCGCGATCGGGTGCCTGGGGCTGTTCGCGCTCGCCTCCTTCACCGCCGCGCGGCGGACCAAGGAGATCGGCATCCGCAAGGTGCTCGGCGCGCGGACGAGCGACATCGTCCGCTTGCTGATCTGGCAGTTCACCCGGCCCGTGCTCGCCGCCAACCTTATCGCCTGGCCGCTCGCCTGGTGGGTGATGCGCGATTGGCTGAACGGCTTTCCGGCACGCATCGCACTCTCGCCGCTGCCGTTCCTGGCGGCGGGAACGCTCGCGCTGCTGATCGCGGTGGCGACGATCACCGGCCAGGCGGTGCGGGTGGCGCGCGCCCAGCCGATCAAGGCGCTGCGCTACGAATGACGCGGGGCAGGGGCGACGACCGCAGCGTGGCGCGGTCGCCGCCCCTATCCATTCCGCCATGGCATAAGGGTTATTGCCACGCGCGGTCTGCCGCTTGTGGCGGGAATGACGCATTTCAGGGCCACGGCATCGAGCCGTCCCATTGAGATCAAGGATTTCCGCCATGACCGCTTTCACCGTCCCCACCCGCGACACCGTGAGCCCCGGCAACCAGGCCCTGTTCGACGCACTGAGCGGCCAGCTCGGCTTCGTGCCCAATCTCTATGCGACGTTCGCGCACTCGGATAATGCGCTTGGCACCTATCTCGCGCTGCAATCGGCCAAGTCGTCGCTCGGCGCCAAGGCGCGCGAAGTCGTCAACCTGGTGGTCAGCCAGGTCAATGAGTGCGTCTATTGCCTCGCCGCGCATACCGCGCTCGGCAAGATGAACGGCTTCAGCGACGCGCAGATCCTCGAAATCCGCGCCGGCGGCCTCGCGAGCGATGCCAAGCTCGATGCGCTCGCCCGGCTGACCCAGTCGATCGCGGTCAATCGCGGCCATGCCGATCCCGCGCTGGTCGAGGCGTTCTTCGCCGCCGGCTGGACCAAGGAAAATCTGGTCGATGCGATCGTGACGATCGGCGACAAGATCATCACCAACTATCTCCACGCGGTCACCGCCGTGCCGGTCGATTTCCCCGCCGCCCCGGCGCTGACCGGCGCGCTCGAACTGGCCTGAGCGCCAGCCCTCGCACCTCCTCTCCTGGCCCGGCGGTTCCCCTTGCGCCGGGCCACCCTAGGAACCCCGCCATGATCTCGACCGCTTCCTCCTCCGTCGCGCGTCATGGCGGGGTTCGTTTTGCTCCCTCGCGCACGGTAACGGGCATCGCCGCCGGCACGTTCGCGGCGCTGGTGTGGGCGACCTATCTGATCGCCGCCAAAATCGGCACCGCGCAGGGCCTGATGCCGCAGGACATCGTGCTGCTGCGCTTCGCGACCGCCGCGCTGGTCATGCTGCCATGGCTGTGGCGCCACGATCCGGCGCGGCTCGCCGGGATCGGCTGGCGGCGCGCGGCGATGCTCGCGACGCTTGCCGGGCCGCCCTTCATCGCGCTCAGCACCGGCGCCTATCTGTTCGCGCCGCTCGCGCATGGCGCGGTGATCCAGCCCTCGACTGTGACGCTCGCCTCGATGGCGGCGGCGGCGGTGCTGCTTAAGGAACGGCTGACGCGCGACAAGCTGGCGGGCGTCGCGTTGATCGTCACCGGGCTGGCGGTGATCGCCAGCCATGCCGGCGCGATGGGCAGCCCCCGGGTCTGGATCGGCGACCTGCTGTTCGTCGCCGCCGGGCTCAGCTGGGCTGCGTTCACCGTGCTGCTGAAGCGCTGGAACCTGGATGCACTGGCGGTGACGGCGGCGGTCTCGGTCGTCTCGGCACTGGCGGTGGTGCCGCTGTTCCTGCTGCGCGGCGATTTCAGCCGGATCGCGGCGCTGCCCATCAGCGCGCTGCTCGTGCAGATCGTGGTGCAGGGCGTGCTTTCCGGCGTGCTGGCGTTCGTCGCCTTCGGGGTGGCGGTGCGCCACCTCGGCGCGGCCAAGGCCGGTCTGTTCCCCGCGATCGTCCCGGTGGCGACATTGCTGATCGGCATACCCGTGACCGGTAATGTACCGGTTGGTTTCGAAATAATCGGTGCGGCATTGGCGACATTCGGTCTCGTCACCGCGATCGGTTTGGTCCGCGTGTTGTTTTCCACATCCCCCAGCACCAAAGGTTGATGCCATGACGAACGATCCGCTGTTCCAGCCCATCCGCTACGGAGCCATCGAAGCCCCCAACCGCATCGTGATGGCGCCGCTGACGCGCACCCGCGCCAACGCCGACGATGCGCCGCACGCCCTGCAACAGACCTATTATAGCCAGCGCGCGACCGCCGGGCTGATCATTTCCGAAGCCACCCATATCTCGCAGCAGGGCAAGGGCTATGCCGGCGCGCCGGGCATCCATAGCGACAAGCAGGTCGAGGGCTGGCGCGGGGTGACGCAGGCGGTCCATGCAGCGGGCGGGCGGATGATGCTGCAACTCTGGCATGTCGGGCGGCTGTCGCATCCTTCGCTGCAGCCGGGCGGCGGCCTGCCGGTCGCGCCGAGCGCGATCGGGCTTGCCGGCCACGCCTTCACCTATGAAGGGCCGCAGGATTTCGTGGTGCCGCGCGCCCTGGAACTCGACGAGATTCCGGGGATCATCGACGATTATCGCCGCGCCGCGATCAACGCCAAGGCGGCGGGGTTCGACGGGGTCGAGATCCACAGCGCCAACGCCTATCTGCTCGATCAATTCCTGCGCGACGGCACCAACCACCGCACCGATCGCTATGGCGGCAGCATCGAGAACCGCACCCGGCTGACGCTCGAAGTCACCGACGCGGTGGTGGGGGTATGGGGCGCGGAGCGCGTCGGCATTCGTCTGTCGCCCTCGCTCACCATCAACGGCATGAGCGACAGCAACCCCGCGCCGCTGTTCGGCTATCTCGCCGAGCAGCTCGGCAAGCGCGGCCTCGCCTATCTCCACTGTGTCGAGCCGAGCGACCCGCGCGGCGATCCGTTCGATCGGATCGTCGATCCCCAGATCGTCCGCCGCGCGTTCGGCGGCAACTATATCGCCAATGGCAGCTATACGGGCGCCCGTGCCCGCGCGGCGCTGAGCGCGGGAGAGATCGACGCCGCCTCGTTCGGCCGGCTGTTCATCGCCAACCCCGATCTGCCGCGCCGCCTGGCGGAGTGCCTGCCGACCAACCCCCTCAACGCCGCGCGCATCTATGGCGGCGGGCCGGACGGCTATACCGACTATCCCTTCTACGAGAAGGTGCCCCAGGAAGCGTAAATCCCCGGCCTGGTTCAACCCGCCTTCATCGCCTGCACCATGAACGCGGCGAAGGCGCGCGCCTTGGCGTTGGGCAAGCGGCCCGGCGGAAACAGCGCCCACAGGTCGAGCAGCGGCAGGTGCCAATCGTCGAGCAGCCGCATCACCGCGCCGCTCGCCAGTTCTGGCGTGAACATCCACTCCGAGGCGACCGCTAGCCCCATATCGGCGAGCACCGCCGCGCGCAGTCCCTCGGCTGCGCTCACCCGCACCCGCCCGCCGACGCGCACCGATGCCTCGCTGCCGGAGACATGGCGAAAGGTCCAGCTCGGCGTGTCGAAGCGGGTATAGACGATCGCCTCGTGCCCGGCGAGTTCGGCCGGGGTGCGCGGCGCGCCGGCGCGCTCGACATAGGCCGGCGTCGCGACGATCGAGCGCCGCCCCTCGGCGAGCTTGCGTGCGGTGGCGGTTGAATCGCTGAGCGCCCCCATCCGCAGCGAAAGATCGATATTCTCCTCGATCATGTCGATCACCCGGTCGTCGAGGATTACCTCCAGCTCCAGCTCCGGATGGGCGGCCAGGAACGCCGGCAGACGCGGGATGACGTGGAGCCGGGCGAACGTCGTGGCGGCGGAGATGCGCAGCCGCCCGCTGAGCCCGCGTCCGGCGCCGCGCGCGGCCAGTTCGGCCTCGTCGGCCTCCTCCAGCGCGCGGCGCGCGCGCTCGTAATAATGCTGCCCTGCCTCGGTCGGCGCCAGGCCGCGGGTGGTGCGCGTCAGCAGCCGCACGCCCAGCCGATCCTCCAGCTGCGCGATCAGCTTGGAAACCGCCGGCTGCCCGACATTCAGCTGACGCGCGGCGGCGGTGAACGAGCCGCTGTCGACCGCGCGGGTGAACGTGGCCATCGCCTGGAAACGGTCCATCGTCATTCCCCCCTGGAATGAGAATTAGTGCTGCGAGCAGTCTGCCCTGCCTCGCGGCGATCGTCCATCACGTCCTTGTCGCGCCACGCCGTGCCGGCGCCCGCGCGGGAAAGGGCCGAACCATGACGCTCCAGCAACGCCTCGATGCCTTCAAGGCCGATTTCAGGGCCGGCAAGCCGCCATTCAACGCGCCGGCGTTCATCCACCGGATCATGGCGCGCGGCACCGAAGAGCTGATCGCCTCGGGCGCCGCGAGCCGGGCGCTGAAAGCCGGCGACCGCGCCCCCGATTTCGCCCTGGAAGCACCAGATGGTAGCGTCGTCACCGCCGCAGCGCTGATCGCGCGCGGGCCGCTGATCGTCAGCTTCTATCGCGGCGTTTGGTGCCCCTATTGCAACATGGAATTGCAGGCGTTGCAGGAAGCCCTGCCGGCCTTCACGGCGGCGGGGGCGCAACTGGTCGCGATCTCGCCGCAGAACCGCGTCAACAGCCGCAAGTCGGTCCGCGAGAACGCGCTCGACTTTCCGATCCTCTCCGACCCCGGCAATGCCGTCGCCGCTCGGTTCGGCCTGCGCTTCGCGCTGCCCGATTATCTGATCGAGCTGTACCAGACGCTCGGCAACCAGCTTCCCGCCTTCAACAGCGACGACAGCTGGACGCTGCCGATGCCCGCCCGCTTCGTGATTGGTGGCGATGGTCGCATCGCCTATGCCGAGGTCAACCCCGACTATACCCGCCGCCCGGAACCGCTCGACATGCTGCCGGTGGTGGAGCGGCTGAGTCGGGCGACCGCGACCGTCTGAAAACATCGTGCCTGACCGCGCTGACTTTGCCGGCTATCCGGCTATGGCGGCTCCAACTCGATGAAGGAAACACTCTTGAGCAACCTGACCGTGCGCGCGCTCGATCATGCCGACCTGCCGGCGATCGCCGCGATCCTCGACGCGACGGGCCTGTTCCCGTCCGACATGCTGGCCGACATGGCCGCGCCTTATCTGGCGCGCCAGGCGCCCCACCATTGGCTGGTGATCGCCGAGGGCGACGCGGTGCGCGGCTTCGCCTATGCCGAACCCGAGCGGATGACCGAGGGCACCGTGAACCTGCTCGCGATCGCCGTCGATCCGCGCCGGCAGAATCGCGGCATCGGCAAGGCGCTCGTCGCGGCGCTGATCGAACGGCTGAAGGGGCAGGGCAATCGCGTGCTGATCGTCGAGACTTCATCGCTCGATGACTATGCCGGCACCCGCGCCTTCTACGCCGGCCAGGACTTCGCGCAGGAAGCGCGCATCCGCGACTTCTATCAGGCGGGCGAAGACAAGATCGTGTTCTGGAAGCAGCTTTAAGCCAGGCGGGGCGCCGTTAACCCATGGCTGCGAGTTTTTCTTCCACCGGGCAGTCGCGGCACGCGCCCTCGTCGCACAGGCGGCAGATTTTCAGCGCCTCGGCATCGCTCGACACCAGCGCCCGCAGCATCTTGTCGGCGAGGGTGGCGAGCGTCGCCGCTTCCGCCGGATCGAGCGTGGCCAGCGCGCGGCGCATCGCGGCGGCGCGGCCGGCGGCGATGTCCGCCGCCATGCTCGCGCCCGCCTCGGTCAAATAGAGCGCGACACGGCGCGCATCCTCGCGATTAGCCTCGCGCCGCACCAGCCCTTGCGCCTGCAAGCGGTCGATCAGCCGCACCGCACCGGGGTGGGAGAGGGAGACGCCGGTGCGCAGTTCCTCGACGCTGATGCCGGGCAGGTGGGCGATCATCATCAGCGCCGCCGCCGCCGGTCCGCGCTCGGGCACGGGCCGCTCGGCGGCGCCTTGCACCGCGTCAGCCAGCGCGAGCGCAAGCGCGGCGATGACGTTCAGATCGCGAAGATCGTTCATTGTCCCAATTTATGTGCGTGGCGCATTGATTTCAACTTGCGGTCAAGATATATGCATCGCGCATATAAAGGAGACGTGCCATGATCCTGTCGCAAAGCATCGAACAACGCCTCGGCCGCCTGGGCGGCGTGATCGCCCGCTGGAGCGTGGTGTTCTTCTTCCTGGCCTTCGGCCTCTACAAATTCACCGCCGAGGAAGCCGCCGGCATCGCCCCGCTGCTCACCCACAGCCCGGTATTCTTCTGGGCGATTCCGGCGCTGGGCCAGCAGGGCGCCTCCAACTTGGTCGGCGTGCTCGAGATTGCCTTCGCGGTGCTGATCGCGCTGCGCCATGTGCTGCCGCGCCTGTCGGGCTATGGCAGCCTCGCGACCGCCGGCGCGCTGGTGGTGACGCTCAGCTTCCTGTTCACCACGCCAAAGCTCGATCCGGCGCTGGGCGGGTTCATTATCAAGGATCTGACGCTGCTCGGCGCTGCCCTGTGGAGCGCGGGCGAGGCTTTCGCCGCCGCGCGGCTGCGCGGGGAAGGCGCGGCGCGGTACGGGACTGCCCAAACGGTCGCACTTTAGCGACGGGCGGGGGCGGCTTCCGGCCACCCGGCCGCTCCTCGGGGAGCGCCGAGCCCGGTAGTCGACATGTTGGTCGCGGTGAGCACCGCCGCGTCGCCGCCAGTCGAATCACCCCAGCGGCGGACAAAGCCAGCCAAGGCGGGGGAATGGCGCGGAGACGCGTCAGCCCGGCCTTGCGGGCTTGATCGTCGCTTGGATCGAAGCGCAGTTGTCCCGCGCAGCTTGCCGCGCGCAGCAATCCGATCGCCTCGCCATCCGACCAGCAGGCACTGCCCGAAAAGCCGAGAAACAAGTCCCCGCGCGGCCCTTCGAGAAAGGCGGGGCCTTCCGGGATCTGGCGCCCGCCCTGGCGCTTCTAATCATGCGCGGGGCGCGGGATGATCCTCACGGCGCCGCTGAGCGTCACCGGATCGTGGTCCAAGCCCCGCATTTTTCTCCAGTTAGAGCTAGAGTCCGACCCGAGTAAGAGACGGACGGATGAAGCGGAAGGCGCCTTCGGACGAAGCGGCCGGCAAGTTGATGACCAGCCTTCGCAAAAGGTTAGCCAACGAAACGGCTCACCCGTTGGCAAAGGAAGCATAAATGGCGAATCTGGCGCACCCGACAGGATTCGAACCTGTGACCTCTGCCTTCGGAGGGCAGCGCTCTATCCAGCTGAGCTACGGGTGCGTGGGCGACGCAGTTAGCAAAGCGGGGCGGGGGGCGCCAGTCCCTTTCGCGGCCACCGCCGGGGCACAGCCAAGCGCGGGCTCGAGCGACTCCATGAAGGCGATGAAGCCCCGTTCGTAGCGACCGAGCCAGCGCGTCGCGCGCGGCAGGCGCAGGCCGGCGCGGAACGCGGCCTGGTCCGATTTCGCCAGATCGAGCAGCGCCGGGTGGACATAGGATTTGCGCGCGATCGCCGGGGTATTGCCCAGCGCCTCGGCCACCGGGACCAGCAGCTGCTTGAGGGTGAGCGGCGCCTTGGCCTCGGCCAGTGCCTGGAAGGCGAGAACGCTCGCGCCCCAGGTGCGGAAATGCTTGGCGGTGAAATCCTCGCCCATCGCCCGGCGGATATAGGCGTTGACATCGCCCGAGGTGACGGGGTGAGTCTCCCCGGCCGCGTCGACCCAGCGAAACAGGTGCTGGCCCGGCAGATCCTGGCACCGGCGCACGAACCGCGCCAGACTCCGATCGGAGATCGTCAACTGCTTGAGCTTGCCTGATTTCGCCTTGAATTCCAGCTTCAGCCGCGCGGTGCCGATTTGCGCGTGGCGGCGGCGCAGCGTGGTCGCGCCGAAACTCTGGTTCGCCTTTGCATAATCCTCGTTGCCGACGCGGATATGACCGAGATCGAGCAGCCGGACCACCGCCGCCACCGCGCGATCGAGCGACAGATCGCGCCGCGCGAGATCGGCGGCGACCTGCTTGCGCAGGCGTGGCAGCCGGTGGCCGAACAAGGGGCAGCGGCTGTATTTCAGCGCCTCCTGCGCGGCGCGGAAATCGGGATGGTAGCGATATTGCTTGCGGCCGCGCTCGTCCCAGCCGACCGCCTGGATATGGCCTTCGGCGCGCGGGCAGAACCAGGCGTCACGATAGGCGGGCGGCAAGCCGATGCGGTTGAGGCGCTCGATCGTGTCGCGATCGGTGATCCGCCTGCGATCGGGGGTGAAATAGGCCCAGGCGCGGCCGGCCTTGCGTCGGGTGATGCCGGGTTCGCTGTCGTCGGAATAAGTCAGCACATCGGCGGCAATGCGCCGTGCCGCCACGCGGTTCCGGAACGCGCCCGCGCCCGCGTCGTTTTGGGGGCATCACCAGGAGAAACCGACATGGCCGATATCACCCAGGCGCGCGTGCTGATCATGGCGACCGACGGGTTCGAGCAATCCGAACTGTTCCGCCCGCGCGAGGCACTGATGGACGCGGGCGTGACCGTGAGGCTCGCTTCGCCCGGCACCGAGCCGATCCAGGGGATGCAGCACGACACGCCGGGCCAGACGATCACCCCCGATGCGACGATCGAGCAGGTCGACGCGCAGGATTATGATCTGCTGCTGCTCCCCGGCGGGGTCGCCAACCCCGACACGCTGCGGATGCGGCCCGAGGCGGTGGCGCTCGTCCAGGCTTTCGCCAGCGCGGGCAAGCCGATCGCGGCCATCTGCCACGCGCCCTGGCTGCTGATCGAAGCCGGGCTGGTCGACGGCAAGCGGATGACGAGCTGGCCCTCGCTGCGCACCGATCTCGCCAATGCCGGCGCCGAGGTGGTCGACGAGGAGGTCGTGATCGACGGCCAGTTCATCACCAGCCGGATGCCCGACGACATTCCGGCGTTCAGCGAGGCGGTGCTCGACCGGCTGCGGGGCGGGCAGGGGGCCTAGAGCGGCCCGGCTTAGGCCGGGTGCACTCCATATGAAACGCTTCCTGCTGATCGCACCGTCGCCGCGTTCTGTTCCCACCTTCGCCGGCGAAGGCCGGGGCCCAGGCGCGGGCTGCGGCCAGGAAAGCGCGACACATCAAGCGTTGCTCCGCTGGACCCCGGCCTTTGCCGGGGAAGGGGAGGACAACACAAGTGCTTCGCAAAGAGTGCCCCCAATCGGCCTCGCCCCATTCCCGGCGGCTTTTCCCGGCGGGGCCGGGGATGCTAGGCAAGCGCCATGAGCCTGCGCCCGTTCCACCTCGCCTTTCCGGTCCACGATCTCGCCGCCGCGCGCGCCTTTTACGGGGGCGTGCTCGGCTGCCGCGAGGGGCGATCCGCCGCGGAGTGGGTCGATTTCGATCTGTTCGGGCACCAGATCGTCGCGCATCTCGACTCCGGGGCGCGGGCGACTGAGCATCACAACCCGGTGGACGGGCATGACGTGCCGGTGCCGCATTTCGGCGTGGTGCTGACGATGGCGGAATGGCACGCGCTCGCCGAGCGGGTGAAGGCGGCGGGGGTGCCGTTCGGCATCGCGCCGCATATCCGCTTCCAGGGGCAGCCGGGCGAGCAGGCGACGATGTTCTTCCGCGATCCGAGCGGCAACGCACTGGAATTCAAGGCGTTCGCCGATGATGCGATGATCTTCGCGACCGACTGAGCGACCGCGCTAGTCCGTCTTCACCTCGAGCACGCCCAGCCGGATCAGTTGCGAGGCGGTGCGCGCGAATTCGGTGAGCATCGGTTCGAGCGTGCCGACCAGCCCGAATTTCTCGATCATCCCTGGCGGCGGGGTGACGCCACCGCGCGGGTCTTCGATCAGCAGCCCGCGCTCGATCAGCTTTTCGACATGGCGCCGCACCGTTTCGCGCGGCAGGCCGGTGGCCGAGGCGATCGCGTTGCGCGAGATCGGCACCACCCACTCGCGCGGCAGCACCTGGGTCGCGCTCAGATCGAGCGGCACGACGCGCTCCCGCATCAGCTTCTGCACATTGGCGACCGCGACGGTGAGGCAGATTTGCAGTTCGACCGGGCTGAACTGCAGGCCCCCGGCGCTATAGGCCCGGTGCGTCGTGAGGAACAGGTTGCTGAGCGCGAACGATACCACGCGCCAATTCTGCGCGGCACGCTCGGCATTGGTCGCCACCAGACAGGTCATAACATTCCTGTAACAAACGTCGCGGCCTTTTAATATACTCATTATGGGCCACGCGATATTACGTGAAGATACGGCATGATCCACGCCGGGCACGGCGCGCGACGGGTCAGCGCGCGGCCACGCGCCAGATGGTGTCGCCGACATCGTCCGCCACCAGCAGGGCGCCGGCGCGGTCGATGCTTACCCCCACGGGGCGCCCCTGCGCACGGCCCTGGGCGTCGAGGAAGCCGGTCAGCACATCGACGGGCCGCGCCCCGGCCTGCGGAAAGCCGTTCGGGCCGAACGGCACGTACACGACCTTGTAGCCGGACACCGGCTGCCGGTTCCACGAGCCGTGCTGGCCGATCAGCGCGCCGTTCGCGAAGCGCGCGCCGAGCTTCGCCCCCTGGGTGAAGGCGAGTCCGAGCGAGGCGGTATGCGGCCCCAGCGCATAATCGGGACGCTTGCTATATTGCTGCAGATCGGGCCGCTGAGGCTGGACGCGCTTGTCTACATAGCCGCCCCAATAGGTATAGGGCCAGCCGAAGAAATCGCCGAGTTCGACCGCGCTCATATAATCGGGCGCGAGATCGGAGCCGAGCATGTCGCGCTCGTTCACCGTCACCCACAGCCGCCCGCTGCGCGGTTCGAACGCCAGCCCCTGCGGGTTGCGCAGGCCGCCGGCATAGACGCGGAAAGTCTTGGCGCGAGGATCGACCTCCAGCAGGCAGGCGCGGTTACGCTCGGCATCGAGCCCGTTCTCGGCGATGTTGCTCGACGAACCGACCGCGACATAGAGCGTGCCCGCCCTGGGGTCCGCCAGCACGGTCCGCGCCCAGTGATTGCCGCCGCCGGGATAGCGCACCACCACCTCGGGCGTCGCGGTGATCCGCGTCTGGCCCGGCGTGAACGGCACCCGCACCAGCGCATCGGTGTTGGCGATGTAAAGCGTATTGCCCACCAGCGCCATGCCCTGGGGCGAGTTGAGCCCCGCGATCAGCACGGTGCGCGTCTCGGCTATGCCGTCGCCATTCGCGTCGCGCAACAGGGTGATGCGGTTGGGCGAGGGGACGGCGGCGCCGGCGCGCTTGAACAGATAACCCATCACCAGCCCGGTCACCCCGCCCACGTTGCGCGGCGGCGAGTTGCTTTCGGCGACGAGCACATCGCCATTGGCGAGCGGCAGCAGCCAGCGCGGATGGGTGAGGCCGCGCGCGAAGGCCTGGACCTTCAACCCCGGGGCAGGGGTGGGGGCGGCGCCGTTGGCCCAGCCGACAGCTTGCGCGACGCCGATTGTCGGCCAGGTTTCGGGGCGCGGCGTCGTGATCTGCGGCCGCGCGCCCGAGACGTCGGCGACCGACAGCCGCGCTCGATCCGGTCTGGTGAACCAATAGCCGAAGCCAGCCAGCAGCAGGAGGATGATCGAGGAGGCGATGAGGATATGGCGGCGCATGAGCCCTGATTACCGCCCATGGCGCGGACGGGCAAAGCCAAATCGGGAGCTGGTGCGGTGTTGGCCGAAGGACTTCAGCGGGATTTAAGTCGCGCAGGGGCACGGTGGACGCGGCAACGGGACGCGGCATGGCCGTGGCCATCGTCATTCCCCCCCACCGCGAGCATCCGTTTTGACAGAGGTTCTTGATGATGGATGCCCGCATCCGTGGGGATGACGGATGGAGCGGGAGATGGCGCCTCTCGGGCGCCAACGCGGTGGAAACGGGGGGGCTTGGAGGCTATTCCCGGTGTGGGCGGCGGGGCGGCCTAACCGCCCAGCCGCCCACCCGGCTGGCAAAGTGTCAAGTCTGGCTCCCGGCGGGTACTGGGAAAGCCGTGACCGTGAGCACCGAAAGGGGTTACCGTTTCACTTCGCGCCATCCGCCGTCTTGGCGACGGTGTCGCCCGCCGATTTCACGTCCTTGCCGACGCCTTCCACCGTGTTGCACGCGCCGAGCAACAGGCCGCTGGCCAGCAGGATGCCGCCGATGAATTTACGCATGATGCTTCTCCTTTGCCGCATGTTCCGCATTGACAATGCCGGGCGGGAGCAAAGCGTTCCCAGCGAGGCGCGCTGGCCATCCGCGGCAGACAGACGAGACGCGGACGCAATAAGGCCCGGATGCGCAACCGGGGGGAGGGGGTAAGCGCATCCGGGCCCATTTGGTGGATAGCGAGAGCGGGGGGGCAAAAATTCACTATCCGAGGCTGATAACGGGCGGGCGGGATGGTGGTTCCCAGCCTCCCGCCAAAAAATTCCCGCCGCCCGGCGATTTTCTTTGGTCAGTCGCGCCCGGTCACCGACACCAGGATTTCATAGGCGCCGCTCAGGGGCTCGTAATGGAGCTTGGAGCGCAGCTGCCGCGCCAACCCCTCGATCACCCGGCCATAGCGTTCGGCAAGCAGCTCGCGCAGCCGGTCGCCATCGACCAGCACCGGGCTGCTGACACGCAACAGCGCGCGTCCCTCGGCGCTATCGGGGGCTGGGCGCAACGACACGCGGAGCGCCGCGTCGGTCTGCACCATCATCGCCAGCTCGATCAATTCGGTGAGCAGGAACGCGATCGCGATCGCCATGTCCTGATTGGCGAGATAGCCGTCGATGTCGAGCGTGATCGTGAGGTGCGTGTCCTCGGGCGCGGTCGCACGGATGTTCGAGGCGAGATCGCTGACCATCGTCCGCAACTGCAGCCCGCGCGTTTCCTCCAGCTCGGCGAAGTGGTTGCGGTGGACGACCGACAGCGCATCCACCCGCCGCTGGATCGAGGCATAGGCGCCGCGCGCCTCGCCGCTATGCGCGCCGCGCGCGTGCAGGTTGATCAGGCTGGAGATCACCTGAAGGTTGTTCTTCACCCGGTGGTGGACTTCGCGCGTCAGCTTGGTCTGGCGCACCAGCCCCTCGGCGAGCCCGGCCTCGTGCGCCACCACCGTCTGGCTGATCGCGCGGAAAGTGTCGCCCAGCTCGCGGATTTCCTGAGCGGCGGCGTTGGCGGGGGGCGTGATCACCTCGCCGGGGCGATAGGCGGCGACCTCGCGGCGGAGCGTGCGCAATGGGCGGATGAGCAGCGCATCGACCACGAACCAGCCGATCACCGCGGCCGCCACCCACATCAGCACGGGCAACAGCATCGCGACGATCAACGGCGAGGTGATCGGCGCGCTGCGCACCGTCATCTCGAAACTGAGATTATCCACGCCGACCGGCACGCTGAGCGATTCGGTGCGATCGAGCGGGCCAAGACCCGCCAAGCCCTCTAGCGGCAGGCGATCATTGCCGCGCGTGAGCAGCGAGGAATAGGCGGGCAGGAAACCGCTTGGCCGGGCGATCTGGGCGAGCGCGTCCCCGCCGAACTGGGCGACCGCGTGCAGCCGTCCGGATGGGGACGTGAGGCCAAGCGCCAGTCCGCGCGCGGGATCAATCGCGGCGCTGATCGGCCCGTCGCTTGGCGGATAGACGATGCGCAGGTCGGGGCGCCGCATCGAACTGCACAGCGGCTGGCCGTTGCCACCGACGATCGCGAAGCGCGCCCCGCTCGCCAGTTGATCGGCGAATACACCCTGCACCCGCGCGCAGCTCGGCGCGTCCTCGGGGTCTTGGTCGAGCGCGTTGAGCGCGACGCGGATCGCGGTCATGTCGCCGACCAGCTCGATGCCGAGCGCGCGCGCGCTTTCACTCGCCGCCACGCGCAGTCGGGCGCGGGTCTCGGCATCGGCGATGCGGTTGCTCTGCATCGCCGCCAGCAGCGCGATCAGCGCGAGCGGCATCAGCGCCACGGTGAGGATCAGGAACAGCTTGGCGCCGGTTGGCAGCGATGCGAAGCGCCACCGCCCGGAATGCTGCGGCTCGGTCTCCGCGGGCATGACCCGGCCTTAGTCGAGCTTGCCGAGCAGATCGAGCATTTCGGGCGGCACGGGCTCGTTCACGGCTTCCTGATAGGCCGCGCGCAGCGAATCGCCCACGTCCCTATGATCGCCGCGCGCCTTGGGCTTGCGCGGCGGCATTGGCGGCTGATTCGATCCGTGCTGATCGGCGTTCAAGAACCTCGTCCCCCAAGCGAGCCATGCCCCTAGAGCGTATCGCTGGGGCGGGTGGCAACAAACGTCAAACTGGCCGGATACGCAACAAATGAAACACCGGCTTGGAATGGTGAAACCAAAACCGGGCTCGATAGTTCCACCCCCAGTGCAAATTCTGCTGAGCGGCAGGGGGCGCACACAACCATTGCAATGGCCGGGCGGGGGGTGCAGTGTCGACTCGCTTCGTCGCGGCAGGGAGATACCCAGGATCATGTCGCTAGGACAACAACTTGCCCCGCATCTTCCGTTCCTGCGCCGCTATGGCCGCGCGCTGACCGGCAGCCAGTCGCAGGGGGACCGCTATGTCCGCGCCGCGCTGGAGGCGATCGTCGCCGCGCCCGATCAGTTCCCCCGCGAAGTCGATCCCCGGCTGGGCCTGTACCGCACTTTCCAGGCGATCTGGACATCCGCCAATCCCGACAACGCATCGGACGGCCTGGAGGTTCAAGACGCCGAGGCGATCGCCCGCGCCCGGCTTGCGCGGATGACGCCGCTCTCGCGCCAGGCGCTGCTGCTGACCGCTATGGAAGGCTTTACCCCCGAGGACGCCGGCTATCTGATCGGCGTCGCCCCCGACGAGGTGGAGGATCTGGTCGCCGAAGCACTGTCGGAGATCGAGAAACAGACCCGCGCGCGCGTGCTGATCATCGAGGACGAGCCGATCATCGCGATGGACATCGAAACCATCGTCCGCGATCTGGGCCATGACGTGACCGGGGTCGCGATAACGCGCGACGAAGCGGTCGCGCTCGCGATGGAGGACCGCCCGGGGCTCGTGCTCGCCGACATCCAACTTGCCGACGACAGTTCGGGGATCGACGCGGTGAAGGACATATTGGCGGAGTTCCAGGTGCCGGTGATCTTCATCACCGCTTTCCCCGAACGGCTGCTGACCGGCGAGCGGCCCGAACCCACCTTCCTGATCACCAAGCCGTTCCAGCGATCGACAGTGAAGGCGGCGATCAGCCAGGCGCTGTTCTTCGACGAGGCGACGCTGCCGGCGGCATGAGCTAGGCGGTCGAACAAGCGCGGAAAACACAAAGTTCCCACGCTTACGGAGCCAAAACGGCAATGGCGCGTTGGGGTGGGCATGGCTGATCCCCGTGACGAAACCCGGCTCAACGCCACCCGCGCCCGCGCCGGCGCGACACCGCATGTGACGCGCTACATCTTGGCGATTTCGCTCGTGCTGATCGTGGTCGCGTTCGGCGCCTTGTTCTGGGCGGGCAGCCGCTGATGGTGCTGCTTGCCGATGCGGCGCCGACGCCCCGATCGGTCGATGACGGAGATTGCGTGACCGAAACTTCTTCACCCCCTGCCGAAACCCCGCCCGAGGGCGAGCGCATCGCGCTGTCCGACGCCGAGTTCAAGGCGCAGCTCGCGCAGGTGATTCCGCACCTTCGCGCGTTCGGCCGTTCGGTTTCAGGCAGCCGCGATCTTGCCGACGACCTGGTCCAGGAAACGCTGATGAAGGCCTGGGCGGCGCGCAAGCGGTTCCAGGCGGGCACCAACATGCGCGCGTGGACCTTCATCATCCTGCGCAACCTGTATCTTTCGCAAATGCGACGCTCGCGCTTTCGCGGCGAGTGGGACGATCTGGTCGCCGACCGTATCCTCGCCGCGCCGGCGGGGCAGGACAAGCAGGTGGAACTCGGCGACATGCAGCGCGCGCTGATGCACCTGCCGCAACCGCAGCGTGAGGCGCTGATCCTGGTGGGCGCGGGCGGTTTTGCCTATGAGGAAGCCGCCGAGATTTGCGGCGTCGCCGTGGGCACGATCAAGAGCCGCGTCGCGCGCGGACGGGTCGCGCTGGAGGCGTTGCTATCGGGCGGGATGTTGTCGTCACGCCGCAGCCATCAAAACCCCAACGGCCGCTCTGCGCTCGACACCATCATGAACGACGTGGATCAGTTGAGCCGGGATCGGTAAGAGACTGGCTTTGGTCGTGGGAGCGCCGGTGTTCGATCGAGCGCGTGAGGTGACGCGCCCGGCGCAACCCGTTTACCTGTTTCAACCGTCTTCCGCTAAGGCCAGCATAAAGACGGAGACGCTGCGCTGCGCTCAGGCGTTCGGCCCGCTGCGTTTGTCGAGTTCGCGGAGCATCGCCGCGAAATCATCGGGCAACTCCTCGTCTACGTCATAAGCCGCGTTGAGCGCGAAGGCGACGCTGTCGCCGGCGCGCGGGGCGCGCAGCGTCACCGCGGCCGGCTGGCGCTGCTCGTTCAACTTATATCGCATGGTCGACATAATCCGCATAACGGCCTAGTGACGCTTTTGTTGCCGCCGCAAGACCTTGCCAACAAAGGGCGATGCGCGATTTATCGTCGGGAGTGTTCCAGTCGCCGCAGGATAGGCAAAAGCTTGCCGCCGCGCTAGACCGAGCCGAGCGGTATTCGCCCTTTCTGGCGCAGCTCATCGCGCGCGAGCGGGCGTTGGCCGCAAATCTGGCGGAGGGCACGCTTCCTTCGCCCGCCGCGCTGCGCTGCGCCGATGACTCGTTACCCATTGCCACCCGGTTGCGGATCGAGCGTCGCCGCGTGGCGTTGAGCGTCGCGATCGGCGATCTGGCGGGCGTGCTGGACCTGAATGCCGTCACCCGGCAACTGACCGACTTCGCCGATTACGCGCTCGACGCCGCGATCCGCGCCGCGCTGATCGAGCGCGCGCCGGGCGACGAGCCGCGCGGGCTGGTCGGCATCGCGCTCGGCAAGCAGGGCAGCCGCGAACTCAACTATTCGTCGGACATCGACCCGCTGCTGCTGTTCGATCCCGCCACGCTCCCGCGCCGCCCGCGCGAGGCGCCCGAAGAGGCGGCGGTGCGGATCGGGCGGCGGGTGATCGAGCTGCTCCAGGCGCGCGACGCCGATGGCTATGTGCTGCGCGTCGATCTACGGCTGCGGCCGAGCCCGGAGGTAACGCCGATCGTGCTGCCGGTGGAGGCGGCGATCTCGCACTATGAGTCCGCCGCGCTGCCCTGGGAACGCGCCGCGTTCATCCGCGCGCGCGTGGCGGCAGGCGACCGGCCGCTCGGCGACTATTTCCTCGCCGCGATCCGATCGTTCGTGTGGCGGCGCAGCCTCGATTTCGGCGCGGTGCGCGAGATACGTTCGATCTCGCAGCGCATTCGCTATCACCATGCCCAGGGGCAGGCGTTCGGCGCGGGCTATGACCTGAAGCGCGGGCGCGGCGGTATCCGCGAGTGCGAGTTCTTCGCGCAGATCCATCAGCTGATCCATGGCGGCCGGGAGCCGGCGGTACGCGCGCCGGCGACCCGAGATGCGCTGGCGGCGCTTGCCGAACGCGGCTTCATTGACGCGGGTGACGCCGCGGCGTTGAGCGATTCCTATACGCTACTCCGCACCATCGAGCACCGCGTGCAGATGATCGACGACCGCCAGACGCATACCCTGCCCGCGGGCGAAGCGCTCGATAATGTCGCGAGGCTGCACGGACTTGAGGACGGCGCCGGGCTGCTCGCGCTGCTCGCGCCGCCCGTCGAGCGCACGGCGGCGATCTATGCGAGCCTCGAGCCCGAGGCGCCCGCCGGCCTGCCGATCGACCGCGACCAGCTCGCCGGGGCGATGGCCGAGCTGGGGTTCGGCGACCATGCCGCGCTTGCCGCCGATCGCATCGCGCGCTGGCGCGGCGGCACTTATCCCGCGCTGCGCAGCGCGGCGGCGCAAGCCGCGCTCGAAGCCGCGCTCCCGGCGCTCGCCAAGGCGCTGGGGGCGGCGCCCGATCCGGCGGGGGCGGTGCTCCGGCTCGACGACATGCTCGCCGGGCTGCCGAGCGCGCTCAACCTGTTCCGCCTGCTGGAGGCACAGCCCGGGCTCGCGCAGCTGCTCGGCACGATCCTGAGCCACGCGCCGCCGCTCGCCGACGCGCTGGGCCGCCGCCCGGCGCTGCTCGACGGGCTGATCGACGCGACCGCGCTCGATCCGCTGGGCAGTGTCGCCGATATGGTCACGCAGCTCCGCCCGTCCGAGCCGCTCGCCTATGAAGCGTTGCTCGATCACCTCCGCGCCGGGGTCAACGAGCGACGCTTCGCGCTCGGCGCGCAACTGGTGGCGGCGAGTAGCGACCCGCTCGAAATCGCCGGCGGCTATGCCCGGCTCGCCGAGGCTGCGATCGAGGTGGCGGCGGCGGCGAGCGTCGCCGAATTCGCCAAGCGCCACGGCCAGGTGCCGGGCAGCGAACTGGTGATCCTGGCGCTGGGGCGGCTCGGCGGCGGGCTGCTGACTCACGCGTCGGACCTCGACCTGGTCTATCTCTTCACCGGCGATCACCTGGCGGAGTCGGATGGCGAGAAGCCGCTCGGCGCAGTGCTCTATTACAACCGGCTGGCGCAGCGGGTGAGCGCGGCGCTCTCGGTCCCGACCCCGGCGGGGGCGCTATACGAGATCGACACCCGCTTGCGTCCCTCGGGCGCGCAGGGGCCGCTGGCGGTGTCGCTCGCCGGCTTCGCCGCCTATCAGCGCGGCGAGGCGTGGACGTGGGAACATATGGCGCTGGCGCGGGCGCGGGCGGTGTTCGGATCGCCCGGCGCGCGCGCGGCGGTGGCTGGGGAGATCGCGGCGGTGCTCGGCGGTGCCCGGCCGGGGCGCGACATTGCCGCGGATGCACGCGCGATGCGCGCCGAGATCGCCCGCCACAAGCCCCCCGCCGGCCCGCTCGACGTGAAGCTGCTCCCCGGCGGCCTGGTCGATCTGGAGTTCGCGGTGCATGTGACGCAGCTCGTCCACCGTACCGGCTTCGGTCCGGATTTACGCAGCGCGATCAAGCGCTTGGCGGGTGAGGGGCTGCTGCCGCCGACGCTGGTGGCGGCGCATGATTTCTTCACCCGGCTGCTTGTCGCGATGCGCCTGATCGCCCCGGGCGGGCATTTGCCCGGTCCGGCGAGCTGCGCGCTACTCGCGCAAGTGCTCCAGATGTCGGGCTGCGACCAGGTGGTTGCGCGGGTCGAGGCGCTGCGGCAGGAGATCGCAACGCTCTGGCATGCAATCGGAAAGGTGGAAGATGGCGCTCACTGAAGGCGAGATGATCCCCGACCTCACATTGGTCGACAGCGGCGGTAACACGATCAAGTTGCGCGATTTCGTCGGGCAGAAGCTGGTGCTGTACTTCTATCCCAAGGACGATACCTCGGGCTGTACCAAGGAAGCGCAGGATTTCAGCCAGCACCGCGCGGCGTTCGACACAGCTGGCGTGCGGCTGCTTGGCGTATCGAAGGATTCGCCGGATAAGCACCGCAAATTCATCGACAAATACGCGCTCACCGTGCCGCTCGCGAGCGACGAGCCGGGCACCGTGCTGGAGGCGTTCGGCGCCTGGGTCGAAAAGTCGATGTACGGCAAGAAATATATGGGAATCGAGCGTTCCACCTTCCTGTTCGGCGCCGATGGTCGGCTGGCGCGCGCCTGGCACAAGGTGAAGGTGCCGGGCCATGCCGCCGCAGTGCTGGAGGCGGCGACCGCGGTCGGCTGAGCCGCGAATCGATGCCCCGGAGTCCTACGGGCGTAACGGTCTAGCTCGCTCATGAATTGGCGACGCTTGAACGACTCATCGCGCGACGGGAGCAGCCCGCCCTGCTAATGTGGCGGCGCTATTGCCGAAATACGCCCGGTTGGCCCAAGACCCGATCGCCGAGCCGGAGGGAGGGGCTGACGGACCGGCAATAACGAACGTGGGCAGCGTTCGTTCATCGCAGGCATTGGGGTTTCATGATCGCTATTGATACGGCTCGGCTGAAGCAGGTCGCGGCGCAAGTCGCGCAGAACTTCAAGACCCGCGATTTCATCTTCCATGATGGCCGCGCGCTGCGCCGCTTCAGCATCGCCGGACGTACCCAGGCAGCGCTCGCGGGGGTCGCGACGCTGAGCCTGTGCTTCACCGCTTACGGTGTCGCCCATGCCGGCGCGGCGGCGGCGTCGATCGTCGGGCTCACCCCGCAGACGGCGCCCGAAAGCGCCGAGGCCAAGCTAGCTCGCTTGCAGACCAAGGTCGCGGCGATGCAGGCACAGGTCGCGACGATCAAGCAGGCGGCGCAGATCCAAGCGCGGCGGGTCGAGGAACGCCAAGCGCTGATCGCCGCGGTGCTGGCGGGTGATGCCAGCGCCAAGCTCGCGCTCAACGCGCCGGCGCTCGACGCCCATGCGACGCGCGTCGCCGGCGATGTGGTCGCGCCGCTCACCAAGGTGGAAGCGCATCAGCGCCTGCTCGCCGCCAAGGCGCGGGAGCTTGCCGAGCGCCGCTACGCGCTGGCGGCCGCGCACTTCCGCAAGCTCGGCCTTTCGCCCGAACGCTTCGTGCGCGGCGGGCAGGGCGGCCCCTATGAGCCGGTCGCGACCACCGGCACCACCGATGCCAACGCCGATGCGCAATTCCGCTCGCTGTTCCTCACCTGGAAAAAGCTGGAAACGCTCGAAAAGGCCGTGATCGCGATCCCCGCGAGCCAACCGGTGCCGAAGGTGAATTTCAGCAGCTATTATGGCGTGCGCAGCGATCCGTTCCGGGGCACCGCCGCGATGCATGCCGGGGTCGACATTCCTGGCTCGGTCGGCACCCCGATCTACGCGACCGCCGATGGCATCGTCAGCCGCGCCGAGCGTTCGGGTGGCTATGGCAATCTGATCGAGGTCAATCACGGGCGCGGTATCGCGACGCGCTATGGCCATTTGTCGAAGATCATCGTCGCGCCCAACACGCGCGTCACGCGCGGCCAGCTGATCGGGCTGATGGGCTCGACCGGCCGCTCGACCGGCAGCCACCTGCACTATGAAGTGCGGATCGACGGCCAGGCGGTGAACCCGATGCCGTTCCTGCAGACGGTCGATTATCTGAAGGGCCGCACCCCGGTCGAGCATCCGCTGGTCGAGGGTGGGACCGACGCCGCCAACTGAGTTGCGCGCGTGGCTCCGGCGCCCTATTTTCGCGGGCATGACCGATGTGAGCATTACCGAGGCCGCCGCCGCCCGTGTCGCCTGGATCGCCGAGCGCCAGGGTAAGCCCGCGATCCTGCGCCTGTCGGTGGAAGGCGGGGGCTGTTCCGGCTTTCAGTATCGCTTCGGTCTGGCCGATGCGCCCGAGGCGGATGACGTGATCGTCGAGGCCGGCCCGGCGCGGCTGGTGGTCGATAGCGTGAGCCTCGATTTGGTGCGCGGCGCCGAGGTGGATTTCGTCGACAATCTGGGCGGCGCGCACTTCAAGGTCGCGAACCCGATGGCGGCCGCCGGATGCGGCTGCGGCAGCAGCTTCGCGATCTGATCCGCGCTTGAAGATCGTCAGCTATAATCTGAACGGCATCAAGGCGCGGCTGCCGCGCCTGATCGAGTATCTTACCGAGCAGCAGCCCGATGTGGTGTGCCTGCAAGAGCTGAAGTCGGCGGACGAGGGCCTGCCGATCGCCGAGGTCGAAGCCGCTGGCTATCACGGCGTATGGCACGGGCAGAAGGGGTTCAACGGCGTCGCGATCCTCGCGCGCGGGGCGCCCCCCGTCGAGCGCCAGCGGGGTCTTGCGGGCGAGAGCGAGGACGAACATAGCCGCTATATCGAGGCGGAGGTGCGCGGGCTGATCGTCGCCTCGATCTATCTGCCCAATGGCAACCCGTTGCCGGGGCCGAAATTCGACTATAAGCTGCGCTGGATCGATCGCCTTCGCGCCCGCGCGCGCGACCTGCTCGCCGAGGAGCGGCCGGTGGTGCTGGCGGGTGATTACAATGTGATCCCCAATGACGATGATACCTTTTCGGTGCGCGCGATGGCGGATGACGCGCTGATGCAGCCCGAAAGCCGCGCCGGGTTCCGTGCGCTCGTCGCGCAAGGCTGGACCGATGCGCTGCGCACCCGGCACCCGCGCGGCGGGGTATGGACTTTCTGGGACTATCAGGCCGGCGCCTGGCAGCGCGATGCGGGCTTCCGCATCGACCATCTGCTGCTGAGCCCGCAAGCCGCCGACCGGCTGGTCGATGCCGGGGTCGACAAGGAGTATCGCGGCCGCGAGAAGGCAAGCGACCATGCCCCGACCTGGGTGCGCCTGCGCGGTTAGTCCCGCTGCCGTATTATTGGCGCAATACGCTAGCTATTGGCCGTTACCGCCACGATAACCTGTGCTCGAATTCAACAAAAGTATATATATATCAATCACCTAAGTGATTGGCACGAGTAATGCACTACTCCCGATATGGCCGATACCGGTCATTGGTTTGGGAGGTTCTTATGATCGCCAAATTTGTGATCGTCGGGGCGACCGGCGCGCTCGCGCTGGCGGTGCCGGCGTCCGCACGCAGCCCCCATCCGCTCGCTCCGCCGGAGCCCGGTGCCGAGCGGCTCGCTGTCGCGCTGAAGCACGATGCGCGTGGCCAGCCCCTCTACTGCTATCGTTTCACGCCTCCGACCAAGCTCGTTGCGCGCGAGCTGTGCCGCACCCGCCAGGGCTGGTCGGCCTGGGGCGTCGATGTCGATCGCCAATAAGCGGGCCTAACCGCACCCGATCCCTGACCCTTCGCGGCCGGGCAAGGCCGCACCCCAAGTGACCCACAATGTCTTGAGTAAGCAGGAGAAGCCAAATGCGTATTCATCGTGTGATCGGTAGCGCGAGCGCCGCGCTCCTCTCGGGCCTGCTGGTGGCCGGGATCAACCCGGCGGTGGCCAAGCCGCGCCCCGAACCGGCGCCCGTCGCGCAATCCACCGACGAGACGAAACCGGCGACCACCGACCGCCGACGTTATTGCCTGATGACGGAGCGGACGGGCAGCCGCATCCTCGAAAAAGTCTGCAAGACCCGCGCCGAGTGGGATGCCGAGGAAGGCGCCCACATCAACTATCCGAAGGAATAAGCGCCCGCGCCCGCTCCCGAACCGCCGAGGGCGGGCGCTACAGCGGCTTGGCGTAGATCTGGTAGACGCGGTTGACCTTGCTATCGATCGCGTCGGCGATCGCGTTCATCCCCTGATTGTCGTCGAGCACCCAGCCGATCTCGCCGCGCGTCGCGCCGTAATTAGCAACTGATGCGCGGCGGATATATTCGATCATCATGAAAGCGAGCTGGCTGGCCAGGCGCGATGCCTGCAGCTTCTTTACCACGCCCATCAGCGGCACCCGCATCGTCCGCACTTTGGGCTTGCGCAGCCACAGCAGCAGCTTGGCCCAGCCGAACGGGAAAAGATTGCCGTTCAGCGGTTTGATCGCCTCGTTCAGGTCGGGCAGGGTGATCATGAACGCGACCGGCTCGCCATCCAGCTCGGCGATGCGGATCAGGTCGTTGAACACGATCGGCTTCAGCTTCTTGCCGACATCGGCGATTTCGGGCGGGGTGAGGGGGACGAAACCCCAATTGTCGGCCCAGGCATCGTTCAGGATCGAAAGGATGATCGCTGCTTCCTCGTCGAACTTGTTCTTGTTTACCTCGCGGATGCGGATGCGCGTGTTCTTTTCGCCCGCCGCGACGATGCGCTGAACGATCGGGGGGAATTGCTTGCTGATGTCCAGCTCATAGGTCATCAGCTTCTTGGCCGGGGCATAGCCCGCCGCCTCGATCCAGCCCTGGTAGCGCGGCAGATGGTGCCCCATCATGATCGTGGGCGGATGATCATGCCCCTGGATTAGCAGCCCCGGCTCCTCCCAGATCGACATGCTCACCGGGCCGAGCGCGCGCGTCATGCCCTGGCCGCGCAGCCAGTCCTCGGCGGCGGCGATCAGCTGATGCGCGGTCGCTTCATCCTCGGCGTCGAGATGCCCCCAAAAGCCGGTGCCCGGCCCGAACCCGCCCTCGGCGGGCATTTCCAGCGCCAGCGTATCGATATGCGCCGAGATGCGTCCCACGTCACGGCCATCGCGCCGGGCGAGGAACAATTGCGCCCTGGCGTGGCTGAACCAGCCGTTCTTCTCGGGCGTCACCAGCTCCAGCGCCTCGCCCTTCAGCGGCGGCACCCAGTTGGGATCGCCGCCGTTCAGGCGATAGGCGAGCGCGACGAACGCCTTGCGATCGGCGGCGCTGGTAACGGGGTGCAGCACGGCGGGGCTCGACAAATGCTTGGCTCCTATCGGTTATCCGCGCGTTCCTAGCCAGTGGTACGCACGATGGCGAGGGGGCATGGCTGCCACGCTGCGGCCATGATTTTCAGCAAGGGCGTTCAGGATGGCAACCAGTTTCACCTTCGCCCGCCAACAGGCCACCGCCCGTGTCGCGCGCGTGCCGATCGTCGACGACATGGCGATGCTGCGCACCGCCGCCGAGCTTTCGCGCGATCTCCACACGCCGAGCCCGCGCCATTACTGGACCGATCTGCTGCTGTCCGCGGGGCTCGGCTGGGGCGCGCTCGCCGCCGCGATCCTGGCGCCGAGCGTCGCTCTGGCGCTGGTGGCGGGGGTGATCGCCGCGTTCGCGCTGTACCGCGCGGAAATGTTCATCCACGAGGTGAGCCACATCAAGCACAGCGCGCTGCCGGGTTTCCGCGCGGGGTATAATCTGCTGGTCGGCGTGCCGCTGATGACGCCGAGCTTCATGTACGAAGGCGTCCACAACCAGCACCACGCCAAAACCCGCTATGGCACGGTCGACGATCCCGAATATCTGCCGCTCGCCTCGATGAAGCCGTGGACGCTGCCGCTGTTCCTGGGCGCGGCGATGCTCGCGCCGATCGCGTTCCTGTTCCGCTCGGCGGTGCTGGTGCCGCTGTCGCTGGTCGTGCCGGGCTTGCGCGTGCTGCTCGAGGAGCGCTGGTCGAGTCTGGCGATCAACCCGCAATTCCGCCGCCGCATCCCGGAAGGCGAGGCGCGCGCGCTGTGGTTGCGGCTGGAGGCGGTGACGTCGCTGTGGGCGCTGACGCTGATCGCGCTGGTCGCGAGCGGGATGGTGCCGCTGAAGGCGTTCCTGATCTTCCTCGCGGTGGTTTCGGTGATCGCGGTCGTCAACCAGGTGCGCACTTTGGTCGCGCATCTGTGGGAGAATGAGGATGGCGCGGCGATGAGTGTGACGGCGCAATATCTCGACAGCGTCAACGTGCCGCCGCCCGCGCTGCTGCCGGTGCTGTGGGCGCCGGTCGGCCTGCGTTATCACGCGCTCCACCACCTGCTGCCCGGCGTGCCCTATCACGCGCTGGGCGAAGCGCATCGCCGGCTGTCGGCGGTGCTGGAGCCCGCCTCGCCTTATCACAAGGCGAGCTACCAGGGGCTGCCGGGGCTGGTGGAGCGGCTGGTGAAGCGGACGATGCGCTGAGG
Organism: Proteobacteria bacterium SG_bin6; assembly: GCA_002083435.1. Classification (GTDB taxonomy): domain Bacteria; phylum Pseudomonadota; class Alphaproteobacteria; order Sphingomonadales; family Sphingomonadaceae; genus Sphingomonas. The sequence continues at coordinate 102,434 of LWDJ01000005.1, read as the reverse complement.
CAGGCGGCGCGGACTATTCCTCGGTCCGTACCAGCACTACTTCGCCGATCAGCAGGAACAGCAGGAACGGCGCCCACGCCGCGAGCAGTGGCGGGTAGACGTTGAGGTTGCCCATCGCCAGCGCGAAATTATCGGCGACAAAATAGAGGAAGCCGAGCATCATTCCGATCACCGCGCGCATGAACAGCCTGCCCGAGCGCGCGAGGCCGAACGCCGCGACCGCGCCGAGCAGCGGCATCAGCACCGACGACAGCGGCTTCGAAATCTTGTGCCACAAATCGCCTTCCAGCGCCTTGGTCGGGCGTCCGGCGGACTTCAACGTCGCGATCGCGTCGTAAAGCTGCATGAACGACAGCCCGTCGGCATCGACCCGGGCCAGCACGAACTGGTCCGGCCCCACCCCGCGCGCGGCAATGATCGTGCCGAGCGACTGCTGCACGCCCGACTGAACCTCGAACCGTGTCGCGCGCTCCAGCCGCCAGCCATCCTCCGCGCGCGTGCCGCTCGGCGCGCGGATCACCGCGATCAGCGCGCCGCCCTGCCGATCATAGATGGTGACATCGGTCAGCCGCACCGCGTCGCCGCGACCGTTGACGGCGCGGACGTGGATCAAGTCGTCCGACGTGCGCGCCCACACATTGTTGCGGTCACCACGGTCGACGGGCAGCGGGCCATAGTCCACCCGCTTCCACTCCGCGAGCGTCGCCGACGCGCGGCTGACGACGCGGTCGTTGAACGCGAACGAAATTCCCGCGACCGCCAGCGCCGTGAGCAGCAGCGGCGCGAGCACCTGATGCGCCGACAGCCCCGACGCCTTCAGTGCGATCACCTCGCTATTGGCGTTGAGCGTGCTGAGCGTGAAGATCGTGCCGAGCAGCACCGAAAAGGGCAGGAACTGGGCGATGATCTCCGGTACGCGCAGCGAAAGATAGCGCCACACCTCGGCGTCGCCATTGCCGGCATGGGCCAGGATGCGGCCCGATTCGCCCAGCAGGTCGAGCGTCTGCAGCACCAGCACCAGCCCCGCCAGGATCGAGAAGGTGCGGATCAGGAACATCCGCGCCATGTAGAGCGCGACCGTGCGCGACGGGAAAAAGCGCGGACCCATCAGGCGCGAGCCTCCCGCGTCGACCGTTGCAACAGCCGCCCGACGAGCTTCCCGACCTTGCCCGACAGGCGATCGAGCACGCCGATCGGCTGCCCGCCCGGGATATAGGCGATCGTATAGTACATCCGCAGCACCAGAGCCGCGAACAGCAGGAACGGCCCCCACAAGGCGACCGCCGGATCAACGATGCCAAGGGCACCGATCGACTGCCCATATTCGTTGATCTTGTGATAGGTCACGATCATCACGATCGCCAGGAACACGCCCAGCGCCGAGCCCGAGCGCTTCGCTGGCACCCCGAGCGCGACCGCCAGCATCGGCAGCAGGAACATTGTGGCGACTTCGACCATGCGGAAATGGAAATTGGCGCGTGTTTCCAGGCGGCGCTTGGGCGACTCACGCGGGTCGCGGCCAATCTGCACAAGTTGCGGCAGGCGCAACTCAAGATTGCCTTCGCCCTGCGCGCGGAACGCTTCGGAGCGCGGTAGCGGGATCGGCAGATCGTGTGATTCGAACCGCAATACGCGCGGGGCGGTGAAGCTCGGCTCGGAATTGATCAGCGTGCCCTTGGAAAGGCGGAAAATCACCTCGTCTGGATTATCGGTCGCCAGGAAACGGCCGCCGTCCGCCGTCACCGCGGTCCAGCCGCCACTATTGCTCGCGCGGTGGACGAAGATGCCCTCCAGCCGGCGCCCCTCGTCATGGCTGCGCTCGACCCGGACGGTCGCGCCATTGGGGAAGCTGGTGAACTCGCCGACCTTGATCGACGCGCCGAGCGCGCCGGTGCGCAATTCATAGCGCAGCCGCTCATAGGCATAGCGCGCGTCGGGCTGGATGAAGCCGACGATCGCCAGGTTCACCGCCGCTAGCGCGACCGCATAGCCATAAGGCACCAGCAGCATCCGGTTGTAGCTGATGCCAACGCCGCGCATCACGTCGAGTTCGGACGAGGTCGCGAGCCGGCGGAAGGCGAGCAGCACCCCCAGCATCAGCCCCACCGGAATCCCCAGCCCCAGATATTCGGGTAGCAGGTTGGCGAGCATCCGCCACACCACGCTCATCGGCCCGCCTTCGTTCGCGACGAACTCGAGCAGCCGCAACATGCGATCGAGCACCAGCAGCATGGCGAACAGGATCAGCGTTGCGATCAGGGGTATCGCGATCAGCCGGGCGAGGTAGCGATCGAGCGAGGTCAAGCGGGGCCCTCAAGCATAGGAGATGCCAGCCTATAGGGGCTGGCCAAGCGGGCGTCAGTAGAGAAATGGTCGCAAAATCGTCCCTAAAGCGCAGCTTCGGGGAAGATTTTAGATGGCGCCCACGGCCTTGCCCGCCGCCTCGAACCGGGCGAGCACCGCCTTGATCTGCTCCGGCGTATGCTCGGCGCAGAGCGAGCAGCGCAGCAAATAGGTGCCGGCGGGCGTCGCCGGCGGGCGCGCCATGTTCACATAGACGCCGCTTTCCAGCAGCGCCTGCCACATCGCCACCGCCTGGTTCTGATCCCCCAGAATGACAGCGACGATCGCCGATTCAGGCGTCTCGGTGCCGAGCTTGAAGCCCAAGGCGGTCAACCCGCCATGCAGCGCGCGGGCATTCTCCCAAAGATGCTGGCGCTTGTTGTGCGCGTGCATCAGCTTGCGGATCGAGGTGGCGGCGGTCGCCACCACCGAGGGCGGCAGGCTGGCGGTGAAGATATAGGGCCGGCAAGCAAGGCGGATCGCCTCGAACTTGGGGTGGTTCGACACGCAGAAGCCGCCGACCGTGCCGACCGACTTGCTGAAGGTGCCGACGATGAAATCGACCTCGCCCTCCAGCCCCTGCGCTTCGTAAACGCCGCGGCCATGCTCCCCGAAAAAGCCCATCGAATGGGCCTCGTCGACCAGCACCATCGCGCCGTGCCGCTTCGCGACCGCGACCATCTCCTTCAGCGGCGCGACATCGCCGAGCATCGAATAGACGCCCTCCAGCACCACCAGCTTGGCGGGTTCGGCGGGGAGGCGCGCGAGGCGCTTGGCCAGGTCTTCCACCGAATTGTGGCGGAAGCGCACGATCTCGGCGGTGCCCATCGAGCAGCCATCGTAGATCGAGGCATGGCTGTCGGCGTCGAGGATCACATAATCGCCGCGCCCGGCGAGCGTCGCGATCATGCCGAGATTGGCCTGATAGCCGGTGGAGAAGACGATCGCGCCGCTGGTGCCGTAGAAGTCGCGCAAAGCGGCCTCGGCCGCCATGTGATCGCGGAAGGTGCCGTTGAGCATCCGGCTGCCGTTGGTGCCCGAGCCGAACGCGTCGAGCGCGGCATGGCCCGCGGCGAGCACGTCGGGGTCGAACGTCATCCCCATATAATTATAGGTGCCGAGCAGAATCGTCTCCCGGCCCTTGATCACCGCTTCGGTCGGCGAGCGTACCTCGTCCATCACGATCGCGAACGGATCGGTCACCCCGGCGGCAAGCAAAGCGGCGCGCTCGGCGATCAGGCCGTCGAACTTCGCCATCAAATCGGCGGTCTGGGGTTCGGCGAGCGCGGTCTGGGTCATCGTCATGCCTTTGCGGTCAGCTTCATCACCGCGTCCACCAGCTGGCCGACCGTTTCGATCTCGGCCTGCATGTTCATGGTGATGATGATGTCGAACTCGTCCTCGATATTCGCGACGAAATCGAGCACCGTCAGGCTGTCCCACTCCAGATCGGACTGGAAGCTGGTCGCCTCGGTGAGCGCCACGCCCTTTTTGTTGAAGGGGGCGATCAGCCGGGCGACGGTCTCGAAGGTCTGCGCGCGATCGGTCACGAATTGGTCCTTTGTTGCGATGCCAGCCCTGCCAAGCAAATGAGGCGGCTTTCGGGCGTGGCTATAGCAGGCCTTGGGCGCGATACCATGCAGCGGTCGCGGCGAGACCGTCGGGCGTCGCGATCGCCGGGCGCCACAGCGCGGGCGGGGGGCGTTTCGTGGGGTCGATCGTCCAATCAGCATGCGCCATATAGCGCGCGCGATCGGGGGTGAGTTTGGCCTTGGCGCCGCGCGTGAGGCGATCGAGCCGGGCGGCGAGCCGCAGCGCCGGGGCGGGGAGCGATAGGGGGCGCACCCGCGTGCCGAGCGCGGTGCCGATCGCACGGGCATAGTCGGCATGGCTCCAGCCGCCGGGCGTACCGTCATCGGCTTCGTAGAGCGCGGGCGCGCCGGGGGCGGCGACGAGCGCGAGCAGCAATTGGGTGAGGTCGTCGGCGGCGATCAGGGAGAGATGCCCCGGCGGCGGCAGCAGCGCCCAGCCGCGTTTCGCCAGGCGATAGACGTCGATCATCTCCAGATCGCCTGGGCCGTAGATCGCCGGCGGGCGGACGATCCGCCAGTCGAGCGCGCTCGCCATCACCCGCGCCTCGGCCTCGGCCTTCGACCAGCCGTAAAGCGACAGTTCGGGCGCGCGCGCGGCGAGCGAGGAGACTTGAACGAAGCGGCCGACCCCAGCAGCTTCGGCCGCCGCGAGCATCGCCTCGGTGCCGGCGATGTTGCCTGCCGCGAACCCCGCGCGATCGGGGGCGTTCACCACCCCGGCGACATGGATCACCGCATCGGCGCTGGCACAGAGCCGGGCGAGCGCGTCGGGCGAATCGAGCGCGCCCGCCACCCAATCGAGCCCGGGCTGCGGCGGCTGCGACCGGCGGGCGAGCGCCTGCACCTGGTGCCCGGCCTCCAACGCCGCCGCGATCAGCCGCGCGCCGACAAAGCCGGTGCCGCCGGTGATCCCGAGCCTCATAGCAGCGCCATATGGTTGCGGTGGACGAGTGCCGCGCGCGGCGCGTGGCCAAGGATCGCCGCCACGCTTTCGCTGCGCGCGCCGGCGATGCGCGTCGCTTCCTCGGCATCATACTCGCTCAGGCCCCGCGCGACGGGCGTGCCGCGGTCGTCGAGGATCACCACCAGATCGCCGCGCAGGAACTTGCCGCGCACCCCGGTGACGCCGGCGGGGAGCAGGCTCTTGCCCTGGCGCAGCGCCGCGACCGCGCCGGCGTCCGCGACGAGTTGTCCCTTGGCGGTGAGCCCGGCGGCGAGCCAGGCCTTGCGCGCCGGGGTCGCGTCAGCGGCGGGCGTGAACAGCGTGCCGCGCCCGGTTTCGGCGAAGTGGGCGAGAGGGTGTTCCTCGCGCCCCGAGGCGATGGCGAGCGCCACCCCGGCGCCGGTCGCGAGCCGCGCGGCGGCGAGTTTGGCCGCCATCCCGCCCGTTCCCAGCGCGCCGACCGCGCCGATCCGTGCCTCCAGCGTATCAAGCGCCGCGACTTCAGGGATCAGCGCGGCGCCAGTCTCCTCTGGCGGGCGGTCATAGAGACCTTCCACGTCCGACAGCAGCAGCACCGCCTGCGCGCCGGCTGCCAGCGCCACCCGCGCGGCGAGGCGATCATTGTCGCCGAAGCGGATTTCCTCGGTCGCGACCGAATCATTCTCGTTGATCACCGGCACCACGCCGAGCGCGAGCAGCCGCGCGAGCGTGGTCGCGGCGTTCAGATAGCGCCGCCGATCCTCGAGATCGTCGAGCGTCAGCAGCAACTGCGCGGCGGTGAGTCCTTCCGCCCCCAGCGCCTCCGCCCAGGCGCGGGCGAGCGCGATCTGCCCGGTCGCGGCGGCGGCCTGCGCATCCTCGAGGGTCGCCCGCCCGCCTTTCGCTAGCTTGAGCCGCCGCGCGCCGAGCGCGATCGCGCCCGACGAGACGATGACCATCTGCTGGCCGCGGCTCGCGAGTACCGCGATATCGGCGGCGACGGTCGCGAGCCACTCCCGCCGCACCCCCCCGCGCTCGCCGACCAGCAACGACGAGCCGATCTTCACGACCAGGCGCGGGGCGCTCATCAACATGGCGGGCGGCTCACACCGGCGACCAGGGTTCATCCTCCGCCGTCTCGGGCGACCCCAGCGGCTCCGTGGGGGCGATCAGCGCGGTCAGCCGGTCGAGCACGGTTTCGATCCCGTCACCGCCCGCGCCCGACAGCAACAGCACTTCCGCCTTCGACGCGCGCTTGAGCTTGGTCGCGAGCTTCTTCGCCTCGGCGGGCTCGATCGCGTCGACCTTGTTGAGCGCGATCACCTCGGGCTTGTCCTCCAAACCCGCGCCATAGGCTTCGAGTTCTCCACGGACGATCCGGTAGTTTTCCACAGGCTTATTCGCGGTCGCGTCCACAAGATGGAGCAACACCTTGCAGCGTTCGATATGCCCCAGGAAGCGGTCGCCAATCCCCGCGCCGTCCGCCGCGCCCTCGATCAGCCCGGGAATGTCCGCCAGCACGAACTCGCGGCCCTGATGGCGCACCACCCCCAATTGCGGGCGCACGGTGGTGAAGGGATAGTCGCCAACTTTCGCCTTGGCGTTGGTGACGGCATTGATGAACGTCGATTTGCCGGCATTGGGCAGTCCGACCAGCCCCGCGTCCGCGAGCAGCTTCAGCCGCAGCCACACCCACATTTCCTGACCCGGCCAGCCGGTGCCGTGCTGACGCGGGGCGCGATTGGTGGAGCTTTTGTAGCTCGCATTGCCGCGCCCGCCATCGCCGCCGCGCAGGAACACGGTGCGCACGCCCGGCTCGGTGAAATCGGCGAGCACTTCCTCCTTGTCTTCGGAGAGAATCTGCGTGCCGACCGGCACCTTGATGATCAGATCGTCGCCACCCGCGCCCGTGCGATTGGAGCCGGCCCCGCCCTTGCCGCGCGGGGCGCGGAAATGCTGCGTGTAGCGAAAGTCGATCAGGGTGTTCAGCCCGGGCACCGCCTCGAACACGATGTCGCCGCCCTTGCCGCCATCGCCGCCATCGGGGCCGCCATATTCCAGGAATTTTTCGCGCCGAAAGCTCACCGCGCCGGGGCCGCCATGGCCCGAACGCAGGAAGATCTTGGCTTGGTCGAGGAAATGCATGGGGGTCTCTAGAACGAAGGGCGGCGGAAGGCGAGGGGCGGCTAGGCGCCGGCCTTTTCCAGCTCGTCGCGCGCCGCGGCGAGCAGGCGGGTGGCGATCGCGCGGGCCATGCCGCGCTCCAGCCCCAGCGCGTTCGCCATCGGCGCGCCAAGCAGCGAATCACCCAGCGCCATCAGCACCAGCATCAGCGTTTCCTCATGGAGCTTGGCCGAATCGAAATGATGGGCCGCGATCAGTTGATCGACCAGCCGCTGGATCGCCTCCAGGATCGGGTTGAGCGCGTCGCGATTGCCGGAGAGGATCATCCAGCTCGCCAGCGCTCCGGCCCCGCCGCGATCGAACGCGTCGAAGGTGAGCTCAACCACTTCGCGCGGATCATGGTCGCTCGCATGGGCGCGCGCGACGGCAGCGCCGATCGTGCCGACGATGTCGTCCGCCAGATGCGCCATCAGCGCGCGCTGCAAGCCTTCGGCCGAGCCGAAATGGTGGAGCACATTGGCATGGGTGCGCCCGATCCGCGCGGCGACCGCCTTCAGCGTCAGCGCCTGCGGGCCATGTTCCAGCAGCAACGCCCGCGCCGCCTCGATCGCCATATCGCGCGATGCTTCGGGGGAAAGGCGGCGGCGGGCGAGCGACATGATCTCTCCCAATAAAGCGCGAGCATTCCACGCAAAGGCGGGGCGAGGCAAGAAGCGAGCGGCGGCGGGGCTTTGATCTTCAGCGCTGGGGACCGCCAGCGAGGGGTATGCCACTGGACCCCGGCTTTCGCCGGGGAAGGGGCGTGGCGAATGGATCACTCCTTCCCCGGCGAAGGCCGGGGCCCAGTCCCGCCACGCCCGCCGGGCGCCGAACAACCGCTCACGCGGCGATCAGCATCGGGGCTGGATCGCTCTCCGCGAGATCGAGCGCGGAGAGCGCGCACGGCTTGTCCTGCCCCAGCGCGAGGCAGTGGCGCGACACCACGCGGCCGAGCGGGCGGAAGCCGAGCTTCGCCTGCACCCGGCCCGAGGCGGGGTTGTCGATGAAATGCCCCGATTCGAGCCGCCTCAGCCCGAGCGCGTGGCGCGCCATGCCGATCACCGCGCGTCCCGCCTCGGTCGCATAGCCGCGCCCCCAGGCGTCGGGAGTGAGCCAATAGCCGAGCTCGGGCGCGCTCTCGCCGGCATGGATGCCGATCCCGCCGACCAGACGCGGTCGCGCGCCGCCCTCATGCGCCAGGATCAGCAGGCGCAACTCGCGCGGGGGCGTCGGCATGGCGAGGAATGCCGCCGCCTCCGCCTCGCCATAGGGCCAGGGCAGGCGCGCCAGGCAGAACGCGACCTCGGGAAAGGCGATCGCCTTGGCGAGCGCGGGGGCGTCTTCCGCCCAGCCGGGCCGTAACGTCAACCGGGGTGTCCGAGCGAACATGGCTACTCTCCTCTCTCGGTCGCGGCGCCGTGGCACGGTGAAATGACGGCGCGGAGACAGTTTCGGGTCGAGGGAGCATGAAAAAAGGGAGCCGGGGCGATCCGGCTCCCTTTGGTTCGAGTTTCCTGCTGGAAAACCCCGGATCGCCCTGGTGGGCAACCCGGCCGGTTGCCCGTGTTATTCGGCCGCGAGCGGCATAATCGCGTCTACCGAACAGAAGGTTCGGCCAAGTTTACCGGCATGGAAGGTCACGCGGCCGTCGACCAGCGCGAACAGGGTATGATCCTTGCCGATGCCGACATTGCGGCCGGGATAGAATTTGGTGCCGCGCTGACGCACGAGGATGTTGCCCGCGAGCACTTCCTGCCCGCCAAAGCGCTTCACGCCCAGACGACGACCGGCCGAATCACGACCGTTGCGCGACGAACCACCAGCCTTCTTATGTGCCATTGTCTAAACTCCCTCAGGCCGCCGCGCCGCTCTCACCGATGCCGGTGATGCGCAGGATGGTGTGCTGCTGGCGGTGGCCGTTGCGGCGGCGATAGTTATGGCGCCGACGCTTCTTGAACACGATAACCTTCTCGCCCTTGGCCTGGGCGATGATTTCGGCCGAGACGGTGAGGCCGTCGACCGGCTTCAGCTCGGCGCCTTCGCCCGCGAGCAGCACATCGGTGAGCGCGATCGTCTCACCGGCTTCACCGGCGAGCTTTTCGACGACGATCTTGTCTCCGGCGGCGACGCGATATTGCTTGCCGCCCGTGCGCACGACTGCGAACATGGCCTTTGGTCTCTTCCCAAAAAATCGGTTAGCGCCGGGCGAACCCGTCGCGGAAAGGCTGCGCGCATAGCGTGGGAGCGGGGGCGCGTCAATTGATTCCACGCCGGAAGCGCGACCGACTAGTGGCGGTGCTCCCGCCGCAGCCGATAGCGGCCCGACTCATAGCCGGTGAACAGCCCGGCGATCGCCGGATGGTGGATCGGCTCCTCGCTATCGTCGAGCACCAGATTCTGCTGGCTGACATAAGCGACATAGCTGCTTTCGCCATTTTCGGCGAGCAGATGGTAGAAGGGCTGGTCCTTGCGCGGGCGGATATCGGCGGGAATGGCGGTGTACCATTCCTCGCTATTGTCGAACACCGGATCGACATCGAAGATCACGCCGCGAAAGTCGAACAGGCGGTGGCGCACCACATCCCCGATCGAAAAGCTGGCGTGGGAAACGGGCGGCATCGGCACGCCGGATTTGGGGGAAGCCTGATCGGGAGAAGGGAGCGCCATGGCGGGCAATCTAGTGCGCTTTGCGCGCGGCACAAGCGCCCGCTTGCGCCCAGGGTGCGAAAGCGCTATCGGCGCGCGCTCTGATCGACACAGGCGGCGCTGATCGGCGCGCCCAACCTCGGCCCCGAAGCCATCGGGGCACCAGCGGAGAGGTGCCAGAGTGGTCGATTGGGACGGTCTCGAAAACCGTTGTGCCTTCACGGGTACCGTGGGTTCGAATCCCACCCTCTCCGCCATTTCACCCCGTCATTTCGCCTTTGCGCGCGATGCCGGCTGGCGGTGATGTCTGGTCCGATGGGGCAATCGCTCTACCGTTTGTTGGCAAGCCACTCGGTCGCGGTCGCCGCGGATGGTCTGATCATCGCCAACCTGCTCCGCCGCCTGCGCGCGCCGCGCGCCGCCGCAAGTCAGGCCGCCACCGGAAGCGACGCCATGTCGATCATCAAGCGCCAGCGCCCGTCCGCGCCGATCAATCGCCAGCGGTGACGACGATCTTGCCCACCACATGCCCGTCGCGCAGCGCGAGGCAGGCGTCGGGGCCCTGATCGAAGCCAAAGCGCGCACCGACATTGGCGCGCAGCGTTCCTGCCAGATAGGCCTCGACCACGCGGTAAAGATCGCCGGGTTCAGCCTTTAGCCGGCTGAAAATCACCTTGATTCGGTCGCCGAACCGCGCCGGGTCCGGCCCGAACAGCGTAGAGAGCAGCACGCCGCCCTCGGCGACGATTGCGGCGCTCGCGAGCAGCGCGTCGAACATCGAGACCAGATCGACCAATATCTCCACGCCGTCCGGATGGAGCCGCGCGACCGTCGCCGCGAACGGTTCGCTGCTATAGTCGATCGCCTCGGCGGCGCCGTTCAGCGTCACCACCGCCGCGTCGTTCCCCCGCGCCGAGGCGATCACCCGGGCGCCCGCGGCCGAGGCGAGCTGGATCAGCGCCAGACCAACCCCGCCGGTCGCCCCCAGGATCGCGAGCCGCTTGCCGGACACGTCACCCAATTGCCGCAGGATATGGAGCGCGGTGAGGCCCGCCATCGGCAGCGCCGCCAGCTCGGTCGCGTCCGCCCAGCTCGGTGCGGCGACGACATGGGCGCTCGCCGGGAGCAGCGCACGCCTGGCCAGCGCGCCATTCCAGGTGCTCGCGACGACGCGCTGGCCGGGCGCCAGATCGCCCACGCCATCGCCCACCGCCACCACGGTGCCGACGACATCGCTGCCGGGGACGAACGGCATCGGCGCGGGCATCACCTCGCGCATCGCGCCGCTGATGATCTTCAGATCGAGCGGGTTGAGCGCCATCGCCTCGACATCGATCACGATTTCGCCCGGCCCCGGATCGGCGACCGGATAGTCGATCAGCGCGAGATCCTCGACCGCCCCATAATCCTGTACGCCCCAGCCCTTGGTGATGCTCATGCGGTGGTCCTTGCTGGTTTGGAGAGGAGTACGGCGAAGATGGCCGCGTGGCTGACGAGCCAGGCAGGCAGCATCACCGTGAGGATGATCCAGCCGAACGGCCCCAGGATATTGGCGTCATGGACGCTCGGCGTCACCCGCGCGGCGGCGTTCAGATAATCGAGCGTGCCGACCAGGTTGAATAGCCACGCGAAGCCGATCCTGAGCGGCGAGCCCAGCTGGAACAGCGCGAAGGCGACCAGCGCGAGCGCGGCAACCAGCACGTCGCCCGCCATGATCTGGAACAGATAGCCTTCCGAAAATCCCGCCGGCGCCAGGTTGAACACCCCCGGCAACATCGCGGTGAGGCCGAAGAAGCGGAAGAAATGGATCGGCAGCAGCGCCTTCAGATGCGCGTCGCGGCCCCGCGCGACGAGCGACGCGCGCACTCCCCAATAGAGCATCGCGAAGGCGGCGAAGCCAAACCCATAGCCGACGAGGTGGAAATAGGACGACGGCGCCATGGTGATCCCCTGCGGTTGCGTCGCGGCGACGATAGGGGGATTGTGCGAACCGGTTCAACGACGCAAAACCGCCCTGGATTGTGCCGGAATCGCGAACGATGATCCAATTGGGCGACGCGCGGGTGTTTCTGGAAGTCGCGAGCAGCGGCAGCTTCAGCGAAGCCGCGCGGCGGCTGAAAATGCCCAAATCCTCGGTCACGCGCCAGATCGAGCGGCTCGAAACCACGATTGGCGGCCAGTTGCTCCGCCGCACGACACGGACGGTCGCGCTCACCGCGGCGGGCCACGAGTTCCTGCCCCATGCGCGACGTCTGGTCGACGATGGCATCGAAGCGCAGAACCTGCTGCGCGCGAAGACGATGGGCGCCAGCGGGCTGCTGACGGTATCGGCAACCGCCACCATCGGCCGGCGCTTCCTGGTGCCGCATCTGCCCGCCTTCCGTGCGCGGCATCCTAATGTCCAGCTCGCGATATGGCTTACCCCGGCGCGGATCGAGGTGGGATCGGGGGAGGGGCAGGTCGATGTCGCGGTTCGGCTGCGGGCTTCGGGCGGTCCCGATCTGGTCACCCGCAAGCTTGGCGAGGTCGGCTTCTGGGTGGTCGCGTCCCCCGGTTATGTCGCCCAGCATGGCGCGCCGCCCACGCCCGATGCGCTCGGCGACCATGCGATGATCGAGCTGGGGCCGCCCAGCAAGGCGCATCAGGTCGAGCTGCGCCGGGGCAAGGAGACGGCGCCGGTCCGCTATCGGCCGATCGTTCAGATCGACGATCCCGACGCGGTTGCGCTCGCCGCCGAAGCGGGGGTGGGGGTGGCGGTAATCCCCAGCTTTATCGCGGCGCCCGCGGCGGCGGCCGGGCGGCTGGTGCGGCTGCTGCCCGACTGGGCGCCCGCGCCGAGCCCGATCAACCTGCTGTACCGCGCCGACATCGCCCCGCAGACTCGGGTCCGGGCCTATGTCGATTATCTGGTGGAGACGATCGGCCAGAGCCAGCCCTGGGCGGTATGACCGGGCGAGGCATCGGTGCTTGTCTGATGAAGCGCCGATGGTGACCCCTACGGGACTCGAACCCGTGTTTCAGCCGTGAAAGGGCCGCGTCCTAGACCGCTAGACGAAGGGGCCATGCGAATGGCGTGGGCGGGCGGTTAGGGAAAAGCAGCGGCGCCGTCAAGCACCCTGCTGCCTCATCCCGCCCAGGCCGCGTCGTCGAGGTGAAGCTCGGCGCTGGCCCGGCCCGACCAGTCGTCGATCCGGGCGCGGCCCGCGACCCATAGCCGCCGGTCGCGCGGCGCGCCGAGCAGCGCCTGGCCAAGCGCGCTATCGGCCTGGCGGAAGGCGACACCCTTCACGCTCGCGCCATCATCGCCCGCCAATATCGCGCGGACATGGCCCTGACCGACGATATCGGCCTTCACCACCCGCACCGGCCCGGCGGCGACGCGCGGCGCGGGCCAGCCCATGCCATAGGGGCCGCCGGCCTCCAGCGCCTCGACCAGCGCCGGCGTCACCCCGCGCGGCGCGACGAGCGTGTCGACCAGCAGCGCGCGCTCGGCGGTGGCGCGGGCGACGCCCTCGGCCAGGCGTTCCTCGAGAAAGGCTGACAGCGCCCCGATCTGGTCGGCGGCGACGGTGAGCCCCGCGGCCATCGCATGGCCGCCGCCCGCCACCAGCAGCCCCGCCTGCTTCGCCGCGAGCACCGCCGCGCCAAGATCGACCCCCGGCACCGATCGCCCCGATCCCTTGCCGATGCCCGCCCCGTCGACCGCGATGACGATCGCGGGCCGTCCGAGCTTTTCCTTCAGCCGTCCGGCGACAATGCCGATCACGCCGGGGTGCCAGCCTTCGCCCGCGACCAGCGCCACCGCGCCGCTCGTCAGCCGCGCCTCGGCCTCGGCCTGCACCGCCGCCTCGATCGCGCGGCGTTCCTCGTTCAGCCGGTCGAGCTCGGCGGCGATCGCGCGCGCTTCGGCGGGATCATCGGCGGTGAGCAGGCGCACGCCGAGATCGGCCTGGCCAACCCGCCCGCCGGCGTTGATCCGCGGGCCGAGCGCGAAGCCCAGATCGGTGCAGCTCGGGTCGCGCGTCAGCCGCGCCGCCTCGATCAGCGCGGCGAGCCCGATATTGCGCCGCGCCGCCATCACCTTCAGCCCCTGCGCGACGAACGCCCGGTTGAGCCCGCGCAAGGCGGCGACATCGGCGACGGTGCCGAGCGCGACGATATCGAGCAGCTCGATCAGCCGGGGTTCGGCGCGGTCCGCGAAAAAGCCCCGCGCGCGCAGCGTCCGCAGCAGCGCCGCGCCGAGCAGGAACGCGACGCCCACCGCCGCCAGATGCCCATGCGCGGCGCCTTCGCCCTCGTCGAGCCGGTTGGGGTTGACCAGCGCGTAGGCCGCCGGCAGCGCGGGGGCGCATTGATGGTGATCGACCACCACCACGTCCACGCCCTCGCCGCGCGCCATCTCCAGCGCATCGAACGCCTGCGCGCCGCAATCGACGGTGACGATCAGGCTCGCCCCCTCGCGCGCGAGCCGCACCAGCGCCGCGCCCGAGGGGCCATAGCCCTCCATCAGCCGATCGGGGATATAGGCGACCGGCCGCAACCCGAGCGCGCGGAGCAGCCGGATCATCAGCGCGGCCGAGGTGGCGCCATCGACATCATAATCGCCGAACACCGCGACCTGCTCGCCCGCGATCACCGCGGCGGCGAGGCGTTCGGCGGCGCGGTCCATGTCGCGGAAGATCGACGGATCGGGCATGAACGCGCGGATGCTCGGCGCGCGGTGGTCGGCGAGCGTTTCGCGACAGGCGCCGCGCGCGAGCAGGAGCTGGGTGACGAGATCGTCGCCGCTTACCCCCGCGCGCGCGTCGGCCTCCAGCGCGCGCCAGCGCCATGCCTGGCCGAGCAACGATTGGGTGATGTTGAGGACGTGCATTGTCGCGCGAGCTTAGCGCGGGCGCGGCGGATGAGCGAGGGGCGGGGCGGGGGTTATCCCCAGGAATCGGGCTTGACCGGCAAGCACCAAGGCGCCGTCAAGCCCCACCCCTTGGGGGAGGGGTTGGGGTGGGGGCGATCAGCGCGGTGCCCTAGCTGCTTTGACCCACCCCAACCCCTCCCTTCCAGGGAGGGGCTTTTTCATATGGTCCGACCCCCTACCGCACCGCCGTTCGCCCGGCCTTGTCGTCTTCCGCGCGGGCGATCAGGCGCTGGGCGCGGTCGATGCCGGTGTTGAAGTCCACCGCGTCGCGCGGGCGCAGATCGCGGGCGCGTTGATAGGCGGCCAGCGCCCCGCGATAATCGCCCGCCGCCTCGGCGCAGAGCCCGGTGTCGTAAGCCACCGCGAAGTGCGGCACTTCCCGGTCCAGCGCGGCGAGCGCGGCACACGCGCCGGACATGTCGCGCTTGGTTTGGGAAATCGCCTCCTTGAAGCGCTGCCC
Organism: Proteobacteria bacterium SG_bin6; assembly: GCA_002083435.1. Lineage (GTDB taxonomy): Bacteria > Pseudomonadota > Alphaproteobacteria > Sphingomonadales > Sphingomonadaceae > Sphingomonas. Next base: position 87,393 of record LWDJ01000005.1, on the reverse strand, counting down.
CACCTCCTTCGCCAGCCCGTCGCGGCTTTCGTAGAAGCGCAGGCTGTAGGTCTGCGTATAGGGGGTGATGTCGCGCGCGACTTCGCCGGCGATATCGTCCACCATGCCGCGCACCACGCCCTCGATCGGGCCGGGGCGCTCGTCACCGGGGCAGGTTACCCCCTCGCTGTGGCGGGTCTTGCGTGCCGAATAGAGCACCTCGCCGCGCCGGTCCCCGGCGATGCGCAGATCCGCGATCACATCGATCGAGCGACGGTTGCAGATCACCTTCACCTGCTCGCGCTTGGTGCATTGGTCGCCGTTCTTCTGGGTGCATTGCTCGCGCTGCTGTTCGACGCGGCCCTCGTTGATCTCGGTCGCGACGTCGCCGCTGATGCCGGCATCGGCGGGCGCACCGCCCAGCACCACCTCGCGCCCCGCGCTCCCCAGGGCACGTTCGAGCGAGAAAGCGAGCGCGCGGCCGTCGGTACCCGTCACCCGATCGACCGAGATGCGCCGGATATAGCCCGCCTCGCGATTAGGCGCGGGAAAGCGGCCGGTGATCGCAATCGTCTCGGCGGCGGCCGGTACGGCGATCCCCAGCGCGACCAGCGCGAGCCCAACTTGGCGCATCTTGTTCCCCCTTATGCTTGGTTCAGTAAGGCAGCCACCGCCCCTCGCGGAACCATTTGGTCACGACATATTTCACCCCCGCGACGACCGGCATCCCTTCATGCAGCGTCAGGCCGTTGGGGCTGCCATCGGCGGCCATGTTGTTCCACATCAGCAGCAGCCCCGCCTTGGGCGCGACGCGGATGCCGGCCTGCGGGAACCAGGTGGCGCCGCCTTCCTCGACATCGTTGAGATAGATCATCGCGGTCCAGGTGCGCTGGCCGCCATCCCGCTTCACCCGCTCCCAATAGCCTTCGCTTTCGAAGAAATAATCGTGGTGCGCGCGGAATTGCTGGCCCGGCGCGTAGCGCTGGCCCTGGATCGTCTCCCCGCTCGCCAGATCGATGCCGAGCAGGTGCGAGATCGCCTCGTCGATCGGCTGGACGAGCGGCGAATAGCGATCGAGGTCGCAGCTTTCGGAGGTGCGGAAGCCATATTGCGGATTGTCGCTGAGCACGGTCGAGGGGCGGCGGCCGGCATCGATCAGCGCGATCAGCTGCGCGCAGCCGACTGGATCGAGCCAGTTCTCGGCATAATAGGCCTGCATCCCCGGCACCTCGATCCGGGTGACGCGGGGATCGGCGTCGAGCCGGGCGCCGACCTGCGCGCCGATCTGCGCGCGCAAGGGGGAGGTTTGGGGGGCGGCTTTGGCGCGTGGTTTGAACGGATTGAGCATTATCCCCGATTTTCGTCACGCCCGGCCAAAATGCAAGCTTGGCCGGGCGGCGTCTTTGGTTGGCGGAGCGGGCCAGTGCCGGGAATGCGCCAGCGGCGCATTCCCGGCCAGCGCTCACCAGAAGATATCGTAGATCACGTCGATCACTTCGCCGGTATCGACATCGACGAGCAGTGCGTCGTTATAATAGCGCACCCATTGATAGGGGTAATAAGCCGGCGGCAGGTGGTAGTAATAGGGGTCGCCGATCCAGTATTGCTGATCGAAGAAGAAGGGTTGCAGCGTGATGCCGACGCTGAAACGGCGATAGCCATAGCCCCAGCCATAAGGCGCGCGGTAGGGCGGCTGGCGGAAGATGAAGCGGTTATCGCTGCGCCAGCCGCGCCAGTCATAGCGGTTGTCGCGCCGCCAATCGCGGTTCCAGTCGCGATAGCCGTTGTTGAAGCCGCGATCATAGCCGTTGCCGAAGCCGCGATCGTAAAAGCGGCGGTTGTTGTCGAACTGGCCAAAGCCCTGGCGCCGCCCGCGATTGTTGAAATCGCGGTTGTTCCAGTCGCGATTATTCCAGTCGCGATTATTCCAGTCGCGATTGCGGTTCCAGTCGCCCCGGTCCCGGTTCCAGTCGGGCCGGCCGTTATTGCCGTTCCAGTCGGGGCGCGGGTTGCGGTTCCCGTCCGGGCGGTTCCAGTCGGGGCGGTTGCCGTTCCACTGTGGTCGGCCGGCATTGCCATCGGGGCCGCGATTGCCGCGCCAGCCGTCGCGCTGGCCGAAATTGGCGGGCGGAGTCGGTTGGCCGACCCCCGGCTGGGTCACCGGCGGGGTGAAACCGCCCCGGTCGCGCCAGCGCTGGCCGAAATCGCGTTGCCCGAAGCTGGGTGGGGTCGCGGGGGCAAAGCCGCCACCCCCAGCCGGCGGCGTGGGTGGGGTCGCGCCGGCGAATCCGCCGCCGCCCGCGCCGCGATCTCGCCAGCCGCCGCCATTGAAGCCACCGCCGCCTCGGTTGAAGCCACCGCGATCGCCCGGATTGGGGCGGAAAGCAGGAGCACGCTCGGCCGGCTCGGGCGCACGCGGGGCTTGCTGGAACGCGATGGGTGGCTGGGGCGCGACCGGCTGCGGGCGCGGCGCATCGAAGCGCGGCTGGAAGCTCGGCCGGCCACCGCCCTCGAAATTGCCGCGCGGCACCTCGGTGCGCGGCAGCCCGCGGCGGGCGCCGTCGCTGTCCGACATCTGAACGTCCTCGATCCCTTGCGCGAGCGCGGCGCTGGGAAGCGCCAGGCCCAACATCAACGCCACGATCCGCTCGCGCATCGTCTTTCTCCAAGGCCCAGGCTCGGGCCATGACCACGGCAATGCGCCCGCCGCGATGAGCCGTGGCTGAATTGCGGTGTCAGCTTTGCGACAGAATCACTTTCTGGGCGGGGTGAGCGCGGGCACCAGCTTCGCCGCATCCTCGGGCGAGATATTGGGGCGGGGCGGCCCCTGCACGGTTTCGTCCCCCCGCTGGATGCGCGCGGCGAGCTGCACCGCCTCGATCACGCGGGGATAGACGCCGCAGCGGCAGATATTGGTGATCGCGGCTTCGATATCCTCCTCGCTCGGGTCGCGGTTCTTCTTGAGCAGCACCGCCGCCGCCATGATCATGCCGGGCGTGCAGAAGCCGCATTGCACCGCGTTCTTCTCGATCCACGCCTGCTGCACCGGATGATCGCGCTCGCGCGACAGCGCCTCGATCGTGGTGACGAAGCTGCCTTCGATCGCCCCGATCGGCGTCACGCAGGCGCGCACCGCCTCGCCATCGAGCTCGACCGTGCAGGCGCCGCAATCGCCGGTGCCGCAGCCATATTTGGTGCCGGTGAGGTTGGACGCGTCGCGCAGCGCCCACAGGAGCGGCGTGCGCGGATCGAGCTTATATTCGACCGGCTGATTGTTGACGGTGAACTTGGTCATGGCCGCCTCGGGCTGGGGAGGTCGCTCACCATCCGCGCGCCGTCGATCACGATCGGGCTGGCGACGCCGGGCAGGCCGTCGCGGGTGATGGCGAGGCCGCGCGCGCGAACTTGCGGATCGGCGAAGACTTCGGCGACATTGTTGATCGGCCCGGCGGGGACGCCGACTTGCTCCAGCGCCTCATGAAGATCGGCCTTGCGCCACGTGACGATCACGGCGGTGAGCGCGGCGATCAGCGCGGCGCGGTTTTCGACGCGCGCCGGGTTGGTCGCGAAACGCGGATCGGCGGCGAGCGGCAGGCCGAGCACGCCGCACAGCTTGGCGAACTGCCCGTCATTCCCCACCGCCACGATCAGCTCGCCATCGGCGCAGGCAAAGGCCTGATAGGGGACGAGGTTCGCGTGGCCATTGCCCATGCGGTGCGGCACCTGGCCGCTCGCCATCCAGTTGAGCGCCTGGTTGGCGAGCACCGCCACCTGGGTGTCGAGCAGCGCCATGTCGATATGCGCGCCCTGGCCGGTCGCGTCGCGCTGGCGCAACGCGGCGAGGATCGCGACGGCGGAGTAAACGCCGGTGAAAATGTCGGCATAAGCGATGCCCGATTTCTGCGGCGCACCATCGGGCTCGCCGGTCAACGACATGATCCCGCCCATGCCCTGGATGATGAAATCATAGCCCGCGCGGTGGGCATAGGGGCCGCTCTGCCCGAAGCCGGTGATCGAACAGGTGATGAGGCGCGGGTTGAGCGCGCTGAGGCTCGCATGATCGAGCCCATATTTGGCGAGCCCGCCGACCTTGTAGTTCTCGATCACGACATCGGCGTCTTTGACCAGGTCGCGAATCTGTTGCTGCCCCTCGGGCGAGGTGATGTCGATCGCGCGCGCGCGTTTGCCGCGATTGGCCGCGTGGTAATAAGCGGCGTCGAGATTCTCGCCTTCGGGCGACGTGAGGAAGGGGGGGCCCCAATGCCGCGTGTCATCCCCCGCGCCGGGCCGCTCTACCTTGATCACCTCGGCGCCCAGATCGGCGAGCAACTGCCCGCACCACGGCCCCGCGAGAATGCGCGCGAGTTCGACGATTTTCAGGCCGGTAAGGGGGCGAGTCATGGGGGCTTGGTCGTCTTGAGGGGCGGCGGGGTCAAGAAGAAAGAGCCCTCACCCAAACCCTCTCCCGCCAGCGGGAGAGGGCTAGAGATAGCCTGAAGCCAATTTCATATAAGCCCTCTCCCGCTTGCGGGAGAGGGTTGGGTGAGGGCACACTGCCTTTCATGCCCATCGGCCGCACCAATCCCCACGCACGCCGCCTCCGGCGCGATGCAACCGATGTCGAGCAGCGCTTCTGGCTCGCGGTGCGCGATCGGCGGCTGGGCGGGTTCAAGTTCCGCCGGCAGGTGACGATCGGGCCGTTCGTGGCGGACTTCGCCTGTATCGAGCGCCGCCTGATCGTGGAACTCGATGGCGGGCAGCATGACCAGGAAGCGGACGCGGCGCGAACCGCTTATCTCGAAGGACTGGGTTGGCGCGTGAGGCGGTTCTGGAACAATGAGGTGGTGGAGAATTTCGAGGGGGTGCTGCAGGTGGTGTTGGCGGAATTGAACAGGTCACCCTGACCGCACCAGTTCCAGGTCGGATCGTCCCCCGGACGATCCTAAACCGTGCGGGGCACGGTTTACCTGGAACTCCCGCACGCGGGATAGGGCTAAGAAGTAGCGAGGTATCGCTGCAAAAGCCCTCTCCCGTTTACGGGAGAGGGTTTGGGTGAGGGCCTTTCTTCTCGCTCTAAAACGCCCCAATCCCCGTAATCGCCCGCCCCAGGATCAGCGCATGAACATCATGCGCGCCCTCATAGGTATTCACCGTCTCCAAATTCATCAGGTGGCGCATCACCTGATATTCGGCCGAAATCCCGTTCCCCCCGTGCATGTCGCGCGCCGCCCGCGCGATATCGAGCGCCTTGCCGACATTGTTGCGCTTCACGATCGAGATCATCTCGGGCGCGAATTTGTGCGCGTCCATCAGCCGGCCGACCCGCAGGCTCGCCTGCAGGCCAAGCGCGATCTCGCTCGCCATGTCGGCGAGCTTCTTCTGATAGAGCTGGTTGGCCGCGAGCGGGCGCCCGAACTGCTTGCGATCAAGCCCATATTGGCGCGCGGCGTGGTAGCAGAACTCGGCCGCCCCCATCGCGCCCCAGCTGATCCCATAGCGCGCGCGGTTGAGGCAGCCGAACGGACCCTTCAGTCCCTGCACATTGGGCAGCAGCGCGTCCTCGCCGACCTCGACGCCCTCCATCACGATCATGCCGGTGATCGAGGCGCGCAAGCTCAGCTTGCCCTCGATCTTGGGCGTCGACAGCCCCTTCATGCCCTTTTCCAGCACGAAGCCGCGAATGCCGCCGCCATGCGCGTCCGACTTCGCCCACACCACGAACACGTCGGCGATCGGCGCGTTCGAGATCCACGTCTTGGTGCCCGACAGGCGATAGCCGCCGTCGATCTTTTCGGCGCGGGTCAGCATCCCGCCGGGGTCGGAGCCGGCATCGGGCTCGGTGAGGCCGAAGGCGCCGATCTTCTCGCCGCTCGCCAGGCCGGGCAGGTGGCGGCGGCGCTGTTCGTCCGAGCCATATTCATGGATCGGGAACATCACGAGGCTCGACTGCACGCTCATCATCGAGCGGTAGCCCGAGTCGATGCGCTCGATCTCGCGCGCGATCAGGCCATAGCTCACATAGCTCGCGCCGACGCCGCCAAATTCGGCGGGGATGGTCGGGCCGAGCAGGCCGACGCGGCCCATGTCGCGGAAGATGTCGGGGTCGGTCGTCTCCCGGTTGAAGGCGTCGATGATGCGCGGGGCGAGCGCGTCCTGGGCGAAGGCCTGCGCGGTGTCGCGGATCGCGCGCTCCTCGTCGCTCAGCTGATCGTCGAGGAAGAAGGGGTCGGCCCAATCGAACCTGCTCATCGCGGTCATCTCGTGTCTCCTTGGTGGGTGCGATGCCGTGTGGGGCGGAGCGTGTCTAGGGGGAGAAGTGCACGGAGCGCCGGGAGGGCGCAGGGGCGCGCTGGCGGCTGGGCTCCGGCCTTCGCCCCGGCGGGCATGGGGAGCGCGAGCGGTTCCTCACCCCCTTCCCCGGCGAAGGCCGGGGGCCAGTCGCGGCGGCCGATGCCCGGTTCAAGCAACATGGCTGCCCGCGCTGATACTGGGCCCCGGCCTTCGCCGGGGAAGGGGGTGGGTTGCATCCACGCAGCACTTCCCGCCACTGTTCGCGCATGACTCGCCCCTGCCGCTCCGCTCTGTTCCTGCCAGCCTCCAACCCGCGGGGGATCGAGAAGGCGCGGGGGCTCGCGTGCGATGCGGTGATCCTCGATCTGGAGGATGCGGTCGCGCCCGAGGCCAAGGCTGAGGCGCGGGCGGCGGCGGTCGCGGCGTGCCGCGCGGGGTTTGGCGCGCGGCGCACGGTGCTGCGGATCAACGCGCTCGACACGCCCTGGGGTGCCGACGATCTCGCCGCAGCATTCGATCTGCCGGTGGATGCGGTGCTCGTGCCCAAGGTGCGCGATGGAGCGGAGGCGCAACATTATGCCGGCGCGCTTGCCGGGCCGGCGTTGTGGGTGATGATCGAGACCGCGCGGGCGCTGAGCCAGCTCCAGCCGATCGCCGATGCGGTGGGGGGGGCGGGCGCGCTGGTGGTCGGCACCAATGACCTCGCGCTCGAGCTGCGTTGCGCCGGGCGTGCGGCACTGGCGCCGGTGCTGCCGCTGGTGGTCGCGGCGGGCCGCGCGGCGGGGGCGCTGGTGCTCGACGGGGTGCGCAATGATTTCAGCGATTTGGAAGCCTTCGCCACCGAGGCGCGCGAGGGCGCGGCGCTGGGCTTCGACGGCAAGACGCTGATCCACCCCGCGCAGATCGACCCGAGCAACGCGGCTTTCTCGCCGAGCGTCGAAGCGGTCGCGCGGGCGCGGAGCGTGGTCGCGGCGTTCGCGCTGCCCGAGAATGCGGGCAAGGGCGCGATCCGGCTGGAGGGGCGGATGGTCGAGCGGCTGCATCTGGCCGAAGCGGAGCGGGTGCTGGCGCTCGCCGGCTTAGCTTAGGGTTGTGGTTCGTGCGGCGGCGCGATGCCGAGCGCGCCCGCCCCCGCCCCCGCTTGTCCCCACCCGCCCGCGCGCTTAATCTGCCCGGCATAGAGCGCCCCGCCGGCGCCGCCCGCGCTAGGAGAATAGCCATGGCCACCTTGCTCAAGCCCGCCAGCATCCGCGACCAGGTCAGCCCCGAGGAGTGGCAGCTGCGCGTCGATCTCGCCGCCGCGTACCGGCTGGTGGCGCTCCATGGGTGGGACGATCTGATCTTCACCCATCTTTCCGCGCGCGTGCCGGGGCCGGAGCATCATTTCCTCATCAACCCCTATAACCTGATGTTCGAGGAGATGACCGCCTCGGCGCTCGTCAAGATCGATGTCGAGGGCAATCAGGTGTTCGGCGATCCGGCGCCGGTGAACCGCGCGGGCTTCGTGATCCACTCGGCGATCCACATGGCGCGCGAGGATGCGCAGGCGGTGATGCACCTCCACACGCCCTATGGCCAGGCGGTGTCGGCGATGGCGGACGGGCTGCTGCCGCACACCCAGACCGCGATGATCGCCGCGCACGACATCGCCTATCACGACTATGAAGGCATCGCGACCGACCTGGACGAGCGCGAGCGGCTCGTCGCCGACCTGGGCGCGAAGAACGCGATGATCCTGCGCAACCACGGCACGCTCGCGGTGGGGGCGAGCGTCGCCCAGGCGTTCATCCGGTTATACTTCCTGGAGCGCGCCTGCGAGGCGCAGGTCCATATGCTGAGCGCGGGGCGCGAGGGCCTGAACAACCCGCCGCAGGGGGTGGAGCATAAGGTGAAGGAACAATCGAGCGGCGCGGGGATGGCGATGCTCGCCCAGGGGCTGGCCTGGCCGGCGCTGCTGCGCAAGCTGGACCGGGTTAATCCTGGGTATGGGGGGTAGGGGGAGGAGCATTTTGGGTGAGAATTGAACTGCCGTTTGCACGCTGGATATTGGAAAATGTCCCGTCGCGCCGAATATACGAAGTTCCTGATCAACAACCTCGATCAGTTTTTGACCTGAGCGCCTACCCGATACACTGCAAAGGCCTTGTCTTGGTCGCGCAAGTGCAATTTCAAAGTCAAGATTCGTGTCGTTGGATCTCTTTCTTCAATATGGTCAAAACTTTTCCCTAATAGGCCCCATGCGTCGCGGATCGAAAGCTTGTTGCCTTGAAACGGGATTGAAAATTCGTGGCGGTGGATAATTTCAGACCGGTAATGCTCGAAGCCACAGCGCACCGAGCTGATTGAATCTTCCATCTCAATTGCTCGATTCTTCGTGTAGGCCCATACATCTAAATCTAACGAAAACAGTTCAAGTTTAGAGTGACTGGTCATGGCCCTCAAGCGAACCGTGTCGCCGATTTGGCCACTTTTCTCACATTCATTTACGATATTTCTAAGCGTCGTGAGGCAAAGCTTGCTAGATATCACGGTCGTAGGATAGCTCATATCCAATACAAGTGCACGCTCCATGTTTAGCCGATGTGTAGTCACCCTTATTTTAATCTCGTATCCCGCCGCTACAGATAATTCTCTGAATAACTGCAATGCCGATGGGCGGTAGATATCATCTATCGATTCCTTAATGACGATTTCGCCTACTACAGCGCCTAGAAAACGTGCCGCCTCTTTATAATCATTTTGCCTGTTTGGGTCCCAGCGATGCGGGCTTTTGAGTGAGTGATGGCGTAAATTACCGCGCAGCAACACTAACCTGCGAACTTTATCTCGTGTGGTATCGGTTTCTTTAAAGAGATTGAACGTGGATGTTTCACTTAATCTTAGATTAGAAAATACCTTCGTAGTCTCCTCCACTGCGCGGCATACTGCTGCCTGTTTGGACAGGAGACTTGTTTGCTTTTCATTGCCAATTTTGCCGTCACAGAACCGTGTCTCAAGAAAAAGGTAAAAATTGTTGTACGCGTCGATGTACCTGCCTGCGCCGTACGCAAGTCGTCCGTCACGAAAATGGGAAGTCGATTCGATTCGGTCGTCAGATACTTGATCTACGCAAAACGCTCTTCCGAGCTGCTCGAAATCGCACTGTTGGTTCAGAACGTTATCAGGTTTCGATCGAAAGGAGCTGATAGGTATACGTGCTTCTTCATTGACGTCCTCAGCGCGGAAGCGTATTTCGTAATGATCGTAGTCGAGGTCAACAATCTGTTGACCGCTTACGACGGCCTGCCAGCTCATTATGCTTTTTCGTGCAAGAGTCGCATACTCACCTCCCTTAATCGTGACTTGCGGAATCTCGGTCTCTGCGCTAGTGTGCTCCACATTTGGAGCCTGTGCTACATCGACGCCAGAGAAGGCGAGGCAAACGCGCTTGAGCACATTATTCTCGCGTTCGAGGAAGAAGGTCCGGTTCCCTTTTTTAATGGGCCAACCCTCCATCACTTCGACATGATTTTTAACATCAAATGCTATCGTTACGATCATATCCCTAGTCTTGCTCGATAAGTCGGCCTTCGGCAATCCTAACTTGGAGAGTGCGGCCCAAATTGCCCACCATCCACTCCCATTTCTGCCTTCACCAGATTGGCAGCGGAGTATTATGAAACGAGATTGACGGGCGCATATGGTACCGCCCACACCCTTCCCCCAACCCTCACCTCATGCCAATAGCCCCCGCATGATCCCCGGCTTCGATCTCCCCGCCTTCATCGCCGCCACCCTCGCCGAAGACCTCGGTTCGGGCGATGTCACCGCCGCCGCCGTCATCCCGCCCGACGCGCGCTTCTCCGCGCTGATGAACAGCCGGGAGGCGATCACCGTCGCAGGGGCGCCGCTCGCGGAAGGGTTTTTCCGGGCGCTCGATCCGGGCGTCCAGGTCGAGCGGCTGGTGGCGGAGGGCGTGCAGGTTGCCCCCGGCGCGGCGCTGATGCGGCTCAAGGGCCAGGCGCGCGCGCTGCTCAGTGCCGAGCGGTCGGCGCTCAACACGGTGCAGCATCTGTCGGGCATCGCCACGCTCACGCGCACCTATGTGGATGCCATCGCGGGCACCGGCGCCACGCTCCTCGATACGCGCAAGACGCTGCCGGGTCTGCGGCTGCTGGAGAAATACGCGACGCGGATGGGCGGGGCGACCAATCACCGCATGGGGCTGTGGGACGCGGCGATGATCAAGGATAATCACGTCGCGGTCGCGGGATCGGTGCAGGAAGCGGTCGCGCGCGCGGTGGCCGCCGGGATCGCGCGGATCATCGTCGAGGTCGATCGGCTCGATCAGATCGAACCCGCGCTCGCCGCCGGCGCCACCCATTTGCTGCTCGACAACATGCCGCCCCCGGTGCTGCGCGAGGGCGTGGCGATCGTCGCCGGACGGGTGCCCACCGAAGCCTCGGGCGGGGTGCGGCTGGAGACGATCCGCGCGATCGCCGAGACGGGGGTGACCTATATCAGCGTCGGCCGCCTCACCCAATCGGCGCCAGCGGCAGATATCGGCCTCGATTTCACGCTCGATTAAGCCGTTTAGCTCGGTTAGCCTGACGATCGGCAAGGGGCCTGGAGGGCGATAATGCAGCGACCGGCATCGATCCGGCGATTTGAACGCTTTTATTGGGCGCATATGCTGCTGGGGCTGGTGAACAGCGTCGTCGCGCTGTGGATATTCCCCAGCGCGGCGTTGAGCGGGATCATGGCCGGGTCGGACGGCATGGTGGGGCGGCTGAGCGGGGCGGCGGTGGCGCTGCCGTTCATCACCCAAATCCTGCTGTGGTACCTGATCGCGCGGCGCGGCAATCTGCTCGCCAAATATGTGCTGGCGGGCTTGACCGGGCTCAACCTGCTGGGCGCGGCATATGGCATGGTGGGGCTGATCACCGGCAAGGCGGGGGTGATGCCGATCGCGCTGGTCGCGTCGCTGGCGAGTTCGGCTTGCCTCGTCGTCGCGCTGGCGGCGCTCTATCGCCCCGATACCCCGGGGTGGTTCCGCGAGGCCGAAACCGCCTGAGGCGGCGGCTGAGGCGGCGCCGGAGCTGCTTCATGCAAAGGTTTGCACTCGGCGATTGCATTTCCCGACCGGCGCCGCATGATGCGCGCCTTCAGCCGAAGGACGCCGCCGTGCCCCAGCCGTTCAAGCCGCGCCTGTCGCTCGCGCGCATCGCCCAGATGAACCTGGGTTTTCTCGGCCTGCAATTCTCGTTCGGGCTGCAGCAATCGAACATGGGCCCGATCTACCGCTACCTCGGCGCCGACGAGGCGAGCATGCCGCTGTTGTGGCTCGCCGGGCCGATGACCGGGCTGATCGTCCAGCCGATCGTCGGCGCGCTCAGCGATCGCACCACCAGCCGGCTGGGGCGGCGCACGCCCTATTTCCTGGTCGGCGCGGTGCTCTGCTCGCTCGCCTTGTTCGCGATGCCGTTCAGCCCGGCCCTGTGGGTCGCGGCCTCGCTGCTGTGGATCCTGGACGCCGCCAACAATATCACGATGGAGCCCTACCGCGCCTATGTGAGCGACCGCCTCGCCGAGCCGCAGCAGCCGACGGGGTTCCTGGTGCAGAGCGCGTTCACGGGACTCGCGCAGACCTTGTCCTACCTCGCGCCGACGATCTTCGTGCTGATGGGGATGAACCCCGATCTGGTCGACGCGAACGGCATCCCGCACATCACCCGGCTGGCGTTCGTGATCGGGGCGATCCTGTCGATCTCGACGATCGTCTGGTCGGTGTGGCGGGTGCCCGAACTGCCGCTGACGCCAGACGAGCGTGCCGCGCTGCGCGCGAGACCGTCCGGCGCGGGCGCGACGCTGCGCGAACTCGGCGCGGCGCTGCGCGAGATGCCCCCGGCGATGCGCCAGCTTGCACTGGCGATGTTCTTTCAGTGGTATGGGATGTTCTGTTACTGGCAATATGCGGTGTTCTCGCTGGCCCGCGCGCTGCACGGCAATGGCTCGGCAGAGGCGGTGCGCGACGCGACGCTGGTGAACGGCCGGCTGGGCGGCTTCTACAACGCGGTCGCCTTCGTCGCCGCGCTCGCGCTGGTGCCGCTGACGCGCCGGCTGGGCGCGGGGCCGGTCCATGCGCTGTGCATGACGGCGAGCGGCGCGGCGATGCTCGCGCTGCCGGGCATCGGGCAGGAGGGCTGGGCCTATCTGCCGATGCTCGGGATCGGGCTGGGCTGGGCGAGCCTGATGGGCAACCCCTATGTGCTGCTCGCGAATGCCATCCCGCCCGAGCGGACGGGGGTTTATATGGGCATTTTCAACATGTTCATCGTGCTGCCGATGCTGTTTCAAAGCGTGACGATGCCGCTGATCTATGGCCCGCTGCTGGGGGGCGACGCGCGGCATGTGCTGATGCTCGCGGGCGGCGCGATGCTGGCGGCGGCGATCGCGACCTTGCTGGTGCGCGTGCCGGGCGCCGCGGCCGGAGCGGCGCCCCTAACCGCCGGTTGAATCGCGCGCCACCAGCCGGGGCGGCAGTTGCAGCGATTGCGACTGCTTCCCCTCGAGCGCGGCGAACAGCCGATCGACCATCGCGCGTGCGCCCTGCGCGAAATCCTGGTGGATCGTGCTCAAGCGGGGCACGGTCTGCACCGCGATCGGCAGATCGTCATAGCCGATCAGCTTGACCGCGCCGGGCACCGCCATGCCCCGGTCGGCGAGGGCGCGCAGTGTCGTCATCGCGATCACGTCGGAACCCGCGAAGATGCCGTCGATCGCGCTGCCGTGGCGCCCCAGATGGGCGGCAATCTCGGCCCCCATCAGGTCGGTGGCGAGGTGGGTTTCCAGCAGCAGCGGCGGGGGGGCGCCGATGCTGGCGGCGGCGGCGCAGAACCCGTCATAGCGGGCGCGCAACTCGGGCGCCTGGAGGCTGCCGAGAAACGCCAACCGGCTCGCGCCCGCGAGCAGCAAATGCTCCCCCGCGAGCATCCCGCCCTCGAAATTGTCGGTCCCGACCGAGCAATGGATCTGGCCGCGCGCATAGCCGCCCCACGCGACGAGCGGGCGGTAGCGCGCGGCGACGCGCTCGATCGCCGCGACCTGGTTCGATTGGCCGAGCAGCAAAACGCCGTCGAGCATCCCCGAATCGACGATTCGCTCCAGCCAATCGTCGGCATCGGGGATGACGCGCGACAGCATGAGGTCATAACCATTCTCGGTCAGCGCATCGGCGAGATGACCGATCATCGTCATGAAGAACGGGTCGGAGAGATGCTGGCTGCGGTCATGCCCCAGCGGCACGACCACGCCGATCACGCCGGTGCGGCGGGTGCGAAGCCGGCTCGCCATCTGGTTGAGGCGGAAATCATGCTCGGCGGCGAGCGCGCGGATGCGGGCCATCGTCTCCGCGCTGACCACCGACTTGCCCGCAAGCGCGCGCGAAACCGTGCCCGGGGACACCCCGGCGAGACGGGCCAGTTCGACGATCGTGCGGGGGCGGGATGATGAGCGAGACATCGCTTTGGTCGATTCCATGCCAGTTTCTATATCGCACCCGGAACAAAAACCCACGGGGATAAGCGTTTAGAATGTGCCATCGGCGATGCCAAGATGAGAGCTGTTCTCCGTTGATGATAACAAACGATTGCATTGAAGCAAAACCTCGCGTAGTTATTCATCAGCGCACGATATTGGCAGGTATCGCAAGCGTAACGATGGAAGGGATGCTAAGGGCTATGAAAAACGGCAAGCGGCTGAGCGCGCGGGCGGTGTTGTTGTTGGGCGTGGCAGCGGCGCCGCTAACACCGGCACTTGCGCGAAGCGCCGATCCTCACGGCCAGGCGCAGGATCAACCGACGCCGACCGCCGCGCAACAAGCGCCGCAACCCGCCGACGCGCCACCGGGTACAAATACCGGGGAGGCTGATCCGTCAGACGGGCTGCAGGACGTCGTCGTTACCGGCACCACCTCGCGCAACCGGCCGCTGATCACGTCCTCGGCCGACATCACTTATGCGACGCGCGAGGCGATCGACCGCAAGGCGCCACGCTCGACCGCCGACCTGCTCGAACTCGTCCCCGGCATTTTCGTCGAAGGCACGGCGGGCGAACTATCGAACAACTATTCGGTGCGCGGCCTGCAAGGCGGCGGCCAGCGCTTCGTCCAGCTGGAGGAAGACGGTCTGCCGATCATCTATCAGGGCGGCGGCGCGGACTTCTTCTTCACGCAGGACTTGTCGATCGACCGGCTGGAGGCGGTGAAGGGCGGTTCGTCGGGCGTGCTGACGGTGAACGGGGCGGGCGCGACGATCAACTTCATCTCGCGCGCGGCGAACTTCGAGCGGCCCGAGGCGATCGCGCGCTTCACCGCCTATGATTACGGGCTGCGGCGCGGCGACGGCTATGTCTCGGCGCCGATCATCAAGGACAAGCTGGCCTTCACGATCGGCGGCTTCTTTCAAACCAGCCCGGGGGTGCGCAGCAACCCGTTCAACTATGATGGCTATCGGTTGAAGGGCTCGCTCGAATATCGTTTCGACGATGGCGGGTTCGTGCGGCTCACCGGCCGGATCGGCGACTTCAAGACGGCCTATTACGCCACCCAGCCTTACGCCAATAACAACGGGCAGCCGGGCGGTATCCCGGGGCTGGACACCCAATTCGGGAATATTGGCGGCACCGCCTTTTCGCGGATTTCGGTGCCGGTTTCGACCTTTGTCGACCCCAGCGGCTTTCGCGATTTCAACTATTCGCAAGGCGTGCGAGTCAAGACGCAGCAATTGCGGATCGATGTGCAAAAGCCGCTCACCGACTCGATCGAATTGTTCGCCCACGCCCGCTATCTGGGGCTGAAGACCGATTTCAACGGGCTGTTTCCGGGATCGGGCACCGGCAATGCCGGGCTCGCGAGCGCGGTCACGTATCTAACACCGGGCGCCACTTCGCCGATCAACGATCTGCTGACGCGCGGCGCGGCGGTGTTCCCGACCACCGCGCGTTTCGGCATCCGCAACCTGCGCACCAATGTCGTGCTGGGATCGAACCAGGTCGCGGCGCTCAACGCGCTCAACGGCAACGGTTTTCTCCAGCAGACGACGCTCAACCATGATTATCAGACCGGGTTCGATTTCGGATCGAATTTTGGCGGGCGCTGGGAATATCAGGGTGCGGTCTTCAAGAACTCGCTCACGCTTGGCGTGCTCTATTACAATGTGGGCCGCTATCAAAATCAGTCGGCAACGTCGGCGGTCGTGAACGACGTCAAGAACAACAGCGATATCTATGATGTCGTCGCGCTCGATGCGAACAACAATGTGATCGGGACGCTGACCGATAACGGCCAGATTTCTTACGGAAACTGGGGCGCGGGCATCCGCCGGCGGACCGACAGCTCGGTCTCGGTCTATGCCAATGACGAGTTCCAGATCGGCGATCTGCGCATCGACGGCGGTATCCGCTGGGAAAGCGACGATGCGCGCTTCCTCGATGGCCAACCGCCGACCGCCGCGCAGGCCGCGAACCCCGCCAATCGCCTGGTCGCGACCGCGTTCAACGCGCAAGGCCAGCCGACCGAGTTCCAGCAGCTCGTCCAGCCCGGGGTCGCCAATGCCCTTGTCGTGCCGACGGTGGGCTCCACCTTTGGCGGCACCTTCGCCGATACGCGCCGCACGCAAGATCGCATCGCCTGGACAGTGGGCGTCAATTATCTGATCCGCCCGAATCTGTCGGTCTATGCGCGCTATGCCGATGGCTTCCAGACCAACAACACCGATCCAATCACCGGCATCGAGCTGTACGAAGGCGGCGTGCGCTATGAATATCGCCGGCTGCTGAGCGCCTCGGTCACCGTGTTCCAGACCAATTTCCGCAACCAGTTCTACAATTTCATCGATCCCACCAACCCGACGATCCAGACCGCGTTCCAGGCGGATCTAAGCACCTTCGGCGTCGAGGTCGATGCGCTGATTCGGCCGGTGCGCTGGTGGTCGGTCGATTTCTTCGGTGTGTTCCAGGACCCGACGCTCAACAATCTGCGCCTGAACGGCCAGCGCCAGCAGGGGTTCGACGGCAACCGGCCCGAGCGTACCCCTTCGACGTTGTTCACCGTCACCTCCACCTTCCAGCTGCCGCGCAAGCTCGGCGAGTTTTACGGGCGGTACAAATATATCGGGAGAATCTTCGCGGACTCGGGCAACGGCATCGCGTTGCCGGCCTATGGCGTGACGAGCTTCGGCGTGAGCGTGAACCTCACCGAACGCCTCCAAGCCAGCTTCAACGTCGACAATGTGTTCAACGAACTGGGCCTGACCGAGGGCAACCCCCGCCAGGGCCAGCGCCAGAACGCTGCCTCGGGCTTCTTCTATGCGCGGGGTATCGTCGGGCCGACCTTTGGTGGCAGCGTGACGATGCGATTCTAGCCGGTCCTGTTTCGCCAAGCTTGTCGGCCTCGCCGTGGCAGGCGGCGGGGTCGGCAAGGCTGGAGACGATCATGCGTCAATTCATCTTCCTCACGGCGCTGCTGACCTTGGGTGCCACGCCGCCGCCCGCCGCGCCCGAGCTCGCCTATCAGCTGGTCGAGGGACGCAACATCAACGCCTTTGTCCGCGATGGGCCGGTGGCGGCGCATCTGCTGCTGCGCTCGGGGCTCGACCCGCGCATCCTGATCGCGTTCCCGGCGGGGAATAGCGGGGTGGCGCTGTGGTTCGATCGCGTCGCCGCGCCGGTGACCTGGCGGCTCGAGCAGCCGCCGCTGCCGCTCGGCCTGAACGACGCCCAAGGGCGGCCGCTCCACGGCGTGCGCGCGGTGGCGAGCGTCGATGCGGCGCGGCTGGTGGTGAAGCAGGGCCTTGTGACGAACGTCCGCTATCTGCGCGACTATCAGGCGATCGCCAAATTCCCGCCCGAGGTTGGCGTCGCGCCGCGCACCGGCGGCGATACGATCGAATGGGCGCGCGACCGGCTCGATGGCGCGCCGGGCTATCTGCTGCGGGTGCGGGTGCTGAGCGGGCGGATCGCGGGGCAGGCCATCACGGCGAACCCCGGGCAGCCGATCCGGCTTGAGATTATCGGCGCGACCGGCGATCCGCCGCTCTCCGGGCTGACCGAGGCGGAGCTGCTCAACGCCCGCGCCGCGCCGGACCGGGCCGCGCGCAACGCTTTGCGCTTCCTCAGCTACCGTGAAAAATTCCTCGCCGGATCGTGGCGGTTCAACACCTATTTCGGGCGCGACACGTTGATGTCGGTGCGGCTGTTGATGCCTGCGCTCCAGCCGGCGGCGATCGAGGCGGGGCTGAACGCGGTGCTCGCGCGGCTCAACCCGGCGGGCGAGGTGGCGCATGAAGAGGGCATCGCCGAGTTCGCGATCATGGAAAAGCGCCGGGCGAGCGAACGCGGCAACGCTGCCGAGCTCGATTATTTCATGGTCGACGACGATTACATGCTCGCCCCGGTCGCCGCGGCCTATCTGCTCGACCGTGCGCCGGATGCCCGCGCCTATCTCGCCCGAGGGCTGACGAGCGTCGCGGCGCCCGACCGTCAGGAGAAGGTTGGCGCCGCGCTGGTGCGCAATCTGCGCTTCGTGATCGCCCAGGCGCGGCCCTTCGCGCAGGCGCCGGCGGTCGAGCGGCTGATCGCGTTCAAGCCCGGTCGCGCGGCGGGGCAGTGGCGCGACAGCAATGATGGCGTCGGCGGCGGGCGCTATGCCTATGACGTGAACGCGGTGCTGGTGCCCGCCGCGCTCGATGCGGCGGCGCGGCTCTATGCGGCGGGGCTGCTCGATCCGTATCTATCGGCCGATGACCGTCAGGCGTTGGGCGAGGCGGCGCGGTTGGCGAAGGCGTGGCGCGAGGCGGCGCCGCCGTTGTTCGCGCAAAGCGTGCCCGCCGTCGAGGCCGCGAGCGCGATCCGGGGCTATGCCGCGCGGCTGGGCGTACCCGCCGCGCCGGCGCTCGCCGCCCTGGGGGCGGGGCCGCTCGACTATCATGCGATCGCGCTCGATGCCGATGGCAAGCCAGTGCCGATCCTCCATTCGGACGAGGGCTTCGCGCTGATGTTCGCGCAGCCGAGCGCGGGTGCGCTCGATCGCGCGGTCACGGCGATGATGCGACCCTTCCCGGCGGGGTTGATGACCGATGCCGGGCTGCTCGTCGCCAGTCCGGTGCTCGCACCTGTGGCGATGCAGGCGAAATTCACCCCGGCTGCCTATCATGGCGCGGTGGTGTGGTCGTGGCAGCAGGCGCTGCTCGCCGCCGGGCTCGAACGCCAGCTCGCGCGCACCGACTTGCCGCCCGGGACGCGCGCCCGGTTGCGCGATGCCCAGGCCAAGCTGTGGCGGGTGATCCTGGCCGCGCGCGCGGTCGCCAATTCGGAGCTGTGGTCGTGGCGCTATGCCGGGGGCCGCTATCAGGTGGTCGCCTTTGGCGCGGGGCGGCAGGATGTGGACGAGTCGAACGCGGCGCAGCTGTGGAGCACCGTCTATCTCGCGGTGCGGCCGCCGGCGGCTATTCGGCCGCCAGAAAGGCCGTCACCGTCAGCCGGCCGTGGCGCGGATCGGGCGAGAGCACCGCGCCCGCGCTGATCGCGCCGCTGTGAAGCAGGGCGCTGCGGTAGATCACCGCGCGATTGGCGCGCGCCGCCACCCGCGCGGTGCAAGCGAAGATCGGGGTGTCGCCGGCGATGTAGGCATGGGGCGGGGGCGTCGCCGCCAGCTCCTCCGCCAATAGCCGCTGATAGCCCGGCGCGCGCGCGGCATCGAGCGTTTCATAGCCGGTCGCGCGGTGGCGGAAGAAGGCGGTGCCGTCGCCACCCTCGGGCATCAGATAATGCACCAGCGCGATGCGCCCCGGATCGAGCGCATCGACATGCGGCACCCGCTGCGCGAGGCTCAGCCGGTCGGGCGGCGTCGTCACCAGCGCGAAGCGCGCGTCGAGCACGCGCCAGGCGCGGCGATGGCCGAACACCTCGCGCAGCACGGTCGCGAGCGCCGGCTGGACCGCGACCAGATAGTCGCGCGGCACGGCTGCGCTTAGCCCCGGATAATGGTCGCTCGCCGGCGCGAATCGTGCGGCGGCGGCGGCTTCCCGCAGCGCGTCGGGTTCGGGCGCGAAGCCGTCGACCGTCACCAGCGGCTGGCGCTCCGCGCCGATCAGCCGCGCGGCGATCTCGGGCCGGTTCATCCCGCCAGCGCGACCTGGGGCGAGGGGGCGCCGATCAGCGCGGCGATCGCCGCGTCATGCTTGGGGAGCGTCGGCGCGGCGCGGGCAACCACGGCGGCGATCTGCTCCAGCTGCGCGCGGTTCACCGCCGGATCGAGCGTGTCGGCGAGCGGGTTGTAATCGCCCGCCAGCACCTCCTGCCCGTTGAGCACCGCGAGCCAGCTCGCCTCGCGGAACAGCGCATCGCCCTCGATCATCACCCGGCCCGATCGGCGATACTGGGCTTCCTTCTCCACCAGCGTCTCGGGCAGTTGCATGTGCCGGCACTGCGCCCACAGCGGCTCGGGCTTGTCGTGCGTCGCATGGTAATGGAGGATCAGGAAATCCTTGATGTCGTCCATGTCGGCGGCGAACACCCGGTCGAAACGCGCGGCGAGGCCGGGGTCCATATCGGCATCGGGGAACAAGGTCAGCAGCTTGGCGATGCCCGACTGGATGAGGTGGATGCTGGTTGATTCGAGCGGTTCGAGAAAGCCCGAGGACAGTCCGATCGCGACGACATTGCCCACCCAGCACCGCCGCCGCATCCCGGCGGTGAAGCGCAGGAAACGCGGCTCGGCGAGCGGCGCGCCGTCGAGATTGGCGAGCAGGGTCGCCGCCGCCTCGTCGTCCGACAGCAAGGCTCTCGCATAGACATAGCCATTGCCGGTGCGGTGCTGGAGCGGGATGCGCCACTGCCAGCCCGCCGCGCGCGCGGTCGAACGGGTATAGGGCGTGGTTTCGGCGAGCCGCTCGCACGGCACCGCCACCGCGCGGTCGCACGGCAGCCAGTGCGACCAATCTTCGAACCCCGCGCCCATCGCGCCTTCAATCAGCAGCGCGCGAAACCCCGAGCAATCGATGAACAGCTCGCCCGCCAGCCGATCGCCGCGCTCGGTGGTGAGCGCGGTGACGTGGCCGCTCTCGCCATCGCGCTCGATGTCGCGCAGCTTGCCGTCGACGCGGGTGACGCCCGCTGCCTCGGCGATTCCGCGCAGATGCTGCGCATAGAGCGCCGCGTCGAAATGATAGGCGTAGCCGAGCGTCGACAGGATCGAACGTGCATCGCCCTGCGGCTTGGCGAAGCGGTTCTCGGCGGCGAGCCGCGTCGCGAGCGAAAAGGCGCTGAGCGGCAGATCAAGCCCCTCGGCCCGCGCCTTCAGCCAACGGTGGTGGAAGGCGACGCCGGGAAGCTGCACGCCATAAGTGCCGAAGGGGTGGAAATAGCGGTGGCCGGGCCGCGTCCAATCGACGAACTCGATCCCCAGCTTGAAGCTCGCCTTGGTCGCGCGGAGGAATTCGGCTTCGTCGAGCCCGATCAGCTCATTGAACCAGTGGATGGTCGGGATCGTCGCCTCGCCGACGCCGACGGTGCCGATCTCGGCGGACTCGAGCAGCGTGATCGACAGGCGCGGCCCGAAGCTCTTGGCGAGCGCGGTGGCGGTCATCCACCCGGCGGTGCCGCCGCCCAGGATGACGACACGCCGCAATCTGCCCGGTCGTTCGCTGTCGCGCATCGTGCCGTCCTCATTGCCTGCAAACCTTTGTAGGGCAATTCGCGGCGGTTCGGCAAATTCATCAGCGCTTTTTGGGGGTTAACCCCGCCGCCCCGGCAAGTCGGCCATCACCGCCGCGCGCCAGGCGCTCGATTCGCGGGTCCAGCGGGCGATCTCGTCGAGGGTGCGCGCGCAGCCCACGCAGCGGCCGGTCACGTCGTCGATCCGGCAGACGTTGACGCACGGGCTTTCCACCCGCACCGGCGCGATCCGCTCGATCACGCCGCCAGCGAAGCGCGCAGGAATTCGGGGAAGGGGCCGTGCCAGCCGTCTTCGCCGACGGGGCTCGCATCCTCGATCAACGGCTCGGCGGTGAAGCCGCGCGGGCCGCGTTCACGCGCTGGCTCCCTCGCGGGCTCGGGCGCCGGACGCGCGTCGCCCCGCTTGGGACGCGAATCGGCCTTGGCGGGCGCTTCGGCCTTGGCCGGGCGCTTGCGGCCGCGCGATCGGCTCGGCGCGCCCTCGGCTGGCACCAGGTCGGCGGCGCCTTCCAGCCGCGGGATCGCCTGGCCGGTCAGCTTCTCGATATTGGCGATATTCTCCGCGTCCTCGGCGGTGACGAAGGTATAGGCAACCCCGGTCGCCCCGGCGCGGCCGGTGCGGCCGATGCGGTGGACATAATCGTCCGGGTGCCAGGGCGCGTCGAAGTTGAACACATGGCTCACGCCCTTGATGTCGAGCCCGCGCGCGGCGACGTCGGAGGCGACAAGAATGTTGATCTCGCCCGCCTTGAAGCGATCAAGCTCGGCGATGCGCTGCGGCTGCTCCATGTCGCCGTGAATTTCGCCCGATCGGTGGCCGTCGCGCTTCAGCGCGCGGTTCAGGTCGCGCACGGTCGTCTTGCGGTTGCAGAAGATGATCGCGGTCTTGACTTGCGGGTCTTCGAGCAGGTCGCCCAGCCGGTCGCGCTTCTTCGCGCCTGAGACGGGCACCAGCCACTGGGTGATGTTGGTGTTGGTCGTCGCCGGCCGCGCGACCTCGATCGTCTTGGGGTTCGACAGGAACTTGTCGGCCAGCTTCTTGATCGGCGGCGGCATCGTCGCCGAGAACAGCAAGGTCTGGCGCTGCGCCGGCAGCTTGCTGCAAATCTGCTCGATATCGGGAATGAACCCCATGTCGAGCATCCGGTCGGCCTCGTCGATCACCAGCAATTCGCAGCCGGTGAGCAGGATCTTGCCGCGCTCGAACAGGTCCATCAGCCGGCCGGGGGTGGCGATCAGCACGTCGACGCCCTTTTCCAGCGCCTTCACCTGATCGCCCATCTGCACGCCGCCGATCAGCAGCGCCATCGAGAGCTTGTGGTATTTGCCGTATTTCTCGAAATTTTCCGCCACCTGCGCGGCGAGTTCGCGCGTCGGCTCCAGAATCAGCGAGCGCGGCATCCGCGCGCGGCTGCGGCCATGCGCCAGAATGTCGATCATCGGCAGCACGAAGCTCGCCGTCTTGCCGGTGCCGGTTTGGGCGATGCCGATCATGTCGCGCATCATCAGCACCGACGGGATGGCGCTGGCCTGGATCGGTGTCGGCTCGTTATAGCCGGCTTCCGTTACGGCGCGGAGAAGTTCTTCGGATAGGCCGAGATCGGCAAAGGTCATTTAGGGGTCCGGGAAAAGCCCCGGCACAGGCCTAGGGGCGCTGGTTGCGCGCTTGCGGATTTACGCGCGAATGTCAAGGAAAAGCGGGCTGGCGCCGTGCCGTTACTTTCGCCGCACCAGCTTGCGAAACCCCGTGATGCGGCAGGCGTCACCCGAACGCGAGCGCCCCGCGTCGCGCTTGGCGCAGAGCTGGCCGTCGGAATTCGCCTTCACATAGAGCCCGCGATAGAAATCGAGCGCGGGGCAGGCATCGTCGAACCGCGCGCGCAGCCGGCCGCCATCGGCCAGCAGCAGGTCAATCCGCTCGGGTTCGACCATCGACGCGCCGACGATCCCGTCGAGCGGCACGCAGCGCGGCCCCTTTGCCTCGTGCCAACGGGTGGGCACGGCCACGGCACCGGGCGGCTCGGAGCGCGGCACGCGGATCACCACGCGCTGGTGGATCGAAAAGCCCGTGATCTGCGCGAGCGCCGGCACCGGGGCGAGCGTCAGCAATGGAAGGGCCAGCCAGCGTTTCATGCGAACCGCCAGCCATAGCGCGGCGGGTTGAACGACGCATGAACATTATTCGTGGAATTCGCTCGCCTCGGGGATGCGGCCGAAGGCGATCTTGGCGCCGACCCGGTCGATCCGCCCGCCGGTCAGCACCCCCACCGACACCGCGTTGCGCCCGAACTTTTCGTTGAGCCGGTCCATCGCCCGGCTGAGCGCGACGCCGCGCGTTTCGCGCGCCAGCGGCTCGTCGGGGGCGAGGTGCGCGAACAGGCTGTGCTGCTCGCCCGCCGCGGGGGCGATTTCGGACAGGGTCACTCCGATCAGCCGCACCTGCCCGCCGCCGCGATGCGCCCGCCCGGCGTCGCGCAGCCGTTCGATCAGCGGATCGAGCGCGGCCAGGATCACGAAACTATCCTCGGTCGCGGGCAATTTGGCGGAGGCGCGCCAGTTGCTCTTGTCGTCCTCGAACTTGGCGTGGAGCACCAGCAGCCGGGCGCGATACCCCTTGCGGCGGAGCCGGCTCGCCGCCTTCAGCGCCAGCCGCCGCGCGGTGAGCCGGGCGGGGACGAAGCCGCGCTTGCCCGGAGAGAGCACCTGGCTGTGGCCGATGGTGCGGCTCTGCGTCGGTTTTTCGGGCAGGTCGACCCCGTGAAGCAGATACCAGAGCCGGTCGCCATTCGTCCCGCCCCAGGCGCTGCCGGCGTCGCGCGGCCGGCGCGCGAGCAGCTGACGGATGTCGTTGATGCCGTCCTGCGCTAGCCGCAGCGCCATTTTCGCGCCGATGCCGGCGATGTCGGTGAGCGGCATGTCGTACAGCCGGTGCGGCAGCTGGTCGGCGCTCAGGATCACGAGGCCGTCGGGCTTCTGCATGTCCGACGCGAGCTTCGCGAGCAGCCGGTTGGGCGCGATGCCGACCGAGCAGGTGAGACAGTCGCCGACATTCGCCCGGATGCCCGCCTTGATCCGCCGGGCGAGCGCGGTCGCGGCCTCGACGCTGTTCTCGTTATCGAGCAGCCGGCAGGCGACTTCGTCGATCGAGCAGACATGCGTGACCGGGATGTGCCGCCACACCTCCGCCACGATCGCCTCATGGAAGGCGACATAGCGATCGTGGCGCGCCGGGGTGATGATGAGGTCGCGGCATTTCTGCTTGGCCTCCCACACCGGCGTGCCGGTGCGGATGCCGTAGCGCTTGGCCTCGACCGAGGCGGCGATCGCGACCGTCGTGTCGCTATCGACCGGGGCGACCAGGATCGGCCTGCCGCGCAAATGGGGCTGAAGCTGCTGCTCGACGCTCGCGAAATAGCTGTTCAGGTCCAGAAACAGCCAGCGCAACGGTCGCGGCGGCAGGGCGAGCGCGTCGAGCGGGGCCGAGTCTTGGAACATGGAGGGAACATAGGCCAGGCCGGCGCATCGCGAAAGGCTTGACGCGCGGTGCCGTGGCGGTTCCTATCGCGGCATGAAGCCGATCACCCGCTATGCCGATTTCTGGCCGCATTATCTGCGTGAGCACGCCCGCGCCGAGACCCGCGCGCTGCATTATGCGGGCACGGCGCTCACCTTTTTGGCGGCGGCGCTGGCGCTCACGCAGAATGGCTGGTGGTGGCTCGCGGTGCCGCTCGCCGGCTATGGCTTCGCCTGGGGCGCGCATTTCGCGGTGGAGCGGAACCGCCCGGCCACCTTCACTTATCCGCTCTGGTCGCTGGTGAGCGACTATCGCATGTTCTTCCTGGCGCTCGCCGGCCGGCTCGGCCCGCATCTGGCGCGCGCCGGGGTCAGCGGGTGGGCGTGACGTCGGTCTGGGCGAAATCCTCGCCCTTGAACAGCAGCGGCTCGTCGAGCGATTTGGCGAGCGCATAGGCGAAGCAGTCGCCGAAATTGAGCCGGGCGGGGTGGCCGGAGCCGATGCCGAAGCGGCGATAGGCGTCGTGGCCGATCCGCGCTTGTTCGACGGTGACAGGTGCGATGACGATCGCGAAAGTTTCGATCGCTTCGTCAAGCTCCGGCTTCAGATTATCGTGACGACGGGTCAGTACCGCGCCGAGCTCTATCCAGCTGCCCGCCGAAAGCTTGGCCCCTCCGGCCAACGCTAACGACCGAGCGACCCAATCGCGATCGGGCTCCTTCAGTAGCAACGCCATGATGGCCGAGGTATCAATCACCATGCGGTTCGTTTGGACCCATTATAGCCAATCATGCAAAAGAGCCGTCATCGGCGTAGATCGAATCCATGATCTGCTTGGATGTCATATGATGCCACTCCGCTGGCATTTTCTCGCGGAATCGCCGCGAGATTTCGTCCATCTTCGCGATTTTTTCAGCCAATTCCCGCTCAAAATCGGCGTCCATCGCGGCTTGCACACGACCGAGCGCGTCTCGGATCGTCTGCTGTACGCTCTCGCCGCGCGCCGCCGCTAAGCTTTCGGCGAGCTTTATCGTCTCGCTGTCGGTGATCTTCAGTTCGGCACCCATCGCTCAACTCCTCGTGGGCTAGCCTATCACAGCGCGCGCCCCCGCCAAACGCCTCGCCCGCGCAAAGCTTCTCTTTCTTGCAGCCGATCGTCGCCCCGGCCATTGAAGCGCCATGCCCAGCGCGCCCAACACCCTTGCCCTGATCGGCAACACCCCGCTCGTCCGCCTCAAAGGCCCCAGCGACGAAAGCGGCGGCGAGATTTTCGCCAAGTGCGAGTTCACCAACCCTGGCGGATCGGTGAAGGACCGCGCCGCGCTCGCGATCGTCGAGGATGCCGAGGAGCGTGGGCTGATCCATACCGGCGGCACGATCGTCGAGGGGACTGCGGGCAATACCGGCATCGGCCTCGCGCTCGTCGCCAACGCCAAGGGCTATCGCACGATCATCGTGATGCCCGAGACGCAGAGCCGCGAGAAGATGGGCACGCTGCGCGCATTGGGCGCCGAGCTCATCACGGTGCCGGCGGCGCCCTATGCCTCGCCCTGCCATTTCGTCCACCAGTCGCGCCGCATCGCCGAGGAGACGCCCAACGCGATCTGGGCGAACCAGTTCGACAATGTCGCCAACCGCCGCGCGCACATCAACGGCACCGCCGCCGAGATTTGGGAGCAGCTCGAAGGGCGGATCGACGGGTTCACCTGCGCGGTCGGCACCGGCGGCACGCTCGCGGGTGTCGGGCTAGGGCTGAAGGAAAAGGACGAGGCGGTCACGATCGCGCTCAGCGATCCGCACGGCGCCGCGCTTTACAATTATTACGCGCATGGCGAGCTGAAATCGGAAGGCTCATCGGTCGCGGAAGGGATCGGGCAGGGGCGGATCACCGGCAATCTGGAAGGCGCGCCGGTCGATACCCAGTTCCGCATCAGCGATGCCGAGGGACTCTATTGGGTCGAGCGGCTGCTGGTCGAGGAAGGGCTGTGCCTGGGCTTGTCGTCGGGCATCAACGTCGCCGGCGCGGTCGCGCTGGCGCGGCGCTTGGGGCGCGGCAGCCGAGTCGCGACGATCCTTTGCGACACGGGGTTCCGCTATCTCTCGACGCTCTACAATCGCGACTGGCTGACGGCGAAAGGCCTGCCGATTCCACGGCAGCTCACCCCCCGTTAAGGTTGGTTCGACAATAGCCTGCGTTTCTGGTAACGGCGTAACGGGGCATGAAGAAGGCGATCGAACCCGCGCAGGCGATCCAGCGCGTCAAGGTTGGGATGACCGGCCTGGCGTTCGTGTTGCTGCTGATCGGACTGGCGAGCGCCATTTTCAGCTCGGTCAATCGCGAGCGGCCGGTGGCGGCGATCGGCGCGGCCAAGCCCGATGTCGTCGCGAATCTCACCAACGCCAACACCACCGATCCGCTCGCGAGCGCGCAGAAAGAGCCGCTCGCCGAGCTGGGGGTCGCCCCCAGCACCAGCACACCGACTCCAGACACGCCGCCCAGCGCCGCCAAGCCGCGTCAATAGCCGGCCGGGTTCCGATTGCCGGCCCGGCGCCCCGTGCAGGAGGGGGTCGGCGGCATATCCTCTTCAAAAACCAACGTTTCGTTATGGCTGCCTAATCGACGCGCGGGTGCCGGCGCGCGGAGGGCAGATGACATGGTTAACCAACCCGCCCTAGCACTGCGGTTTTTCCGTAAAGAACGAAGCGCGAACCTCTTTTTACAATCCCATCAGCTTGGCGTTTGTCCCCCGCATTTCCCCGTAAATCCCCATTTCACCCGTTGTGTCCCCAACAGGCCCCATGTATAGCCTTGGTTAACAGGGGCGGGCTCCCTTGCGTAAAGCGCAGCGTACTTCGCTAGGCGGCGGGCAGGCCGTTTTGCGGGGCAGGGGAGTCGCGTGCCGCCTGGGCAGGGGCGTGCGTGTCAGTCAGGGGTATCTATCAGGGCTATGCTCTGCAGCAGGTGGACGAGAAGGGTCGCGTCGCGATCCCCTCGACGCTGCGCGCGACCCTGATCGCCCGCAACCCCGCCGGCATCGACCCCAAGGATGCCGCCACCGTCATCGTCGGCCTGCATGAAAGCGATCCATGCCTGATCGGCTATGACGCCGGCCACGCCGAGCGCCTCCACGCCGATCTCGCCGAGCGCGCCCGCGCCCATGCCGGCGAGAATGGCGCGCCGCGCGCCCAGATCTTGCGCGCCGGCATGGCCGCCGATCCGGTGCCCTTCGATGCGTCGGGCCGGTTCATCCTGCCGCCCTTCCCGCGCCGGCGGATGAAGATCGGCAAATTCGCCTTCTTCGCCGGCATGGGCGATCATTTCGAAATCTGGGACCCGGCGACGCTGATCGGCTGCGACACCGCCGCTGACTGGATGAAGGACGCCGCGCGCTTCTTCATGGAAGAGCGGGGAGAGGCGCTGTGACCGCCACCGCCACCCCCCACATCCCGGTACTGCTCACCGAAGTGATCGACGCGCTCGCCATTGTCCACGGCGAGCGCCATGTCGACGCGACCTTCGGCGCGGGCGGCTATAGCCGGGCGATGCTCGACGCAGGGGGCGAGGTGATCGCGTTCGATCGCGATCCCGATGCCGCCGCGCTCGGCCGTGCGCTCGCCGCCGAGCGGCCACGGCTGATGCTGATCGAGGCGCCATTCTCCACCCTCGCCGCCGAACTCGCCGCGCGCGGCCTCGTGCCCGTGGATGGGCTGGTGATGGACATCGGCGTTTCGTCGATGCAGCTCGATCAGGCCGAGCGCGGGTTCAGCTTCCAGGGCGATGGCCCGCTCGACATGCGGATGGCGCAGGCCGGCACCACCGCCGCCGAATGGCTGAACGGCGCCGACGAGGCCGAGATCGCCGACATACTCCATACCTATGGCGAGGAGCCGCGCGCCCGCCGCGTCGCCCGCGCGATCGTCGCGGCGCGGCCGCTCACGCGCACCGGCGAGCTTGCCGAGGTTGTCCGCCGCGCGCTCGGCCACAAGCCGCACGACAAGAAAGACCCGGCGACCCGCAGCTTCCAGGCGATCCGCATCCATCTGAACCAGGAACTCGACGAGCTGCGCGCGGCGCTCGACGCGGCCGAACGGGTGCTGAAGCCCGGCGGGCGGCTCGCGGTCGTTACCTTCCACAGCCTCGAGGATCGGCTGGTCAAGAATTTCCTGCGCGAACGATCGGGCAATCTGCCCGCCGGATCGCGCCACTTACCGCAGGCGCCGCAGGGGCCCGCGCCGACCTTTGACCAGGTCGGGCGGGGGCAGCGTCCTTCGGACGCCGAGATCGCGCGCAATCCGCGCGCGCGCTCGGCGACACTTAGAACCGCGCGGCGCACGGCGGCGCCCGCATGGCACCAGGGAGCGTAGAGGATGGCGGCATCGTATCGGTTCCGAGGCTTGGGGTGGTTCCTCGGCTGCGTGGTGGTTGTGCTGGGCTGCTATCTGGTCTCGCTGCAGGTCGCGGCGGAGCGCAAGAAGGTGGCGGACATGGACCGCGCCATCGCCCGGGCGACGCGCGACATCCGCCAGCTGGAAACCGAGTTCAACACCCGCGCCAGCCTTGCCCAGCTCGAACGCTGGAATCGCGAGGACATGATGCTCGACGCGCCGCGCGCCGAACAGTTCGTGGCCGATGAAGCGGTGCTCGCCGCGCTCGATCCGGCGACGCTCGGCACGCCGCAGCCGGTGCTGGCGAAGCTCGACGCGCCGGCGGTGCCGCCCGCCTTCGCCCACGCCGCGCCGACGCCGGCCCCCCGGACCGCCGCGCAACCCGCGCCCAAGCCCGCTTCGCCCGTGCTCGCCGTGGCGAGCGGCACGCCTGCGCCAAGCCGGACGGTCGCGATGATCAGCCGCAAGCTGCTCGCCGATCCCAGCTTCGGCGCGTTGCTCGACGCGCCGCGGGGCACGCGATGACCGTCCTCGTCGCCCGCCCGCCGCGGCCGCGCCTGGCGGGCGCGCGCCATCCGATCGCCCAGCTCGCGTCGGTGCGGCTGGTGATGCTGATGCTGCTGGTCGCGGGCGGCGTCGGCATCGTGCTGTTGCGGCTGGTGTGGCTCGGCGCTTTCTCGGCGCCGCAGACCGGGGCAGATGCCGCCGCCGCGCTGGTGCCGCTGCGCGGTGATCTGGTCGATCGCAACGGCGCGCCGCTTGCCCGCACGATCGACGCCTGGTCGATCGGCATTCACCCCAACAAGCTGGTCAACACGCCCGAGGAACTGGCGCCCAAGCTCGCCGAGCTGATCCCCGACCATGACGAGGCCTGGTATCTGCGCGTGCTGCGCTCGGGCGCGAACTTTACCTATCTCCAGCGCCGCGCGATGCCCGAGACGGTGCGCGCGGTAAACGCGCTGGGCGAGCCGGCGATGGCCTTCGCGCGCGAGCCCGAGCGGCTCTATCCGCAAGGCGCGCTCGCGGCGCATACGCTCGGCTTCCTGAATTATGACGGCCACGGGATGCGCGGCATGGAGCGCTGGCTCGATACGCCGCTGATGGACAAGAATGCCCGCGCCAAGCCTGTCGCGCTCTCGATCGATGCGCGGGTGCAGGGCGCGCTGGAGGCCGAGCTTGGCCAGGCGATGGCGAGCTTCCAGGCCAAGGGCGCGGCGGGGGTGATCCTGGACGTGGACACCGGCGAGATCGTGTCGATGGCCTCGCTCCCCAATTTCGACGCCAATCGCGTGCCGCGCGTGCAGGACGCGCGCAATCCCGATGATCCGGCCGCGCTGCAGCTGCGCAACAACGTGACGCAATCGGTCTATGAACTGGGCTCGACCTTCAAGCCGATCAGCATCGCCGCGGCGATCGATGGCGGGGTCGTCACCTCGATGGCGCAGCGCTTCGACGCGACCCAGCCGCTCGCGATCGGCCGCTTCCACATTCGCGACGATCACCCCCAGCGCCGTTATCTGAACGCGGCGGAGACGCTGATCCACTCGTCGAACATCGCGACGGCACGGATCGCCGACGCGATGGGGCCGGCGCGATTGCAGGCGATGTTCAAGCAGCTGGGGTTCGACACCCGCCCCGATGTCGAGCTGCATGAACGCCAGCGCCCGATCTGGCCAACCTATTGGGCGCGCGTCACGACGATGACGACCGCTTACGGCCACGGCATCGCCGTCACCCCGCTCCATCTGGCGAGCGCTTATGCGGCGCTGGTGAATGGCGGCGTCTGGCGGCCGGCGACGCTGCTGAAGGTCGCCCCCGGCCAGGCCGCCGCCGGCCGGCGGGTAATCAGCGCCGAAACGAGCGCGCGGATGCGGCAATTGCTCCGCCTCGTCGTGTTGCAGGGCACCGGCAAGAAGGGCGAGGCGCCCGGCTACCGCGTCGGCGGCAAGACGGGTACCGCCGAAGTCGCGATGAAGACGGGCTATTCCAAGAAGCGCAACGTCAGCACCTTCGCGGCGGCTTTCCCGATGGACGCACCGCGCTATGTGGTGGTTGCCATGCTCGATTCGCCGATCGCCAATGCCAGCTCCGCCGGCCAGACCACCGCCGCCTGGACGGTCGCGCCGGTCGTCAGCCGGGTGATCCTGCGCACCGCGCCACTGCTGGGCGTGATGCCGGACATGCAGCGCGACGTTGATCTGTCAGACATCACCCCGCTGATCTGGCACGCGCCGGGCGAGAACCAGGCGGTTCCCGAATGAGGCTCGGCACGCTCACCGGCGGCGACGAGCCGGCGCTGGTGACGGGCTTTGCCATTGATCATCGCAAGGTTGCCCCCGGCACCGTGTTCGGCGCCTTCCAGGGGCTGAGCGTGAACGGCGAGGATTTCATCCCCCAGGCGGTCGCGAGCGGCGCGGTCGCCGTGGTCGCGCGGCCCGGGGCGCGCGTCGAGGGCGCGGTCCACATCGCCGATGCCAACCCGCGCGCCGCCTTCGCCCGGCTCGCCGCGCGCTTCTTCGCGCCGTTCCCCGAAACCTGCGTCGCGGTGACGGGCACCAACGGCAAGACCTCCACCGTCGAGATGACGCGCCAATTGTGGCGCATGGCCGGCCACCACGCCGCCTCGATCGGGACGTTGGGGGTGACGACCGCCGATGACCGGGTGACGACCGGGCTCACCACCCCCGATGTCGTCACTTTCCTCTCGAACGTCGCGGGGCTCGCGCGCGAAGGGGTGACGCATCTCGCGTTCGAGGCCTCGTCGCACGGCCTGTCGCAGCACCGGACCGAGGGGGTGCCGGTGGCGGCGGCGGCGTTCACCAATCTCAGCCGCGATCACCTCGATTACCACCGCGACATGGACGATTATTTCGCCGCGAAGATGCGCCTGTTCGCCGAAGTGGTGGCGGATGGTGGCAGCGCGGTGATCTGGGCCGACGATCCGCGCGCCGAACAGGCGGCGGCGATCGCGCGGGCGCGGGGGCTGCGGGTCATGACCATCGGCGAAGGTGGCGCCGATCTGCGCCTCGTCTCGCGCGCGCCGACCTTGCTCGGTCAGGCGCTGGAAATCGAGCATGGCGGCAAGCGCCACAAGGTCAACCTGCCGCTGATCGGTGCCTATCAGGCGGCCAACGCGCTGACCGCCGCCGCGCTGGCGATCGCGACCGGCGGCGAGGCGAGCGCGGTGCTCGCCCGGCTCGCGCGGCTGCAGCCGGTGCGCGGGCGGCTGGAGCGCGCCGCGATCGCCCGCGCCGGGGCGCCGGTCTATGTCGATTACGCGCATACCCCCGACGCGATCGAGGCGGCGATCGCCGCGCTGAAGCCCCATGCCGAGGGGCGGCTGATCGTCGTGCTCGGTGCGGGCGGCGAGCGCGATCCCGGCAAGCGCGGCCCGATGGGCGCGGTCGCGGCGAAGGGCGCCGAGCTGGTGATCGTGACCGACGACAATCCGCGCGGCGAAGACCCCGCCACCATCCGCCGCGCCGTGCTCGAAGGCGCGCCGGGCGCGCGCGAGATCGCCGACCGGCGCGAGGCGATCGCCGCCGCCATATCCGAAGCCGGCCCCAGCGACATCGTCCTGATCGCCGGCAAGGGGCATGAACAGGGCCAGATCGTCGGTGATCTGGTGCTGCCGTTCGACGATGTTCAGGTCGCGCGCGAGGTGGCGGGATGAGCGCGATCCTGTGGACCGCCGCCGAGATCGCGACCGCCACCGGCGGCGTCGCGATCGGCGAATGGGTCGCGACCGGGGTGACGTTCGATTCGCGCGAGGCGGGGCCGGGCGACCTGTTCGTCGCGCTGAAGGGCGCGAGCACCGACGGGCATCGCTATGTGCCGGAAGTGCTGGCGAAGGGCGTGTCGGGCGTGCTGGTGTCGCACCCGGTCGACGGGCCGCACGTGCTGGTGGCGGACACGATGGCGGCGCTCCAGGCGCTCGCGGTCGCCGCGCGGCAGCGGGTGGTGGGCAAGGTGATCGGCGTCACCGGCTCGGTCGGCAAAACCGGTACCAAGGAAGCGCTCTACGCCGCGCTGGAGCGTGCGGCGCCCGGCCATGTCCATCGCTCGGTGAAGAGCTATAACAATCATACCGGCGTACCGCTCAGCCTCGCGCGTATGTCGTCGTGCCAGCGGTACAATGTGTTCGAGATGGGCATGAATCACGCGGGCGAACTCGCGGCGCTCACCCGGCTGGTGCGCCCGCATCTCGCGCTGATCACCGCGATCGCGCCGGCGCACACCCAGTTCTTCGATAGCGTCGAGGCGATCGCCGACGCCAAGGCGGAGATTTTCGAGGGGCTGGAGCCCGGCGGCACCGCGATCGTGCCGTTCGACAGCCCCTATGGCGAGCGGCTGGCGACGGCGGCGGCGCGCCACACCGCCAACGTCGTCAGCTTCGGGCTGGGCGAGGGCGCCGATGTCCGCGCGCTGGAGACGATGCGCACCCCGAACGGCACTTTCGTGACGGCGCGACTGCGCAAGCGGGAGCTGGGCTTCACCATCAACCAGCCGGGCGCGCATTGGGTGTCGAACGCGCTCGCGGTGCTGGCCGCGGTCGAGGCGGTGGGCGCCGATGTCGCGCTCGCCGGGCTCGCGCTCGCCGAGCTGGGCGGGCTGCCGGGGCGCGGCGCGCGGCTGAGCGTCGCGCTGCCGGGTGGCGGCACGGCGCTGGTGATCGACGAGAGCTATAACGCCAACCCCAGCTCGATGCGCGCGACGCTCGCGGTGCTGGGCGCCGAAGGCGCCGCGCGCAAGCTCGCGGTGCTGGGCGAGATGCGCGAATTGGGGGCGGCGAGCGCCGATTATCACGCCGGGCTCGCCGCGCCGCTGATCGAGGCCGGGGTTATCCACGCGATTCTGGTGGGAGAGGGCATGGCCCCGCTCGCGCACGCGCTTGAGGGACGGCTCGATTTCGTCCATGTGCCGGGCGCGAGCGAGGCGGAAGGCGCGCTGCGCGCGGTGCTCGCCGCTGGCGATGCCGTGCTCGTCAAGGGATCGAATGGCGTGGGGCTGTCGCGCCTGGTCGCGCGGCTCGGGGAACAGGCATAATGCTGTATTTCATCGCCCAGCAACTGGGTTTTCCGGGCGTTTTGAACCTGATCCGCTATCTGAGCTTCCGCTCGGGGATGGCGGTGGCGACCGCGCTGCTGATCGGGCTGGTGATCGGCCCGCGCTTTATCGGCTGGCTGCGCGTGCGCCAGGGCAAGGGGCAGCCGATCCGCGCCGACGGCCCGCAATCGCACCTCGCCAAGCGCGGCACGCCGACGATGGGCGGGCTGATGATCCTGACCGCGCTGGTGCTCGCGGTGCTGATCTGGATGGACTTGAGCAACCCCTATGTCTGGGCGTGCCTGTTCGTGACGCTCGGCTTCGGGATGATCGGTTTCCTCGACGATTACGACAAGGTGCGCAAGCAGAAGACCGCCGGCATCAGCAGCCGCGCGCGGCTGGCGGGCGAGTTCCTGATCGCGGGGCTCGCCAGCTGGATCATCACCCAGCAGAACGGCACGCATCTGTACCTGCCGTTCTTCAGCGAGGTGTCGATCGACCTCGGCTATTTCTACATCCTGTTCGCTGCCTTCACGATCGTCGCGTTCGGCAACGCCGTGAACCTGACGGACGGGCTCGATGGCCTGGCGACGATGCCGGTGATCATCGCCGCGGTCGCGTTCATGCTGATCGTCTATCTGGCCGGCAATGTGAAGTTCGCGGGTTATCTCGGCATTCCGCACGTGCGCGGCGCGGGTGATCTCGCGATCTTCTGCGGCGCGATCGTGGGCGCGGGGCTGGCGTTCCTGTGGTTCAACGCGCCGCCGGCGGCGGTGTTCATGGGCGACACCGGCAGCCTCGCGCTCGGCGGCGCGCTCGGGGCGATCGCGGTGGTGGCGCATCACGAGATCGTGCTCGGGATCATCGGCGGGCTGTTCGTGATGGAAGCGCTGTCGGTGATCATCCAGGTGTTCAGCTATAAGCGTTTCGGCAAGCGCGTTTTCCGCATGGCGCCGATTCACCATCATTTCGAGCAGCTTGGTTGGGCCGAAAGCACGGTCGTGATCCGCTTCTGGATCATTTCGCTGGTGCTGGCGCTCGCCGGGCTGTCGACGCTGAAGCTCAGATGATCACGAGCCGCGCCTGGGCGGGCAAGCGCTATGCCGTGCTCGGCCTCGCGCGCTCCGGCGCGGCGACCGTCGCCGCGCTGCTCGCGAGCGGGGCGCGCGTCACCGCGTGGGATTCGGACGCGGCCCGGCGTGACGCGATCGGTGCCGATCATGGCGAGGGTTTGAGGCTGGCCGATCTGGAGAGCGAAGACCTCGCCAGCTTCGACGCCCTTGTCGTCTCCCCCGGCGTGCCGCTCAACCGCCACCCGCTCGCCGCCCGGGCGCGCGCGGCGGGCGTCCCCATCATCGGCGACATCGAACTCTTCGCCCACGCGCGCGCCGAGCTGCCGTCGCACAAGGTGGTCGGCATCACCGGCACCAACGGCAAGTCGACCACCACCGCGCTCGTCCACCACATGCTGCAAACGGCGGGCGTGCCGAGCCTGATGGCGGGGAATATCGGCCTGCCGATCCTGTCGCGCGATCCGCTGCCCGAAGGCGGCGTCTATGTGCTCGAACTCAGCAGCTACCAGATCGACCTGACACAGAGCCTCGATTGCGATGTCGCGGTGCTGCTCAACATCACCCCCGATCATCTCGATCGCTACCGCGATTTCGAGGATTACGCCGCCGCCAAGGCGCGGCTGTTCACGATGCAGGCGCGTGACCACCGCGCGATCATCTCGATCGCCGATACCCCGTCCGCGCTCATCGCGCGCGCGCTGTCGGCCAAGGGCGAGCAGCTGATCAAGATCGCGCCGGGCTTCTGCATGGATCAGTCACGATGGCCGCGCCTGCAAGGCCCGCACAACGCGCAAAACGCGCTCGCCGCGATCAATGTCGCAGAGGCGCTCGGCCTGCCCAACCCGGCGATCGACCGCGCGCTGGAAAGCTTCGCGGGGCTGCCGCACCGGATGGAGCTGGTCGGCGAGCGGAACGGCGTGCGCTTCATCAATGACAGCAAGGCGACGAACGCGGAGAGCGCGGCCCCCGCGCTCGCGGCGTTCGATCGCATCCACTGGATTCTGGGCGGGCAGGCGAAAAGCGCCTCGCTGGCGGCCGCCGCCAGGAATTTCGGCAATGTCGTCCATGCTTACACGATCGGGGACGCGGCCGAGACATTCGCCGCCGCGCTCGCGGGCCAGGTGCCGGTAACGGAGAGCGGCACGCTCGACGCGGCGCTCCGGGCGGCGGTCGGCAACGCCGTGCCGGGCGATACCGTGCTGCTCTCCCCCGCTGCCGCCTCGTTCGATCAGTTCCGCGATTTCGAGGATCGGGGCGAGACGTTCCGCCGGCTGGTGGCGGCGCTATGAACGACAGCCGCGCCACCCGCCGCCGCGAGCTGTGGGCGAAGATGAAGCCGCGCACCGGGCGCGGCTCGCGCCACCCGCTGGCGATGTGGTTCTTCGATATCGACCGGGTGCTGTTGCTGCTCGCCTTGCTGCTGATCGCGATCGGGCTGCTGGCGGTGGCCGCCGCGTCGCCCGCCTCGGCGGTGCGCTATTCGGGCGAGAAGGTCCATTTCCCGCCGCTTTATTATTTCTGGCGCCAGCTGGTGTGGGTGACGTTGTCGGTGCCGCTGATGCTGGTCGTCTCGATGCTGCCGATCGAAACCGCGCGGCGCGGCGCGCTGCTGGGCGCGGGGTTCTTCCTCGCCTGCCTCGCGCTGGTACCGTTCGTCGGGGTCGAGGTGAACGGCGCGCGGCGCTGGATCGGCGCGGGCATCGCCCAGTTCCAGCCGAGCGAGTTCCTGAAGCCCTGTTTCGTCGTGCTCGTCGCCTGGCTGCTGTCGCTGCGCGAGAAGGAGCCCGATCTGCCGGTGGTGCCGATCAGCTTCGCGCTGATGGCGCTGATCGGCGCGCTGCTGATGCTGCAGCCCGATTTCGGGCAGACGGTGATCTTCAGCGTGATCTGGGTGACGCTGCTGATGGTCTCGGGCGTGCCGCTGCGCGTGCTGGGGATGCTCGGCGGAATGGGGCTCGCCGGGATCGTCGCCGCTTATCTGTTCTACGATACCGCGCGCATCCGTATCGACGCTTTCCTGTTCCGCGGCGACGAAGACAAGGCGATCGACCATTACCAGACCGACATGGCGCATGCGACGATCACCGGCGGCGGCTGGCTCGGCACCGGCCCCGGCGGCGGCACGATGAAGTTCAAGCTGCCCGAGGCGCATACCGACTACATCTTCTCGGTGATCGGCGAGGAATTCGGCCTCATCGCCTGCGCGGTGATCGCGCTGCTGTTCCTGGCGCTGGTCGTGCGGGTGGTGGTGAAACTGCTCGACGAGACCGACGCTTTCCGCCTGCTCGCCGCCGCCGGCCTTGCGACGCAGTTCGGCGCGCAGGCGCTCGTTTCGATGGCGGTCAACACCGGCATCGCGCCGTCGAAGGGGATGACCTTGCCCTTCATTTCCTATGGTGGGTCATCGATGATCGCGCTGTCGGCGGGAATGGGCTTGCTGCTCGCTTTCACTCGGCGCAATCCGTTCCTCGTTCAGTCCCCCTATATCGTTCGGTGGCAGCAATGAGTGAGGCGCGACATTTCGTTTTGGCGGCGGGCGGCACCGGCGGGCATATGGTGCCCGCCGCCGCGCTCGCCGCCGAGCTGATCCGGCGGGGGCATTCGGTCGCGCTGGTGAGCGACGCGCGCGGGGTGCGCTTTCCCGGGCTGTTCGACGGGATCGAGACGCACATCGTCCCCGCCGCGCCGCTGAAGGGCGGGCCGCTCGGCTGGGCGCGCGCGGGCCGCTCGATGCTCGCCGGTCGGCGTATGGCGATCCGGCTGTTCAAGGAACGGCGCCCGGCGGCGGTGGTGGGCTTTGGCGGCTATCCCGCGCTGCCGGCGCTGCTCGGCGCGTTCGCCCTGCGCGTGCCGACCGCGGTGCATGAGCAGAACGCGGTGCTCGGCCGCGTCAACCGCCTCGTCGCGAGCCGGGTGACGGCGATCGCGACCAGCTATGCCCGGGTCGAGCGGCTTTCGCGCGCGCTGGAGGGCAAGACCCGGCTCGTCGGCAATCCGGTGCGCGAGGCGATCGCGGAGCTGCGCCAGCGCCCCTATCCGCTGCTGGAGGAGGACGGCATTTTCCGCATCCTGGTCACGGGCGGCAGCCAGGGCGCGAGCGTGCTGAGCCAGGTAGTGCCCGATGGCCTGGCGCTGTTGCCCATAAGCTTCCGGCGGCGGATGCAGGTGACGCATCAGGCGCGGCCCGAGGATATCGACGCGGTGCGCGCCAAATATGCCGATCTCCAGATCGCGGCCGAACTCGCGACTTATCTGCCCGATATGCCCGAACAGCTCGCCTGGGCGCATCTGGTGATCGCGCGCGCGGGCGCGTCGACCATCGCCGAGCTCACCTGCGCCGGGCGGCCGGCGATCCTGGTGCCGCTGCCCGCCGCGACCGACGATCACCAGACCGCGAACGCGCGCGAGATGACCGACGTGGGCGGGGCGCGCACCATCGCGCAACGCGCCTTCACCCCCGTGGAGCTTGCCAAACAGATGCAGAAGCTGGGCCTCGACCCGCAAGCGCTTGAAAATGCCGCCGGCCGCGCGCGCACCCTCGGCCGGCCCGATGCCGCGCGCGATCTCGCCGATTTGGTCGAGATGCTCGACGCGCCCTATAGCGGCCTGCCCGACGGCCGCGTCGCCCCCGCGCAACCAAAGGCCGCGTTCGCATGAAGGGCCTGCGCGACATCGGCACGATCCATTTCGTCGGGATCGGCGGCATCGGCATGTCGGGCATCGCCGAGGTGATGCACAACCTCGGCTACCGCGTGCAGGGATCGGACGTGGCCGAGGGCTATGTCGTGCAGGGCCTGCGCGATCGCGGCATCCCGGTGTTCATCGGCCACGATGCCGAAAATCTGGGCGAGGCGGCGGTGATCGTCACCTCCACCGCGATCAAGCGCGGCAATCCCGAGGTCGAGGCGGCTTATGAACGCCGCATCCCGGTCGTGCGCCGCGCGGAAATGCTCGCCGAGCTGATGCGGCTGAAGCAGACGGTCGCGGTGGCGGGCACCCACGGCAAGACCACGACGACCTCGATGGTCGCCGCGATCCTCGATGCGGGCGGGGTGGACCCGACGGTGATCAACGGCGGCATCATCAACAGCTATGGCTCCAACGCGCGGCTGGGCGCGAGCGATTGGATGGTCGTGGAGGCGGATGAGAGCGACGGCAGCTTCCTGCGGCTCGACGGCACGATCGCGGTGGTGACGAACATCGATCCCGAACATCTCGACCATTATGGCGCGTTCGATCGGGTGAAGGACGCCTTCGTCCAGTTCATCGAGAATGTGCCCTTTTACGGCGCGGCTTTGCTGTGCCTCGATCACCCCGAAGTGCAGGGCATTCTGCCGCGCGTGCGCGACCGGCGGGTGGTGACCTATGGCTTTTCCGCGCAAGCCGATGTGCGCGGGGTGAACGTGACGCCGTACCCCGGCGGCAACAAGTTCGAGGCGATCGTGCGCCACCGCGACGGCAGCTATCGCTCGATCGAGCATATCGATCTGCCGATGCCGGGGCGGCACAATGTGCAGAACGCGCTGGCGGCGATCGGGGTCGCGCTCGAACTCGGCATTCCGGACGAGACGATCCAGCGCGGCTTCGCGGCGTTCGGCGGGGTCAAGCGGCGCTTCACCAAGGTGGGCGAGGTGGCGGGCGCGACCGTGATCGACGATTATGGCCACCACCCGGTCGAAATCCGCGCGGTGCTTTCCGCCGCGCGCGAGGCGGCGCAGGGGCGGGTGCTCGCGGTGTGCCAGCCGCACCGCTATTCGCGGCTGGGGAGCCTGATGGAGGAGTTCCAGCAGGCGTTCAACGATGCCGACATGGTGTTCGTCACCCCGGTCTATGCCGCCGGCGAGGCGCCGATCGAGGGGGTTTCGGCGGAGGCGCTCGTTGCCGGCATCAAGCATCGCGGGCACCGTTCGGCGCAGGCGGTGGCGGACGCCGAGGAACTGGCGCGCGTGCTCGCCGAGGCGGCGCAGCCGGGCGACCAGATCATCTGCCTGGGTGCGGGCGACATCACCAAATGGGCGGCGGGCCTGGCCGACGCGATCGCGGCGGCGCGGGGGTAGCGGAAGGACAGGGGCGTTATGACCAGCATTTTCGATCTTTCGCTCGCCTGGCAGCGCCAGCTGCTCGACGTGCAGCGCGCTTTCCTCTCGGCGGGCGAGGCGACCGTCGCCTGGCAGGAAGCCAGCCGCCGCGCGACCGAGGCCAATGTCGCCGCGATGGCGAGCTGGGCAAGGCTATGGGGCGGGCGGTGAGCTTCAAGCGCAACATGAAGCCCCTCCCCTTCAGGGGAGGGGAGTAGTGGCTATCGTCACTCTCCCCAGGGTGCGCGGCTCGCTCACCGCCGACGCGCCGCTCGCGCCGCTCGTCTGGTTCAAGGCGGGCGGGGCGGCGGCGTGGCTGTTCGAGCCCGCCGACCGCGACGATCTGTGCGCATTCCTGGCCGAGCTCGACCCGGCGGTGCCGGTGATGGCGCTTGGCCTCGGCTCGAACCTGATCGTGCGTGATGGCGGGGTGCCGGGGGTGGTGGTGCGGCTCGGCAAGCCCTTCGCCTATGCGCGGGCGGAGGGCGACAGCCTCGTCTGCGGCGGCGGGGCGAGTGGGATCCTGGTTTCCTCCGCCGCGCGCGACGCGGGACTCGCCGGACTCGAATTCCTGCGCTCGATCCCCGGCACGGTCGGCGGGTTCGTGCGGATGAACGGCGGTGCTTATGGGCGCGAGACCGCCGATGTGCTCGCCGCCGCCACGATCGTTCACCGCGACGGGCGGCTCGAGACGCTGCCGGTGGGCGCGCTCGGCTACAGCTATCGCCATTCGGCGCTGCCCGAGGGCGCGGTGGTGATCGAGGCGGTGTTCGCCGGCACACCGGGTGACCCGGCCGTGATCCAGGTGGAAATGGACCGCATCGCCGCCGCCCGCGAGGCGAGCCAGCCGCTGCGCAGCAAGACCGGCGGCTCGACCTTCAAGAACCCGCCCGGCGACAAGGCCTGGGCGCTGATCGACCGCGCCGGTTGCCGGGGCCTGCGGCTGGGCGACGCGCAGGTAAGCGAGAAACATTGCAACTTCCTGCTCAACCTTGGCGCCGCGACCAGCGCCGAGATCGAGGGATTGGGCGAGGAAGTGCGGACGCGGGTGAAAGCGGCGACGGGGATCGAGCTGGAATGGGAGATCAAGCGCGTGGGGGTGGTGGCGTGACTTATCCGCAAAAAACCTCCCCAAGCCTGCTTGGGGAGGATTTTAGGTGACCGCCCCCCTCCACATCGCCGTTCTGATGGGCGGCTGGTCGGCGGAGCGCGAGGTGTCGCTCAAATCGGGCGCGGGCGTCGCCGAGGCGCTTGAAAGCCTTGGCCACCGCGTCACCCGCATCGACATGGACCATGATGTCGCCGCGCGCCTGGCCGAAGCCGCGCCGGACGTGGTGTTCAACGCGCTCCACGGCTCGCCGGGCGAGGACGGCACGGTGCAGGGGATGCTCGACCTGATGGGGCTGAAATACACCCATTCGGGCCGCGTCGCCTCGGTGATCGCGATCGACAAGCAGCTCACCAAGCTGCTGCTGATCCCGCATGGCGTGCCGATGCCCGGCGGGCGGATCGTGAAATCGGCCGAATTGTTCGAGCGCGATCCGCTGCCGCGCCCCTATGTCGTCAAGCCGATCAACGAAGGCTCCTCGGTCGGCGTCGCGATCGTCACCACTGAAGGCAATTACGGCCAGCCGATCGGCCGCGACACGCGCGGGCCGTGGGCCGAGTTCGGCGAACTGCTCGCCGAACCCTTCATCCGGGGGCGCGAGCTGACGACGGCGGTGCTGGGCGATGAAGCGCTCGGCGTCACCGAACTGCGCCCCAAGTCCGGCTTCTACGATTATGACGCCAAATATACCGACGGGTTGACCGACCATCTCTACCCCGCGCCGGTGCCCGACGCGATCGCCCAGGCGTGCGAGCGGATCGCGCTGCAGGCGCACCGGCTGCTGGGGTGCAAGGGCTGCAGCCGCGCCGATTTTCGCTGGGACGACAGCCAGGGTGTCGAAGGGCTGTTCCTGCTCGAGGTGAACACCCAGCCGGGGATGACACCCTTGAGCCTGGTGCCCGAACAGGCGCGCCACCGGGGCATCGGCTATCCCGAGCTGTGCCAGCGCATCGTCGATGAGGCGCTGAAATGAGCAAGACGATCCGCCGGGGCACGCCCCCCCGTAAAGTCGTGGCCAACGGTAACCGCAAGCTGCCGGTGGTGCGCAGGCAATCGGTGATCGACCGCGCGCTGCTGATGCTGCCGGTCTCTGAGGCGACGCTGAAGCGCGGTGTGACGCTGATGTTCACCGGCGCGGTGCTCGCCGGGCTGTTCGCGCTGTCGACGCTGTTCGGCGTGCCGCAGGCGGCGGGGTTGGCGGCCGCCGAGGCGCTGGGCGATGCGGGGTTCCGCGTCCGCTCGATCGAGGTAAAGGGCGCGGCGCGAATGAACGCGATGACCGTGTATGCCGCCGTGCTCGATCAGAAATCGCGGGCGATGCCACTGGTCGATCTGGGCGCGGTGCGCGCCAAGCTGCTGCGCTATGGCTGGATCGCCGACGCGCAGGTCTCGCGCCGGCTGCCCGACCGGCTGGTGATCAACCTGGTTGAACGGCGCGAGGCGGCGCTGTGGCAATATCTGGGGCGCGTCATGCTGATCGACGCGGACGGCGTGCCGCTGGAGGCGGTCGCGCCTGAAAAGGCGCCAGCCTTGCCGCTGCTGATCGGCCCCGGCGCGAACGAGCAGATCGCGCTCTATCGCCGCCTGCTCGATAGCGCGCCGGCGATGAAGCCGATCGTCAAGGCCGCGACCTGGGTGGGCAATCGCCGCTGGGATCTGCTGTTCGACACCGGCGAGACGCTGCAATTGCCCGAGGAGGGCGCGGCGCAGGCGCTGGTGAAATTCGCCGAGATCGAGGGCAAGGATCGGCTGCTCGGCCGGGGCTGGGCGCGGTTCGACCTGCGCGACCCCGACAAGTTCGTCGCCCGCAAATCGAGCGAGG
The DNA here is from genome assembly GCA_002083435.1 of Proteobacteria bacterium SG_bin6. Classification (GTDB taxonomy): domain Bacteria; phylum Pseudomonadota; class Alphaproteobacteria; order Sphingomonadales; family Sphingomonadaceae; genus Sphingomonas. The sequence continues at coordinate 44,384 of LWDJ01000005.1, read as the reverse complement.
CGGCACCCCGGACGATGACGGATACCTCGGCGATCGAAACCGCGTCATGGTCGGGCGAAACGGGATAGGGGCATATGGCGAAAGTAGCACCGGAAGGCTTGATCACCGCGCTCGACATCGGCTCGTCGAAAGTCTCGGCGATGATCGCGCAAAAGGCCGATGGCGGTGAGCTGATCGTGCTCGGCACCGGCCAGCGCGAGAGCCGGGGGGTGAAGCGCGGCTATATCGCCGATATGGGCGCGACCGAGGCGGCGGTGCGCGAGGCGGTGGAGCAGGCCGAACGCATCGCCGGCATGAATATCGAGAATGTGTGGGTCGCCTTCTCCGCCGGCGGGCTGGTGTCGGACGTTGCCTCGGTCGAGGTCGAGCTGGGCGGGCACCGGGTCGAGCAGGGCGATATCGACGCGCTGCTGCAGGCCGGGCGCGAGTCGATCGATCCGGCGGGGCGGATGGTGCTTCACGCGCAGCCGACGCTCTACATGCTCGATCGGCGGACCGAGGTGAAGAACCCGCTCGGGCTCCACGCCGAAACCCTGGGCGTGCATATCCATGTCGTCGCCGCCGATGGCTCGCCGGTGCGCAACCTCGATCTGTGCGTCCGCTCGGCGCATCTCAACGTGAAGTCGATTATCGGCGCGCCGATCGCGACCGGCATGGCGTGCCTGTCCGACGAGGAGCGCGAACTGGGCGTCGCGCTGGTCGAACTGGGCGCGGGCATCACCAACGTCTCGCTGTTCGCCGGCGGGATGCTGGTCGGTCTCGCCTCGATCCCGATGGGCGCGGCGGACATCACCGACGACATCGCCTCCAGCTTCGGCACGCGCCGGGCGCAGGCGGAGCGGATGAAGTGCTTCCACGGCTCCGCCAATGCCAGCCCACGCGACAACCACGACATGATCGAGGTCGCGCCCATCTCCGCCGAGGAGGAAGGCGGCGAGGGGACGCGGATCACCAAGGCGCAGCTGATCGCGGTGATCCGCCAGCGGCTCGACCATCTGATGGCGGAGATCCGCAAGGCGCTGACCGAACTGGGGTTCGAGGGGCCGGTCGGGCGGCAGGTGGTGCTCACCGGCGGCGGCGCGGAGCTGAAGGGGATCGCCGATTACGCACAGGTCGCGCTCGGCCGCTCGGTGCGCGTCGGCCGCCCGCGCGGGTTGACCGCGCTGCCCGAGGCGCATAGCGGCCCGGCCTTCGCGACGCTCGCCGGGCTCACCCATTATGCCGCGGCGAACCCGGAGGATTTGCGGGCCATCGTGCCCGCCGGGCAATTGGTCCACCGGCCGCAGGGCGGATGGCTCGCGCGGATGATCCGCGCGTTCCGGACGAATTATTAAGCAAATGTGGCAGCCCCGTGAATTTGCGCTAGTGAAGCACCGGGGCTTTGTGCATGGTAACTTCCATCAACCCGGTGGTTGCGGGGGCGAGACGGAGTAGGGGCAATGAGCATCGATTTTCTTCCACCCGATGTCGATGAATTGACGCCGCGGATCGCGGTGATCGGCGTGGGCGGCGCGGGCGGCAACGCGATCGCCAACATGATGCGCGCGGGCGTGCAGGGGGTCGACTTCCTCGTCGCCAACACCGACGCGCAGGCGCTGAAGCAATCGGCGGCGAGCCAGCGCGTGCAGCTGGGCGCCAAGATCACCCAGGGGCTCGGCGCGGGCGCCCGGCCCGAGATCGGGCGCGCGGCGGCCGAGGAAACGATCGACTCGATCGCGCAGCTGCTCGACGGGGTGCATATGTGCTTCATCGCCGCCGGCATGGGCGGTGGCACCGGCACGGGGGCGGCGCCGGTGATCGCCAAGGCGGCGCGCGACATGGGCATCCTGACGGTGGGCGTCGTCACCAAGCCGTTCGCGTTCGAAGGCGCGCGCCGATCGAAGGCGGCGGACGCCGGGATCGAGGAACTGCAGAAGTACGTCGATACCCTGATCGTGATCCCCAACCAGAATCTGTTCCTGATCGCGAACGCCAACACCACCTTCAAACAGGCCTTCGAAATGGCCGACGAGGTGCTGCAGCAGGGCGTGCGCGGCATCACCGATCTGATGGTGATGCCCGGCCTCATCAACCTGGACTTCGCCGACGTGCGTTCGGTGATGCAGGAAATGGGCAAGGCGATGATGGGCACGGGCGAAGCCGAAGGCGACGACCGCGCGCTGATCGCCGCGCAACAGGCGATCAACAACCCGCTGCTCGATGGCGTGTCGATGCAGGGCGCCAAGGGCGTGATCATCTCGATCACCGGCGGCGAGGACATGCGCCTGCTCGAGGTGGACGAGGCCGCGAACCACATCCGCGAGCTGGTCGATCCCGAAGCCAACATCATCTGGGGTTCGGCGTTCAATCCGGGCCTTGAGGGCAAGATCCGCGTCTCGGTGGTCGCGACCGGGATCGAGGCGCAGGCGCGTACCGAGCCGGTGCCGATGGCGGCCGAGCCCGCGCGCGGCTTCAGCTTCGCGCCGCCGCGCCGCGCCGAGGAGGAGCCCGAGGCCGTGGCGCCCGCCGAGCCCGCGCCCGAACCGGCGGTTGTGTTCGACGATACGTCCGCGCCGATCGCCGCCGCGGCCGAGGATGAACTGGTGCTGGGCGAGGAGAATGCGGTGCCGATCACGCCCGTCTTCACCCCTGCGGCGCCGGCGCCCGCGGCTGATGAAACCCCGGCGGGCCGTCGCCGCTGGCTCGCCGCCGGCGCTCCCGCCGCCGCGCCCGAGCCCGAGGTCGCGGCGCCCGAACCCGAGGCGCCCGCGCCCAAGCCCAAGCTTGGCGGCACGCTGTTCGAGCGGATGAGCAACGTGACGCGCGGCACCCAGCGCGACGAGGGTGAGCGCGAAGGCGGGCTCGACATCCCGCGCTTCCTGCACCGGCAGAACAACCAGTAAGCCAAAGGGGCGGCGCGATGGAGCGCCGCCCTGTCATCGGGCTGGTTGGGGATGGCCGCGGCCGGCTTCAGCGCCGCTTGCGCTTAACCCGGAGCGTTGGCGGAAACGCCGACCGGTCCCGCGCCCATGGGAAGGTGAGAACGGCGGGAAGCACTGCACACCGGGCGGGCCCGGTGCAGCGCACATCGCGTCAGTCCGCAAACCCCAGAAAGGTCGCCGCCGCCGCCACCGGCTTGCGTTCGGAGACCACCGCGTTGGCCGGAAATTCCTCGTCCGGCCAGCCCAGCGCGATCGCTTTCAGGATCACCTGGTGATCGGGGATGCGGGCGTGTTCGCGCACCACCGGCGATTGCATGATGCCCTGGCTGTTGATCACCGCGCCCAGCCCGCGCGACCAGGCGGCGTTGACGATGGCGTTGCTCACCGCGCCGCAATCGAAGGCGGTGTCGTCGCTGTCGGCGAGCGTGCGATCATAAGTGATGATGATGCACACCGGCGCGCCGAACTGGCGAAAGCCGCGCATCACCCAATCCTGCCGGCGCTCGGCATCGTCGCGGGCGATGCCCATCGCGGCGAACAGCTGCTTGGCGACGGCGATCTGGCGCTCGCGGTGGATTCCGGCGAAGGGCTGGCCGGTGCGGAACTCGCGCGATTGCGGCACGCCCTCCAGCATCCGCGCGCTGTTGCCCGCGCGGATCGCCTCGAGCGGCGCGCCCGAGACGATGGTGAAGTTCCACGGCTGGGTGTTCATGCTGGAGGGGGCACGCATCGCGAGCGCCAGAATTTCCTCGATCAGCGCGCGCGGCACGGGCTTGGGCAGGAACCCCCGGATGCTCCGCCGCCCCAGCACCACCTCGTCATAGGTCATCGCGCGTTCCCCCCTCCCGCCGGCCGTCACGCCGCGCTCACCAGCAGCTTGTCGATCCGCCGCCCGTCGAGATCGACCACCTCGAACCGCCAGCCCTGGAGGGTGAAGCTCTCGCCCTCGCCGGGCAGGTGGCGGAACACCGCGAGCGCGAGCCCCGCGACGGTCGCATAGTCGCGGTCTTCGGGCAGATTGATCCCCAGCCGCTCGGCGAGCAGATCGGCGGCGGTCTGCCCCGCGACCAGCAGCGAGCCATCCTCGCGTTCGACGATCGCGGGCGCGTCATCGGGGTCGGCATCGGAGGCGAACTCGCCGGCGATCGCGGCGAGCAGGTTGGCGGGCGTCACGATGCCTTCGAAATGGCCATATTCGTCATGGATCAGCGCCATCGGCACTTCGGCGGCGCGCATCGTGTCGAGCGCGTCCATCGCGTCGATCTGATCGAGCACCACCGGCGCCGGGCGCATCAGCGCGCGCAGGTTGAGCGCTTCGCCCCGGAACAGCGCCTGCGCCACGTCGCGCGCCTGCACCACCCCGATCACCGCATCGACCGAGCCCTCGGCCACCGGCAGCCGGCTGTGCCCGCTCGCCATCAGCGCCTGGCGCACGCCCGCCTCGTCGAGATCGGCGTCGAGCCATTCGACATCGGTGCGCGGCGTCATCACCTCGCGCACCGGGCGATCGGCGAGGCGGACGACGCCCGAGATGATCGTGCGCTCATGCTCCTCGATCACCCCCGATTTGCTCGCCTCGGCGACGATCATCTGCAGCTCCTCGGCGGTGACGTGATCCTCGGCATGGCCGGGCGGGCGCAGCAGCCAGAACAGCGCGCCGCTCGCCCCGTCGAGCAGCCAGACGAGCGGCGCGGCGGCGCGCGACAGCCAGATCATCGGCGCGGCGACCACCACCGCGATCGGCTCCGGCCGGCGCAGCGCGAGCCGCTTGGGCACCAGCTCGCCGATCACCAGCGACAGGAAGGTGGTGAGCCCGATCACCAGCACGATCGCCAGCGTCTCGGCGATACCGGCGCTCATGCCGAGCCAGCGCAGCCGGTCGGTCACCGGGCCGCCGAGGCTCGCGCCGGAATAGGCGCCGGAGATCACCGCGATCAGGGTGATGCCGATCTGCACCGTCGACAGCAGCTTGCCCGGATCGGCGGCGAGGCGCAGCGCGGAGGCAGCACCCCGCCGCCTGGCGCGCACCATCGCCTCCAGCCGGGCGCGGCGCGCCGAGACGATCGCCAGTTCGGAGGCCGCGAACACGCCATTCAGCAGCACCAGCGCGATGATGATCGCGAGATCGATCCAGGGAAAAGGTTGCATGGTCTGGCAACGCTCTTAGCCGCCGCGCGGGCGGTTCGACAACCGCCTGGCGCCCGCGCGCGTCGTGTGTCGCGGTATGATCGGCGGGGGGGATCGTGATGGTGGCGCCGCGCGTTGGCCTTCGCCGGGGGAGGGCGAAGGCTGTCGTGCGCCGCTTATTCCCTCAATGCACCTTGAGCGGCTGGCCCTTGAACGGTTCCGCCTGGCAGCCGAGCAGCGGGTCGAAGGTCGCGCGGCGGCTGGCGATCAGCGGCACCGAGGCGGTGACGCTCCTGGTCGCCGGATCGTCGGCGAGGCGGATCACTTCCATCCCCGGCTCGAAATCCTGGTAGCACTGGCCGATCGGGCGGTTGCCGATATAGCGGCACGCGCAGGCGACGCGCGCGGCATAGCCGACCCCCAGCTCCAGCTGCGCGCGGCGCTGCTCGATATAGAGCCAGCCGGCGACGAGCGCGGCCATCACGATCAGGATCAGGCCGAAGCCAAGCCGTCTTGCCATCATCGGGGGCCACTCTATCGTCGGGGGGATGACGCGCAAGCCGATCCTGCTCGCCCCCTTGGCCGCGCTCGCGCTGGGGAGCGCCGCGCCGAGCCAGACGCCCGATATCCTCAGCCCCCTATTCGCCGCCGATCAGGGCGACGCGCGCGCGGCGATATTGGTCGAGGATGGGCGGGTGATCGCGAAGCGCTATGCCCCGGGCTATTCGGACGCCAACCGCTTCATCAGCTGGTCGACCGCCAAGACGATGACGGCGATGCTGGTCGGCGAACTGGTGAGCGACGGCAAGCTAGAGCTCGACGCGCCGGCGCCGATCGCCGAATGGCACCAGCCGGGCGATCCGCGCGCGCAGATCACCCTGCGCCAGCTGCTCAACATGGCATCGGGGCTGCGGCACAGCGAGGTTGGCGAGCCGATCGAAAAGTCAGACACCAATCAGGTGCTGTTCGTCTCGGGCACCGCCACCATGGCGGCGCGCGCGATCAACGTGCCGCTGGAGGCAGCGCCGGGGGCGAAGTTCGAATATAGCTCGCTGACGACGATCATCCTGGCGGAGATCGTCACCCGCACGCTCACCCCCAGCCGCGATCCGCGGGTGCGGGCGGCGGCGTACCGCGATTTCGCGTTCGAGCGGCTCTATCGCCCCGCCGGCGCGACCGGCGCGTTCCTGGAGTTCGATGGCGCGGGGACGCAGATTGGCGGCTCGCTGATCCATCTGCACCTGAACGACTTCGCCGCGCTCGGGCAGGTGCTGCTCGACGGGCGCGGGGTGGGGGGCGAACAAGTGGTCGCGCCCGACTGGCTGGCGTTCATGAAGACGCCCTCGCCGAAGAAAGCCGTCTATGGCGGGCAGACCTGGCTCAACGCCTTCCCCGATGAGGCGGTGGGCCAGCCACCGATCGCCTCGATGAACGGGCATCTGGGGCAATATGTCGTCACCTTCCGCGCGCGAGGGCGCGATGGGCAAGAGCATGGCTATGTGCTGGTGCGGCTGGGCAATAGCCGGGAGGACCGGCTGCATGATGTCAAGGTGGCGGTGGGGAAAGTGGTGAAGGCGGTGACGGGGTAGGGTTCGGAGTAGGTCCAGCTCCTCCCCTGCAAGGGGAGGGGGACCGCGCGAAGCGTGGTGGAGGGGTATCGCCATCGAACTGCCGGGAACACCCCTCCGTCAGGCGCTAGCGCGCCTGCCACCTCCCCTTGCAGGGGAGGATCTGGCGGCGCTCAAAGCAACAGCGTCCCCTCGATCACCGTCACCGCCTTGCCGCTCAGCACCGCGCGGTCGCCTTCGAGCGTGCAGCCGATATGGCCGCCGCGCGCGGACGCCTGGAAGGCGGTGAAGCTCGGCCGGCCCAGCCGCTGCGCCCAATAAGGCGTCAGCACCGCGTGGGCCGAGCCGGTCACCGGGTCTTCGTCGATCCCCGCGCCGGGGGCGAAGACGCGGCTCACGACATCGGTGTCGCGGCCCGGCGCGGTGACGATCGTCAGCACATCGCCCTCCTCGCGCAGCGCGGCGAAATCTGGCGCGAGCGCGTGGACCTGGTCCTCCTCCGCCAGCGCCACCACGCCGTAGCGATGCGGGTGCCACAAGGTCTCGACCGCCGCACTCAGGCCGAGGCCGGCGAGGATCGCGGGGAGCGGCTTGGGTTCGGGCTTCCACGCGGGGAGCGCCATCCGGTAACCGTCGCCGTCGCGCGCGACTTCGAGCTGCCCGGCGCGGCGGGTGCGGAAGGTGACGCGGTCGCGCAAAGGATCGGCGCTCAGCAGATAATGGCCGCTGGCGAGCGTCGCATGGCCGCACAGCACCACTTCGGTGGTGGGGGTGAACCAGCGCAGCTCATAATCCGCCGCGCCGCTCGCGTCGGGCAGGAAGAAAGCGGTTTCGCTGAGGTTGTTCTCGGCCGCGATCGCGAGCAGCACCGCGTCGTCGAGCCACGCTTCGAGCGGCACCACCGCCGCCTGGTTGCCGGTGAAGGGACGGCTGGCGAAAGCGTCGATCTGGGCGAAGGGCAGGCGGGTCACAGCGGTTTCAACTCCTTCAGCTTGGCGACCAGATCGGCCTCGACCAGATCATTGCCGGGGTGATCGATATGGCCTTCGGGATCGAGGTGGATGAACACCTCGGTCCCCGGAAATTCGGCGCCTAGGTCGCGCTCGATCCGCTCGACCACGTCATGCGCCGCCGCCACCGACATTTGCGGATCGACCCACACATGGAACTGCACGAAATCATGCGAGCCGCTGGTGCGGGTGCGCAGATCGTGCAGGCCGCGCACCGCCGGGTGGCGGCTGGCGACCTCGACGAAAGCGCGGCGGCGTTCCTCGGGCCATTCCTTGTCCATCAGCTGGTCGATCGCCGCGTTCGACGATCGCCACGCGCCCCACAGCAGCCATAGCGCGATGGCGAGGCCGAACACCGGGTCCGCCCCTGCCCAGCCGAGGAAATGATCGAGCGCGAGCGCCACGATCACCGCGATGTTGAGCGCGAGGTCCGACTGGTAATGGACATGATCGGCGCGGATCGCGACCGAGTCCGTCTTGGCGATCACATGGCGCTGATAGGCGAGCAGGCCGAGCGTGAGCCCGATCGCGATCAGCGAGGCGATGATGCCGAACTCGGCGTCGGCGGTCGGCGCGCTCGCCACCAGCCGCTGCACCGCGCGCGCGAAGATGGCGAGCGCGCTGGCCGCGATCAGCGCGACCTGGAACAAGGCGACCAGCGCCTCCGCCTTGCCATGGCCGAAGCGGTGATCGTGATCGGCGGGCTGCGCCGCGAGCCGCACCCCGAACAAGGTCATCAGCGAGGCGCCGAAATCGAGCCCGGTATCGGCGAGCGACGCCAGCATCGCGACCGATCCGGTGCGCCACGCGGCATAGGCCTTGATCCCGATCAGCAGCGCGGCGGTGCACACGCTCGCGATCGCGGCGCGCTGGGTGAGCCGGCCAACCGATGCGCGGTGATCGGCCGCCGCCTGGTGGTGATTATCGGTCATGGGTACAGCAATCCCTCGGCCCAGCCGTCGTCCGCGCGGGTGAACAGCCGGCGTTCGTGCAGGCGGAAAGCGCGGTCCTGCCAGAATTCGATCCGTTCGGGGGCGACGCGGTAGCCCGACCAGTGCGGCGGACGCGGCACGGCGCCGCCTTCGAAGCGCACTTTTACCTCGGCGAAGCGTTCCTCGAACAGCGCGCGGCTGGCGAGCGGGCGCGACTGGTCGCTCGCCCAGGCGCCGAGCTGCGAATCGCGCGGGCGGGTGGCGAAATAGGCGTCGGCCTCGACATCGCTCACCGGGCTCACCGGGCCTTCGATCCGCACCTGCCGGCGCAGCGATTTCCAGTGGAACAGCAGCGCGGCCTGGGCGTGCGCCGCCAGATCGGCGCCCTTGCGGCTCTGCTGGTTGGTGTAGAACACGAAGCCGCGCGCGTCATGGCCCTTCAGCAGCACCGTGCGCAGCCCCAGCCGCCCGTCCGCATCGGCGGTGGCGAGCGCCATCGCGTTGGGATCATTGGGCTCGCTCGCGGTCGCTTCGGCGAACCAGGCATCGAACAGGGCGAAGGGATCGGTCATGCGGGGGCTTTAGCGGAGCTTGGGGCGGGGGGGAACCTTGGGTCGTGCGCGGCTCAAACGCACACCAGCCGCCCGCCGGCCTGGAGCAGGCTCACCAGCCCCCCGGCCTCGACCCCGGCGACCAGATCGGGCAGGCCGAGCCCGGTGAGCGCCAGCCCGGTCTGGCACGCGATCAGCGCCACGCCCGCCTCATGCGCCATCGCCAGCAGCCCCAGCCGGTCGGGCAGGCCGGCGGCGGCGAGCGCCTCGCCGTCATCGTCCGCGCGCGGCGCGGCGGCGAACAGCGCGACCGCGCCTTCGTGCGCGTACACCCGCGCCGGCTCGCCCAACGCGGCGGCGGCGAGCGCGAGGCTGAGCGCGGCGCGGGCGCGCGTGGCGTCGGTCGCGATCAGCATCACCGTCAGCGACATGCCGGGCACCCCGGGTCCTTGGGCAGCGCGAGGGTGCGGAAGCGCAGGTCGAGCGCGTCGATCAGCAGCAGCCGCCCGGCGCTCTCCGCCCCGAAGCCGGCGATCAGCCGGATCGCCTCGAGCGCGGCGAGGCTGCCGAGCAGCCCGGTAAGCGCGCCGAGCACGCCATCCTCGGCGCAACTGGTGCCCGCGCGTTCGGGATCGCCACCCACGAAGCAGCGATAGCAGGGCTTGTCCGCTTCCCAGCCGCGGAACACGCCGAGCTGCCCCTCGAACTGGCCGACCGCGGCGGAGACCAGCGGCTTGCGTGACGCGAGCGCGGCGTCGGCGACCGCCAGCCGGGTCGCGAAATTGTCGCACCCGTCGATCACCACGTCCGCCGCGCCGAGCAGTTCAGCCGCGTTGTCGCTGTCGATCCGCGCCCGCTGGGCGATCACCCGCACCTCCGGGTTCAGCCGCGCGACCGCCGCCGCCGCCGCCGCGACCTTCGGCTCGCCCAGATCGGCCATGCCATAGAGCGTCTGGCGCTGAAGGTTGCTGAGCGCCACCAGATCATCGTCGATCAGCGTCAGCGTGCCGACCCCCGCGCCCGCCAGATATTGGATCGCCGGCGCCCCGATCCCGCCCGCGCCGACCAGCGCGACATGGGCGCCCAGCAGCGCCGCCTGGCCGGCGCCGCCGATTTCCTTCAGGATCAACTGCCGGGCATAACGATCGAGCTGCGCGTCGGTAAGGCTCATCCGGTCCAATCAAAGTCCAGCCTCAGGCGATACCAGCCGATCCGGCGCGCCCGCCGCGCGAGATTGCCCCGCGCCCACCCGGTTGCAAGCCCTGCGGCGAATTGTTCGACCGTGGGGCAATCGATCGCGCGCGGCACGCTCGCCGCCACCGTGCCGTCGTGGTCGATCAGCAGCGCGACATCGAGCGACAGATGCGGCATGGCCCCGGGCCGGGCGCAGTGCCCCTGGGCATATTCACCCGCGACGAACTGGCTCGATTCGGCTGACACGTGCCGTTCCTCGCGCAGGCGCAGCGGTGGCATCATGTCCCAGGCGGGCATCGGCGGCATTGCGGTCTGCAACAGCAGGGCGAGGATCAATCATTTCTCCATCGGCCCCCCGGCCGAGGTCAACGCACTTTGACCCCAGTCGATCCGAAGCCCGCTTCGCCGCGTTCGGTCTGGGTGCTGAAATCCTGCACGATCGCGAATTCGGGCCGCGCGATCGGCAGGAACACCAATTGCGCGATGCGGTCCCCGGGCTGGATCGTGAAGGGCGCCGAGCCCGGCGGGGTGCGCAACCAGGCGCTGATGAAGATCTGGTTGGTATAATCGGCGTCGATCGTCCCCACCGCCTGCCCCAGCACCAGTCCATGGCGATGCCCCAGCCCCGAGCGCGCGAGCAGGAAGGCGACCAGATGCGGATCGTTCATCAGCACCGCGATGCCGGAGGGGATCAGCACGGCGGGCGCCTGCGGTTCCAGCGTCAGCGGCGCGTCGATACAGGCGTGGAGATCAATCCCCGCCGAAAGCGCCGTCTGATAGCGCGGCAGGCCCCATTCGTGCAGCCGGGGGTCGAGGATCTTGAGTTCGATGCGCGGGGTAAGGCTCATGGCGCCTGCCTAGCCGGGGGCCGGGGCGGGCGGCAATGCTTAACCGCGCGCTAGGATCGGGGTGGTTATGGCACGCATGATGCCAAACCTGTTCTCCCCGCAGCCATGGTGGGCGCGCGCGAGCTGGGCGCTGCTCGCGCTGATCGTGGCCTACGGCCTGTTCGCGACGCCTTCGCTGGCGATGCGCTGGGGCGCGGCGTCGGAGGGCGGGCTGCTCGTGGTGGCGTGGCTGGGTGCTTGCGCGCTGGCCTGGGTCGCGGCCGCGCGGCGCGCGCTGGTGCCGGCGGTGTTGCTGCTCGCGCTCGCCGGGCGGATCGTGGCGGGGTGGCTGAGCAGCGGGCGGGTCTCGCCCGGCGATCCGCACAGCTATCTGCTTCTCGCCGAGCATCTGCGCGCTGGCGCCGGGCTGTGGATCGACGAGCCGTTCATGGGGCTGCGGGTGTGGGCGCTCTACCCGCCGGCCTATCCGCTGCTGCTCGCCGGGTGGACGCTGGCGTTCGGCGCCGGCACCGCGAGCCTGCTTGCGCTGTCGGGCGCGCTCGATCTGGCGAGCGCGGCGCTTGTCGCCAGCATCGGCCGCGCGATCGGCGCGCCGCTCGCCGGGCGGCGCGCGGGGCTGCTGCTGCTGCTGTGGCCCGCCGCGTGGTTCGACGCGCCGCTCGCCCAGAAGGAATCGCTCGCGATCCTGCTGGTGCTGGCGATTGCGCGGTTGTGGCTCGCCGAGCGCCCGCCGGTGGTCGCGCTAGGGGCGGCGGCGGGGTTGCTCGCGCTCACCCAGCCGGGTTGGGCGCCGATCGCGGGGCTGTTCGGGCTCGCTGTTGGCTGGCGGCTGGGGGTGGCCGGGCTGGCGCGGCGCGGGGGCATGGCGGCGGCGGTCGCCGTGCTCGTGATGCTGCCCTGGTGGCTGCGCAACGCGGCGCTGTTCGGCGCCTTCGTGCCGCTCACCAGCGCGGGCGGGGTGAGTCTGTGGATCGGCAACCATGCCGGGGCGAGCGGGGTGTGGGAGCCCGAGCCGCCCGGCTGGCGCGGCCTGCCCGAGCTGGCCTATGGCGCGCGCGCCTCGGCCGAGGCCAAGGCGTGGATCATCGCCCATCCGCTGGGCTTCGCCTGGCTGAACTTCGCCAAATTGCTCCGCGCGACCGGGGCGGGGGATTTCGCGCTGGTGCGGCTGGCGGCGATGCGCCCGCCGCTCGCGGGGGCGGCCGCCGCCTTATGGCTGCCGCTGCTCCAGGGCGCGCAGTTGCTGCTGTGGGCGGCGAGCCTCGCCGCCGCGCGCTGGCGCGACGATGCCGCCGCGCGCGCCGCGCTGCTGCTGGTCGCCGCCGGGTTCGCGCAGCTGCTGCTGTTCGGCGTCTGGTTCGAATTCGGCGAGCGCCACCGCGCGTTCATGACCCCGCTGCTGATGCTGCTGGTGGCGGTGTGGGGATCGGCGCGCGGGGCGAAGCTTGGATCACGCGAGGCCGCAAGGGTGGCGCGGGAGTTGGTCGCGGCGTAAGTGTCAGGCGCGCGTCAGCGCCTCGGCGATCCGCGCCGCGAGCAGCCGCGCGACCTCGGCCTTGGGGGCTTCGGGCCAGCTTTCCACCCCGTCGGCGCGGACCAGATGCACCGCGTTCGCCTCGCCCCCCATCACCGTGCCGGATACGTCGTTGGCGACGATCCAGTCCGCCCCCTTGCGCGCGAGCTTGGCCTGGGCGTGCTCGATCACCCGCTCGGTCTCCGCCGCGAACCCCACCACCAGCCGGGGGCGGCGCTCGTGCCGGGCGAGGCCCGCCAGGATGTCGGGATTCTCGACCAGTTGGAGCGCGGGGGCGCCGCCTTGCTTCTTCAGCTTCTGCGCCGCCGCCGCGACCCGCCAGTCGGCGACTGCGGCGACCAGCACCGCGCCGTCCGCCGGTAGCGCCGCCTCGACCGCCGCCGCCATCTCGAGCGCGGTCTCGACATCGACCCGCGTCACTCCGTCGGGGGTGGCGAGCGTCACCGGCCCCGCGACCAACGTCACCCGCGCGCCGAGCGCGGCGAGCGCCCCGGCGATCGCGAAACCCTGTTTGCCCGACGATCGATTGGCGAGATAGCGCACCGGATCGATCGGCTCGTGCGTCGGTCCCGCGGTAACGATCAGGTGACTGCCCAAGAGCGGCCTGGCAGCGGCTGGCGGCGGCGTTGCGTTGCCCGAGAGGGGCGCGGCAGTGCCCGGCAGCGGCGCGGGCGTGCCCGGCAGGGGCAGCGGGCGCGCATTTTCCAGCATCGCCAGGATCGCGGCGTGGATCGCCTCGGGCTCGGGCAGGCGCCCGGGGCCGAACTCGCCGCACGCCATCGGCCCCTCGTCGGGTTCGAGCAGCGTGACACCATCGGCGCGTAACTGCTTGAGATTGCGCTGAGTCGCGGGGTGGTGCCACATCCGCACGTTCATCGCCGGCGCGGCGAGCACCGGCTTGTCGGTCGCGAGCAGTAAAGTGGTGGCTAAGTCATTCGCGATCCCAGCGGCCATCTTTGCAAGTAAATCGGCGCTCGCCGGCACGACGGCCACTAGATCAGCCTCGCGGCTCAACTGGATATGGCCGATTTCGGTCTCGTCCTTTAAGTCCCAAAGGCTGGTATGGACCGGGTTTTCTGACAAGGCGGCGAGCGTCATCGGCGTCACGAACTGCGCGCCCGCCTCGGTCAGTACGCAGCGCACGGCGATGCCGCTTTTCTTCAGCAGCCGCACCAGGGTGCACGCCTTGTAGGCCGCGATCCCGCCACCGACGATCAGCAGCACGCGCTTCATCGCTTCAGCCTCGTCACGGTGATGCGGCGCCGGGCGGCGGCGCTGGCCCACAGATCGCGCACGGTATCGGGCAGAAAAGCGAGGCCAATCAACAAGGTAGGCGCGGCGAGCAGCCCCCAGTAGAAATTGTTCGCCCGCGCGAACAGCGCGAGCAGTGCCCCGTAAGCAGCGATCGTCGCGAGCACCCGCCGCGCGCGCGGATCGGCCCAGCCGCTCCAGCCGATCAGCGCCGCCCCCACCAGCGGCGCGGCGATCAGCAGCGGCAGTTCGGCGAGCGCGGTCGACAGCGTCATCACCTTCACGAAATAGCCGAAGCCGAGCAGCCCATGCCAGCCGGGCGAGACCGCGTCGTCCACCGTCACCACTCGCGACACCGCCCAGGCATGGCAGGTGACGACCACCGCGAGCACGCCCAGCGCCGCCACCCAACCCCACGCCTCGCCCCGCCGCCGCTCGATCAGCGCGAGGCCCAGCATCACCAGCGCGTAGAGGGCCGCCGTCTCGCGCACCAGCATCGCGATCAGCGCCACCCCGATCGCGTCGCGCGCCGCCCCCGGCCGCCACAAAGCGAGCGACAGCGCGATCAGCGGCCCGGCCCACACCTCGTGGAGCGGGATCAGGCTCGGCTGGACGAACACGATCATTGCCGCGCCGAGCAGCACCAGCGCCAGCACCAGCGCGAGCGGGCGTACAAAGGCCGGGCGCAGCACCCGATACCAGGCGAAGCCCACCCCCGCTGTCAGCGCATAGAGCAGCGCGATCACCAGCGCCGGCGGTAGATAGGCCTGCACCATCGCGAGCGTCGGCAGGCGGAAAGTGACGAAGGGTTTCAGCGGAAACTCGCCCCGGCGCAGCGCGTCGGCGGCGACGGTGTAATAATTGCCGCCGCCCCGCACGCCGGCCGCGATCGATTCATACAGCATGATGTCGGTCACGTTGCTCGCCGGATCGCCGGGCACGGCTTGCGCCTGGGGCGGCGGCGGGATCGAGAGCGCGGCGAGGCAGGCGAGCAGCAGCACCGCCCAGATCAGCGCGATCGCCCGGGCGCGGGGAGCGTCAAGCCCGGCATAGGCGCTAGGAGCGGCGAGCCACAGCGGCGCCCGCGCGCTCATCAGCCGAGCACCAGCCAGGCGAGCAAGACACCGGTGAACCCGCTCAGCAGCCCGACCGTGGCATAGCGCCAGCCGGCGCCAATGCGCACGAGTTCGACGGGCTTGAGCGGCGGGGCGGGCGGGGCGCCGCCGGGGCTGGGGAAGTGGCGCTCGATATTGCGCACCAGCTCGGGCAGGCGGGCGAGGGTGCGGACATCCTCGATCAACCGATCGGCGATCGCCGTCTCCGGCCCCAATTCGGTGCGAATCCATTCGCGCACGAACGGCGCCGCCGTCTCCCACATGTTGATGTCGGGATCGAGCGCGGTCGCGACCCCCTCCACCATCACCATCGTCTTCTGCAGCAGCAGCAGATGGGGTTGGGTCTGCATGTCGAAGTCGCGGGTGATGTTGAACAGCCCGTCGAGCATCTGGCCGACCGACATGTCTTTCACCGCCATGCCGCGCATCGGCTCGCCGACCGCGCGGAGCGCCGTTGCGAACTCGCCGACATTATGATGCGGCGGCACATAGCCCGCCTCGAAATGGATTTCCGCCACGCGCCGGTAATTGCCGGTGATCAGGCCATAGAGGATCTCGGCGAGCCAAACGCGCGCGCGCCGGTCGATCCGGCCCATGATGCCGAAATCGATCGCCGCCAGCCGGTCCCCGGGCAGCGCGAACAAATTGCCTTGATGAAGATCGGCGTGGAAGAACCCCTCGGCGATCGCCTGGCGCAGGAAAGCCTGTACCAGCGTCTGCGCCAGCCGTGCCGGGTTGTGCCCGGCGGCAAGCAACTGATCGCGCTTGGAAAGCTTGATCCCCTCGATCCATTCGAGCGTGAGCACGCGCCCCGTGGTTCGCTGCCAATCAATCTTGGGCACGACGAAATCGGGCTCGGCGATCATCGACTCGGCGAGTTCGCTCGCCGAGGCCGCCTCGCGCCGCAGATCGAGCTCGCGGGCGGTCCAGCGCTTGAACGTCTCGATCACCAGCCGCGGGCGCAGCCGGCTCAGCTCGCCACCGAACGCCTCGAGATGCGCCGCGGCCCATTCATAGGTGTCGATCGCCTTGGCGAATTCTTCCTCGACGCCCGGGCGGAGCACTTTCACCGCCACCTGCCTGCCATCGGTGGTGATTGCTCGGTGGACCTGCGCGATCGAGGCGGCGCCGACGGGCTTGGGATCGATCTCGGCGAAAATCTGGTCGAGCGGGCGACCAAAGCTGTTGCGCAGTTCCGCTTCGATCACGGCGTAGGGCAGGGGCGGCACCGCGTCCTGCAGCCGCTCCAGATCGCGCGCCGCGTCCTCGCCGATCAGATCGGGGCGGGTCGCCAGCGTCTGCCCCAGCTTGATCGCGGGCGGCCCGATCGCCTCGAGCGCGTCGGCATAAGCGGGCGTCGCCGGCACCCGCGCGCCGAGCCGCGCGATGCGACACAGCCGGCGCACCGGCGCGGGGGTGTTGGGATCGCGCTCGATCCCGCGCAACGCCCCGTGACGAGCGAGCGTGCGGCCCCATTTGAGCAACCGCCACAGATGAATGGCAGGCGCCGTCACGCGCGCGTCACCAGCATGGCCATGATCAGATTTTCCAGCCGCTGTGGATCGCGACCAGCCCGCCGAGCACCGGCTCGACCGCGACCTGGGCGAAGCCCGCGTCGCGGATCATCCCCGCGAACCGTTCCATATCCGGAAACCGCCGGATCGATTCGATCAGATAGCGATAACTGTCCTCGTCACGCGCCAGCGCGCGCCCGAGCCGGGGGACGAGATGATGCGAATAGGCATCGTAAAGCTCGGCGAAGCCCGGCCACAAGGTCTGTGAGAATTCGAGGCAGAAGAAACGGCCGCCGCGCCGCAACACGCGGTGCGCCTCGGCGAGCGCGGCAGGAATGTCGGTCACGTTACGGATGCCGAAGGCGATCGTGTAGGCGTCGAAGAATTTCTCGGGAAAGCTCAGCTTCTCGGCATTGGCCTCGGTCCAAACCAGCCCGTCGATCCCGCGCCGCGCCGCGCGCTGCATCCCGACCTCGAGCATCGCCGGGTTGATGTCGGCGGCGGTCACGCTCGCACCGCTCGCCGCCAGGCGGAAAGCGATGTCGCCCGTGCCGCCCGCCATATCGAGGACCGATTCGCCCAGGCGCGGCTTCACGCGGCGAACGAAGCGATCCTTCCAAAGCCGGTGCATCCCGGCCGACATCGCGTCGTTCATCAGGTCATAGCGCCGCGCGACGCTCTGAAACACCTGTCCGACGCGTGCGGTCTTTTCCGCCGGGCTTACTTGCTGATAGCCAAAGGATACCGTCTCGCTCATGCCGCTCGCTCTAGCCAAGCCGGGGGGCGGGGGCAAATGGCAAAGGGAGGGGCTGCATTGAGCGGCGGTCACAAGCGTAACTTGCAATTTCGGTAAATACTTATAACGCGCCGCCATTGCGGTGGGGCACGCAAGGACACCAGAAGGTTTTGATGTTCAGTCATCTCGATAGTTGGGAAGTCGGCCTGATCGTGCTGCTTATCGCCGTGCCGATCGCATTGTTCGGCGCGATCGAAATGGTTGGCAGGATCAATCGCGAGAAGGCGCGTAAACTCGCCCAGCGCAACAAGGTCGCCGAGCTCGAAGCGCGGCGCAATGCGCGCGACGGGCGGCGCTGATCCGGAAGCGGCGCCACCTTGCCCGAACTTCCAGAGGTTGAAACGACCGTCCGCGGCCTGGCCCCCGTGCTGGAGGGCGCGCGGCTCACCCGCGTCGTCACGCATCGCGCCGATCTGCGTCGGCCCTTTCCGCCGGACCTGGCGCAGCGGCTGACCGGCGCGCGGGTGACGACGCTCGGCCGTCGCGCCAAATATGGGCTGATCGAAACCGATCGCGGCGACACGATGGTGTTCCACCTGGGCATGTCCGGGCGCTGGCGGCTCGATCCGAGCGAGGTGCTGCCGCACGATCATCTGGTGATCGAAACCGACAGCGGGCGGCGCGTGGCACTCAACGATCCGCGCCGCTTCGGCTCGGTCGATCTCTTGGAAAGCGCGGCGCTCGCCGCTTGGGGCCCGTTCGCGGCGCTGGGGCCGGAGCCCTTGGGGCCAGACTTTACGCCCGCGCATCTCGCCGCGCGCTTCGCCGGGCGGATCGCGCCGGTGAAGGCGCTGCTGCTCGATCAGCGGATCGTCGCGGGGCTCGGCAACATCTATGTGTGCGAGGCGCTGCACATCGCCGGCATCGCCCCAAACCGTGCCGCCGGCCGGGTGGCGACGCCGCGCCTGGGGCCGCTGGTCGAGGCGGTGCGGATGGTGTTGACCGCCGCGATCGCCGCCGGCGGCTCGTCGCTGCGCGACTATGCCCGGCCCGATGGCGAGCTTGGCTATTTCAGCAAGGACTGGCGCGTCTATGGCCGCGAGGGGGAGGCGTGCCCCGCCTGCGCCGCGCCGGTCCGTCGCCGCGTCGATGGCGGGCGATCGACCTTTTTCTGCGCGCGCTGCCAGCGCTGAGGATTGACCAAGCGGTCCGAAGGGGTTAAGGGCCGCGCCTTCGCAAGCGGCTTTGGCCGCGTGCTTCCTTCATCCAAGCAAAGGCTCGAGGTTCTTCATGGCGAATACGCCACAAGCGAAAAAGCGGATCCGGCGGAACGATCGCCGTGCGGTGGTCAACAAGAATCGAATCAGCCGCATCCGCACCTTCGTGAAGAAGGTCGAGTCGGCGCTGGCCTCCGGCGACAAGAGTGCCGCCCAGCTCGCGCTGCGCGAGGTGCAGCCTGAACTGGCGCGCGGTGTTGCCAAGGGCGTCCTGCATCGCAACACGGCCGCGCGGAAGTTCTCGCGCCTGACCAAGGCGGTCTCGGCGCTCGCCTAACCGTTTCAAGTCCCGAACAGATTAGCCCGCCGGCCCCAGTCGGCGGGCGTTTGCGTTTGGGCGGCGCGCCGCATAGCAGAGTCGACGTCCACTTGCTTTTACAAACGCGCCACAAAACGGGACGGTAGCTTATCCCACGATTCGCGCTTCGCGGACGGGCGGAGTTCAACAAAAAACATTTTAGAATAGATACTTAAAAGGGTTGCCCTCGGAAAACCTAGGGGTTGCGCATGTCAATCCTGATTATTTCAGAATGTTTACAACTGGCCTCTTGATCGACTCATCCCGCTATTCATAATTGGAACTCGCCGGTGCGATCGTCACGTCCGGTTTTTGATGAAAGCATGGGGACGTCGGGCGGACGGTGTTCGCCTTGGGGGAGCTTTGTCGTTGGTAAAACGGGCCGCGCAGGGGCGTATTTGCGCGGATAGGAGACGATTGCGTGCAAGGTTCTAGGGCTCAGAACGCGACCAAGTTGAGCGATATCGCCCGCGCCTGGGGCCGAATCCGCAACGGTTTGCGCGAATCGGCGGGCGGGCGGCTGTTCGATCAATGGCTGAAGCCGCTGACCTTGGTGGAAACCGGCGAGCAGGACATCGTTCGCCTGGCGCTGCCCTCCGCGTTCATGACCAATTGGGTGCGCAATAACTACGGCGAACGGCTGACTCATGAGTTTCGCGCGCTCGTCCCCGGCGTCCTCACGGTCGTCATCGAAACCGCGAGCGCGGCCGCGCCGCTCGCGGTGGTGAGTGCCGAGATCGTCTCGATCGATCAGGCGCGCGCCGAATCGCGCGCCGCCGAGCCCGTGCCCGCTCCCGCCACCGATCCGGCGTCGCGCCCCGCGCTCGATCCGCGCTGGACCTTTGAGCGGTTCGTGGTGGGCGGATCGAACCGGGTCGCGTTCAACGCCGCGCGCGCGCTCGCCGAGCCCGGCGCGCCCCGCTTCAGCCCGCTGTTCCTCCATGGCGGCACTGGGCTTGGCAAGACACATCTCATGCACGCGATCGGCCAGGCCTTCCTCGCGGTCCAGCCCGGCGCTCGCGTGATCTATATGTCGGCCGAGCGGTTCATGTTCGAATTCGTCCAGGCGATGCGCGCGCGTGATACCTTCGCGTTCAAGGCGCGGCTGCGTTCCGCCGATCTGCTGATGATCGACGATCTCCAGTTCATCGCCGGCAAGGACGCGACTCAGGAAGAGTTCTTTCACACGATCAACGAGGTGATGGCCGCCGGAAAAAGGCTGGTGGTCGCCGCCGATCGCGCCCCCCAGGGGCTGGAAGGCGTCGAGGCGCGGATCCTCTCGCGCTTCGCGAGCGGCTTCGTTGCTGATATCAAGCCGCCCGAGCCGGAGCTGCGTCGCGCGATCCTCGACGCCCGCCTGGCCGAACTGGCGGTCGCGGTGCCGGCCGAGGTGCTCGATCTACTCGCGCTGCGGCTCAGCAGCAGTGTGCGCGAGCTGGAGGGGGCGCTCAACCGCCTCGTCGCCTATGCGCAGCTGACGGAGGCACGGATCGACATGGATTTCGCCCTGGAGACGCTG
The DNA here is from genome assembly GCA_002083435.1 of Proteobacteria bacterium SG_bin6. Classification (GTDB taxonomy): domain Bacteria; phylum Pseudomonadota; class Alphaproteobacteria; order Sphingomonadales; family Sphingomonadaceae; genus Sphingomonas. The sequence goes on along the minus strand of LWDJ01000005.1, from coordinate 23,989 downwards.
GGCGAGGTGCTGCGCGGCGCGCAGAAGCGGGTGACGATCGACGAGATCCAGCGCGCGGTCTCCGCCTATTTTGATCTGAAGCCGCTCGATTTGGTGAGCGCGCGCCGTGCCCGCGTGGTCGCGCGGCCGCGCCAGATCGCGATGTATCTCGCCAAGCGGCTGACGACGCGCTCATTGCCCGAGATCGGGCGCAAGTTCGGCGGGCGCGACCATTCGACCGTGATCCATGCGGTCCGCCGGATCGAGGAACTGCGCGGGCAGGATGGCGAGATCGACCAGGCGGTGCGCCGCCTGATGCGCGACCTGGAAGCCTAACCTCCCGCGCCGCCGACGACCGGCGGCCGGGGCGCGTCCGGCGAGCGCGCGGCATAATATAGCGCCACGCCGTCAATCTCCCGGTCAGACATGTGGCTGGCTGCAGCGTACATCGGATTGGCTCGCCCGGTGCCGCCGCGCAAGCCGGTGCGAAACAGCTTGAGCTGATCGCGCAGATAATAGCGGTTCTGTCCGTCGATCTTGGGATAGGCCTTGGCCACCGCCCGGATGTAATCATGGCAGCTGGCGCAGGCGCCGACCCTTCGGGCGGGATCGCCGTGCGTCGCGATTCGCTCGCCGAGCTGGAGCAGCGCGGCATCGGGGTGCAGCTGGTCCGCCTGGCGCTTGGGCTGGCTGGCATAATAGCGCGCCAGCCCAGCGATTTGATCCGGCGTCAGGTTGAGCGCCACGGTCTGCATGAAGCCGCTTGGCCGCGTGCCGCTCGCGTAACGGTTGAGCGCGGTCGCGATCTGCTCCTCGGTCAACAGCGCGATATTGGGGAAGGCCCCGCCCGGCCGCCCGGCGCCATCGCGCCCATGGCACGCGACGCAGCTGCCGCCAACCGCGTCGCTCGCCTCGTCATCGCCAAAGCCATAGCTCGGCCGCTCGATCCGCTGTTCGGAGGCATCGGGGGTAAGGATGCCGGGGTGATAGGGCACCGGCTTCACCGTGCCGGGCGCGAAGGGTGGCATCGCATTGGGCAGGTCCGCGCCGATCAGCCGGCGGTATGCGTCGCCGCGCATCTTCGGCAGTTGCTTCACGAAGGCTGCGAGCGCCCACACTTCGTCATCACGGTCCTGCACTGGCCAGGCGGGCATCGCGGAATATTTGATCCCGTGCTTGATGATCCAGAACAGCTCGGGCGCGGTGAAATCCTGCGCGACACTCGGCAGATATTGCGGTTGCGGCCGCATCGCGAGCGCGACGACGTTCTGCCCGCGCCCCGGGACGCTGTGGCAGTGCGAGCAGACGCGGTCATAATAGATCGCGCCCTTCTGGATCAGCGCCGCGCTGTTGATGTCGGGCGGCGGCTCTAGTCCCCCGGCGTGAAACGCCGCCGAGCGCTTGAAAGTGTAGTGCAGCAGGGTCGACCAACCGGCGGGGTGGGGCACCGAGGCGGCGAGATCGAGCAGCCCCGTCCATACCACCGCCAGTGCGATCACAATGCCGAGCAGCGCCGCCGCGGCGATCGGCCCCAGCCATTGCTGCAGGCGGCGCGGGAACAGCTCATGCAACAGGCTGAGATAAGGGGATTGCATTGGGGTTCCTCCGCCGTCGCGTTGTCGTGCGGTTCAATGCGGCAAGCGGAGGGAGCGTTGCACACAGCGCGCATGATGACGAAAACACAAACGCCGCCCGGGATCGCTCCCGGACGGCGCCTATCGTGTCAGCGACGCGTGGCTCAGTCGTTCAGATAATCGCCCGCGTCGGCGTCGGTGCCGTGGCCCGAGGGCGCGACCTTCGCCAGCGCGTCGTCGCCGGTGCCGGCCGTGTCGCGGGGGCCGCGCGCCAGTTCAGCGGCGTGCTCCTCGGCGGCCGAGTTGGGGGCGATGATCGCGGCCTCGTTCATCCGCCGCTGCGCGACCCGGAGAGCGGCGTCACGCGACGAGGCCGCCACGCGGATGCGGTTCATCCCCGCGCCGGTGCCCGCCGGGATCAGGCGGCCGACGATGACGTTCTCCTTTAGGCCGATCAGCGTGTCCTTCTTGCCCTGCACCGCGGCCTCGGTGAGCACGCGGGTGGTCTCCTGGAACGACGCCGCCGAGATGAACGAGCGCGTCTGCAGCGAGGCCTTGGTGATGCCGAGCAGCACCGGCTTGCCCTGCGCCGGGGTCTGGCTCGGTTCGAGCTTGGCGTTGATCTCGTCCATCTCCTCGCGATCGACCTGCTCGCCGGCGAGCAGCGTGGTGTCGCCGCCGTCGGTGATCTCGACCTTTTGCAGCATCTGGCGAACGATCACCTCGATGTGCTTGTCGTTGATCTTCACGCCCTGCAGTCGATAAACTTCCTGGATTTCGCTGACGAGATATTCGGCCAGCGGCTCGATGCCGAGCACTTCCAGAATGTCATGCGGATCGGGCGAGCCGCCGATCAGGTTATCGCCACGCTTGACGTAGTCGCCTTCCTGAACGTCGATCACCTTCGACTTGGGGATCAGATACTCGACCACCTCGCCGCCATCCTCGGGCTGGATGCCGATCTTGCGCTTGGCCTTATAGTCCTTGCCGAACACCACCCGGCCGCTGACCTTGGCGATGATCGCATTTTCCTTGGGCTTGCGCGCTTCGAACAGCTCGGCGACGCGCGGCAGACCGCCGGTGATGTCGCGCGTCTTGGCGGCTTCGCGGCTGACACGCGCGAGCACGTCACCCGCCGCGACCGTCGCGCCATCCTCGACCGAGAGCGTGGCCCCCGGCGCGAGCATGTAACGGCCGGCCTCGCCCGAGGCTTCGTCGAGCAGGGTCAGGCGCGGACGCAGATCCTCCTTCGACTTGGACGAGGCGCGATACTCGATCACCACGCGCTGGGTGATCCCGGTCGCTTCGTCGGCCTGCTCGGCCATCGTCTTGCCGTCGATCAGGTCCTGATACTTCACGACACCGGGATTCTCGGTGATCACCGGCATGGTGAAGGGGTCCCACTCGGCGAGGCGGTCGCCCTTGTTCACGGTCGCGCCGTCATCGAACGCGACATAGGCGCCGTAGGGGATACGGTGCACCGCGCGTTCGCGGCCTTCGATGTCGATGATCGCGAGTTCGCCCGAGCGGCTGAGCACCACGCGGCGGCCGCGCTGGTCGCGAATGATGCGCAGGTCACGATATTCGATCGTGCCATCCGTATTCGCTTCCAGGTTCGACTGTTCGTTGAGCTGCGCCGCGCCGCCAATGTGGAAGGTCCGCATCGTCAGCTGGGTGCCCGGCTCGCCGATCGACTGGGCGGCGATCACGCCCACCGCCTCGCCGATGTTCACCGGCGTGCCGCGCGCGAGGTCACGCCCATAGCATTTCGCGCAGACGCCGACCTTGGTCTCGCAGATCAACGGCGAGCGGATTTTCACCGCCTGGATGCCCATCTTCTCGATCCGCGCGACCATCGGCTCGTCGAGCAGCGTGCCGGCGGCGATCGCGATCTCGCCGGTCTTGCTGTCGACCAGATCCTCGGCCGTGGTGCGGCCCAGAATACGCTCACCGAGCGAGGCGATGGTCGACCCGCCCTGGACGATCGCCTTCATTTCGAGAGCGCGCGACGTGCCGCAATCGATCTCGGTGACGACACAGTCTTGCGACACGTCGACCAGGCGGCGGGTAAGGTAGCCCGAGTTCGCCGTCTTGAGCGCGGTGTCGGCCAGACCCTTGCGGGCGCCGTGGGTCGAGTTGAAATATTCAAGGACGGTCAGGCCTTCCTTGAAGTTCGAGATGATCGGCGTTTCGATGATCTCGCCCGACGGCTTGGCCATCAGGCCGCGCATCCCTGCGAGCTGCTTGATCTGCGCCTGCGAGCCACGCGCGCCCGAGTGGGCCATCATGTAGATCGAGTTGATCGGCTTTTCGCGGCCCTGCATCGGGCCGTCTTCATAGCGCCGCACCGCCTTGATCTCGTTCATCATCGAGTTGGCGACCTGGTCACCGCAGCGGCTCCAGGCGTCGATCACCTTGTTATACTTTTCCTGCTGGGTGATCAGGCCGTCCTGATATTGCTGCTCGTAATCCTTCACCAGCTCGCGGGTTTCATCGACCAGCTTTTCCTTGTCCGGCGCGATGATCATGTCGTCCTTGCCGAACGAGATGCCGGCCTTGAACGCATGGCGGAAGCCGAGCGACATGATCGCGTCGGCGAACAGCACCGTCTCCTTCTGGCCGGTGTGGCGATAGACCTCGTCGATCACGTCGCCCACGTCCTTCTTGGTCAGCAGGCGGTTGACGATGTCGAACGGCACCTTGTGGCTCTTGGGCAGGCACTCGCCGAGCAGCATGCGGCCCGGGGTGGTTTCGTACCGCTTCAGATAGGTCTGGCCATTCTCGTCGGTCTGTGGAACGCGGCTGACCACTTTTGTGTGAAGCGTCACCGCGCCCGAATCGAGCGCGTGATGCACCTCGGCCATGTCGGCCAGCAGCATGTTTTCGCCGGGCTCACCCTCCTTCATCATCGAGATGTAATAGAGACCCAGCACCATGTCCTGCGAGGGCACGATGATCGGCTTGCCGTTGGCGGGCGACAGGATGTTGTTGGTCGACATCATCAGCACGCGCGCTTCGAGCTGAGCTTCCAGCGAAAGCGGCACGTGGACGGCCATCTGGTCCCCGTCGAAGTCGGCGTTGAACGCCGAGCAGACGAGCGGGTGCAGCTGGATCGCCTTGCCTTCGATCAGCACCGGCTCGAACGCCTGGATGCCGAGGCGGTGGAGCGTCGGCGCGCGGTTAAGCATCACCGGGTGCTCGCGGATCACCTCGTCGAGGATGTCCCAGACTTCCTTGCGCTCCTTCTCGACCCACTTCTTCGCCTGCTTGAGAGTCATCGAGAGACCCTTGGCATCAAGGCGGGCGTAGATGAACGGCTTGAACAGCTCGAGCGCCATCTTCTTCGGCAGGCCGCACTGGTGCAGCTTGAGCTCCGGACCGGTCACGATGACCGAACGGCCCGAATAGTCGACGCGCTTGCCGAGCAGATTCTGACGGAAGCGGCCCTGCTTGCCCTTCAGCATGTCGGACAGGCTCTTGAGCGGACGCTTGTTGGCGCCAGTGATGGTGCGGCCGCGGCGGCCGTTATCGAACAGCGCGTCGACCGCTTCTTGCAACATGCGCTTTTCGTTGCGCACGATGATGTCCGGCGCGCGCAGCTCCATCAGCCGCTTCAGGCGGTTGTTGCGGTTGATGACACGGCGGTACAGGTCGTTGAGGTCCGAGGTCGCGAAGCGGCCACCGTCGAGCGGCACCAGCGGGCGCAGCTCGGGCGGGATCACCGGCACGACTTCCAGAATCATCCACTCGGGCCGGTTGCCCGATTCCAGGAAGCTCTCGACGACCTTCAGCCGCTTGATGATCTTCTTGGGCTTCAGTTCCGACTTGGTGGTAGCGAGCTCTTCGAGCAGCGCGCGCTTTTCGCCCTCGAGATCGAGGCTTTCGAGCATGATGCGCACGGCTTCCGCGCCAATGCCGGCGGAGAAGGCGTCCTCGCCATATTGGTCCTGCGCATCGAGCAGCTCGTCCTCGGTGAGCAGCTGATACTTGTCCAGCGGGGTCAGGCCCGGCTCGATGACGATGTAATTCTCGAAGTACAGCACGCGCTCGAGCTGCTTGAGCTGCATGTCGAGCAGCAGGCCGATGCGGCTGGGGAGCGACTTGAGGAACCAGATATGCGCGACGGGTGCTGCGAGCTCGATATGGCCCATCCGCTCGCGGCGCACCTTCGACACGGTGACCTCGACGCCGCATTTTTCGCAGACGATGCCTTTATACTTCATGCGCTTATACTTGCCGCACAAGCACTCATAGTCCTTGATCGGACCGAAGATGCGCGCGCAGAACAAGCCGTCACGCTCGGGCTTGAAGGTGCGATAGTTGATCGTCTCGGGCTTCTTGATCTCGCCGAACGACCAGCTGCGGATGCGGTCGGGCGAGGCGATGCCGATCTGGATCTGGTCGAAGGTTTCGGGCTTCGCCATCGGGTTCGCGAAATTGGTCAGTTCGTTCATGTCTTGGCTCCGCTAGGCCCTCTCCCCTTCAGGGGAGAGGGTTGGGAGAGGGGGATGCCGCGCGCCAGGCTGCCACACCGTCCCCTCTCCCCGACCCTCTCCCCTGAAGGGGAGAGGGAGGAAGAAAGTTACTCCGCCGCGATCTGCACGCCGTCGCTGTCGAAGCCCAGCTCGTCGGCCTTCAGCTCCACGTTCAGGCCCAGCGAGCGCATTTCCTTGACGAGCACGTTGAAGCTCTCCGGAATGCCGGCCTCGAAAGTATCGTCGCCCTTGACGATCGCTTCATAGACCTTGGTGCGGCCGACCACGTCGTCGGACTTCACCGTCAGCATTTCCTGGAGGGTGTACGCCGCGCCATAGGCCTGGAGCGCCCACACTTCCATTTCGCCGAAGCGCTGGCCGCCGAACTGCGCCTTGCCGCCCAGCGGCTGCTGGGTGACGAGGCTGTACGGCCCAATCGAACGCGCGTGGATCTTGTCGTCCACCAGGTGGTGCAGCTTGAGCATGTAGATGATGCCCACCGTCACCTTGCGATCGAACTTCTCGCCGGTGCGCCCGTCATACAGGTCCGACTGGCCCGAGCTGTCGAGCCCGGCCAGCTCCAGCATCCGCGAAACGTCCGCTTCGCGGGCGCCGTCGAACACCGGGGTCGCCATCGGCACGCCGCGGCCCAGATTCTGCGCCAGTTCGACGATCTGATCGGGGCTGCGCGCCTCGATCTCGGCGGTGTAGTTTTCGCCATAAACCGAAAGCAGCCGGTCCTTGACCGCCGCCGGCATCTCGCCACCCCGCGCATTCGGATTGGCTTCGCGCCAATCCTCCAGCGCGTGCTGGATCTGCTGGCCGAGCCCACGCGCCGCCCAGCCGAGATGCGTCTCGAAGATCTGGCCGACATTCATGCGGCTCGGCACGCCCAGCGGATTGAGCACCAGATCGACCGGGGTGCCGTCCTCCAGGAACGGCATGTCCTCGACCGGCAGGATGCGGCTGATGACGCCCTTGTTGCCGTGGCGGCCGGCCATCTTGTCACCCGGCTGCAGCTTGCGCTTCACCGCGACGAACACCTTGACCATCTTGAGCACGCCCGGCGGCAGCTCGTCGCCCCGCTCAAGCTTCTCGCGCCGATCGTGGAACTTGTCGGTGATCAGCTTGGCGGCTTCGTCATACTGCGCCTTCACCGCTTCCAGGTCGGACTGGACCTTGTCGTCGGCGACCGCGAACTTCCACCATTCGTGGCGGTCGACGCTGTCGAGCAGGTTCTCGTCGATCGCCGAGCCCTTCTTGATGCCCTTGGGCGCGGCGGTCGCCGTCTGGCCGAGCAGCATTTCCTTCAGCCGCGACCAGGTGGCGCGGTTGAGGATCGAGCGTTCGTCATCGGCGTCCTTGCGGAGGCGTTCGATTTCCTCGCGTTCGATCGCGAGCGCGCGCTCGTCCTTGTCGATGCCCTGGCGGTTGAACACTCGGACCTCGACCACCGTGCCGGCGACGCCCGGCGGCAGCCGCAGCGAGGTGTCGCGCACATCGCTCGCCTTTTCGCCGAAGATCGCGCGGAGCAGCTTTTCTTCCGGAGTCATCGGGCTTTCGCCCTTGGGCGTGATCTTGCCGACCAGAATGTCGCCCGGCTCCACCTCGGCGCCGATATAGACGATGCCCGCCTCGTCGAGGTTGCGCAGCGCCTCCTCGCCAACGTTCGGGATGTCGCGGGTAATGTCTTCCGGCCCCAGCTTGGTATCGCGGGCCATCACTTCGAATTCCTCGATGTGGATCGAAGTGAAGACGTCGTCCTTCACGATGCGTTCGGAAATGAGGATCGAGTCCTCATAGTTATAGCCGTTCCACGGCATGAACGCGACCAGGCTGTTGCGGCCCAGCGCCAGCTCGCCGAACTCGGTCGAGGGGCCATCGGCGATGATGTCGCCTTCGCGCACCACGTCACCCACCTTCACCAGCGGGCGCTGGTTGACGCAGGTATTTTGGTTCGAACGCTGGAACTTCATCAGCGTGTAGATGTCCACGCCCGACTTGCCCGCCTCGACCTCGCCGGTCGCGCGGACGACGATGCGGGTGGCGTCCACCTGATCGACGATGCCCGAACGCTTGGCGGCGATCGCCGCGCCCGAATCGCGCGCCACGGTCGATTCCATGCCCGTGCCGACGAACGGCGCCTCGGCGCGCACCAGCGGCACCGCCTGGCGCTGCATGTTCGAACCCATCAGCGCACGGTTGGCGTCGTCATTCTCCAGGAAGGGAATGAGCGAGGCCGCGACCGACACGAGCTGCTTGGGGCTCACGTCCATCAGCGTGATGGTGTCGGGGATCGCCATCAGGAACTCGCCGGCCTGCCGCGCCGAAACCAGATCCTCGGCGAAGCGGCCCTCGGCATCGAGTTCGGCGTTCGCCTGGGCGATGGTGTGCTTGGCTTCTTCCATCGCCGAGAGATAGACGACCTCGTCGGTCACCCGCCCATCGACGACGCGGCGATAGGGGGTTTCGATGAAGCCATACTTGTTCACCCGGCTGAAGCTGGCGAGCGAGTTGATCAGGCCGATGTTCGGCCCTTCGGGCGTCTCGATCGGGCAGATGCGGCCATAATGCGTCGGGTGGACGTCGCGCACCTCGAAGCCCGCGCGCTCACGGGTGAGGCCGCCCGGCCCGAGCGCCGAGACACGGCGCTTGTGCGTCACTTCGGACAGCGGGTTGGTCTGGTCCATGAACTGCGACAGCTGCGACGAGCCGAAGAATTCACGCACCGCCGCGACCGCGGGCTTGGCGTTGATCAGGTCGTTCGGCATCACCGTCGACACATCGACCGACGACATGCGCTCCTTTCCCGCGCGCTCCATGCGCAGCAGGCCGACGCGATACTGGTTCTCGAGCAGCTCGCCGACCGAACGCACGCGGCGGTTGCCGAGATTGTCGATATCGTCGATCTCGCCCTTGCCGTCCTTCAGGTCGACCAGCGTCTTGACGACCGCGAGAATGTCCTCGGTGCGCAGCGTGGTGACGGTGTCGGCGGCGTCGAGATCGAGCCGCATGTTGAGCTTCACGCGGCCGACCGCCGACAGATCATAGCGATCGGGATCGAAGAACAGCCCGGCGAACAGCGCCTCGGCGGTTTCCAGCGTCGGCGGCTCGCCGGGGCGCATCACGCGGTAGATGTCGGCGAGCGCCTGCTCGCGCTCCTCGGCCTTGTCGGCCTTCAGCGTGTTGCGGATCCACGGACCCGTCGCGACATGATCGATGTCGAGCAATTCGATCCGGTCGATGCCCGCGCGGTCGAGCTTTTCGAGATTGTCCTGCGACAGTTCGTCGCCGGCCTCGATATAGATTTCGCCGGTCTGCTCGTTGATCAGGTCATAGGCCGAATAGCGGCCATAGATTTCCTCGGTCGGGATCAGCAGCGTCTCGAGCCCGTCCTTCGCCGCCTTGTTCGCGGCGCGGGGGCTGATCTTCTGGCCGGCGGCGAACACCACTTCGCCGCTCTTGGCGTCGATGATGTCGAACTGCGGCTTCTGGCCGCGCCAATTCTCCGCCTGGAACGGGATCTGCCAGCCGCCCTCGCCGCGGATGAAGGTGACGCGGTTGTAGAAATGGTTGAGGATCTGCTCGCCGTTCAGGCCGAGCGCGTAGAGCAACGTCGTGACCGGCAGCTTGCGCTTGCGGTCGATCCGGACGTTGACGATGTCCTTCGCGTCGAACTCGAAATCGAGCCACGAGCCGCGATAGGGGATCACGCGCGCGGCGAAGAGATACTTGCCCGAGGCATGGGTCTTGCCGCGGTCATGGTCGAACAGCACGCCCGGCGAGCGGTGCATCTGCGACACGATGACGCGTTCGGTGCCGTTGATGATGAAGGTGCCGTTCGCGGTCATGAGCGGCATGTCGCCCATGTACACGTCCTGCTCTTTGATATCGAGCACCGAGCGGGCTTCGGTATCGGCGTCCACCTCGAACACGATCAGGCGCAGCGTGACGCGCATCGGCGCGGCGAAGGTGATGCCGCGCTGGCGGCACTCGTCCACGTCGAACTTGGGCGATTCGAGTTCGTAATGCACGAAATCGAGCTCGGCGGTGCCGGCGAAATCGCGGATCGGGAACACGCTGCGCAGCGTCTTCTCCAGGCCCGACACATAGCCGATCGACGGATCGGAGCGCAGGAACTGCTCGTAGCTTTCGCGCTGCACCTCGATCAGGTTCGGCATCTGCACAACTTCGTGGATGTTGCCGAAAACCTTGCGAATGCGGCGCTTGTTGATGCCGCTGTCGATTGCCTTGGTTGCCATGGGGTCGGTATCGCCTCGTCAGCCGAAAATAAGCGTCCCGGTTGCCGCCGGGCCAGGCACGCCTAGAGACGCAAAAAGCCGCGATGCCCGATGGGGCTCGCAGCTTCAGCGTCCGGTCACCACTCTTCCCATGCTGCGAACACGCTGCGCGACGGCGCGTCCTGTCCCGGAAGATGTGGCAGAGCGCGCGATATAGGGGCGGTGTTGGATGCTGTCAAAGGGGGTAGGGCGGGTTTCTTCCATCCCCAAAACTGGTCCCCGGCGAAGGCCGGGGGCCCAGCATGGGCGCGGCTGCCATGGCGCTCGAACCAAGCAACAGCCGTCGCGTCTTGGCCCCGGCCCGTGCTGGGGACGCGCATCCGGGGGTTAGTCCGCTCGCTGCGGCAGGCCGTCGGCGATGGTGTAATAATCGCCCTTCTCGGCTACGAAGATGTGCTGGGCGAGGGCGGTGCCGCTCGGCGCGTCCAGCGCCCCCATCGCGACGTCGATCATGTCGTTCTCGATCAGCTGCCACAACAGGAACGATCCGCAGGTGCCGCAAAAGTCGCGCCGGGCGCGCGGCGAGGCCTGATACCAGCGGAGCGCCGCTTCGCCCTCGATCCGCACCGCCGCGCGTGGCACCTCGGTCGCTGCCCAATAATGGCCCGACTGACGCCGGCATTGCGCGCAGTGGCACGCCGACACCGGCCCCAGCGGACCCTCGACCGTGATGCGGACCGCGCCGCACAGGCAGCCGCCGCTATGCGTTTCGCTCATTTCGCCTCCAACCCCTTGCGCGGGAGCCGCGCCTCGCGCCAAGACTTAGGCGAGGGAGAATGCCACGTGAAGAAAATCATCCTGCTCGGCGCAGCCGTGCTCGCGCTCACCCCGGCCCTGGCCCAGCAGGCGGCGCCCAGTGGCGACGTGCCGGCCAAGTTCCAGCCACCGCAGACCGCGAACGATTATGTGAAGCGCGAAGTGATGATCCCGATGCGCGACGGGGTGAAGCTCTACACCGTCATCGTCATTCCCAAGGGGGCGCAAAACGCGCCGATTGTCCTTACCCGCACACCCTATAACGCGAGCGCGCGGGCGAACCGGATGGACAGCCCCAACATGCTGTCGATGCTGCCGCTCGCTGACGAAGGCTTCGTGAAGGGCGGCTATATCCGCGTCTATCAGGACGTGCGCGGCAAGTATAAGTCGGAAGGCGACTATGTCGTCACCCGCCCGCCGGTCGGGCCGCTCAACCCCACGACCACCGATCACACCACCGATGCTTGGGACACGATCGACTGGCTGGTGAACAAGGCCAACCTGCCCGAATCGAATGGGCGGGTGGGGATGATCGGCTCGTCCTACGAAGGCTTCACCGTGGTGATGGCGCTGCTGAAGCCGCACCCGGCGCTGAAGGTCGCCGCGCCCGAAAGCCCGATGATCGATGGCTGGATGGGCGATGACTGGTTCCATTACGGCGCCTTCCGCCTGGCCAATATCGGCTGGATCGCCTCGCAGACCGGCTACAAGGGCAAGGGCGACGATCCCGCGACCGGCATCTACGACAATTATGAGGAGTTCCGCCGGATCGGCGGCGCCGCGGAATGGGCCAAGCGCTCGGGGTTCGATCAGCTGCCGGCATGGCAGCGGATGGTGCAGCACCCGGCTTATGACGCCTTCTGGCAAGGCCAGGCGCTCGACAAGATGCTTGCCGCCAATCCCAGCAACGTGCCGACGCTCTGGGAGCAGGGGCTGTGGGATCAGGAGGATATGTACGGCGCGATCCACGCCTGGGAGGCTCTGCGCGCCGCGGGCAAGACCGGCAATAACTGGCTGGTGATGGGGCCATGGCGCCACAGCCAGGTCAACCGCGAGGGGCGCGAGCTGGGACCGCTCAAATGGCGCACCGATACCGCCGCCCAGTTCCGCGACGACATGGTGCTGCCGCTGTTCGATCAATATCTGAAGGACGGCCCGGCCTACACCCCGCCGGCGGCGACCATCTACAACACCGCCGAGGATCGCTGGCAGCGCTTCGCGAGCTGGCCCGCCGCGTGCGAAGCTGGCTGCGCCAAGCCGCTGACGCCCATCTATCTGAGCGAGGCCGGCGGCCTCGGCTTCGCCAAGGGCGCGGGCGGCGGCGACAGCTATCTGAGCGATCCCGCCAAGCCGGTGCCGCACCTGTCACGGCCGGTGAATTTCGATGACGGCCGCTGGGGTGACTGGCTGGTGAGCGACCAGCGCCACGTCGATGGCCGCCCCGATGTGATGACCTATCAGACGCCGGTGCTCACCAAGGCGGTCACCGTCTCGGGCGTGCCCTGGGCGGAGATTTTCGCGAAGACGACCGGCACCGATGGCGATTTCGTCGTGAAGCTGATCGACGTCTATCCCGACGAGGCGCCGGGCGGCGGCAAGATGGGCGGCTATCAGCTCGCGGTGAGCCTCGACATTTTCCGCGGCCGCTACCGCGACAGCTTCGCCGATCCCAAGCCGATCCCCGCAGGGCAGGTGCAGCGCTACAAGTTCCGCCTGCCGGCGGTGAACCACGTGTTCCAGCCGGGGCACCGGATCATGGTGCAGGTGCAATCGAGCCTGTTCCCGCTCTATGATCGCAACCCGCAAACCTATGTGCCCAACATCTTCCTCGCCAAATCCAGCGACTATAAACCCGCGACCATCACGCTGATGCGCGGCGGCGCGCAGGCGAGCGCGGTTTGGCTGCCGGTGGTGGAGTAGGCGCGGCGGTACGGGGCGGCCGGGCCGCTGGCGGGTCGCCCTGGTCCACGTTTCTGGCGGGGCGTTAAAGCGATCACGGGGCAGGCGGCCTCACCCGCGGTCTCGCTAGTCTTGGCGGACCGACCATCCAGATCGGTGATCCGAAGCCATCGGACCGGAAACCGCCCTAGCCCAGTTGCGCCAGCACTTCGTACGCCATGACCGCCGTCGCCACCGCAGCGTTCAGGCTGTCGGCCTTGCCCCGCATCGGGATTTTCACGCGCAGATCGCAGGCGGCGGCGTAAGCGGGGGGCAGTCCTTGCGCCTCGTTGCCGGTCAGCAGGAAGCAGGGTGCCTGATAGCGCGCGGTGCGATAATCATGCGCGGCATCGAGGCTGAGCGCGACGAGCTGGCCCGGACCGGCGCGCAGCCAGGCGATGAAGTCGTTCCAGCTCGTTTGCACCACCGGCACCGTGAACAGCGCGCCCATGCTCGCCCGCACCGCCTCCACCGAGAAGGGATCGACACACTCGTCGACCAGGATCAGCCCGCCCGCGCCCACCGCGTCGCCAGTGCGCAGGATCGTGCCGAGATTGCCGGGATCGCGGAGCCGTTCGGCGACCAGCCAGAGGCGCGCCGCGCTTCGATCCAGGCTGACGAGCGGCACGGCGAATTCCTCGAACACGCCGAGCACGGTCTGCGGATTGTCCTTCCCCGATAGCTTGCCGAGAATGTCCGCGCTGGTCTCGATCGCCTCGCCGCCAGCCGCTTCCACCCGGGCGATCAGCGCCTGGACGAGCGGGTGGCGCGCGCTGTCAGCGGCGAAGAACAGATACCGCGGCAGCCGCCCGGCCTCGCGCGCCTCGGTCAGGATGCGCAGCCCCTCGGCGAGGAATAGCCCCTCCGCGCGGCGGTGCCGCTTGTCGCGCAGGGAGCGTACGCGCTTGACCAGCGGGTTCGAAAAGGCGGTGATCAGGCGGGGCAAGGATCAGCTCGCGTCACGAACGGGTGGGGGCAGCGTGGGCGCCCTCATTCCTCGCCGAACTTGGCCTCGACCAGCGCCGCGAGCGCGCCCACTGCTTCGGCGGCGCCATCGCCGCTCGCGCGGATGGTGATCGAATCGCCGATCGCCGCACCCAGCATCATCAGCCCCATGATCGAGCGCGCGGTCACCGCCTGGCCGTCTTTCTCCACCATCACCTCGACCGGCAGCGTGGCCGCGAGAGTCACGAACTTGGCGCTCGCGCGCGCGTGCAGGCCGCGCCGATTGGTGATCGGCACCGTGCGGACGACCTCGCTCACGCCGCCGCCGCACCCAGCACTTCGGAGGCGACCGAGATATATTTGCGCCCCGCCTCGCGCGCGGCGGCGACCGCTTCGCCCACGTCCATCGCCTGGCGCGCGCCGGCGAGGCGGATCAGCATCGGCAGGTTGATGCCCGCGATCACCTCGATCCGGCCGGGGGTCATCAACGAGATGGCGAGATTGCTGGGGGTGCCGCCGAACAGATCGGTGAGCACGATCACGCCAGCGCCGGTATCGACGGCGGCGATCGCGGCGGCGATATCCGCGCGGCGGCCCTCCATGTCGTCGTCCGGGCCGATCGAGATTGCGGCGACTCGCTCCTGGCGGCCGACGACATGCTCCATCGCCGTCACGAACTCTTGGGCCAGCCGGCCATGCGTTACCAGAACCAGCCCAATCATTTGAAATTGGTCACTTTTACCGTCAAGCTCCATGTCGCGGCTGGGCCTGGGCGCCAGAGGGTGCGCCTTCCAGCGCGTCTTGTGGCGCCGCGCCCAAATCGCGATGGTTGACCGTGGGCGAAAATCCGCGCGCGCGCAACAGGCTCGCCGTGCGCTCGGCGACATGGACCGAGCGGTGGCGCCCGCCGGTGCAGCCGAACGCGATCGTCACATAGCTTTTGCCTTCAGCCGTGTAGCGGGGGAGGAGGGTGAGCAGCAGCTGGTCGATCGCCGCCATCGCCGCTTCATAAGCGGGATCGCCCTTCACATAATCGGCGACTCCCGCGTCGAGCCCGGTGCCGGGGCGCAGCTCCGCCACCCAGTGCGGATTGCGCAAAAAACGCATGTCGAGCACCAGATCGGCCTCGCGCGGGATGCCGCGCGCGAAGCCGAACGACATCACCGACAGCGTCGGCCCGGTCGTGCCGTGCGCGCCGAAAGTCTCGCGGATCAGCGCGGCGAGCTCGTTGGCGGTAAGACTGGTCGTGTCGATCAGGCGGTTCGACCAGCTGCGCAGCGGCGCGAGCAGGGTGCGTTCCTGGATGATGCCATCGGCCGCCGGGCGATCGACCGCCATCGGGTGGCGCCGCCGCGTCTGCGAATAGCGCCGCTCCAGCTCGCCATTGGCGCAATCGAGGAACAGCGTGCCGATCGGCCGCGCCTCGTCCTCGCGCAGCGCGTTGATGCGCTTCACCATGCGTTCGGGATCGAAGTCACGCGTCTGCACGCCGATGCCGATGGCGAGCGGCCGGTCGCCCTCGTCACCGCCCGCGCCGCGCGCCAGCAGCCGGTCGATCAGGCGCAGCGGGAAATTGTCGATCACCTCCCAGCCCATGTCCTCCAGCGTGTTGAGCACGGTCGATTTGCCCGCGCCCGACATGCCGGTGACGATCAGGATGCTCTTGGCGTTGGCGGCGTCGGTCATCGGCGAGGCTGCTTCAGTGCGAGTTCGACCTTGATCGGGGCCGAGGCATAATGGCCTTCCACCGCGATCACCGGCACGTCGATGCCGCACAGCCGGCGTTGCGCGGTGAGCGGGGGCATCCGCTCGACATCGTCGCTCAACTCCACGAGCAGCGCGACCGGCACCCGCTCGACATGCGGCATGGGGACAATGCCGATCCCGCGCACTTCGATCCGTCCGGCGATCGTCGCCGGCGGGCTGGCGAGCAGGCGCGTGCCGTCGCGCAGCAGCAGCGTGTAATCGTCGCTCACCAGCTTCGCGCCACGATCGACGAGGCGCAGCGCGAGATCGGATTTGCCCGCGCCCGAATGGCCCTGGATCAGCACCGCGACATCGCCGATCGCGACGCACGAGGCATGAAGCGTCTCCGACGACAGCACCGTCATGGCATCCCCCTTTAGCTGGCGAGCGGCAGCGAGACCACGAAACGTGCGCCGCTCAGCCGATCGTCGCGCGATTCGACCGTGATGCTTCCTTGATGCCCATCGATGATGGTCCGGGCAATGGCGAGGCCTAGCCCCGAATGCTTGCCAAAAGCTTCGCCACCAGGGCGAACCGAATGGAAACGCCTGAAGATTGCCTCGCGCGCTTCCTCGGGCACGCCCGGCCCTTCATCCTCGACGCGGACGACGATCTCGCCTTCCTCCACCGTGATCGCGAGCACCACCAGGCCGCCATCGGGGGAGAAGGAAACGGCGTTGTCGATCAGATTGTCGAACACCCGTTCCAGCCGGATCGGCTCGCCGAGCACCGTCGCCGGGCCGCGCCCCGGATCGAAGCGCAGGCGGATGTCGCGCTCGATGCCCCGCGCGTCGCGCCCCTGGATCATCGCGCCGAGCAAGGCGCGCAAATCGACCTGCTCGAACTTGGCGCGGCTCAGCTGCGCGTCGAGCCGGGAGGCCTCCGAAATATCGGTGATCAGCCGGTCGAGCCGCAGCACATCGTCGCGCATCACCGCGAGCAGCTGGTCGCGCAAGGCCGGATCGGCGATCCGCCCCAGCCCCTCGATCGCCGAACGCAGCGAGGCGAGGGGGTTCTTCAGCTCATGCGTCACATCGGCGGCGAACGCCTCGGTCGCGTCGATGCGCGCGCGCAAGGCCTGGCTCATGTCGGAGAGCGCGCGCGCCAGGCTGCCGATCTCGTCGCGGCGATAGGGCAGGCGCGGCACCACCACTTCGCGCGCGCGGCCGCGCCGCACCCGGATCGCCGCGCGCGCCAGCCGCCGCAGCGGGCCGACGATGGTGCGCGCGAGGAACAGCGAAAGATAGACCGAGACGATCGTCGTCGCCGCCAGCACCAGCGACAGGCGGAAACGCTCCAGCCGCACCGTCTGGGTGATGTCGCGGGCGTTGACCGCGCTCATCACCACCAGCCCGGGGCCGACCCGCGCGGCGGCGGTGATCACCGGGGTACGATCGGGCGCGCGCCACACGCTGGCGCTGGCCTGCCCTTGCGCGGCGGTCGCCACATCGGGCCAGGGCTGGCCGGGCCGGCGCTCGCGGTAGAGCGGCGGGCGTTCGGCGCCGACCACCGTATCGATCATCGCGTCGAGGAACCGCCCCGCCACTTGGCCGGCGCCTTCCTTGCGCGGATCGATCAGCGCGAAATTGCCCAGCCCCATCGCGCGTGTGTCGAGTGTTTCGCGCGTGCCCTCGAACAGGCGGAGCCTTGTGCCGGTGTCCGCCGCCAGATCGCGCGCCAGCGCCGGCCGCGCGGGGGGCGGTGCGGCGGCGAGCGCGGCGGCGATCAGCCGTGCCTCCCGCGTCGCCTGCGCCACCCGGCTGTCGACGATCCGGCTGCGATAGCTGTCGAGATAGAAGAAGCCTCCCGCCAGCAGCGCGAGCGCGAAGATGTTGACGGCGAGGATGCGCGAGGTGAGCGAGACCCGGCCAGACCAGTTCAGTCCGGGCTCGGCCTCAATCCTCCGAGAAGCGGTAGCCGGCACCGTACAGGGTCTCGATCGCGTCGAACTCGGGGTCGACCTGGCGGAACTTGCGGCGCACGCGCTTGATATGGCTGTCGATCGTGCGGTCGTCGACGTAGATATCGTCCTGATAAGCCGCGTCCATCAACTGGTTGCGGTTCTTGACGATGCCCGGCCGCTGGGCGAGCGCCTCCAGGATCAGGAATTCGGTGACGGTGAGCGTCACCGTCTCGCCGCCCCAGGTTACCTTGTGGCGGGCGGGGTCCATCGCCAGCCGCCCGCGCTCCAGGATTTCGGGGGTGGGCTCGGGCGCCTCTCCGGGCGGCGGTGGCGCGGCGAGCTCGGTGCGCCGCAGGATCGCGCGGATGCGGGCGATCAGCAGCCGCTGCGAGAAGGGCTTGGCGATATAATCGTCCGCGCCCATCGCCAGGCCCAATGCCTCGTCCAGCTCATCGTCCTTGCTCGTCAGGAAGATCACCGGCAGCGCCGATTTCTCGCGCAGGCGGCGCAGCAGTTCGAGCCCGTCCATCTTCGGCATCTTGATGTCGAAGATCGCCAGATCGGGCGGGTTGTCGACCAGCGCCTTCAACGCGGTTTCGCCGTCCGAATAGACCCGTGTCAAAAATCCTTCCGCCTGTAGCGCGATCGACACGGAGGTGAGGATGTTGCGATCATCATCGACCAGGGCGATCGAAGCTGTCATCGGCGCCGGGGTTCCTTGTTCGCTTGTTGCCGCCAGCCACATCGCTAGGCGAAAGCGGCGCCGGGCTCAACCTTTGCGCTATCCATCGCGATTTGACCGGGCGGGGGCGTGACGATATGCGCCGAGTCGAGCATACGTATGCACCGCCGGGCAGGCGGGGGTTTTGGGAGAGAAGATGTGAGCGAGCGTATCCCGCTGATGGGTCTCGATGCGCAGGGTTTTGCCACGACCGCGCGGTTGCACTGGAACCTGCTGACCACCGCGCTCGTCGAACAGGCGCTGATCCGCGGCGAGGGGCGACTGGCGGCGGACGGCCCGCTGGTGGTGGAAACAGGGCCACACACCGGGCGCAGCGCGCAGGACAAGTTCATGGTCCGCGATGCCGAAACCGCCGACACGATCTGGTGGGGCAAATCGAACAAGCCGATGGAGCCCGCGCATTTCGCCGCGCTGAAGGCCGATTTCCTTGCCGCGCTGGGCGACAGGGAAACGCTGTTCGTACAGGATCTGTACGGCGGCTCGCAGCCCGAGCACCGGGTGAAGGTGCGCGTGATCAACGAGCTTGCCTGGCACAATCTGTTCATCCGCACGCTGCTGGTGCGCCCGGCGGCCGAGGAACTGCGGAACTTCGCCCCCGATTTCACCATCATCGACCTGCCGAGCTTCCGCGCCGACCCCTCGCGCCACGGCTGCCGCGGCGAAACCGTGATCGCGGTGAGCATCACCGACAAGCTGATCCTGATCGGCGGCACGAAGTACGCCGGCGAGATGAAGAAGTCGGTGTTCGGCTTGCTCAACTATCTGCTGCCTGAAAAGGGCATCATGCCGATGCACTGCTCGGCCAATATCGGCCCCAAGGGCGATACGGCGGTGTTCTTCGGCCTGTCGGGCACCGGCAAGACCACGCTCTCGGCCGACGCCAGCCGGACGCTGATCGGCGATGACGAACATGGCTGGTCGGACACCGCCGTGTTCAATTTCGAGGGCGGCTGCTACGCCAAGATGATCCGCTTGTCGGCGGAGGCCGAGCCCGAGATTTACGCGACCACCAAGCGCTTCGGGACGATCCTGGAAAATGTCGTGATCGACGACACGACCCGCGCGCTCGATCTGGACGACAACCGCCTCGCCGAGAATACGCGCGGGGCGTACCCGATCGACTTCATCCCCAATGCCTCGGCCAACAATATGGGGCCGGTGCCGCAGAACATCGTGATGCTCACCGCCGATGCGTTCGGCGTGCTGCCGCCGATCGCCAAGCTCACGCCCGAACAGGCGATGTACCATTTCCTGTCGGGCTATACCGCGAAGGTCGCGGGCACCGAGATCGGCGTCACCGAGCCGGAGGCGACCTTCTCGACCTGCTTCGGCGCGCCGTTCATGCCGCGCCACCCCAGCGTCTATGGCAATCTGCTGAAGGAGCGGATCGCCAAGGGCCAGGTCGATTGCTGGCTGGTCAACACCGGCTGGACCGGCGGCAAGTACGGCGTCGGCCACCGGATGCCGATCAAGGCGACGCGCGCGCTCTTGAACGCGGCGCTCGACGGCAGCCTGAACGACGCCCAGTTCCGCACCGATCCGAATTTCGGCTTCAAGGTGCCGGTCGCGGTGCCGGGGGTGGACTCAGCGATCCTCGATCCGCGCCAAACCTGGGCCGACAAGGCCGAGTATGACGCGACCGCGGCGAAGCTCGTCGATTTGTTCAACGAGAATTTCGCCCAATTCGCGGATCATGTCGATGAGGGCGTGCGCCAATGCGCGCCCTGCGTCGCCCAAGCCGAGAACGCCTGATCCGGCCCGATTGACGCGATCGTCGGGCCTCCGCCAAGGAAGCCCGACGATGACCGATCCCGCCCCCCGCCTGTTCGCCGACGATGCCGCTGTGACACGGATCGGCGAAGGCTTGCTCGATCGCAGCCTGCCCAAGCCCGAATGGACTCACGAGGCGCATCTTGGCGCGTGCCTCTATCTGCTGCGCGACCGGCCGGAGATCGATGTCGACGCCCGCATCGCCACGATCATCAGCGGCTACAACGCGGCGGTGGGCGGCGTGAATGACGATCGCCAGGGCTATCATGACACGATCACGCGCGTGTTCGTCCACGGGGTGCGGCTGTTCCTCCGCGATCGCCCGGCGGGGGAGGGGCTGGCCGAGGCGGTGAACGCGCTGCTGCTGAGCCCGATCGGCGGCCGCCGCTGGCCGCTCGATTTTTACTCGGCGGAGCGCCTTTTCTCCGTGCCCGCGCGCCGCGCGTTCGTGCCGCCGGACCTCGCGCCGCTGCCCATGCTCTGATAGGGTAGGCGCCTCTTCATGCGGAGGCGTACCATGGGAATGTTCGACGGTCTGCTGGCTCAACTCGGCCCCGATTTCGATCTCGCCAATCTCGGCACCAAGCTCGGCCTCAGCAAGGAACAGGTGGAGCAGGCGGTGCAGGCGCTCGGCGTCGCGCATCCGCAGCCGGGCGACACGGTGCAGGCGGCCGCCGCGCAGACCGGGCTCGCGCCCGATGTGCTGCAGCAGATCGTCGGCCATATCGGCGGCGAGGGCTCGCTCGGCCGGTTCGCGCAGATGATGCAGGATCAAGGCGGTGGCGTGATGGGGATGCTCGACCGCGACGGTGACGGCAATCCGCTGAACGACATCGCCGGGCTCGCGGGCGGGCTGTTCGGCGGCAAGAATTGAGGCGGGCGAGCGTGGCTCCGGGCCGTGCCGCCCGGGGCCACGCTCCGCGTTAGCGCGGGATCAATCCAGCAGCGCGGCGGGCACCTTGCCGCCGCTCTTCTCCAGCTCGCGCATCACCGCCTTGTGGAGCCAGATGTTCATCTCGGCGCTGCCGCCCAGCGCGCCGCCATAGCCAAGCTCGCGCGCCAGATCCTCGCGATTGTGGAGGCTGGGGTCGATCCCGACCAGCTTCATCAGATCGACGATCGAATGGCGCCAGTCGAGCTGCTGGCCGCCCTGCCGCGCCAGCTCCTCGAGATGCGCCTCGATGTCGATCGGCTGGGCCTGCGCGGCCGGCTGGGGCGCGGGCGCCTGGGGATGCGGCTGCTGCGCCTGCGGGCGCGGCGCGCTTTGCGCACTGGCCGGCGCCGGCTGGGGCGCGGCCGTCTGCTTGCGCCAGATCGCGTCGCGGATCATGCTGAAAATACTCATAATATCCTCCGCGCGGCACCATCGCCGCGCCCAGGCAAACGCACCGCGCGCGGCTTTGCCCCCATGGATAAGCGACGAACCGCTGGCGCTTAAGGCCGGGCGCGGTTATGCGGGCGCGCACGATTCCCGCCAGCATAGGAAGCGCGCACCCCATGGACATCCGCCTCGGCCTTACTTTCGACGATGTCCTGCTGGTGCCGGCCGAGTCCGAGATCGTCCCCTCGATGGCCGATCCCAAGAGCCGGGTGACGCGCGAGATCACGCTCAACACGCCGATGCTCTCCGCCGCGATGGACACGGTGACCGAGGCCGACATGGCGATCGTGATGGCGCAACTGGGCGGCATCGGCGTGCTCCACCGCAATCTGACGGTGGAGGAACAGGTCGCCGCCGTGCGCGCGGTGAAGCGCTATGAAAGCGGGATGGTGGTCAACCCCATCACCATTCGCCCGAGCGCGACGCTTGCCGAGGCGCAGGAGCTGATGGCGCGCCACCGGATCAGCGGCATCCCGGTCACCACCGAGGACGGGACGCTGCAGGGCATCCTCACCCACCGCGACGTGCGCTTCGCCGAGAACCCGCGCCAGCCGGTGAGCGAGCTGATGACGCGCGACAATCTCGCGACCGTGCGCCCCGGGGTAAGTCAGGAGGAAGCGCGGCGGCTGCTCCATGCGCGGCGGATCGAAAAGCTGCTGGTGGTCGACGACGCCTATCGCTGCATCGGCCTGATCACGGTGAAGGACATCGAGAAGGCGGTGACTTACCCTTCCGCCACCAAGGACGCCGCCGGGCGCTTGCGGGTGGCGGCCGCCTCCACGGTGGGCGAGGCGGGCTGGGCGCGCAGCCAGGCGCTGGTCGAGGCCGAGCTCGACGTGCTGGTGATCGACACCGCCCACGGCCATAACCGCGACGTTTCACGCGCGGTGGAGCGGGTGAAGAAGCTGAGCAACGCTGTGCAGGTGATCGCCGGCAATGTCGCCACCGCCGAGGCGACGCGCGCACTGATCGACGCGGGCGCGGACGCGGTGAAGGTCGGCATCGGCCCGGGCTCGATCTGCACCACCCGCGTGGTGGCGGGCGTCGGCGTGCCGCAGCTGACGGCGGTGATGGACTGCGCCGAGGAAGCCGCCAGATCGGGCGTGCCGGTGATCGCCGATGGCGGCCTGCGCACCTCCGGCGACATCGCCAAGGCGATCGCGGCGGGGGCTTCGTGCGTGATGATCGGATCGCTGCTCGCTGGCACCGCCGAGGCGCCGGGCGAGACGTTTCTGTACCAGGGCCGCGCCTATAAGAGCTATCGCGGCATGGGATCGGTGGGGGCGATGGCCAAGGGTTCGGCCGATCGTTATTTCCAGCAGGACATCAAGGATCAGCTGAAGCTGGTGCCCGAGGGGATCGAGGGGCAGGTGCCGTTCAAGGGGCCGGCCAAGGATGTGATCCACCAGCTCGTCGGCGGCCTGCGCGCGGCGATGGGCTATACCGGCGCGCGCACCGTGCCCGAATTGCAGCAGCGCGCGCGCTTCGTGCGGATCACCAACGCCGGTCTCAAGGAAAGCCATGTGCATGATGTGACGATCACGCGCGAGGCGCCCAACTACCCGACGCGCTGAGGTGACGCCCCAGGCCCGTGCCCAGGCGGCGATCGAGCTGCTCGACGCGATCATCGCCGCCGCGCGCGAGGGTGGGGCGGCGGCGGATACGCTGATCGCGCGCTATTTCGCCAGCCGCCGTTACGCCGGATCCAAGGACCGGCGCGCGGTGCGCGAGCTGGTCTATGCCGCGATCCGCCGCGCGGGCGAGGTGCCGGTGAGCGGCCGCGCGGCGATGCTCGGCCTGGCGCAGGATGACGCGGCGCTGGCCCCGCTGTTCGATGGCGGCCCCCATGCGCCAGCGCCGATCGCGGCCGGTGAGCCGGTGGCGCCCGCGGGCATTGCGCCGGCGTGGCTCGAAGCGGCGCTCGCCGAATCGGGCACCGCGCCCGCCGAGCAAGCGGCGCTGGTCGATCGTGCCCCGCTCGATCTGCGGGTGAACCCGGCGCGGGCGAGCGTCGCGCAGCTGCGCGCGGCGCTGCCCGAGGCCGCACCGATCGCCGGCCTGCCCCAGGCGCTGCGCCTGCCGCACGGCACCCAGGTCGATCAGCTCGATCTCTACCGCGCGGGCGGGTTCGAGGTGCAGGACGCCGGCAGTCAGCTGGCGAGCCGCGCGCTGCCGCTCGACGGCCAGCCGGTGATCGACCTGTGCGCGGGGGCGGGGGGCAAGACGCTCGCGCTCGCCGCCGAGGGGGCGGGGCCGATCCTGGCGTGCGATGTCGATCGTGCCCGGCTGTCGCGGCTCGCTCCGCGTGCCGAGCGCGCGGGCGTGGCGGTGGAGACGCGGCTGCTCGATCCGGGGCGCGAGGCGGCGGCGCTCGCCGATTGGGCGGGGCGCGCGGACCTGGTGATCGACGCGCCCTGTTCGGGCAGCGGCACCTGGCGGCGCAACCCCGAGGCGCGCTGGCGGCTGACCCCGGCGCGGC
>LWDJ01000004.1 GCA_002083435.1 Proteobacteria bacterium SG_bin6 | reverse complement strand
CTCTGAATGGTAACAATCGGGGGAGCACGTCACCCGCGCCATCGCGCCGGACCCCTGGGCCGCGCCGCTCGTTCAGTCCGCATGGCTGAGCATGGCACCCGCAGCGCGATCATCGCGGCGATGATCGGCAATTTGCTGATCGCCGTCACCAAGGGGGTCGCCGCGGCGATCACCGGCAGTTCGGCGATGTTGAGCGAGGCGGTGCACTCGCTGGTCGATACCGGCAACCAGCTCCTGCTGCTCTACGGCCAGCACCGCGCCGCCAAGCCGCCCGACGCCACCCACCCCTTCGGCTATGGCCGTGAGCTGTATTTCTGGAGCTTCATCGTCGCGGTGCTGATCTTCGCGCTGGGCGCGGGGGTGTCGATCTATGAAGGCATCGTCCATCTCAGCGCGCCCGAGCCGATCACCACGCCGTGGATCAACTTCGCGGTGCTTGGGCTGGCTTTCGTGTTCGAAGGGATCAGCTGGACCTTCGGCTGGCGCAGTTTCCGCGCGGTTCAAGGCGACAAGCCGTTCTGGCGCGCGTTCGTCGCGAGCAAGGATCCGACGAGCTTCATGGTGCTGTTCGAGGATTCGGCGGCGCTCGCCGGCATCTTGGTGGCGGCGGTCGGCACCGGGCTGGCGGTGTGGCTGCAGGCCCCCTGGCTCGATGGCGCCGCCTCGATCGTGATCGGGCTACTGCTCGCGGTGGTGGCGGTGCTGGTCGCGCGCGAGAGCAAGGGGCTGCTGATCGGCGAGCGCGCCGCGCCCGAGCTCGCCCGCTCGGTGCGGCAGGTCGCGGGCAGCGAGCCGGGCGTAATCGCGGTGGTCGAGGTGACGACCGCGCAGCTCGCGCCCGATCAGGTGATCGCGAGCATCGCGCTCGAACTGGAGGATGATTTGCGCGTGCCCGAGGTCGAAACGCTCATCGAGCGGCTCGAACAGCGCATCCGCGCGCGCCATGCCGAGCTGTTCCGCGTATTCATCCGCCCGCAGGCGGGGGCGAAGGCTTAGAATTCCCCAATCTCCCGGAGCGCTCGGCGTGCCCGAGCGTTCCAGCCCCACCCCGCCGCAAGGAGCGCGCCTTGTCTTGCCCCCGCAAGCGCTTGCCCGGTCGCGTGGCGCTGCTGGCCGCGCCGCTGCTGGCCGGTTGCTCGCGCAGCTCGATCCTGCAGCCGGCGGGGACGATCGCGGCGAACAACCGCCAGATCATGGTCGACGCCTTCGCGATCATGATGGCGATCATCGTGCCGACGATCATCGCGACGCTCGTCTTCGCCTGGCATTACCGCGCCGGCAACACCCGCGCGACCTATCGACCCGATTTCGTCTATTCGGGCCGGATCGAGCTGATCGTCTGGGCGATCCCGATCCTGACGATCATGTTCCTGGGCGGGGTGATCTGAATCGGCAGCCATCGGCTCGATCCCCACCGCGCGATCCCGAGCAAGCTGCCGCCGCTCGACGTGCAGGTGATCGCGCTCGATTGGAAATGGCTGTTCATCTACCCGGCGCAAGGGATCGCGACGGTCAACCGGCTGATCGTGCCGGTGGGCGTGCCGGTGCATTTTCGGCTGACCTCGGCGAGCGTGATGAACGTGTTCTTCGTGCCCCGGCTCGGCAGCCAGATCTATGCGATGAACGGGATGCAGACCCAGCTTTGGCTGCGCGCCGACCAGCCCGGCGCCTATTATGGCCGATCGGCGCATTTCAGCGGCGATGGCTTCCCCGAAATGCACTTCACCACCCATGCGGTGCCGCCCGCCGCCTTCGCCGATTGGGCCGCACGGGCGCGTGGCCAGGGCCCGGCGCTGACCGCCGCGACTTATCCCCAACTCGCCCAGCAGAGCCGCGCGGTGCCGCCCTTCACCATCGGCAGGGTGCAGCCCGGGCTGTTCGACGCGGTGCTGCGCCAGCAGCTGCCGCCAGGTGAGGGGCCCGATGAGGGGCGCGGCGGCGCCCACGTCCGCCCGAGCGGAGGCCGCTGATGCTGGGCAAACTGACTTGGGACGCGATCCCGTTCGATCAACCCATCCCGCTCGCGGCGGGCGGCGCGGTGATGCTGGCGGTGCTGGCAACGCTCGGCTGGATCACGGTGAAGGGATACTGGCCCTATCTGTGGCGCGAGTGGATCACCTCGGTCGATCATAAGCGGATCGGGGTGATGTATATCCTGCTGGGTCTCGCGATGCTTGTGCGCGGGTTCATCGACGCGATCATGATGCGCACGCAACAGGCGATGGCGATCAACGCGCCAGGCTATCTGCCACCCGAACATTATGACCAGGTGTTTTCGGCGCACGGGACGATCATGATCTTCTTCGGCGCGATGCCGTTCATCATCGGGCTGATGAACTTCGTCGTGCCGCTGCAACTGGGGGTGCGTGACGTGGCGTTCCCGACGCTCAACTCAGTCGCCTTCTGGTTGACGGCGGCGGGGGCGCTGCTCGTCAATATGAGCCTGGTGATGGGCGAGTTCGCGCGCACCGGCTGGCTGCCCTATGCCCCTTTGAGCGAGACAACCTATTCGCCCGGCGTCGGCGTCGATTATTACCTTTGGGCGGTGCAGATTTCGGGGGTCGGCACGCTGCTCGGCGGGATCAATCTCGTCACGACCATCCTGAAAATGCGCGCGCCGGGCATGTCGTATCTGCGGATGCCGATGTTCTGCTGGACCGCGCTCGCCGCGAACATGCTGATCGTCGCCGCTTTCCCGATCCTCACCGCGACGCTCGCGATGCTGACGCTCGATCGCTACCTGGGCTTCCATTTCTTCACCAATGATGCCGGCGGCAACATGATGATGTTCGTCAACCTCATCTGGGCCTGGGGGCACCCCGAAGTCTATATCCTGATCCTGCCGAGTTTCGGTATTTTCTCCGAAGTGATCTCGACTTTTTCGAGCAAGCCGTTGTTCGGCTATCGATCGATGGTGGCGGCGACGCTGTTCATTACTGTCGTTTCGTTCATGGTGTGGCTGCACCATTTCTTCACGATGGGCGCGGGCGCGAACGTCAACGCCGCCTTCGGGATTGCGACGAGCATCATCGCCGTCGGCACGGGGGTGAAGATCTACAACTGGCTGTTCACGCTCTATGGCGGACGCATCCGCTTCGCGACGCCGATGCTCTGGTCGCTGGGGTTCATGACGACCTGGATCGTCGGCGGGATGACCGGGGTGATGCTCGCGGTGCCGCCGGCCGATTTCATGCTCCACAATTCGATGTTCCTGGTGGCGCACTTCCATAATGTGATCATCGCCGGGGTGCTGTTCGGCGCGTTCGCCGGGATGACCTTCTGGTTCCCCAAGGCGTTCGGCTTCATGCTTGACGAGCGCTGGGGGAAGATCGCCTTCTGGCTCTCGATCGCGGGGTTCGTGATCGTCTTCACCCCGCTCTACATATTGGGGCTGGAGGGGATGACGCGGCGGCTGCAGAGCGTCGATCATCCCGAATGGGCGCCCTGGCTTTATCTCGCCTTGTTCGGCGTGGGGGTGATGCTGCTCGGCGTCGCGGCGCAGGTGATCCAGCTGATCGTCAGCATCCGTAACCGCGATGCCCTGCGGGATCATACCGGCGATCCGTGGGACGGGCGCTCGCTCGAATGGTCGATGGCGTCGCCGCCGCCGGTGTTCAACTTCGCGGTGCTGCCCGACCTACGCGGCGAGGAAGCCTATTGGACGATCAAGGAGCGCGCCTTCGAGCAGCAGCAGCTCGCGCCCGAGCCGGAATACGAAGCGATCGAAATGCCCAGCAACAGCGCGGCGGGCGTCGTCGCGGCCTTTTTCGCGGTACTCGGCGGCTTCGCGTTGGTGTGGCACATCTGGTGGTTGCTGATCCTGGGGCTGATCGGCGCCTACGGCACCTTCGTTTTCTGGGCGTGGCGTAAGCAGGAGGAATATGAGATCCCCGCCGAGGAGGTGGCGCGGATCGATCGCGCCCGACGCGCGGCGCGCCAGGCGTGGCTCGATCGCGGGCGGGCGCCTGCATGAGCAGCGTCGCCGATCCGTATCAGCTTGGCCGCGCGCGCGAGCATCACAATCCCGCGACCGGGCATGGCGAGGGCGGCCCCGCGCCCAAGCGCACCATCACCGGCTATGGCTTCTGGATCTTCCTGCTTTCCGACATCGTGATGTTCTCCGCCTTTTTCGCGGCTTACGCGGTGCTGCGCGGCGAGACGGCGGGCGGACCGGGCGGGCGGCAGCAGTTCGAGCTCGATCGGGTGGCGTGGGAGACGGCGCTCCTGCTGGTCTCCAGCTTCACCTGCGGCCTCTCCAGCCTCGCGAGCGAGCGGCGGAGCCTTGTCGCGACCCAGTTCTGGCTGCTCGTCACCGGGCTGCTCGGCGCGGGCTTCCTGTTCCTGGAAGTGCAGGAGTTCGCGCGGATGATCGCGGCGGGCGCGGGGCCGCAGCGCAGCGCCTTCCTTTCGGCGTTCTTCGCGCTCGTCGGGCTGCACGGGCTGCACATCACCGCCGGGCTGCTGTGGATCGGCACCAACATGGCGATGCTGTGGAGCCGGGGGTTCCGCGCCGATGTCGATCGCGGCCTGTTGTGCTTCAACCTGTTCTGGCACGCGCTCGACATCGTCTGGGTCGCGATCTTCACCATCGTCTATCTGTTGGGGGCGGCATGAGCGGCGAACGATCGCACGACCAACGCGACCCGACCGACCGCGCGCCCGGCGACGAAGGGACGAACGAGCATGAGTTCGCCGGCGGGCTGAAGGGCTATGTGATCGGCTTCCTGCTGGCGGCGGGGCTCACCGCCGCGTCGTTCCTGCTGCCCGGGGCGGGGCTGATCTGGGCGCCCTCGCTCCCCGCCGCGCTCGCGGTGTTCGCGATCGCGCAGATCGGGGTGCATCTGGTGTTCTTCCTCCACCTCACCTCGGGCCCGGACAATACCAACAATCTGCTCGCGCTCGCCTTCGGAGTGCTGATCGTCGCGCTGGTGGTACTGGGCTCGCTATGGATCATAGCGCATCTGAGCCATCAGGTGATGCCGATGGACGAGGCCATGCGGCGGTTCCGGTAGAGCCGTTGTCCTGAGATCAAGGCGTTTTTCCCCTAAAAGGGGAGGTGGCAGTCGCGCGAGCGACTGACGGAGGGTGTCCCCGGTTGTTCAAGGGTAACACCCCTCCACCATTCGCGTGCGCGAATGGTCCCCCCCTACCCCTGTCGGGGAGGAGCTTACGCTGCCAACACAGGAGGCCGCCACTGATTCATTTTGTGGTCGGAATAACAGGGAGCGCCCGCGCGCGCGGGCCGTTGTAGTCGCGCGGGGACCAAGGAGACGCGCGATGGAGCAGGACAACCGGCGGCAATCGGTGCTGCTCTGGGTGCTGGGCGTGCTCGCGATCCTGATGGGGCTGGGGGTGGGCGGTGGCGGCGCGTGGCTGCTCGCGCTGGGGGGCAGCGCTTATTATCTGATCGCCGGGCTGGTCCTGATCGCGGTTGGCGTGCTGCTGATCCGCCGGCAGGCGAGCGCGCTCTGGCTTTACGCGTTGCTGCTGATCGGGACGATGGCCTGGGCGCTCGGCGAGGTGGGGTTAGACTTTTGGGCGCTCGCGCCGCGCGGCGATGTGCTCGCGATCTTCGGGCTGGTGCTTGCACTGCCCTGGGTGACGCGGCGGCTGCGCACGCCCTGGCTGCGCGCCGCCGGGCCACTGGCGCTCACGCTGCTGGTCGCGGGCGGGGTCGCGGTGGCGGCCGCCGTCAACCGCCCGCATGATCTTGAAGGCCAACTCCCGCCCCCGCGCGCGGCGGCGAGCGCGGCG
Source organism: Proteobacteria bacterium SG_bin6 (assembly GCA_002083435.1). Classification (GTDB taxonomy): domain Bacteria; phylum Pseudomonadota; class Alphaproteobacteria; order Sphingomonadales; family Sphingomonadaceae; genus Sphingomonas. The sequence goes on along the minus strand of LWDJ01000004.1, from coordinate 188,841 downwards.
ATGTTCGCCGGCAGCGCGCGCGAGGATTGGGCGGCTTATGGCCGCAGCTGGCGCGGCGATCGCTGGTCGCCGCTCAACCAGATTACCCCCGCCAATGCCCGCAATCTGCGCCAGGCCTGGGTTTTCCACACCGGCGACCTGCAGCGCCCGACCGACCCGGACGAATTCACCTATGAGGTGACGCCGATCAAGATCGGCGAGCGGCTTTATCTCTGCTCGCCGCACAATATCGTCTTCGCGCTCGATGCCGAAAGCGGGCGCGAGCTGTGGCGCTACAACCCCAATATCCGCGCCGACAAATCGATGCAGCACCTCACCTGTCGCGGCGTCTCCTATTATCGCGGACAGGCCGGTCCGGCAGGCGACTGCGCCGAGCGGATCATCGAGGGGACCAACGACGCCCGCCTGATCGCGCTCGACGCGGCGACCGGGCGGCCCTGTTCCGGCTTTGGCGAGGGCGGGCAGGTGAATGTCTGGCCCGGCGCGCCCGAGTTTCAGCGCGGCTGGTGGCAGATTACCTCGCCGCCGGTGATCATCGGCGAACTCGCCGTCTTCGGCGGCGCGGTGTATGATAACAAGTCGACCTTCATGCCCTCGGGTGTGATCCGCGCCTATAATTTGCTGACCGGCGCCCAGGTCTGGGCGTTCGATCCGGGCCATCCCAAGGACACAAGCCCGCAAACGGCGGGCGCGGGGCGGTTCGTACCCTCGTCGCCCAATAGCTGGACGATCTCGGCGGCCGATCCGGCGCTCGGCTTGGTCTATGTCCCGACCGGCATGGCGGCGATCGACCAATGGGGCGGGCGCCGCACGCCCGATACCGAGCGGTTCAGCTCGGCGGTGATCGCGCTGGAGGCGGCGACCGGGCGGGTGCGCTGGGTCTATCAGACCGTCCACCATGATCTGTGGGACATGGACGTGCCCGCGCAGCCGGCGCTGGTCGATCTCGCGCTGCCCGGGCGGGGGACGGTGCCGGCGCTGATCCAATCGACCAAGACCGGCAATATCTTCGTGCTCGATCGCCGCACCGGCCAGCCGCTCTTCCCCGTCGAGGAGCGCGCCGTGCCGCAGGGTGCCGCCCCGGGCGACCGTGTCGCGCCGACCCAGCCTTTCTCGGCGCTGAGCCTGATGCCTGAAGGCCGGGTGCGCGGGGCGGATATGTGGGGCGCGACGATGTTCGATCAGCTTGCCTGCCGGATCAAGTTCCAGGGGCTGCGCTATGAAGGGCCGTTCACCCCGCCCTCGCGCCAGGGGACGCTGGTGTTCCCGGGCAATTTCGGGGTGATGGACTGGGGCGGAATGGCGATCGATCCGGTGCGGATGATCGCCTTCACCCACCCCAACTACATGGGCTTTGTCGACAAGCTGATCCCCCAGCAACCGGCGGCGCGATTCGATCCGCACCGCGATCCGGGGAAGGCACACCGGGGCGAGACCGGTCCGGCGGGGGGATCGGATTTCAAGGGATCGGACATCAAGGGCTTCAACCCGAATCTCGGAGCGCCGTTCGCGGTCGCGCTCAACCCGTTCCTCTCGCCGCTCCATTTGCCCTGCCAGGCGCCGCCTTGGGGGTATGTCGCGGGCCTCGATCTGGTGACGGGTAAGAAGGTCTGGCAGCACCGCAACGGCACGACGCGCGATCAGAGCCCGGTGCCGCTGCCCTTCAACCTGGGTGTGCCCTCGCTCGGCGGGCCGATGCTGACCGCGGGCGGCGTCGCCTTCATGGGGAGCGCGCTCGATTATTATCTGCGCGCTTATGACGTGACGAGCGGCCGCGTGCTGTGGCGCGCGCGGCTGCCGGCGGGCGGGCAGGCGACGCCGATGAGCTATTGGTCGCCCAAAAGTGGGCGGCAGTTCGTGGTGATCGCCGCCGGGGGGCACGGCACGCTTGGCACCAAACAGGGCGATGCGGTCGTCGCCTACGCGCTGCCGAGGCGCGAGTGATGCGCGCCGCCGCGTTGCTCCTGCTGCTGGCTGCCGCCCCCGCCGCCGCGCAGAGCGTGCAGAAGGGCGATGCCGATAGCCAGGAGACGCCCCCGCCCGGCGTGTTCGGCCCGTTCGACAAGCTCCGCGAAAGGGCTGCGAAGGCGGGCGTCACGCTTGCCGCGCGCTACACTTCCGAACTCGGCTTCAACGCGGATGGCGGGCGGGCGCACCGGGTCACCGAGACGGGGCAGGCCGATCTCTCCGCCAAATTCGATTTGGAGAAACTGGCTGAGGTGAAGGGGGGCACGGTCAATGCCGTCATCACCTGGCGGCGCGGCGATCTGCTCGATCAGGTCGCGGGGCTGGACACGCTCCAGCAAAGCCAGGAGATTTACGGGCGCGGGCAGACGGTGCGGCTGACGCGCCTCTGGTATGAACAGCGCTTCGGCAAGGCGCGGCTGAAGCTCGGTCGCAGCAATGTCGGCGAGGATTTCGCGAGCTTCTCGTGCGATTTCATGAACCTCGGTTTCTGCGGCGCTCAGCCGGGAAATCTGATCGGCGATTATTGGTTCAACTGGCCGGTCAGCCAGTGGATGGGGCGCCTGCGCTACGATCTTGGTGGCGGCTATGTTCAGGCCGGCGCCTATGAGGTGAACCAGCGCAATCTGAAGAACAAGTTCGCGCTCGGCTATTTCGGTGGGGCGACCGGCATGCTGCTTCCGGTCGAGGCGGTGTGGAAGCCGCATCTTGGCGGTCTGCCCGGCACCTACCGCGTCGGTGCCTGGTATGACACGTCCCGCGGCGATGACGCGGTCCTCGACCGCGCGGGCGGGATCGCGGCGCTGAGCGGCTCGGCGCCGCTGGAGCATGACGGACGCTTCGGCGCCTGGCTGGTCGCCCGCCAGCAGGTGACGGGGACGGCGGATGAGCATGGCACGCTCAAGGGCCTTACCCTGTTCGCGCGCGTGACCCAGGCCGATCGCCGCACCGCCCGGCTCGACAATCAGCTGAGCGTCGGGCTGTTCTACGAAGGGTTACGCAGCATCGCGCCCGATGATGCGATCGGGCTGGCAATCGGCCGCACGCATGTGAACAGCCGCATCGGCGCGGCGGAGGCGGTGACCGGGCGCCCGATCGAGGGCAGCGAATATGAGGGCGAGCTGTTCTACAGCTTCCACCCGCTGAGCGGCATCGTCCTGCGCCCCAACCTCCAATATATCATCCACCCGGGTGGCCGCGCCGATGCGCGTGACGCGGTGGTGCTGGGGGTGAAGACCGCGATCAATCTTTAGGCTCGCCGGGCACTTCGGTGTCGTGGCCCAGCGTGTCGCGCACATAAAGTTGCTTCACCAGGACGAACAGGACCACCGCGAGCGGCGCCGACAGCACTACTCCGAGCGGCCCCAGCAGCATGCCGAGCGCGAGCACGCCGAACAGCGTCAGCGCCGGCGGGATCGAGACCGCGCGCTTCTCGACCACCGGGGTGATGAGATTGCTCTCGACCTGCTGGACGACGATATAAACCAGCAGCGCCCAGAGCGCGGTGTTGCCGCCGGCGGTGAGCGCGACGAGCAGCCCGGGAATGGCGGCAAGATTCGGCCCGATCAGCGGGATGAACTCGGCGATCCCCGCGATCAGCCCGAGCGCAAGAGGCGAAGGCACGCCGACCAGCCACAGCCCGATCCCGACGAGCACGCCCACGACCGTCATCGACACCAGCTGCCCGAGGAGCCAAAGCCGCAGCGCGTGCGCGGCAGTATCGGCGGCATGGCCAACGCGCTCGCTCTGCGCCTTGGGGAAGAGCTGCACCAGCCCCTTGCGATAGAGCCCCGGCGACAGCGCAAGATAAACGCCCGCGAACAGCACCAGCAGAAAATTGCTGAGCGTGCTGCCGATCAGGCTCGCGAAACCGGCCAGCCGCCCGAACACATCCTGCCCGCCGAGCTTCATCCCCCGGAGCGACCCAATCAATTGCTCGCCGAAGGGCAGGCCGCGCAGCCATTGCTCGACACCGCCGATCGCCTGCGGCATTCGCCCGCTTAGATCGCTGAACTGGGCGCTGATCTGCGCGCCGAACAGCCAGGCGGCGCCCCCGAACAGGGCGATCAGCAGCAGCAGCGCGATCACGACCCGCAGGCTCTGCGGCACCGGCAGGACGCGCCCCAGCGGATCGGCGATCGCGCGCAGGATCACCGCGATCAACCCCGCGCCGAACAGCAGCAAAAGCACCGAGGCGAGCGGCGCGATCAACAGGGCAAGGCCGATGATGAGAAGGACGACCGCACTGGCACGCGCGATCCGTGACAGCGTCCAGGGGGACGCGCTGGCATGGCTCTCGGGCATGTTCATGAGACGTGCGAGCGGAGGATGTGTTCCGCGAGGAATAAATTGGGCCTGTAGAGGCTCGAACAGTTGCAGGGTTGGGTAACGCCGAAACTTCTCTCGCTTTGACAAAATCTGACTTAGATCGAAAAAACAAGCTTTGAAAGGCGATCAAATGACATAATTGTTATCTGCCGATAATTTCGAGTCCGACAATCCGATGTCAGAGAAAAGCATTATAAATCCCGTTTATCCCCTTGACGCATGTATGGAGTTATGCCATTAGGATGGCATGACCAAGAAAAGCCCTTCCGCCTCGCCCGAGTTCAGCGTCCGCGAGTTTTTCGCCCGCTTCCCAAACGATGACGCCTGTCTTGAGCATATCATGGCGGTGCGGTTCGGCGGGACGCGATTCGAGTGCAAGGCGTGCGGCAAGGAAAGCACGCATCACAAGCTCAAGGAACGCCGCACCTACGTTTGCGCGAACTGCGGGCACCACGTGAACCCGACCGCTAGCACGATCCTTCACGATACCCGCACGCCGCTGGTGAGCTGGTTCTATGCCATGTATCTTTTCTGCACCACGCGCCACGGCGTGAGCGGCAAGGAACTGCAACGCCAGCTTGGCGTGACGTATAAGACCGCCTACCGGATCGGTCAGCAAATCCGCGATCTTACGATGAAGGCCCAAGGCTTTGACGCTCTGCTCGCCGGGCATGTTGAGCTTGATGAAGCCTATGTCGGCGGGCGCCGTTCGGGCGGCAAGCGCGGTCGCGGCGCGACGGGCAAGACGATCGTTATGGGCCTTGCCGAGCGTGACGGGCGCATGAAGGCGGTTGTGATCCCTAACGTTAAAAAGGACACGCTGCGCAACGTCGTGCTTGAGAATGTGGAACCCGGCGCGACCGTCTCCACCGACGAACTGATGAGCTATGGCTTACTCAGCGGCGACGGCTATCAGCATGGCGTGGTGAAGCACGGGCGAAAGGAATACGCCCATTACGATTACCGTTCGGGCGAGACGTTCCACGTCAACACTGTGGAAGGCTTCTGGCGGCTGTTCAAGGCGTCGGTTCGGTCAACGCATGTGCAGATCAGCGCCAAGCACATGGAACGCTATCTGTCGGAGTTCACTTTCCGCGCGAACCACCGCGCGCGGGTGAACGGGATGTTTGATCTTCTGGTTGGGGCGCTGTGACGCGCCCCACCATTGCCTCGAACTGAGCGCGATCGGCTGGGCCGATGCCTTCCGCTTCCGCTTGTGCCGCAAAGTCGGCAAGGCGTCCCGAAGCCAAGGCGTCTGCCAAAGTTAGGCCTCTCATGCCGCCGCCCTCAAATAAACGTCGTCCGATTGATCGCTTTGAATTACCCGCCCCGCTTGACCGAGAATGCTCAACTTGGTGCCAAGCGCCGCCTTGTCTTTAACGACAGCGACCAGCTTCGGTGGATTGGGCAGCGCTGCAATGTCGTGGAAGGCCGTACTGGCGCGATAAACCGAGTTAGCGTGGGAGCTGACAGCCTGAAATACGACTTGGTCGCGCCCTTCGCTTACGATTGCGGACACTTCCCAAGGGTTGGACGATGATCCCACGATAGTATGCCGGTCTTCGAGCCGTGAGCCAAAGACATGCGCCAAACGCTCACGCAAATAGTCTTCAATATCGTGCTGCTCTTGTTCCGCGATCTTGCCAAACACCCGATCCGCGACATCCCAGGACGCCATAGCAACATCGCTGAGAGCCCGAGAAAGCTGCTCCCAATCTGCGGTAACATACAGGCTGCGCCGGTCTTTTTCGACGCCCTCTTTGGCCCGCGCCTTATCGGCGGCCGTGGCGAAGGATCGCTCAAAGCCGATCGCTTCAATTTCGCGATACGCAAAACCAGCATCGTCCACTCGAAAACCGCTGGGACCCGGAATCACGCGTACCGTCACGGCCGCACCGCTGGGGTAGTAGATGGGGAATGACACGAACGAGCTATCGCCCCAATGCTTAACCGTCATCAGGTCGCGAACGGCGTTTTCAACAGCCTCGTTCAATCTCGGAAGGGCAGGCGCGCGACTAGCCATCGTAGAGCAGACCATACTGCCAACCTGGCTTCTCGACAAGGGTTATGTTGCTGATTCTGAACAATTTTCCAGCAAATTCCCTAAGCGACTCGAAAGATTGGATTTCCTCCGGCAACGGTTCGGCTTGAGAAAGGTCCGGCCGCATCCGGTTTTCACTCTCGACCCAATTAATGTCGAAACCGTGCACGTGAGACGCTCCGACGCGTCGTCCGGCCCATGGCAACGGCGGCCCACGCCTGTTGCTGTGTCCACCAGTCAGAGATCGCCAATCGATCCTAGCGAGTGGGATTTTTCGGCGGACGCCCAGTCGTCCAAGCCGAAGCTCAAAAGTCAGGTGTTTATCGGGATGGTATTTGTAGCAACCGCCGTGAAGCACAAAACCGGCCTCGACGACGCCGCCGATCTCAAGCGGTGCATCAAACCAGCAATAGCCTGTTTCAGGCTCTGGGGCAGACCAACCCGGCCACCTAGCGATGGTTTTATCCGCGTGGTAAAGATCAGAGTACGGCACTCAGCGCACTTAGCTGATGCTCGCCTCGCTGGCGAGTGGCACATGCGTCAAGGGGATAAACGGGTTATAAATTAACGAAATTAGTGAAAAACAAATTGCCAAAACCTTTGCAATTCATCTGATGTAATAATTCAAATAAGAACGAGATTTACTGCAGAATTAAGTGGAACTACCTTCAATGAAACGGCGCGCGCAGGCGTACTTGATCTCAGCCAGATGTGGTGTGATCGGAGTCCGCCTCAGCGCTTCAGCAAGTAGAAGCAGCCATGCAGCTCAAGGCCAGGTTCAAGACGGCCGAATAGCCCTCGGCGTCCGCGATCTTAGAAAGCGCGCCTTCGCGGAAGCTTCTTCCCGAATCGTGGGTCGGGAGGCGTAGGGTCGATCGGCGGGTCGCCGATTCGCCGGGACGGCAAGTTCGGCCGCACGCGTTCCTTCGGCGGATCGCCGCGTCGCGGCTCGCCGTACCTCGGGATGAACTCGGACAGGCCCTCCTGGGCCGCGCGCAGATGGTCGCCCAACAGCTTGGCGCGGGTGATGCAGCCGGCGTTCGCGCCAGGCGCGCCGCGATTCATTAGCAGGTGCATATCGATCTCAGATAGGCCCGCGGCCTGACCGAGCGTGCGGTAGCTCTGGCGCAAGTCGTTGCCCCACTTGGACAGGCGGGCGCGCGGGTCCTTGTGCTCTATCATGTGCCCCGGCGCGCTGTCCGCGGCGAAGATCCACTCTTCCGCCGTTTCGGGGCGGAGCATGCGGCTGACTCGCATCGCCCAAATTTGGCAGTGGATCATCGGCCGGGAGAGGGGGGTGTCGAAGGCGCGCTTAGCCCCACCTTTCGGCTTCGGGATGTGGAGGATGCGGTGGCGGAGATCGAGGTCCTGGACGCGCGCCTGCATCAGCGCGCCCGGCCGGGAGCCGGAGAGGAGTGTGAAAATATGGAACTCGCGCCGGATCGGGTGTCGGAGGTGGCCCGCCTCGCGGAACCAGCGCGGCAGGTCCTCGACGACCATCGCGGTGTCGCGACGGCGCATGGTGTTCCAGTCGACGCCGCTCGTCGGGTTTTCCGCCGGCAGTCCGCGCGCCAGCCGCAGATGGCCCGAAGCGTGCGCATCGCGCCGTTCGCGGCGCAGGGGCCGCTCGCGACGGTGATCTGGTGGTGACGCTCAGCCACCATGCGCGGATTGTCGCCGAGCACCTTGGGCGGAACGTCGTGCCAGTCGGCGAGCACCCGCTCGACATGGTCCGTGTAGTTGCGGATCGTGGCGGGGCTCCGCTCCTTCCGCTCCATGTTGGCGACGCGGTACCGATCCCAGGCTTGGCGGAGCGTCACGTCTGAGGCGGGCGGCGGCTTCGGCGCGTCCTGGACCAGCTCGCCGCTCGCGATCTTCGCCAGCATGGCCTTCGCCTGCACGCGTGCCTCCCGCGTGGCGATCTCGCCCGCGAGGCCGATCGCAACCTTTCGATGATGGCGGCGACCATTCTTACGGCACTCGCCTTGGACGGTGCAGGTTTTGCGCTTGGCCCCGACCACGACGAAGAAGCCCCGCAACTCCTCGTCGCGCACTATGTATTGACCTTGGATCGCCGGAGGTAGACGGTCGATCATCTGGCCCGTCAAGTTTGCACGCAGTTCGCTCACGTCCCGGGACCAATTTTAAGACGAATTTTAAGACGGGGTTTGCACCCGCGAAATTCACGAGGGCGTCCCGCGCCCGAACACTACACCCTTGTAGAAAACGCGTAAGAAAAACACCTTCGTAGTGATCTGGCGAACCGCGGCGAATTATTTTCGTAACCCATTTGACTCTTAAGAATCTGAGGGTCGGACGCTCGAATCATTCCGGGCGCGCCAATTTTTCAAAGACTTGGCTGGTGTGGTAGTCGGCCGCTCCGACTTTTCCGCAACTGCCTCGCGCACGGTCGCGATGGTCTGGGTGCGGACGCGCGGTGAGCCTATTCCTCGGCCGGCGCGCCGAACAGCGCGGCGGCGAGCGCGATCAGGCCGATCAGCACGAACCCCAGCTTCGGCAAGACGCCCCCGGAGCGATGCGCCATCACCGCCAGCACGCATTGCAGCGCATAATAGACCGCAAAGGCGCGCGAGGCGACGGCGACCACCTGCAGCGGATCGGTGAGCCACACCACCGCGATCGACAGCGCGGCGGCAAGCGCGAAGGAGGCGGGAATGCTCAGCCGCCCCCGCGTCACCTCGTTCATCAGCCCGCCCGCGCCGATCGAATCGGCGACCGCCGCGCTCAACTGGCTCGCCAGCGCCCCGATGAGCACCAGCACAACGAGCCCCGGCGCGACCAGCGCCATGATGTCGAGAATGCCGGCTACGCCCTTGGCCTCGGCGGCTTGGGCGAGGAAGGGGGTGAGCAACGCGACGAAGGTGAGATAAATCACCGCCGCGATCAGCTGGGCGCGGCGCATCGTCGCGATCCGCAGCTCGGCCGAATAGCTGCCGCCCAGATAGCGCGAGGTTTCGAAGCCCTGCACGGTGATCAGCAGCCCGAGCAGCAGTGGAAGGCCGTTCCACGAAAGCCGCGCCGGCGGCAGAGGCGCGGCGAGCCGACCGTTCACCAGCCACCAGGCGGCGAGCCCGGCGAGCATCCCGACGATCATCCCGAGCTTCAATGAAACGCTGCCATGCGCCAGATGCTCGACCCGCCGCAACCCGCCGGTGAACGCGAGCAGCACGAGCAGGCCGATGATCGCCGTTACCGCGCCGTTCGAGAGCAGCGAGTGGAGCTGCGGCGTCAGATCGACGAACTTCAGCGCGAATTCGGCGAGCAGCTTCAGGTAATAAGCGATCGAGATCGCATATGCCGCGGCGAGCACCGTCTGAGTTACGCGTGCCATCCAGGCGAGCGGGTGGTTGAACGAGGCGGCCGCGAGTTGCGGTTCGAGCTCGGCGATGTTGAAGCGCACCACCGCGCCGATCGCATAGGCGATCACCAGCAACAGCCCCTGCGCGATCAGCGCGCCCTGCCCGAATTCGCGGGCGAGCAACGGCCCGCAGATCAGGAACCCGCTGCCGATGATCGAGGCGAGCGGCGTCACCGTCGCGCGCCAGGCGGGGCGGCGGGTGAACGGGGCGAGGCTCAACAGCAGCGTGGCGGCGATGGCGGTCGCGAAGGCGGCGATGGCGATGGCCAGCAATCCTCTCCCGGAACCGTCAAGCGTAGCGGACAGAGGGGCAAACGAGCGATCGCCGGGCTTCGTTCCCGGCACGCCGCGCTTGGCCGCGCTGGAACGCTTTGCTGTCCGGCTCGTTCGGCGGGCATGACCGAGTGGCTGCGCTGGATTCCGCCTGGGGTGCCCTCTTGGGCCAAGCTCGCGATCGGCCCCGCGCTGGCGCTTCCCGAGCCGGCGGCGATCGTCGTCCGGCCCGCCGAGCCGCTGGTCCGCCATTGAGGTCGCCGCTGCCGCCGCCTGACCCTGCGCTGCTGCGCGGCGCGGCGCTGCTGCTCGATGTCGACGGCACGCTGCTCGAACTCGCGCCGCGCCCCGATGCGGTGGTAGTGCCGCCGTCGCTGCCGTCGCTGCTCGCTTGCGCGCGCGATCGGCTGGCGGGGGGCGTCGCGCTCATCAGCGGGCGCGCGGCGGAAAATGTCGCGGCGCTGCTGCCGGTGCCGGGAATTACGATCGCCGGGAGCCATGGGCTGGAACTGCGCGCGCCCGATGGCTCGATCGCGCGCGCGTCGCGCCCGGCGGGGCTGGACGCGGCGTGCGCGGGCCTGGTCGCCTTCGCCGCCGAACGACCCGGGGTGCTGGTGGAGGATAAGCCGATCGGCGTGGCGCTCCATTTCCGGCAGGCCCCCGATCATGGCCCCGCCGCTGAGGCGCTCGCCGCCGCGCTCGCCGAGCGGCACAACCTGCATCTCCAGCCCGGCAAGGCGATGATCGAGCTGCGCGGTCGCGAAGGTGATAAAGGCGGCGCACTCCGCCAGTTGATGCGGGAACCGAAGCGCGCCGCGACGCGTCCTGTGTTCATGGGTGATGATGAGACCGACGAGCCGGCGCACGCCGCCGCGCGCGCGCTGGGCGGCGCGGGCGTGCTGGTCGGCCCGCCGCGCGCCACCGCCGCCCGTTTCGGCCTGGCGGATGTGCCGGCTGTGCATCGCTGGCTCGCCGCCGCGCTCGCCACGCTGTGACCGCGACGCTCGATCTGTGGCCGATCGGCAATTGCCAGGTGAGCGCGCTTATCGATCGCGCGGGCCGCTTCGTCTGGGGCTGCGTGCCGCGCGTCGATGGCGAGCCGCTCTTCTCGGCCCTCATCGGCGGCGACGCGCCGGGGCAGGGCTATTGGGCGATCGATCTGGAAGATGCGGTCGCGATCGAGCAGCAGTATCGGCGCAACTCCGCGGTCCTCGTTACCCGGCAGCAGGATGCGCAGGGCAATGCGATCGAGGTGATCGATTTCGCGCCCCGCTTCCGCCGGATGGGGCGGCAGTACCGCCCGGTTGCCTTCGCGCGCATCGTCCGCCCGCTGAGCGGCGCGCCGCGCATCCGCGTGCGGCTGCGGCCCAGCCGGGGTGACGGCGCCCGGGCGCCGCAGCGGATCGGCGGCACCCATCACGTCCGTTACCAGCTCGCCGCGATGACGCTACGGCTGAGCACCACCGCCCCGGTCGGGCTGATCGAGGCCGAGCAGCCCTTTCGGGTCGAAAGCACGCTGCATTTCTTCCTGGGGCCGGACGAGAGTTTCGTCGGCGAGATCGGCGCGACGCTTGAGGCGATGCTGGCGGATACCGAGCGGGACTGGCGCGAGTGGGTGCGCGGCCTCGCCACGCCGCTCGATTGGCAGCCGGCGGTGATCCGCGCGGCGATCACGCTGAAGCTGTGCCAGCATGAGGAAACCGGCGCGATCGTCGCCGCGCTCACCAGCTCGATTCCAGAACATGCCGATTCGGGGCGCAACTGGGATTATCGCTTCTGCTGGATCAGGGACGCTTATTACACGGTGCAGGCGCTCAACCGGCTCGGGGCGCTCGATGTGCTGGAGGGGTATCTCGCTTATCTGCGCAACATCGTCGATGCGGCGAAGGGCGGGCAGATCCAGCCGCTCTACGGCGTGCTGGGCGAGGCACGGTTGGAGGAACGGACCGCGGCCGGCTTTCCCGGCTATCGCGGCATGGGGCCGGTGCGCTTCGGCAACCAAGCGTACGAGCAGGTGCAGCACGATGCCTATGGCCAGATCGTGCTTTCGAACACCCAGGCATTTTTCGATCAGCGGCTGTTCCGCCTGTCGGGCGAAGCCGATTTCGCGGCGCTCGAACAGATTGGCGAACGCGCCTTCGCGCTGTTCGATCAGCCCGACGCCGGGCTGTGGGAGCTGCGCACCCGTCGCCATGTTCACACTTATTCCGCCGCGATGTGCTGGGCGGCGTGCGACCGGCTCGCCAAGGCCGCAAGCGCGCTCGGATTGCGCGCGCGCGCCGACTTCTGGCAGCACCGCGCCGATGCGCTGCGCGCCCGCGTCGAGGCGGCGGCATGGCGCCCCGACACCAACCGGCTTTCCGCGACCTTCGAGGGCGATGATCTCGACGCGAGCCTGATCCAGCTGCTCGACCTGCGCTTCCTGGCGCCCGACGACCCGCGTTTCCTCGGCACGCTCGCCGCGGTCGAAGCGGGGCTGCGCCGCGGGTCGCACATGCTGCGCTATGCGAGCGAGGATGATTTCGGCCTGCCGCAGACGGCGTTCAACGTCTGCACCTTCTGGCTGATCGAGGCGTTGCATTTTACCGGCCGCACCGGGGAAGCACGCGCGCTGTTCGAGGAGATGCTCGCGCGCCGCACCTCCGCCGGGCTGCTTTCCGAAGACATTGATCCGGTGAGCGGTGAGCTGTGGGGCAACTATCCGCAAACCTATTCGCTGGTCGGCATCATCAACTGCGCGGTGCTGCTGAGCCGCCCCTGGAGCGCGATCCGATGAGCCGGCTCATCGTCATCTCGAACCGCGTGAGCGTGCCGCGCGACGGGCAATCGGGCGCGCAGGGCGGGCTCGCGGTCGCGGTGGGCGCGGCGCTTTCGGAAGTGGGCGGCATCTGGTTCGGCTGGTCGGGCGAGGTGACCGACAATTTCACCGGCCAGGTCACCCTGACGCGCGGGCAGGGCTATACCACCGCGACCGTCGACCTGGAGGAACAGGACGTCGACGAATATTATAACGGCTATGCCAACCGCACGCTGTGGCCGCTGTTCCACTATCGGATCGATCTCGCCGAATATGAGCGCGACTTCGCCGGCGGCTATCAGCGCGTCAACGAGCGCTTCGCCAATACCGTCCGCCCGCTGATCGAGCCGGGCGACGCGGTATGGGTACAGGATTATCACCTGATCCCGCTCGCCCAGGAGCTGCGCGCGTTGGGGTGCGAGAACCGGATGGGGTTCTTCCTCCACATCCCCTGGCCGCCACGCCGGCTGCTGATGACGCTGCCCGAGGCCGAGCAGCTCGTTGAAACGCTGTTCGCTTATGACGTGATCGGCTTCCACACTGATGATTGGCGCAGCGCGTTCTGCGATTTCGTCTGCCACGAGATGGGCGCCGAAGTCGGCGCGGACGGGGTGATGGCGTGTCGCGGGCGTCAGGTTCGGCTGATCACCTGCCCGATCGGCATCGACGCTGCCGAGTTCGAGCGCGTCGCCGGCAGCCCGCGCGCGCGGCTCGCCTATCGGCAGATGCGGGATTCGGCGGTGGGGCGCGACATGATCGTGGGGGTCGATCGGCTTGATTATTCGAAGGGGCTGGAAGAGCGCTTCCTCGGCTATGAGCGCTTCCTGAAAGAGCATCCCGAGGAGCGCAAGGAAGTGTTCCTGCTGCAGATCGCGCCGCCTTCGCGTGGGGCGGTGGGCAGTTATCAGCGCATCCGCGAAAGCCTGGAGACGCTCGCCGGGCGGATCAACGGCGCTTATGCCGATCTCGACTGGGTGCCGATCCGCTATGTGAACCAGGGCTATCCGCGTGATGTGCTGGCGGGGGTGTATCGCGCGGCGAAGATCGCGTTGATCACCCCCTTGCGCGACGGGATGAACCTGGTCGCGAAGGAATATGTCGCAGCCCAAGATCCGGCCGATCCCGGCGTGCTGATCCTGTCGCGCTTCGCCGGCGCGGCGGCGCAGATGCCCGAGGCGGTGCTGATAAACCCCTATAGCGCCGAGGATGTGGCGGACGCGATTTTTCTCGCGCTCAAGATGCCACGCGAGGAACGCCAGCGCCGCTGGCAGGCGCTGATCGAGGGGGTGAAGAATGAGGATGTTTTCTGGTGGCGCCGTCGGTTCACCGAGGCGTTGACGGCAGCGGTCACGCCGTCGCCGATGGTGTCGGGCTGACTTTGCTGGCGGGAGGCCCGCCCGGCTGCACCAATGTCGCTCGCCAGGGCTTGGCGAGGCCGTGGTACAGCCGCTGCTTGCAGACCAGCGCCGATACCGAATTGGCGATCAGAGCCGACAGGAACAGCGGCAGGATCATGCTGCGGCTCGCTGTGGCCTCGACGATGATGATCACCGCGGTCAGCGGCGCGCGTACAGCGCCGGTGAAATAGGCGACCATCCCCAGCAGCACCACCGCGCCGCCCGGGTCGCCGGGGAACAGCGCACGCAGCGCCGCGCCGAGCCCGGCGCCGGTCGCGAGCGAGGGCGCGAAAATGCCGCCAGGCAAACCCGAGGCGGCGGTCGCGAGCGCGCTCAGGAACTTGGCTGGTCCGAACCAATAAGGCGCGTTGGTGCCCGATATGATTGCCCGCGCCGCCGAATAGCCCGTGCCCCAGGTGAGGCCGGTCACCACGCCCAGCCCGGCGACACAGGCGCCACACAGCGCCGCCCAGACCATCGGCCGGTTTCGCAGCATCGGCAGCCAATGGTCGCGCGCCGCGCCGATGCCGAGCATCGCCCGGGCGAACAGCGCGCCCGCGACCCCGCCGATCACCCCCGCCACCGGCGCGATCCGCAACACCGCCGCCGCCGGCAGCGCATCACGTACGGCGCCGAAATAGACATAATCGCCCGCGATCCCCAGGCTTACCATGCCGGCGATCATGATGGTTGACATCACGAGCAGCGCGACGCGCTGTTCATAGGCGTCCGCCAGCTCTTCGATCGCGAAGGCGATCCCGGCGAGTGGGGTGTTGAACGCCGCCGCCACCCCGGCCGCGCCGCCGGCGATGATCATCGAGGCGCGCATTGGTACCCGCAGCAGCCGCGCGTGCCAGGTGAGCATCGCGGCGGAAATCTGCACCGTCGGCCCCTCGCGCCCTACCGAGGCGCCACAGGCGAGCGCGGCGACGGTGAAAACGCCCTTGAACAGTGCGGTCTTGACCGAGAGCAGCGCGCGATCGGCTTCTTCGGGATGATCCGTCGCGGCGATTACTTGGGGGATGCCCGACCCGGTCGCCTCGGGCGCGAAGCGGCGGGTGGCGCCAACGATCAGCGCGAAGCCGAGCGGTGTCAGGATCAGCGGCGCCCACCACCAAACCCGGACCAGTAAGGCGAACCAGGCACTCGCTTCATCGGCGACGCGGGCGAAGAGCAACGCCGCGAGCCCCACCGCGATCCCGCCCGCCGCCATCGCGATCCGCCGCCGCCAGACCGCCGAGGCGGGGCCGTGGCGGCGCAGCAGTACGCGCCAACGCCGATCAAGAGAAAACGTCATCGCCTTGCCCTAGAAGGATTTTGCCCCCGGCGAAATCACTGTTCTCTGGGTGAGCGCCTGGCGTGCCGGCGTGACCCGGCAGCGGGATCGGTGCATAAGACGCGCGCATGGCCGATTATTCCCCCCAACGCGGAGCCATCTCCGACCGCCTGGCGCGGCTTGCGCTCTATCGCTGGTGGCGCCGCGCGATCGTGGCGGGGGTGGACCATGAGGCGGTGCTCGCGCGCGTGATCGAGGAAAGCGGCGGGTCGCCGCGCTTCGTGTTCATGACGATCATGTCCGCTGGTATCGCGGTGCTCGGGCTGCTG
Organism: Proteobacteria bacterium SG_bin6; assembly: GCA_002083435.1. Lineage (GTDB taxonomy): Bacteria > Pseudomonadota > Alphaproteobacteria > Sphingomonadales > Sphingomonadaceae > Sphingomonas. Next base: position 173,056 of record LWDJ01000004.1, on the reverse strand, counting down.
CTCTCCTCGCCGGCGGTAGTGATCGGGGCGATGCTGATCTCGCCGCTGATGGGGCCGATCTTGGGCTTCGGTTTTGCCCTGGCGCTGTTCGACTTCGCCGAGCTGCGCCGCGCGCTGAAGGCGCTGGTGATGGGATCGGCCGCGGCGGTGGCGTTCACCGTGCTCATCGTCACGCTGTCGCCGCTTCAGGCGCCGACCGCCGAGATCGTCGCGCGGACCCGGCCCAATTTGTTCGATCTGGCGGTGGCGCTGTTCGCCGCGCTCGCCGGCAGCTTCGCGATCATTCGCGGGCGCGGCGAGACGATCGTGGGTGTTGCCATCGCGACCGCGCTGATGCCGCCGCTCGCGGTCGTAGGCTATGGCCTTGCCACGCGCAATCTGCCGGTGGGGGCGGGGGCGCTGGCGCTGTTCGTCACCAATTTCATCACCATCGCGCTTTCGGCGACCGCGATGGCGCGCTTCTACGGCTTTGGTCATCACCTCTCGCACCGGCAAAGCTGGGCGCAGACGCTGACGCTGCTGCTGGTGTTCGTCGCCATGGCGATCCCACTCGGCATCTCGCTCAACCGCATCGGGCGCGAGGCGGTGGCGACCGCGCAGGCGCGCACTTTGCTGAAGGAGCGGTTCGGCGAGAGCGCGCGGGTGACGCAGCTCGAACTTGATTTCGGCGCCCGTCCGCTCACCATCCGCGCGGTGGTGATTGCGCCGCGCAGCGCCTCGGTGAAGCTCGCGGACCTGCGCGCAGCGCTCGCCGACAGGCTGGGGCAGCAGGTGCGGCTCGATCTCGATCGGGTGATGCTGGAGGCGGGCGCCGGTGCGATCGAGGCGCAGCGCGAGGAACTGCGCCAGGCGGGCGAGGGCGCGGCCGGCGAGGCGCAGCGGCTGGCGGCGCTTACCCGGATGATCGCGCTCGCGACCGGCATCGCCGCCGAAGACGTGACGATCGACCGCGATCACCACCGCGCCACCGCGCCCGCCACGCCGCTCCCCGGCGCGACGCTCGCCACCTACCGCGCGCTCGAGGCACGGGCGGCGGAGGGGAATGACGGTTGGGCGGTGGCGATCGTGCCGCCGCAACAGCCGCTGCCGGCGATCGCCTTCGCCGACAATGCCGACGCGCTCGATCCGGAGGTGCGCGCGGCGGTCGAGACCTCGGCCTGGGCGGCGCGGCGCTGGAACGTGCGCGCGCTCGGGGTGCCCGGCTTGCCCGAGGGTGATCCGCCCGCGCGCCCGAACCTTGCCCAGCGCCGCGCGCTTGCCATCGCGGCACTGCTCAACGCCTGGGGCGTGACGCCCCTTCCGGCGCCGGCGGAGGGGCAGCGTTTCGCGCTCAAGATCGTGCCGGACGCGCAGCTGGGCTGATCGCCGCTTCTTTCACCCGCGTTTGGCCCCAAGCAGGCGTTCGGACGTTCAGTCGCCATGGCCAGGGCCGATACTCCCGGCAGCGGTTGGGCCGCGCCCGCGCTGCTGATCGGCGGCATGGCGCTGTTCGGCTCGGCGACGCCGGTCAGCAAGCTGGTGGGGGCCGCCTTCCCGCCGATGCTCGCCGGGCTGATGCGCGTTGGGATCGGCAGCGCGCTGCTGATGCTCGCCGCGCGCGAGCATTGGCGCGACATTCCGGGCATCAAGCGCGGCGATTGGCTGCGCCTCGCGCTGATCGCGCTGTTCGGCATGTTCGGCTTCTCGGCGCTGATGCTTTACGGGATGCGGCTCGCCTCGGGAGTCGCGGGGGCGACGATCATGGCGATGACCCCGGCGGTGACGGCGGCGGGGGCGATGCTGTTCTTCGGCGAGAAGCCATCGTGGCGAAAGATCGCGGCGCTTTGCGCGGCGGTGGGCGGCGCTTTGCTGCTCGAACTGGGTCGTGCGGGTGGCGGCGGCGATCCGGGCGCGCTGAGCGGCGCGCTGCTGATCTTCGCCGCGATCTGTTGCGAGGCGGCCTATACGCTGATCGGCCAGCGCGTTTCGAAAGTGATCGACCCGGTGCTCGCCGCCGGGCTGGGCGCGCTGCTCGCGCTGCCGCTGTTCGCCGTCGCGGCGCTCGTCACCGGCCAGCTCGGGCCGCCGCGTGCCGATGGCACGGGCTGGGCGGCACTGCTCTTCTACGCCGCCGGAACGCTCGCGCTGGGGAGCTGGCTTTGGTATCGCGGCATCGCGCAAGTGAGCGGGGTGGTCGCCGCGACCTTCATGGGGGTGATGCCGCTGACCGCGCTGGTGCTGAGCTATTGGCTGCTCGGCGAACCGTTCCGTTGGATCCACCTGGGCGGCTTCGTGATCGTCTTCGCGGGCGTGCTGCTGATGAGCTGGGAACATGCCCGCGCCGCCACGGCGGCGTAGCGCGGTTACGCGGGGGGCAGATGCTCGTCCGCCGGCAACCGCGCGGTCGCATAGCGCAGCACGCGCTCGATCGTCCCGCCTTGCACCACCACCGAGAACAGCACGACCAGATAGGTCGCCGCGAGCAGCCCAGGCGGCGCATTCGTGCTCGTGAGGCTCAGCGCCAGCGCGATCGAGATGCCGCCACGCAGGCCGCCCCAGATCAAGGTCGGCGGGGCGAGCCGCCCGAGGTCGAGCAAAGGTCGCAGCAGCGCGAGCGGCAGCAGCACCGACAGCGCCCGTGCCGCCAGCGCGAGCGGCACCGCGAGCAACCCGAGCAGCAGCAACCGGCTGTCGGCGGGGATTGTCACCACCTCCAGCCCGATCAGCAGGAACAGCACCGCGTTCAGAATATCGTCGATCAGCGACCAGAATTTGAGGAGATATTCGCGCGTCACGTCGCTCATCGCATAAGCGACGCCGGCATTGCCGATCAGCAACCCCGCGACCGCCATCGCGACCGGGCCGCTGACATGGATCGCCTTGGCCAGCGCATAGCCGCCCATCACGACCGCCAGGCTGATCATCACCTCCACCTTATATTCGTCGATCGAGCGCATCATCCGAAAGCCGATCCAGCCGATCGCCAGGCCGAGCAGCACCCCGCCGCCCGCCTCGATCAGGAACAACTGCCCCGCCGTCGCGAGCGAAAAGGGCGCGCCCGACAGCGCGGTCGCGAGCAAAATGGCGAAGACGACGACGCCGACGCCATCGTTGAACAGGCTTTCGCCCGCGACGGTCGCTTCGAGCACCGGGGTCACGCTGGTGCGCTTGAGCACTCCCATCACCGAGACCGGATCGGTCGGGCTGATCAGCGCCCCGAACACCAGCGCCCAGATCAGCGGGATCGCCAGCCCCAGCGCGACCGCGATCGCGTAGAGCCCAAAGCCCACGATCGCGGTCGAGAGCAGCACCCCGACCGTGCTCAGCACCAGGATCGGCCAGCGCCCGCGCTTCATCTGCGGCCAATCGACGTGCAGCGCGCCCGCGAACAGCAGGAACGAGAGCATCCCGTTCATCAGGGTTTCGTGAAAATCGATCCGCGCGATGAAGCGCGTGAGATCGGCACCCACCGTGCTGCCCGGCAGCAGCCGGTCCAGCCCGATCACCAGCAGCGAGGCGAGCGCCCCCATCACCGTCAGCGCGACCGAGGCGGGAACCTTGATGAAGCGGTGATTGACATAGCCGAGCAGCGCCGCGAGCGCGATCAGCACCGCGGCGGCGTCGAACGGTGTCAAGCGAACCTCGTGGATCATGATTGGCGTCCCTGTTGACCGCGACCGGCAGTGCCGCATTGGCGGACTTTAATCAAACGCCCGATCGGTGTGGCAAGGCCCGCGCGATCGCGCCGGACCCGCAGGGCGCGCCGCTCGTTCTGGCAGCCTGGCCGAGCATGGTTCCCGCAGCGCGATCATCGTGGCGCTGATCGGTGATGCGCTGATCGTGGGCGTGGCGGTGCTTGTCACGCGCTCGGTGCGGCAGGTCGCGGGTCGGGTGCGCCGTGCTTTCCCGTGATTTGGCCGATTGCCGACGGTTTCACCTCGTTGAAACGTCCGAAGCAATGCTCGTGTCGGTCGCGTTGGTCCCGTCGCCGCCTTCCGTCGCCGCCCGAAGCCGGTCGAGGATCGCGCGCCCGTGGCGCTCGCCCGTCTCGGCCAACGCCGCCTCCAGCGCACGATAGGCGGTGACGACCGCGCGTCCCTCCTCGGTCAGGGTCGCGCCAATCCGGGCGCCCGGGTGGAGCGCGACCAAAGGCTCGGCGAAGGCGCGGTTGGTCGCGTCGATCATCAGCCACGCGCGGCGATAGCTCAGACCCATCGCCCTAGCCGCCGCCGAGATCGACCCCTCGCGCCCGATCGCTTCGAGCAATTCGGCCTTGCCGGGGCCGAGCGCGATCGTCTCGCCCACCAGCAGCTGCGTCTTGATCCTGAGCCTGGCCACGCCGGCATAGTGTCGCCGATCGCGGCGCCAGGCAATGACCCCCTTTTCTGGACCCGGCAATGCTATATACGAACGTATATAGCGACTCGAAACATGGGGGGAAAATGCCGTTTTTCTGGGGCTTGGCGCTCGCTGCCAATGCCGTGTCGCCGGCGACGGCCGCCGCCGATCCGCTGCCATCGGCCGAGGCGCCGGCTGACGTCACTGTGACCGCGCGCCGCCGGCCCGAGCCGGTGCAGAGCGTGCCGGCGGCGATTTCAGTGGTCGACGCGCCGCTGATCGAGCGCAGCTATACGGTGAACACCCAGGGGCTGACGGTGCTGGTGCCGAGCCTCAATTACAGCTCGGCCAACCCGCGCAACACCGCCTTCACCATTCGCGGGCTCGGCAGCAGCGTCGTCGCGGTGAGCCAGGCGAATGACGGGCTCGAGCCCGGCGTCGGCTATTATGTCGATCAGGTTTATCACGCGCGGCCCGCGACGGCGGCGTTCGATTTCGTCGATCTGGAGCAGGTGGAGGTGCTGCGCGGGCCGCAGGGCACCTTGTTCGGCAAGAACACCACCGCCGGCGCGATCAACATCACCACCAAGGCGCCGAGCTTCACGCCCGAAGGCACGGCGGAATTTTCCTATGGCAGCTATAATCTGGTGCAGGCGCGTGCCGCCGTTTCGGGGCCGATCCTGGGCGACACGATCGCCGCGCGGCTGTCGGCGCTGCTTACCCGGCGCGATGGGGTGATCTATAATGTCCGCCGGCGCGAGGATGAGAACAGCGTCAACAACGCCGCGTTACGCGGCCAGTTGCTGATCGCGCCGAGCAATGCTGTCCGTTTTCGCCTCAGCGTCGATTATTCCAGCTTCGACAGCGCCTGCTGCACGCAGGTCTATCTGCGCGTCGGGCAGAGCCTGCGCGCCGTGGCGCGGCAATATCCGGCGCTCGCGGCGGGGGCGAACTACGCGCCGGCGAGCCTGAACTACGCCGACCGGTTGACCGACATCGACGCGCCGGTGGGGGTCAACACCAATGAAGGCGGCATCAGCCTGATCGGCGACTGGAATCTGGGCCCGGCTACGCTCACCTCGGTCAGCGCGTGGCGCTTCTGGCGGTGGGACGCGGCGAACGACCGGGACTATACCGGGCTGCCGATCCAGCTCACCCAGCGCATCCCCTCACGCCAGGACCAGTATAGCCATGAGGTGCGGCTGGCCTCGAACGGCGACCGGCGGCTGAGCTATGTCGTGGGACTCTATTATTTCTACCAGAAGATCAGCGGACAGCCGATCAGCATTTACGGCCCGGCGGGCGCTTATTGGCTGCTGGGGCCGCCATCGCAATTCCCGGCCAATCTGCTCGATGGTTATGGCCAGGACGGTCGCACCCGCTTCCGCACCGATAGCGTCGCGGTGTTCGGCGAGGCCAATTGGCGCGTCACCCCCGCCCTCACACTCACCGGGGGCCTGCGCTATACCTATGAGGAGAAGTCGGCCGATTACACCACGACCGTGGGCGGCGGCCCCGCCGTCACCGATCCCCGGCTGATCAACGCCCAGCTCTCGGTGCTGCGGCCGCAAAGCTATTCGGCGGCGAACCGCGAGGGCAATCTCTCGGGCCGCGCCAATATCGCCTATCAGCCGGCGCCGAACGTGCTCGCCTATGCAAGCTATGCGCGCGGCTTCAAATCGGGGGGGATCAACGTGTCGGGACTGCCGCTCGATGCCGCGAACCGGCCGGCGCTGGCCACAGCGGTGATCCGGCCCGAGCTCAACACCACTTACGAAGTCGGGCTGAAGACGAGCTGGTTCGCCAAGCGGGTCGAGCTCAACCTCACCGGCTATTATACCGAAGTCACCGATTTCCAGGCGACGATCGTCGATTCGAGCCAGACGGTCGCGCTGCGCGGTTATCTGTCGAACATCCCCAAGGTGACCGTGTCGGGGTTCGAGGCGGACGCGGTCGCCCGGCCGGCGCGTGACGTCGTGCTGCGCGGAGGGCTGGCTTATGCGAACGGCACCTATGCGCGTTATCCAGCGGGGCCGTGTCCGCTCGAACTGCAAACGGCGGGCACTCAGGCGTGCGACCTGACCGGGCGGCCACTGGCCGGCCTGCCGCGCTGGTCGGTGAGCTTCGGCTTCGACATCGACCGCTCGCTCGCTGCGCTGGGGGTGCGCGGCAAGGCCTATCTCCATGCCGACAGCAATTGGCGCAGCGGCTATTATGGCGATCCCTCGCTGTCGCGCTTCACTTATATCAATGCCTATAACCTCACCAACGCGACGCTCGGCTATCGCGCGCCGGCGGGGTGGGAGGTGGCGCTGTTCGTGCGCAACCTGTTCGACGAGGCGTATCTCCAGAACGTAACGGTCCAGGCGGGCAATTCGGGGCTGATCCTGGGCCTGCCGAGCGACCCGCGGATCATCGGGCTCACCTTCCGCATCGCCCGCTAGCCGCCCAAGGTCGCGCGCGACGGCAAGGGGCTGGACGCGCGCGCGCGCGCATGGCATCGGCGGGGCGCCTCGCACGCGGGCGTGGCGGAATTGGTAGACGCAGCGGACTCAAAATCCGCCTCTGGCAACAGAATGTCGGTTCGAGTCCGACCGCCCGCACCAGGCTCCCTAAGGCACCAAACACGCGGCATGCCGGCAAGCTGGCCGCCGGGCGTTCTGGCTATCCAGGGCGAACGGACCGTCCGCGCGGGAGCGATCAACCAGCGTGATCGCTGTCGGCTATGGCGCGCCTCAGACCTCGCCCAGCTGCTCCGGCAGCTGATGGGCATGGCGCCCACCGAGTATCACCGCGCGGTGTGGCGGGCATGGCACATTGGTGAGTGTTTCAGCAGAGCTGAACCAGCGCGGGCGGTCGCCGATGCGGCGAAGCTGACAACGACTCTTGCCAGCGCGTAGCGGTAAGTCCGGGGAATTCCGCAATATTCAGGAGCGCTTCACGCGCGCATTGGCAGAGCGATCGGCGGCAAGCGGGATGCGACGATGCGCGAGCGATGGACGGCGGAAGCGGCAGCGGCCTGGCATGGCGCGCAGCCCTGGCTGATGGGCTGCAATTTCACCCCCTCGACCGCGATCAACCAGCTCGAAATGTGGCAGGCGGCCACCTTCGACCTGCCGACGATCGAGCGCGAGCTGACGCTGGCGGCGTCGGCGGGGATGAACGTGGCGCGGGTGTATCTCCACGATCTGCTGTGGGTGGACGACGCGCCGGGCTTACTGGCGCGCGTCGAGCACCTGCTCGCGGCGGCCGAGGCGCGCGGCATCGGCGTGATGCTGGTGCTGTTCGACTCATGCTGGCGGCCCGATCCGGCGCTGGGGCCACAGCCGCATCCGGTCGACGGGGTGCATAACTCGGGCTGGTTGCAGGCGCCCGGGCCGGCGGCGCTCGCCGATCCCGCGCAGCATCCGCGGCTGCGCGCTTATGTCGAGGGCGTGGTCGCGCATTTCGCCCAGGACCGCCGCGTGATCGCGTGGGACGTGTGGAACGAGCCCGATAATGGCGCCGAGGTTTCGGCGTGCGACCCGGCCGAGCTGAGCGCCAAGGCGGCGCTGGTGCTGCCGGTGCTCCGCGCGGCTTTCGCCTGGGCGCGAGGCGCGGCGCCCAGCCAGCCGCTGACGAGCGGCATCTGGCTGGGGGACTGGTCCGCGCCCGACAAGCTTACCGAGCTGCAACGCGCGCAGCTGGACGAATCGGACATCGTCTCGTTCCACAATTACGGCGACGCCGCTGACTTCGCGCGGCGCATTGCGTGGCTCAGCGCCTGGGGGCGGCCGGTCCTGTGCAGCGAGTTCATGGCGCGCCCGGCGGGAAGCACGTTCCAGTCGATCCTGCCGATCGCGCGCGTGGAAGGGGTGGGCGCGATCTGCTGGGGGCTGGTGCGCGGCAAAACGCAAACGCATCTGCCCTGGGTCGCCTGGCAGGAAAAGGGTTTCGGCGGGGTGGGTGAGCCCTGGTTCCACGACATTTTCGAGGTCGATGGCGCCGCGCACGATCCCGCCGAGGTCGAGTTCCTGCGCCTGATCGCCCGGATCGACGCCCGCGCGCCACATTGGCCGATCGTGGCGGTGGGCGGCGTGGGAGCGCCCGACGCGGCCGATCAAGGCCGCGCGGCGGCCTGACCGCTCAGGCCAGCGCCCGCAGCCGCGCCAGATCCTCGGGCGTGTCGATGTCGATCAGCTCCTGCGGACTGGTGACGATGTGCACCCCGCCTTGGATCAATGCCCGCGCGCCGTGATCGCCTTCGAGCGCGAGCAGTTCGGCGAAACGCCCGGCGGCGAAAAGCGCTGGCGGCGAGGGGCGCGTGCCGTCGCTGGAGGCGATCACCGCGTCCGCCGTTTGCGCCGCGTCGAGCAGGCGAAGGATCTGCGCCGCCGTCACGCGCGGCATGTCGGCGAGGGCGATCAGCAGCGCCGCCGCGCCACAATCGCGCGCCCCCTGCGCCGCCAGCCGTACCGATCCCGACAGGCCGGTGTCTGGCGCCGGGTTCTCGATCCGCCGATAGCCGGGAAAGGCGACCCCGGTGCTTGAGACGATCGCGACGCGCGTGAGGAACGGCACCGCTTCCAGCGCGGTCGCGACATGGCTGGCGAGCGGGCGGCCAAGGAAATCGGCGGCGAGCTTGTCATCGGGCCCGAACCGCTCGGAGCGCCCGGCGGCGAGCAGCGCGAGCAAGGTGCGGCTAGCGTCGACCATTAAAGGCGCCCACCATCGCGGCGGCGATCGACAGCGCGATCTCCGCCGGCCCGATCGCGCCGATGTCGAGCCCGACCGGCGCGTCGATGCGGGCGATGGCGTCCTCTCCGACGCCCGCCGCCTGCAACCGCTCGACCCGCGCGGCATGGCTGCGCCGCGAGCCCAGGGAGCCGATATAGGCAGCGGGCGAGGCGAGGCCGGCGATCAGCGCGGGATCGTCGATCTTGATGTCGTGGCTCAAGGTCACGATCGCGGTCGCGGGATCGGGCTTGAGCGCTTCGATCGCCTCGTCGGGCCAGCGATCGTCGAGCGTCACCCCGGGGAAGCGCTCCTCGGTCAGGAAGCGCGCGCGCGGATCGATCACGGTCACGGCGATCCCCAGTTCACGCGCGAGGCCGGCGAGCGCCTGCGCGATCTGCACCGCGCCGACGATCAGCAGGCGGCGCGGCGGGTCGTAACGGTTGACGAACGCGCCCGCGCTGCCCTCGCGCGACTGGCCGCTGGCAAGATCGGTCGCGACGCTGAACGCCTCGCCGCGCGCCCGCGCTTCGGCGATCGCGGCGAACAGGTCGGGTGGGAAACCATCGTCGCGCACCGGCTGGACCAGCACGTCGATCTTGCCGCCGCACGGCAGGCCGACTTCCCAGGCGGCGTCATCGGCGACGCCATAATGTTTGAGGACGGCCGGGGCGCCGGCGATCACTTGCGCGGCGGTCGCGAGGATGTCGCTCTCGACGCAGCCGCCCGAGACCGAGCCCTCGAAGCGGCCATCGCCATGCACCAGCATATGGCTGCCACGCGGCCGGGGCGCCGAACCCCACGTCGAAACCACGGTCGCCAGCGCGAGCGGCGCGCCGGCCCATTGCGCGGCGGCGGCGAGGACGGAGTCGTTATCGGCCATGATTTTGGTCCTGTGGTTGATCGGGTGTTGCGCGCTGGAAGGCCCTCACCCAACCCTCTCCCGTAAACGGGAGAGGGCTTTTCTGTTCCGCTTGGCATCGGCCCCTCTCCCAACCCTCTCCCCTAAAGGGGAGAGGGCTAGTGCGTCGCGCTTTTTAAAACCCTCTCCCCTTTAGGGGAGAGGGTTTGGGAGAGGGGCTTGTCTCCCCCCCCTCAAACCCCCGGCAATCCCGGCAAAATCTGGTCGAGCGTCATCGGCCAGTCGCGCGCGCGCACGCCGCAGGCGTTGTACACCGCGTTGGTCACCGCCGCGCCCACGCCGGAAATGCCCAGCTCGCCCAGCCCCTTGGCGCCAACGGGGCTCGCATGGGGATCGATCTCCTCGATGAAATAGGCCTCGATCTGCGGCACATCGGCGTTCACCGGGATGTGATATTCGGCCAAGTCGCGGTTCACATAAGCGCCGGTGCGCGGATCGAGCACGGCGGCTTCGTGCAGCGCATAGCCCAGGCCCCAGATCATCCCGCCGATCGCCTGGCTGCGCGCGGTCTTGGCGTTGAGGATGCGCCCGCAATCGAACACGCCGAGCAGGCGGCGCACACGCACTTCGCCGGTCACCACATGGACGCCCACTTCGGCGAATTGCGCGCCGAACGTGCCCTGGCTCCAGCTGCGCGAGTTGCGTCCGGGGGTGAGCACGCCGATTTCCTCGATCGCCGCGCCGCCGACGAGATCGCTGAGCGCCACCCGTCGGTTGCCGGCGATGGCGTGGCCGTCCTTCAGCGTCATTTCCTCGGGCGCCGTGCCCATCCGCCGCGCGAGTTCGGCGACGATCGCGTCGCAGGCGATCAGCACCGACGACGTGCTCGACGCCGCGCCGAACGAGCCGCCCGAACCCGCGCCCGAAGGATCGCGCGAATCGCCCAGCCGCACCTTCACCGCCCCGATCGGCAGGCCGAGCGCCTCACCCGCCACCTGCGCCAGGATGGTGTAGGTGCCGGTGCCGATATCGGTCATATCGGTTTCGATCTCGGCATGGCCCTCGGGCGTCAGGCGGACGCGTGCCTTGCTGTCGGCGAGGAAGTTGACGCGCGCCGCCGTCGCCATGCCCATGCCGATTAGCCAATCACCCTCGCGCCGCGCGCCGGGCGTCGCCACCCGCCGATCCCAGCCGAAGCGCTTGGCGCCCTCGTCATAGCAATCGATCAGGCGGCGGGTGGAGAAGGGGGCGCCGCTGGTCGGGTCGCTCGTCGGCTCATTGGCCTTGCGGAAGGCGATGGGGTCCATGCCGAGCTTTTCCGCCATCTCGTCCATCGCGGTTTCCAGCGCCATCATCCCCACCGCCTCGCCCGGCGCGCGGACGGCGCCGGCGGGGGTGACGTTGATCTTGGCGATCCGCGTGGTGAAGCGGCGATTCTCGCCCGCGTAGAGCGACAGCGCGCCGAGCGCGACGGGCTCGAAAAAACCGAGACCGGTTTTCTGGCTGACGAGACTGTCCTGCGCGATCGCCGTCAGCTTGCCGTCGCGGGTGGCGGCGAGGCGGATGCGCTGGTGGGTGTCCGATCGGCCATAGATCGCATGGAACAGCTGCTGACGCGTGAGCTGCACCTTCACCGGCCGCCCGATCTGCTGCGCGGCGATCGCGGCGAGCAGCGTCTCCGGCCCGCCGATCTTCCCGCCGAACCCGCCGCCGATATAGGGGGACAGCACATGGATCTTGTCGATCGGCACCCCCAGCGAATTGGCGAGCACCGGGGTGAAGCCGCGCATGATCTGGATCGAACCGTAGAGCGTCAGTTCGTCGCCCTGCCATTCGGCGATCGCCGCGTGCGGCTCCATCGCGGCGTGAACCTGGAAGGGGGTGGAATAGGTAACGTCGATCGCCACCTCCGCCGCCGCCATCGCCGCGTCGACATCACCCTTGATCACATTGGGCAGCATCGCGCCCTGGTGCGGGTCCTGCGCCTTATGCGCGGCGGCGCGGGTGTCGTACTCGCCCTTCACCGCGACATAATCGACCTTCACCGCATAGGCCGCCGCGCGCGCCGCCTCGAAGCTTTCGGCCACCGCCAGGCCCAGGATCTGGCCATAGCTTTCAAGCGTACCGTCATTCGCCGGCATCCGTTCGGCGCGGATGATGTGCGATTCGCGCGGCAGGCGGGGATCGTCGGTGATGATCGCGATCACCCCCGGCATCGCCTCGGCCTTGGTCTTGTCGAGCGATTTGACCGCGCCGGTCGCGACGCTCGCGGTGATCGGGAAGCCGTAAGCGAGCTTGCCTTGCGGCTGGTGCTCGGCGGCGTAGCGCGCGGCGCCCGTCACCTTGGCGACACCATCGACGCGGTCGATCGGCGCGCCGAGCAGCCCCTGCACCCCGCGACCGAGCGCGGAGGGGCCGTAATCGGCATCCATGCGGAATTCGGCCATGGTTATGCCTCCGTCAGTTCAGTCAGCGCGGCGATCAGCGTGCGGCGCGTGAGCGGGATCTTGAAGTCGTTATGGCCGTGGCCCATCGCGCCCATGAGCAGCGCGTCGGCGGCGGTGGCGAAGGTCTCGCGCGTCGCCGGCCGGCCGATCAGCGCCGTCTCGACCTCGGCGCTGCGCCAAGGGAGCGGCGCGAGCCCGCCGAACGCGAGCTGCGCGGCGCGTACCACCCCGTCCTCGACCGCGACTGCCGCCGCGACCGAGACGAGCGCGAAGGCGTAGGAGGCCCGGTCGCGCACCTTCCGGTAGAGCTGGCGTCCGGGCGGCGGCGGTGGCAGCTCGACATGGGTGATCAGCTCGCCGGGCGCGAGCACATGCTCAAGCTGCGGCGTGTCACCCGGCAGGCGGTAGAGGCCGGCGAGCGGGATGCGCCGCCGGTCGCCGCCCGGCGCCAGCGTCAGCACCACCGCGTCGAGCGCGCGCAAGGCGACCGCCATGTCGCTCGGGTGCGTCGCGATGCACGCCTCGCTCGCGCCCAGGATCGCGTGGATGCGGTTATAGCCGCCTTGCGCCGCGCAGCCAGTGCCGGGCACGCGCTTGTTGCAGGGGGCGGCGGGATCGTAGAAGAAATAGCAGCGCGTGCGCTGGAGCAGATTGCCGCCCACGCTCGCCTTGTTGCGCAGCTGCGCCGACGCGCCGGAAAGCAACGCGCGGGCGAGCATCGGGTAGCGCGCGCGCACGTGCGGGTGCGCGGCGACGTCCGAATTGATCGCGAGCGCGCCGATGCGCAGCCCGCCCTCGTGCGGCTCCACCTCGGCGAGCGGCAGGCGGCTGATGTCGATCAGCGCTTCGGGCGTTTCGATCTGCAGCTTCATCAGATCGAGCAGGTTGGTGCCCCCGGCGATGAAGCGCGCGCCCCCCGCGGCTTGCGCCACCGCGGCTTCGGGGGTTTCGGCGCGGGTGTAGGTGAAGCTTTTCATGGTTGCTCCTGGAAGGCCCCTCTCCCAACCCTCTCCCCTGAAGGGAGAGGGCTATCACGTTGCGCAACGGCAAAGCCCTCTCTCCTTTAGGGGAGAGGGTTGGGTGAAGGGGCTAGGAAGCCCCAACCCCCGCCACCTCTTTGATCGCATCGACAATGTTCGGATAAGCCGAGCAGCGGCACAGATTGCCGCTCATCCGCTCCGAAATCTCGGCCTCGTCGAGCGTCACCGCGTCGAGCGACGCGCTCGCATGGCTCGGCATCCCGGCCTCGACCTCGGCGAGCATCCCCGCCGCCGACATGATCTGCCCCGGTGTGCAATAGCCGCACTGGAAGGCGTCGTGCTTGATGAACGCGGCCTGCAGCGGGTGGAGCGTGTCGCCATCGGCGAGCCCCTCGATCGTGGTGATCGCATCGCCCGCGTGCATCGCGGCGAGCGTCAGGCAGGCGTTGATCCGCCGGCCGTTCACCAACACGGTGCAGGCGCCGCATTGGCCGTGATCGCAGCCCTTCTTGGTGCCGGTAAGGCCCAGATGCTCGCGCAGCACATCGAGCAAGGAGGCGCGGATGTCGGGCTCGGTTTCGACCGATTGGCCGTTGATGATGAAGCGCATGTTGCCCCCTTCAGGACTGAAGACATGGCACAAATGAGGCTCTACAAGTGGCGTGGGTTGCACGGGAGCACAAGCCATGCGCGCGATTTTCCTGGCCGCGATGTTCGCGCTGGTCGGCGCCGCACCGGGGGAGGATATGGTTCGGGACGTGATCGTGATCGCCCATCGCGGCGCCAGCGGGCTCAGGCCCGAACACACGCTCGCCGCCTATGATCTCGCGATCGCGCAGGGCGCCGATTTCATCGAGCCCGATCTGGTGTTGACCAAGGACGGGGTGTTCGTCGCCCGGCACGAGAATGACATCACCGCCACCACCGACGTCGCCGATCACCCCGAATTCGCCGCCCGTCACGCCACGAAGGTGATCGACGGCGAAAGCCACACCGGCTGGTTCACCGAGGATTTCACGCTCGCCGAGCTGAAGACGCTGCGCGCCAAGGAGCGGTTGCCGCAGCTGCGCCCCGGCAATACCCGCTATGACGGCCAGTTCGAGGTGCCGACGCTCGCCGAGATCATCGCGCTGGCGAAGAAGCGCACCGCCGAGACCGGGCGCGTGATCGGCATCTATCCCGAAACCAAGCACCCGAGTTACTTCGCGGGGCTCGGCCTGCCGATGGAGGAGCAGCTCGCCGCCGAGCTGCGCGCGGCGGGGTGGGATTCGCCCACGGCGCCGGTGTTCATCCAGTCGTTCGAGGTGGAGAATCTGAAGCGGCTCCACGCGCTCACCAAGGTCCGGCTGATCCAGCTGATGGACGCGCAAGGCGGGCCGGGGGACAAGGCCGCGCCGAGCTATGCCGCGATGGCCACCCCGGCGGGGCTGCGCGCGGTCGCCGCTTATGCTTATGGGATCGGGCCGAACAAGGCGATGATCTGGCCAGGCAAGGGGAGCGTCACCGCGCTCGTCGAGCAGGCGCACGCGGCGGGCCTACGCGTCCACCCCTGGACTTTCCGCGCCGAAAACGCCTTCCTGCCGCCGCTGTGGCAGCGCGGGCGGGCGCCGGAGGGGCAGGGCGATGTCGGCGCGGAGATCACGTATTTTCTCCAGGCCGGCATCGACGGTTTCTTCACCGATTTCCCGGCAGAAGGGGTGCGCGCCCGCGCCGCGTCGCGCTAAGCCGCTGGCGACACGGGGAGAGTCGATGCGTATCCTGATCATCGCGGCGCTGCCGCTGCTCGGCGGTTGTCTCGCCAAGACCGCGATCGGGGTCGCGACCGCGCCGGTGAAGGTCGCCTCCAAGATGGTCGATTGGACGACGACCAGTCAGGACGAGGCCGATCGCAACTATGGCCGCAAGCTGCGCAAGCAGGAAGCGCGCGAGGGCCGCGAACGCCGCGAAGCCGAGCGCCGCTGCCGCCGCGATCCGGAGGCGTGCGGGGCCGATTATCGCTGACGCCCGGGCCACATCGCCCACATGCTACGCGGCGCGCTTCACCGGCTCGGTCCAGCCGAGCTTGGGCATCGCGCCGTCAATCCCGGTGATCAGCCGCGCGCCGCGATCGAACGTCAGATAGCTCCACACCCACTGCGTGCCCACCAGCAGGCGGCTGCGGAAATCGGCCAGATAATAAAGATGCGCGGTCGACCAGACGAACCACGCGGCATAGCCCGACAAGGTCGTCCAGCCGAAATCGGCGACCGCGCGCTGGCGGCCGATCGTCGCGAGATTGCCGTAGTTCTTATAGACGAACGGCGCGGTCAGCGGCTGCCCGCGCAGCCGCGCCAGAATCGCGCGGGCGACATAATGGCCCTGCTGCTTCGCCGCCGGGGCGACGCCGGGCACCGGCTTGCCGCCTTCGCCCGTCACCATCGCGGTATCGCCGATCACGAAGATGTTCGGCATGTCCGGCACGGTGAGATCGGGGCCGACCGGCACCCGCCCGGCGCGATCGCCCGCCACTCCCAGCCAGCGCGCGGCGGGGGAGGCCTGGACGCCCGCCGCCCAGATCGTCGCCGCGACCGGCACCCGCTGCCCCGCGACCGTCACCGAATCGGCGTCGATCGCCGTCACCGCCGCGCCGAGCCGCACCTCCACGCCCAATTGCTCGAGCGCCAGCTTGGCCTTGGCCGAAAGCGCCTCGGGAAAGCTCGCCAGCAGCCTGGGGCCGGCCTCCACCAGCAGCACGCGCACACAGGCGTCGGTGATGTAGCGGAACTCCAGATCGGCGGCGTGGCGCGTCAGCTCGGCGATCGCCCCCGCCATCTCGACGCCGGTCGGGCCGCCGCCGATCACCACGAAGGTCAGCTGCTGGCCGCGCGTCTCGGGCATTTGCTGGCGCTCGGTCTCGGCGCGTTCCAGCGCGCGGAGGATCTGCGCGCGCACCCGCGTCGCATCGTCGATCGTCTTGATGCCGGGCGCGTGCTCGGCCCAATCGTCATGCCCGAAATAGCTGTGGCGCGCGCCGGTCGCGATCACCAGCTCGTCGTAACCGAGCGCGATCCCGCTCGCGAGCCGCACCTGGCGCGCGCCGCTGTCCACCCCCACCACCTCGTCGAGCAGCACCCGCGCGTTGCGCTGATGGCGCAGGATGGTGCGGACGGGCGCGGCGATCTCCGCCGGGGACAGCGCCGCCGTCGCGACCTGGTACAAAAGCGGCTGGAAGAGATGATGGTTCTGCTTGTCGATGATCGTCAGCTCGACATCGCGGGCGTGCCGCAGCCCGCGCGCGACCGCGAGCCCGCCAAACCCCGCGCCGATCACCACGATGTGCCGCTTCGCCATTCTTCATCTCCTCGTGCCCGCCCAAGTTTACGTTGCGCTGCGGCAGAAGTTACGCACCGTTTGGAGCAACACGCTGGCGTTGCTATAAGGTTGGGATGAGCGACACGCATGTCCATAGCGCGCCACCCCCGGGCGCCGGCCCCGATTGGCTGATCCCGCAAGGCTGGGAGGCGTACACGCCCGAAGAACACCGGGTGTGGGACATATTGTTCGAGCGCCAGGCGAAACTGCTCCCGGCGCGGGCCTCCAAGGCGTTCCTGCGCGGGCTGGAGCTGCTGAAGCTTTCCGAAAGCGGGATTCCTAATTTCGAGGAATTGTCCGAGCGGCTGATGAAGCTCACCGGCTGGCAGGTGGTCGCGGTGCCGGGGCTGGTGCCCGACGATGTGTTCTTCGATCACATGGCGAACCGCCGCTTTGTCGCGGGCAATTTCATCCGCCGCGCCGACCAGCTCGACTACTTGCAGGAGCCGGACGTTTTTCATGACGTGTTCGGCCATGTGCCGCTGCTCGCCGATCCGTATTTCGCCGATTACATGGAATGCTATGGCCGCGGCGGCCAGCGCGCGCTGGGGCTGGGGGGCTTGAAGAACCTCTCGCGGCTTTACTGGTACACGGTCGAGTTCGGGCTGATCGAGGAAGCGGGCGAGCTGCGTATCTATGGCGCGGGGATCGTCTCATCGGGCGGCGAAAGCGTGTTCGCGCTGGACGATCCGAGCCCCAACCGGATCGGCTTCGACCTGAAGCGGGTGATGCGCACCGAATACCGGATCGACGATTACCAGCAGAATTATTTCGTGATCCCGAGCTTCGACGAGCTGCTGCGGGTGACGGTGGAAACCGATTTCGCCCCGGTTTATGAAGAGCTTGCCGGGCTGCCGGATATTCGGATCGCGGAGATTGTCGAAGGGGACCGGGTGATTACGGCGGGCACGCAGGATTATGCGCGGGCCAAGGGCGGAGTGGCGGTTTTGGCTTGAGCCAGCCGGCTTTTGCTGGCCCGCAAATCAGCCCGACCGAATTGGGTCTCGCTCGCGCGGCGTTTTGCCGTGGACAACCAATCTAAAATTCGCTTTTCTCAATGAAAAGAGCGGTGGCTTAGCAAGGCAAGCGCTGCCGCGCTGCTCTGATCGAATCGTGGGGAGGCGAGATGCGCACATTGTTTCCGGCCATCATCCTGATCGGTTTTTTTGCCTGTTTGTCGGCGTGCGACCGCCAATCCCAGCCGGCGGGCAAAGCCCCTGTCGCCAAAACCGACGAAAGCGCGATCAATGATCCGGAGATGGCGAAGAAGCTGGCCGAGGCCAAAGCTGCCTATGCAAAGCTGACGCCGGCAGAAAAAGCCAAACTTGCCGCTCGGTGGGAAAAGGAGCGCACCACGCTGCCCATTTCCCTTACCGAGGCACGGTCCATAAAGATCAGACCCGTTGGCGCCGCAGAGACAACCCTTGGCGCCAGGGCCCCGGTCGGAACGCCCACCGTCGTGGCGGCATGGGCGAGTTGGTGCATCCCGTGCAAGCTGGAAGCACGCGAACTGGCGCGCCTTCGCCAACAATATGGGCGCGACAAACTCAACATCGTCTATCTGAACATCGGCACGCCCGACGAGGAGCGCGCCAAAGGTCTCGGATTTTTACGCGATGCCGGTGCGCAACAGCTCGGTCTCACAATGCTGGATCAGGCCGACTATATGAAGCTTACACGAGTGGATCAGGTAAGCGTGCCGCGTGTCCTGGTCTTCGACCGTACGGGTAAGCCTATCAGCGTTATCAGCGGTGCCGTTACGGGCAAGCGGGACATGCGCCTGGCCAACGCCATTAACACGGTCGTCAGTTAGCGGTTTTGGTCGGGTTTATCCCCGCTGGCAATGAGGCAAGCGGCAAATAGTCGCTCTGCACGGCCGCTGTCACAGTCAGAACAGCGATCGCGGCGCCCACAATGCGTTCCTGATGCGGGGGCAATTGTGTCGGGGATATTCCCTGTCACCACCGCTCCGCCCCAACCGGCACGCTCGCCCGTCCACCCCGCCGCCGCGCGACCAACCGCTTGCGCAACCGCAGGATCGTCCAATCCCCCAGCACCAGCCGTTCCGCCACCCGGCAGCCCTGGCGGCGATAGGCGGCTTCCACCGCGGGGGCCTGGCGCGTCAGCAGGCCCGCGAGCAGCAGCTGCCCGCCCGGCGCGGTGATCCCCGCGAAATCGGTGGCGTACTCGATCAGCGGCGGGGCGAGGATGTTGGCGATCACCAGATCATAGGGGCCGCGCCGCGCGATCAGCGGGCTCGCGGCGCCGTCGGCCACCCCCAGCGCCAGCGTCCCCGGCAGGCGGCCGAGCGGCACCGCGTTCACCCGCGCATTCTCGCGGCTCACCTCGATCGCGATCGGGTCAATATCGGTCGCGGTCGCCTGCGCGCGCGGCCACAGCGCCAGCCCGGCGAAGGCGAGCAACCCGGTGCCGGTGCCGAGATCGATCAGGTTGCGCACCCGCTCGCCCCGCCGGCGCAGCGCGTCGAGCAGGGTGAGGCAGCCGGTGGTCGTCTCGTGATGCCCGGTGCCGAAGGCGCGCCCCGCCTCGATGTGGAAGGCGCGCGCTCCGGCCGGCACCGCGCCCTGATAGGCGCTGGTGTGGACGAAGAAGCGCCCGGCGCGCACCGGATCGAGCCCGGCCTGGCTCAACGTCACCCAGTCGTCCTCGGGCACTGGCGCGGCGGTGGCTTTCAGGCCGTGCGCGGAGGGGATCAGCGCCTGCACCGCGCGGAGCGCCGCCGCGCTCGGCTTACCCTCGAAATAGGCGTCGAGCCGCCAGCGATCGGGGTCGTCGGCGACTTCCTCGCTCACCATCAGCGCGGGCGGCGGCTCGAGCCCCAGCGTCTCGCCATCGATCGCCTCGGCCTCGGCGCGGGTGCAGGGGAGGGTGAGTTTCCAGCTGGTCATGCGCCTGTCTCCTGGGCGAGCCGCGCGTCGAGCCGCGCCGCCGCCGCCTGGGCATAATGTTGGCAGGCGGCGGGATCGGCGAGCGGCCGGGTGCCCGCGAGTCGCTCGGCGAAAGCGCTCGCGCTCGGGTGCGGGGTGAAGAGCATGTCGCAGCGCAGCGCCGCGACCTTGGCGAAGCTCGCGCGGAAGGTGGCGACGAGCGCGGGGTGGTCGCTGAAGCGATAGCCCTCGGCGGAAACCGCGCTCAGGCTGTCGGCATAGACGATGGTGCGGCAATCGCGCCCGGCGCAGCGCCGCCACGACCAGCTGGTGCCGCCGCGCGTATGGCCCGGTGTCGCGAGCGCGGTGAGCGCGATCGGGCCGACGCGCAGCACCTCGCCATCGCGCACCAGCCGATCGACCCGCACCCCAGCGAAGGGCGCGAGCAGGCCATGCTGGGGATCGTCCGGCTCGGTCTGGCCGGTTTCGAGCGCGCGCCGGGCCTCGGCGCGCGCCGGCACCCGCGCGCCGGTCAGCCGCTGGAGCAGGGCGAGGCCGCCGGCGTGATCGAGATGTTCATGGCTGTTCAGGATCAGCCGCACGTCGCGCAGCCGGTAGCCCAGCCGCTGGATATTGCGCGCGATGGCGGGCGCGGCCTCGGCGGTGGCGCCGTCGATCAGCACATGGCCCTGGGGGCCGGCGATCAGCAGCGCGGTGATGCCGCAGCTGCCGACATCGGCGACATTGGCGAACAGGCGCACGGGCGGAGCGGGGTCGCTCCAGCCGTCCTTGCCTCGGCAGGCGGCGAGCCACGCTCGCGCGTCGGCGGCGGGCCTGGCGGCGGGCGCCGCGCCGATCAGCAGCAGCGCGAGCCCCGCCGCCAGCCTAGCGAACATAGCTCGCGCCGTTCACGTCGAGCACCGCCCCGGTCATCGAGGGCGGTGCCTCCAGCGCGCAGAAGCGGGCCATCACCGCGACTTCCGCCGGATCGGCGACGCGGCCGAGCGGAATATCAGCGAGCAACTTGTCGCCGCCGCGGCTCGCCAGATAATCCTCGGCCATCCCGGTCATGGTGAAGCCGGGGCAGATCGCGAAGGCGTAGATGCCCTCGCGCGCATAGCCGCGCGCGATCGACTTGGTCATGCCGACCATCCCCGCCTTGGCGGCGGCATAATGCCAGTGATCGGGCGAATCGCCGCGATAGGCGGCGCGGCTGGCGATGTTCACGATCCGCCCGCCGACCCCGCGCTGCCGCCAATGCCGGATCGCGAACCGGCTGAGTTCGGCGGCGGCGACCAGGTTGATCTGCAGCGTGCGCGCCCAGTCGGCGGCCCATTCGGCATCGTCTCGGTCGATCGGGTTCGCCTCGAACACGCCGGCATTGTTGATCAGCACGTCGATCGTGCCGCCCAGCGCGTCGAGCGCCTGCTGCCACAGGACGGGCGCGGCGCCGGGCGTCGCAAAATTGGCGGCGAGCAGGCCGGGCGCGGGGCGGGTCGCCTGGCCGATCCAGCGGGTGTTTGTGGCATCGAACTCAGCGCCGATCGCCGCGCCGATTCCGCGACTCGCGCCGGTGAGGAGGATGTGCGTCATCCATGCGGCGTATAATCGCCGTACGGTCATGGCAATTGCGCGCACGGGACGAGATCATCCTGGCCTGCCCCTCCTCCCCTTCAGGGGAGGAGGTTGGGAGGTGGGGGCTCGATGCGGGGCGCAACGCTCGTTGACTGCCCCCACCCCAACCCCTGGGACAATTTCTGCGCCTGCCCAAGATGGTGGTGCTCTAGCGCTCGACGCTGGCGGTGAACTCGATCGCGCGCTGCGACAGGTGGGCGAGCTGCTGGTTCAACCCGGTGAAGCCCTGCTGCACCTGGGTAAGGTCGGTCGCGACCGCGCCGGTCCCCTCGCGGATCGCGCCCAGCGTCGACGAGATGGTGTCGGCGGCGAGCGCGGTTTCGTCGACCGCCGCGGTGATCGAGGCGACGGTGTGCGCCTGCGCGCCGATCACCGCCTGGATGCGCTCGGCGCTTTCGCGGACATCGGCGATGGTGCGGAAGATCACGCCGTTCGCGTCCACCGTCGCGCGCGAGGCGCTCTGGATCGCGGCGATCTTGGCGGCGATGTCGTCGGTCGCGCGCGCGGTCTGGTTGGCGAGGGACTTCACTTCCTGCGCGACCACCGCGAAGCCGCGCCCGGCGTCGCCCGCGCGCGCCGCTTCGATCGTCGCGTTCAGCGCGAGCAGGTTGGTCTGCCCGGCGATGTCGCGGATCAGCGCCAGCACCGATTCGATCGACTGGGTATGCTCGCTGAACGCCTGGGCCATCGTCATCGCCTCGCGCGATTGATCGGCGGCGCGGTTGGCGATCGCGCCGGTCGCGTCGGCCTCGCCGCGCGCGGTCTCGATCGCATGCATCAGCCCGCTCGCGGTTTGCGCCGCCTCGCGCATCGCGCTCGCCGATTGGGTCGCGGCGGCGGCGACTTCGGTGGTGCGGCCCACCATCTCGCGCGCAGTGGCGAGCGCGCCATCGGCCTGCTGCTTCAGCGACGTGCCGAGCGCGGCGCCGTTTTCCACCACCTCGGCCAGCAACTTCTTGAAGCGAAACGATTGCTTCTGCCGCGCCTCGCGCGCGATCCGCGCCTCGAAATTGCCGAGCCACGACAGCATCGCCTCATTCTCGACGGTCGCCAGCCGATTGCTGATGTCGGCGAACAGCATATAGCGATCAAGGTCGCCAGCGACTTGCTCGCGCAGCGCCTTCAGGCCGCGGCTATGGCCCCAATTATAGCTGGCGAGCAGCGCCGATACCGGCGTGCCGACCTTGCGCGCCTCGGCCACCTGGCGCGCGGCGATCTTGCACCATTCATCGTTGAAGGGATCGCGAAACTTCAGTCGGGTATATTCGGCGGTGCGCGCGATCCGCTTGGCGCGATAGTCGGGCGTGAATGGCGCCAGATGCGGTCGCATGTGCGGCAGGGCGAGGAAATAATCCCAGAAATGCGCCGCGATTTGTTCGATCGCCGGCTCGATCGCCGCGCCGAGTTCGGCGTGGTGGCGGGCGATCATGCCGTCCTTGTCATAAGGCGCGATGCGGTCGCGGGCGGAGCGATCATCCTCGCCCCACAGGCTGTCGGGGAGTTGGGGGAGGGCGCCCATCGGATCAGGCCGCGACCTTGGAGACGAAATCGTCGGCGCTGAATTTCAGCGTGCCGAGCCGCGCGTCGAACGCGTCGAAGCCCTGGCCGACCCGGTCGATCTCGCTCGCCACGCTTTCGGTATCCTCACGGATCGCGGCGATCGTGTTCGACATCGAATCGGCGGCGAGCGCGGTTTCGTCGACGCTGGCGGTGATTGCGGTGACGGTCTGCGCCTGGGTTTCCATCGCGGCGCGGATCTTCTCGGCCGATTGCTGGACCTCGGCCACGGTCGCGCGGATCGAAGCGTTGGTCTCCACGGTCGATCGCGTCGCGCTCTGGATCGCGGCGATCTTGGCGGCGATGTCGTCGGTCGCGCGCGCGGTCTGGTTGGCGAGGCTCTTCACTTCCTGCGCCACGACCGCGAAGCCACGCCCCGCGTCGCCGGCGCGCGCCGCCTCGATCGTCGCGTTCAGCGCGAGCAGGTTGGTCTGGCCGGCGATGTCGCGGATCAGCCCCAGGATCGATTCGATCGACTTGGCATGGTCCGAAAGCGTCTCCGACATGCCGACCGCGGCACCCGCCTGGCCGGCGGCGCGGGTGGCGATATGGGCGGCGGCCTCCACCTCGCTGCGCGCATCCTCGATCGCGCGGATCAGGCCGGCGGCGGTCTGCGCCGCTTCGCGCATCGCGACCGCCGATTGTTCGGCGGCGGCGGCGACTTCGCTGGTCTTGCCGAGCATCCCGCGCGTGCTGCTGCTGGTGCGGGTCGCCTGAGTGCGCAAGGCGGTGCCCTCATGCGTCAGGCTTTCGACCATCTTGGCGATGCCTTCGCGGAAATCGGCGGCGAGCCGGTCGCGGGCGAGCTGCGCGCCATAATCATGATAGGCGTTGAAGATCGCAACCGTGATCTCGCCCTCCAGCGCGGACAGGCGGAGCAGCGTGTCGATCATCACCGGCAGGCGCGGATCGTCGCGGTCGACGCGGCGCATGATCACGTCGAGCGCGGCGCGGTCGCTCGCCGAGATCATCGAGAGCAAGGCGAGCGGCGAGGCGTCGCCCTTATAGGCGGCGGCGACCGAGCGCTCGATCGATTCGATCCAGGCGCGGCCCGCGGTATCGAGGAAGCGGTTGCGCAGGAACACGCAGCCGACGTCGATCATCCGCTGGGTATCCATCGGCGCCCAATTGCGCTCTTCGGGGAAGCAGTGGAGCCATTGCTCCCAATAGGCCTCCGCGATCGCGCGGATTTCGGGTTCGAGCAGCGCCCAGGTGTCACGCGCGCTGGCGGCGAGCGAGCCATCCACGTCGAACACACGCAGCCGGGCGGCGATGTCAATCTGCGCTGCCACCGTGCCGATCGCGGGCATTACCTTCGTGCTCAAAGCCTTTTCTCCCCCGAACGCGGGCAGTTACCGCGTCTTGCTTCGTCCCGCGTCGGGGTAAGCGCTTTTGGTTAAGGGCAGGTTAGTGATAGGCGGTTCGCGCACGCGCCGCGCCATCCCCATTGCAACGCCGCGTACGACCACTAATAGGGGCGGCATAGAAGACCTTAGGGAAGGACCAAGCCTTGGTAGCCCCGCGTAGCGCGCGCCCGCTTTCGCCCCATTTGAGCATCTGGAAATGGGGCCCGCACATGCTGGTATCGATCCTTCACCGGGTGACCGGGGATGGCATGGCGGTGGTCGGCACGCTGCTGTTCACCTGGTGGCTCGCGGCGCTGGCGGGCGGCAAGGAAAGCTATGATTTCTTCCTGGACGTGTTCACCCGCGCCGACGGGCATCTGAACCCGCTGGGCTATCTGTTCGGCATCGGCCTGACGCTTGCCTTCTTCCAGCACATGGCATCGGGAGTGCGCCACCTGGTGCTCGATACCGGCGCCGGGTACGAGCTGGGCGCGAACAAGCGCATGGCGCAGGGCACCTTCTTCTTCGCGATCGTCGCGACGGCGGCCTATTGGGCCTTCTTGCTTTCGGGGAATTGAGCGATGGGCACGGGAACTGAGCTCGGCCGCGTGCGCGGGCTGGGCGCCGCCAAGCACGGGCCGCAGCATTGGTGGCATCAGCGGCTGACCGCGGGCGGCAATCTGGTGCTGATCGTGTGGCTGCTCGCCTCGATCGCGCTGCTGCCGGGACATGATTATGCGAGCGTGCGCGGCTGGCTGGCGTCGCCCTGGGCGGCGGTGCCGATGCTGCTGTTGGTGCTCAACACCTTTTACCATTTCCGCCTGGGGCTGCAGATCGTGATCGAGGATTATCAGCACGGCGCCTCGCGCGTCGCGTTGATGCTGCTCGTCAACCTGTTCGTCGTCGCGGCCGGGGCGACGGCGATCTTCGCCATTCTGAAAATCGCATTCACCGGAGGCAGCGCGGCATGAGCGCCTACAAGATCATCGACCACACTTACGACGCGGTGGTGGTGGGCGCGGGCGGTTCCGGCCTGCGCGCGACGATGGGCATCGCCGAGGCGGGGCTGAAGACCGCCTGTATCACCAAGGTGTTCCCGACGCGCAGCCACACCGTCGCGGCGCAGGGCGGGATCGCGGCGAGCCTGGGCAACAACACCCCCGATCACTGGTCGTGGCACATGTACGATACGGTGAAGGGTTCCGACTGGCTCGGCGACCAGGACGCGATCGAATATATGGTTCGCGAGGCGCCGGCGGCGGTGTATGAGCTGGAGCACGCCGGCGTGCCGTTCAGCCGCAACGCCGATGGCACCATCTATCAGCGCCCGTTCGGCGGCCATATGCAGAATATGGGCGAAGGCCCGCCGGTGCAGCGCACCTGCGCCGCCGCCGACCGCACCGGCCATGCGATGCTCCACGCGCTCTACCAGCAGAGCCTGAAATACGACGCGGACTTTTTCGTCGAATATTTCGCGCTCGATCTGATCATGGAGAATGGCGCGTGCCGGGGCGTGATCGCATTGTGCATGGAGGATGGCAGCATCCACCGCTTCCGCGCGCATTCGGTTGTGCTGGCGACGGGCGGCTATGGCCGCGTCTATTATTCGGCGACCTCGGCGCACACCTGCACCGGCGATGGCAACGCGATGGTGCTGCGCGCCGGCTTGCCGCTGCAGGACATGGAATTCGTCCAGTTCCACCCGACCGGGATCTATGGCGCAGGCGTGCTGATCACCGAAGGCGCGCGCGGGGAGGGCGGCTACCTCACCAATAGCGAAGGCGAGCGCTTCATGGAGCGCTATGCACCGTCCGCCAAGGACCTCGCCAGCCGCGACGTCGTCTCGCGCTGCATGGCGATCGAGATTCGCGAAGGGCGCGGGGTGGGCAAGGAGAAGGACCATATCTTCCTTCACCTCGACCATATCGACCCCAAGGTGCTCGCCGAGCGGCTGCCCGGCATCACCGAGACGGGCAAGATTTTCGCCGGCGTCGATCTCACCCGCCAGCCGCTGCCGGTGGTGCCGACGGTCCATTACAATATGGGCGGCATCCCCTGTAACTATCATGGCGAAGTCGTCCATCTGAAGGATGGCAACCCCGATGCGGTGGTGCCCGGCCTGTACGCGGTCGGCGAGGCGGCGTGCGTTTCGGTGCACGGCGCGAACCGGCTTGGTTCCAACTCGCTGATCGACCTGGTGGTGTTCGGCCGCGCGACGGGGCTGCGGATCAAGGAAACCTTGAAGCCCGGCACGCCGCACAATCCGCTGCCCAAGGGCTCGGAGGAAATGGCGCTCGCCCGGCTCGATCATTTCCGGGGCGCCGCCGGCGGCACGCCGACCGCCAAGGTGCGGCTGGAGATGCAGCGCACGATGCAGAAGCACTGCGCGGTGTTCCGCGACAATGCGCTGCTGGGCGAGGGCGTCGCCAAGATCGAGAGCATCTATCAGGGCTTCCAGGACGTGCGGGTGAGCGACCGCTCGCTGATCTGGAACACCGATCTGGTGGAGACGCTGGAGCTCGACAATCTGCTCGCGCAAGCCGTGGTGACGGTGCATTCGGCGGCCAACCGCAAGGAAAGCCGCGGCGCGCATGTGAACGAGGATTACCCCGATCGCGACGACGCCAACTGGATGAAGCACACGATCGCCAGCTTCGCCGGCTGGGGCGGCAAGGGCGGCGCGACGAGCATCGATTACCGCCCGGTGCACGACTATACGCTCACCGACGACGCGGAGTACATCAAGCCGAAGAAGCGGGTGTATTGAGGGGCGTCTAGCGAACCTCGACCAGAGCTTCGCCGTTTGTCAGGGCCGCCAGTATCTCGGGGAAGCGGGGCGCGAACCACGCCAGCAGTTCCCGGTTACTGGCGTTGCCTAGCCGTATCCACACGAGCTGATAACCGCCGGTTAGGTGGCGGTGTGTGAAATCTTCGTCCTTGGAAATCAACGTCAGGCCGTGATCTGCCGCATACGCCGCGACGACCGCGTCGGGTGTTTCGCCGGTCAGCAGTGTGGGAACGTATAATGCTTCGTGACCTTGTTCGCGAAGCCATTGACACAGGCGTTCGGGCAGTTGCGCATCGACCAGAAACCGCATCAAGCGGCCATGACGATCCGGTGATCGACTGCGCGCGCGGCGTAGGCCAGGGCAGCGCGGATATCGGCGGCTCCCAGAAACGGAAAGTCCGAGACAATTTCAGCCTCGCTCACGCCCGCGGCGAGCATCTCAAGAATATCGACAACGCGCATCCGAGTTCCGGCGATGATCGGTCGGCCGCCACAGACTTCCGGGTTGATGACGATGCGTTGCTGGGTCACTCAAGTAACTTCGCCTGCCGCGCCCGCTTTGACAAGGGCGAACCAGTCCCGGTGTCGACGCGCTCGTCGTACCTACCGCGCTTTTCGCCGTTGACAGCCGCCGCCGCTCCAGCGGACGAAGGGCAATGTTCCGGATCGTCCGCCCTCACATCTTCCCGCTGCTCGCCCTGGCCCTCGCCCTAGCCGCCGGCCCTGCCGCATCGCAGCGCGTCGCCGAGCCGCCCAAGCATGGCGCGCCGCCGCCCTTCTTCAACGGCGTCACGCCCGAGCAGGGCGCGTATTACGCGGCCGGCGGCACCAGTATCGAGCATCACCGCGATGCGGCGCAGGAGCTTGCCGAGGCGCGGCTGCTGCAGGGCCAGCTCGCCGCCCTTGCGCCGCAGCGCAAAGGCGTGGTCGATGCCTATGTCGTCTCGGTCGCGCTTGATAGCGACGGGGTGTTCGCGCGCGAGGCGCGCGAGGCCGGGCGGGTGCTCACCGCGCGCTATGCGGCGCAGGGGCGGAGCATCACGCTCGCGGGACCGGATGGGCGCGGCGGGCCGCTGCTCGCGCGCGGATCGCCCGCCAATCTCGACATGGCGCTCGCCCGCGTCGCCGAGCTGATCGACCCCAAGGAGGATGTGCTGATCCTCTACACGACCAGCCACGGCGCGCCGTTCGGCGTCGTCTATAATTATGGCGACGAGGGCTGGGGGGTGATGAGCCCGGCGCGGCTCGACGCGCTGCTCGACGCGCTCAGGATCAAGCGGCGGCTGCTGATCGTGAGCGCGTGCTTCTCGGGCATCTTCGTCCCCGCGCTCGCGACCGGCGACACTGCGATCCTCACCGCGTCGAGCGGCGATCGCACTTCGTTCGGCTGCCAGGCCGATAGCGACTGGACCTTTTTCGGCGACGCGCTGATCAACCAGGCGCTGCGCAAGCCCCAGCCGCTCGAAGCCGCGGGGCGGGAGGCCGCCGGGCTGATCGGCCAGTGGGAGGCGAAGGGGAGCCTCACCCCCTCGCTCCCGCAAATGCTGATCGGTGAGCGCGCCAAGGCGTGGCTCACCGCGCTCGACACGCGCGCGCCCAAGGTGGCGAGCAGCCCGGTCGGGCGCCCGGCGGTGTCGCTGCTCGAGAAATAGGGGAGCGGGTCGGTGCCGATCCTGCGCCGCTGAGAACGACCCTGGAGCGGTTTTCGATCCGATGAAATCGGATCGCCGCGCTCGGCGTTGGTTTATCCGCGATTTCCGAGCCGGCAGGTGATTCCACCTGCCTCGAAATCGTTCTAGCCGACGCGTTCCACCGCGCGGGGCTGCGCCACCGGCAGGTCAGCGTCCGGCAGGCGGTGCCAGCCGGTCGGCCCCAGCGCCTCGATCGGGCGGTAGCGCGTCTTGTAGCTCATCCGCGCGCTGCCCTTCACCCAATAGCCGAGATAGACATAGGGCAGCCCGGCCATGCGGGCGCGGGCGATGTGATCGAGGATGATCAGATTGCCCAGCCCCGGCCGGTCGGCGATATCGGCATCGAAGAAGCTGTAGATCATCGACAGCCCATCCGCCTGCTGATCGGTGAGGCAGGCGCCGACCAGCCGACCGCGCCGGCCGCGCGCGGCGGGCTCGCGATATTCGATCACGCTGCTGTTGACCGGGGACTGTTCGACCATGTCGGCATAGTCGCTCTCGTCCATCCCGGCCATGCCACCGCCCGGATGGCGGGCGGCGAGATAGCGGCGAAGCAGATCATATTGCTCATCGGTGGCCCAGGGGCGACAGGCGCTCACTTCCAGATCAGCGTGGCGGCGCATCAGCTTGCGCTGGGTGGCGTTGGGCTCGAACGCGCTCGCGACGACGCGCACCGAGACGCAGGCGGCGCACCCCGCGCAGCTCGGGCGATAGGCGACCGACTGGCTTCGGCGAAAGCCGATCCGGCTGAGCGCGTCGTTCAGCTCGGTCGCGTGCGGGCCGCTCAGTTCGGTGAAGACTTTGCGCTCCAGCCGCCCCGGCAGATAGGGGCAGGGCGACGGGCTGGTGACGAAGAAACGGGGGAAGCGGAAAGGGGCCGTCACGCGCCGATGGTCCTTGCGGGCCGGCCGCCCATCGGCCGGTCGCGAACGACTATGGAAGAGCGGCGAGACGATGAAAAGCGACTTTACCAAGAAAGGTGGTTAACGGGAGCGGAGGGGGCCGCCGCGCGATGCCGCCGGCCGGATCATAGCATGTCGAGCGCGCGGGGGAATCCGCCGCCGCGCCTGCTTCGTCGCGTGGCCGAGTCATTTGGGCGCAGGCCGGTGCCCGTGGCGCCCCCGCCTTCCCCGGCGAAGGCGGTCATGTCAGCGCTGGGGAAGGGGCTAGAGGGTGGCCCCGTCCTCTCACCCCAGCTCCATCAGCTGCACGTCATAGCCCGCCGCGCGGATCGCGGTGATCAGCCGATCGAGATGCGCGCCGTCGCGCGTTTCGCATTCGATCTCGGTGATCAGCCCCTTGGCGGGGAGCGAGGTGAAGATGCGCTGGTGATACACCTCCATGATGTTCACCCGTTCGGCATCGAACACGCCCGCCAGCTTGAACAGCGCGCCCGGCTGGTCCTGCAGCCGGATTTTCAGCCGCGCGAGCCGGCCCGAGCGCGCCAGATCGCGCACCAGCACGTTGGCGAGCAGCCGCGTGTCGATATTGCCGCCGCACAGCACCAGCCCCACCTTGCGCCCGGCGAAGCGCCCAGGGTGCTGGAGCAACGCGGCGAGGCCGGCGGCGCCCGCGCCCTCCACCACGGTCTTTTCAACCTGCACCAGCAGCGACACCGCCTTTTCCAGGCTGCGTTCGGAGACGAGCACGATCTCGTCCACCAGCGCCTCGACGATCGCCGAGGTCACGCGCCCCGGTTCCTTCACCGCGATGCCCTCGGCCAGCGTGTCGCCGCCGCAGGGCAAGTCCGCGTGCCGGGTGCGGTTGTACATCGAGGGGTAGAGCTCGGCCTCCACGCCCACCACGCCGATCGGGTGGCTCCAGGCGCGCGCGACGGTCGCCATGCCGCTGATCAGCCCGCCGCCGCCGATCGGGGTGACGAACAGATCGATGTCGGGCGCGTCGTGCAGCATTTCCAGCGCGGTCGTCCCCGCACCGGCGATGATCCGGGGATCGTCGAACGGGTGGACGAAGGTGAGGCCCTGCGCCGCCTCCAGCCGCCGCGCCTCGGCATGGGCATCGTCGAAGGTTTCGCCGTGGAGCACCACGGTCGCGCCGTGCCCCTCGGTCTGCGTCACTTTCACGATCGGGGTGGTGCGCGGCATCACGATCGTCGCCGGAATGCCGAGCCGGTGGGCGTGATAGGCGAGGCCCTGGGCGTGGTTGCCCGCCGAGGCCGCGATCACGCCCGGGGTATCGGCGGGCAGCTGCAGCAGCGTGTTGAGCGCGCCGCGCTCCTTATAGGCGGCGATGAACTGGTGGTTCTCGAACTTCAGCCACACCTGCGCGCCGGTGATGTCCGACAGGGTGCGGCTGTAGAGCGTGGGGGTGTGGACGATCGCGTCCTTGATGCGGTCATGCGCGGCGCGAACATCGTCGATCGAAACGGGGAGGCTGGTCATGGCGTGCGGGCCTAGACCATCTGGCGCGGCGGGGGAACGGGGGTTATGCCGCCGCCATGGCACGCATATCCTTTATCGGGCTGGGGGTGATGGGCGCCCCGATGGCCCGCCACCTCGCCGCCGCCGGGCACGACGTTACCGTCTATAACCGCACGAGCGGCAAGGCCGAGGCCTGGGTCGCGGCGCATGGCGGGCGCTGGGCGCCGACCCCGGCGGAGGCGGCGCAAGGGGCCGAGGCGGTGTTCGCCTGTGTCGGCCGCGACGCCGATCTGGAGCAGGTGACGCTGGGCGCGGACGGTGCCTTCCGGACGCTGGGCGAAGGCGCGCTGTTCGTCGATCACACCACCGTTTCCGCCGCCATCGCCCGGCGGCTGGCGGCGGAAGGCGCCGCCAAGCGCCTGCACGTGCTCGACGCGCCGGTCTCGGGCGGGCAGGCGGGGGCGGAGGCGGGCAAACTCGCGATCATGTGCGGGGGCACGGCGGAAGCCTTCGCCGCCGCCGAGCCGCTGATGCGGGCCTATGCCGCCCGCGCGGTGCATGTCGGGCCGGCGGGTGCGGGGCAGCAGGCGAAGATGGTCAACCAGATCGCGATCGCCGGGGTGCTGGGCGGCCTGTCCGAAGGGCTGCGCTTCGCCGAGCGCGCGGGGCTCGATCTCGACAAGGTATTGGAAGCGATCTCGGGCGGCGCCGCGCAAAGCTGGCAGATGGTCAATCGCTGGCCGACCATGGCCAAG
The DNA here is from genome assembly GCA_002083435.1 of Proteobacteria bacterium SG_bin6. GTDB lineage: Bacteria > Pseudomonadota > Alphaproteobacteria > Sphingomonadales > Sphingomonadaceae > Sphingomonas. Next base: position 141,345 of record LWDJ01000004.1, on the reverse strand, counting down.
CGCGAATTCGATTTCGGTTTCGCGATCGACTGGATGCGCAAGGATCTGGGCCTCGCGCTCGATGAGGCACGGGCGAATGGCGCGGCGCTGCCGGTGTCGGCCTTGGTCGATCAATTCTATGCGGAGGTGCAGGCGATGGGTGGGGGCAGGAACGATACCAGCGCGTTGATCCGGCGGCTGAAATGAAGCGCTTGCCCGCCGCCCTCGCCGCCGCCGCCGCGCTGCTGGCGGCCGCCCCCGCCGCCGCCGACGCGCTGATCGACAATGTGAACGGGGTGACGCTCGACGATCGGGGCGCGCCCTTGCGCTTCACCGGCATCGTCATCACCCGCGAGGGGCGCGTGGTGAAGCTGCTCCAGCCGAACGAAAAGCGCCCCGACCGCCCCGATTGGCGCGCCGACCTGAAGGGCAAGACGGTGCTGCCCGGCTTCGTCGACGCGCATGGCCATCTCATGGAACTCGGCTTCGGTGCGCTGACGCTCGACCTCGCCGACACCAAATCGCTCGACGAGGCGCTGGCGAAGATCGCCGCCTATGCCGCCGCCAACCCCGAGCGCAAATGGATCCTGGGGCGCGGCTGGAACCAGGAGGCATGGGGCCTCGGCCGCTTCCCGACCAACGCCGATCTCGACAAGGCGGTGCGCGACCGGCCGGTATGGCTGGAGCGCGCCGACGGCCACGCCGCCTGGGCGAACAGCGCGGCGATGGCGGCGGCGGGGGTCGACGCCAAGACCGCCACCCCCGCCGGCGGCCGGATCGAAAAGGCGAACGGCGCCCCCTCGGGCGTGTTCGTCGATGCCGCCAAGGCGCTGGTCGAGCGCGCCGTCCCCAAGCCGCTGCCCAAGGAACGCGCGCTGGCGCTGGAGAAGGCGCAGCTCGCTTTGCTCTCGGTCGGCGTCACCGCCACCGCCGACATGGGCACCACGCTCGACGACTGGCAGGCGCTGCGCCGCGCGGGCGATCTCGGCGCTTTGCGGGTGCGGGTGATGAGCTATGGCGCGGGGCTCGAGGATACGTTGCGCATCGGCGTCACCGGGCCGACGCCGTGGCTTTACGGCGGCAAGCTGAAGCTCGTCGGGGTGAAGCTCTACGCCGATGGCGCGCTCGGCTCGCGCGGGGCGTGGCTGAAGGCGCCCTATGCCGATGCCACCGGCCAGCGCGGCGCGGGCTTCTATTCCGACGCGCAGCTCAAGAACCTGATGAGCCGCGCGGCGATGGACGGCTATCAGGTGGCGGTCCACGCGATCGGCGACGCCGCCAACGCGCAGGTGCTGAGCGCGATCGAGGATTTGGCGCAGACCTATACCGGCGACCGCCGCTGGCGGATCGAGCACGCGCAGATCGTCGATCCGGCGGACCTGCCGCGCTTCGGCAGGAACGGGGTGATCGCCTCGATGCAGCCAATCCACCAGCCGAGCGACCGGACGATGGCCGAGGCGCGGCTGGGGCCGGATCGCCTCGCGGGCGCCTATGCCTGGGCGACGATGCTGAAGGTCGGCGGGCGACTGGCGTTCGGCACCGATTACCCGGTCGAGCGCCCCGATCCCTTCGCCGGCTGGGCCGCCGCGTTTACAAGGACCGACGCCGCGGGCGCCCCCTATGGCGGCTGGCAACCGCAGGAGAAGTTATCGCGCGAGGCGGCCTGGGCGGCCTACACCTCGGGCGGCGCCTATGCGGGCTTCGCCGAGAAGGAGTTCGGGCGGCTGGCGCCGGGGATGTGGGCGGATTTCATCGTGGTGAGCGGGGGCGACCCGCTGCTGCTCTCGCCGAGCGAGCTGCGCGCGGTGAAGGTGGAGCAGAGCTGGGTGGGGGGTGTGATGGTTTGGGAGGGGCGGTAGGGTGCCTCTGGGTTCAGTTCCAAAATAACTACATCGGATATGAGCGCGCCGATCTTTTAATATGAGAACGTCTAATGTTGCGATCCGTAAATGTTCGCGTTACCTCGGAAGCTATGTATTGTGATTTCATCAAAATTTCTCCCATTTCTCGTCGATTTGGTTGTGATCCTTGGTAACGGCTCTCGGCGAAATCAGGGAAAGAATCTAAAGCTCGTAAGGTTCTATCCACGTCAAATGACGTTACAAGAGAGCCGAGGTGTCTCGCCGCTTTCTTCAAGTTATGACTAAATTCTCTTTTCAGTTCGTCGGCGGCGTAAGCGCGGACTGATAAGCCGGCTTTTAAAGCCAGCTCGGTACCCAACAAAGCACTTTGTAAAGAGCCGCGGTAATCGGACCCACTGGTTACGGTGGCTGCTGCTGACTCTAAATGAATGTGTGATCTGAAAATAAACTCTCTGGATAAATCCGATACAGGTCGATCATGTCCAAATTCCATTTGGCCGTAGCCAAAATCAAACAGATCAAATGCTTGATCCGTAAATCTTTCCATCACGTTGCTGTCTAATGCCATCCATCGTTTTTGATCATCAGAAAAATCTAGTAACTGCATCATATCTATAACCGGAGTACCAAATGCGATCGGCACTCGGAAACGGGAAAATAAATCCCTAAACATGAAAAATCCTAGATGCACTCCTCCGACGCTCTGATCAATCGGTCTAAACAGTCTATTGTTTGCGGCATGTATCCGTCTTACAATTTCAGGGGCGTTATCTCCTGTGATCAGAACGCCATCTAGACCTAACTTTGAAAACATTCGTAAAATATTTTGAAAAGATCTCTGCTTTGGCTCCTCGCCTGCTGCTAACCCCTCGTTGTCGGAAACGATAGCTATGCTCAATAACTCGTCATCGGATGGCCTTAGCAGGTGCCCGGATAAGGCTCCGCAACAATGTTTGTACTTTTGACGACTTCCACACGGACATCGGCTGTTCCTGGGCCGCTGCATTGCGTTAAATCACGCTCGATCGTCTTCCCCTACCGGCAGCACCCACACCCGCAAACCGGGCGATGCCACCGCTTCACCGGGCGGCGCACCACGCGCTTGGCGCGGACGGTGACATACTCCGTCACCGTCCGCGTCTCGACGATCGGGGCGGCCTGTGTCACGGTGATCGTCGTCAGGGCACCCGGCGCGGTGGGGTAGAATTGGCCGTTCACCGTCACCCCGCTCGCATAGGCGCCCGCGCCATAGCTCTGCACATAGCCTTGCGGCGGCAGCTGGTGGATCACCGGCGGCGGCGCCTGATAGCTCACCGCCGGCGGGGCGATATACTGGCCCTGATAGGTCCCCTGCCAGCGAGCGCCATTGGCATAAGTCCCCGAATAATCACCCGAATAGCCATAGGCGTTCCAGTCGAGCCCGCTCACACTGTCATACACCCGGCCGCTCGCGTCGATCAGCACCGCGTCGTCATAATAGCGCGACCAGCTATAGCCGCGCGGGGGCACCGGCAGGCCATAGCCCTGCCAGTTGACGATCACGAAATCGGGCGCGGTCCAATAGCCGGGCAGGCGCGCGCCGCGCTCCATCCGGCGATAGCCGCGCCAGCCGCCGGGCGCGCGGGTGCCGGCTTCCCAACGGCCGGCTTGCCAGCGCTGCTGCTGCCAGCCGCCGCCGGCGCTCTGCCAACCCTGCACGGGCGCGGACGGCAGCGCGCGGGGCTGCGCGGGAACGGCTTGGGGTTGCGCGGGCAGCGCTTGGGGCTGCGCCGGCAAGGCCTGGGACGGCGCGGGAAGGGCCGGGAGCGGCGCTTGCACCAGCGGTCCGGTCGCCGGCGGCACCGGATAGGGAGCGCCGATTCGCTGCGCCTCGGCGGGGCCGGCGATCAGGGCGAAGGTGGCCAGGATCGTCGCAATCTTGCGGGCTTGCATCGTTAACGCCTCCCTGTTGGCCGCCCGCATGAACGAGCGACCCGGCAAATGGTTGATCCAACGTTACCAATTTCGCCGGTTTTCCGCCAGTTGGGGCGCTTTGGCAGCGCTTGTGCCGAATTGGGGCAGGGGGCGCCTGGCGGGGGTTAGACCCGTCCCGCCAGCAGCGCCGCGATCGCCTCTACCCCCGCCGCGTCCTCGGCATCGAAGCGGTTGGGGCGTGGGGAATCGAGGTCGATCACCCCCACCACCGCGCCCCCACGCACGATCGGCACCACCAGCTCCGAAGCGCTGTCGGCATCGCAGGCGATATGTCCTGGAAAATCATGGACATCCGCCACGATCTGCGTCGCGCGCGTCGCCGCCGCGGTGCCGCATACGCCTTGACCCAGCGCGATGCGGATGCACGCCGCCTTGCCCTGGAACGGCCCGAGCACCAGCTCGCCCTCGACCAGCCGGTAAAAGCCCGCCCAGTTCAGCTCGGGAAGATATTGCCACAAGAGCGCCGCGACATTCGCCATATTGGCGACCGCGTCGCGCTCATCGGCGGTGATCGCGTCGATCGCGCCAAGCAGGTCGCGGTAGAGCGCGGGCTTGTCAGCGGCGTCGATTTCGCAGGCGTACATGGCGTGCGATGTAGGCGCGCGGCGGTGCTTTGGCGAGAGGGGCAGCACTCGCCCTTCAATCTCACAAACGCAATTAACTGTTGTGCATACACAACAGATCGCTAGATAAGGGCAATGTTCAATCGACTCGCCTTGATGCGGAGCGATCGCGGGATCAGCCGCCGCCGGCTCGCCGAACTGGTCGGGGTGAACCCGCAGACGATCGGCTATCTGGAGCGCGGCGATTACAAGCCCAGTCTAGAACTGGCGTTGAAGATCGCGGCCGTGTTCCGAGTGCCGGTGGAAATGCTGTTCTCGCTCAAGCCCTTCCCATCGGTGGCGGTCGTGCTGCGAGAGGCGGAAGGCTGGGCGCCGAGCAACATCGAGGAGACGGACGTGCCAAAGAGGGTAAAGCGATGAGCGGTAACGCGCTACTGACCCTGCTCGATCGATCGGTTCGCTGGACAGGCATTCCGGCGGATACTGCCGGTCCGCCGCACCGCCGGCCGCGGCGCATTTTCTCGACGCTGGCGCTCGCGCTCGCCTTCGTCGGGTTCGTCGTTTTCGCGATCATGCTGGTGATCGAGGAGGAGCCGACGCGCTGGCTCGCCTATGGCGTCTTGATCGTCGGGGCGACGGGCTGCCTAGTCCAGCCGGCGGTTGGGCCGCTGAAGCCGCTCTGGACGATGGAGCAGGCTGACGAGTTTGATCGATCGCTGCGATCGCGGTCCTATCTGGCGGCCTTCGTGGTGTTGATGGCGATGGCGATCATCGGGCTCGTCACGATCGTGATCGTATCGGTGCTGCCCGGCGCGATCCTCGATCAAGTGCGGTGGCTGTCTTTGGCCCTCCTGCAGCTGCTGCCCGCCATCGGCGCTGGCGTTCCAAGCTGCTATGCCAGCTGGGCCCAGCCCTGGCCCGAGCCCGAAGAGGATTAATCCTACTGCACTCATCGCCATCGCCCTGAGGTGCGGCAACCTTGCGCGCTTGGCCAAATTGGCGAAAGGAGGCGCTCTTGTCAGCGAAGGAGCCGCCATGTCGTCGACCATCGAACAGCTGGAAGCCAAACGCGCCGCCGCGCGGCTCGGCGGCGGGCAGAAGCGCATCGACGCGCAACACGCCAAGGGCAAGCTCACCGCGCGTGAGCGGCTGGAGGTGCTGCTCGATGCCGGCTCGTTCGAGGAGCTCGATATGTACGTCGAGCATAATTGCACCGATTTCGGGATGCCCGAGCAGGTGATTCCGGGGGACGGCGTCGTCACCGGATCGGGCACGATCAACGGTCGACTGGTGTTCGTATTTTCGCAGGATTTCACCGTGTTCGGTGGCTCGTTGTCGGAACGTCACGCGCAGAAAATCTGCAAGATCATGGACATGGCGATGAAAGTCGGTGCGCCGGTGATCGGGCTGAACGATTCGGGTGGCGCGCGAATTCAGGAGGGGGTGGCCTCGCTCGGCGGCTATGCCGAGGTGTTCCAGCGCAACGTGCTCGCCTCGGGCGTGGTGCCGCAACTGTCGCTAATCATGGGCCCGTGCGCGGGCGGCGCGGTCTATTCGCCGGCGATGACCGACTTCATCTTCATGGTGAAGGATTCAAGCTATATGTTCGTCACCGGCCCCGATGTGGTGAAGACAGTGACCAACGAGGTCGTCACCCAGGAGGAACTGGGCGGCGCGGTGACGCATACGACCAAGTCTGGCGTGGCCGATGTCGCGTTCGACAACGACATCGAAGCTCTGCTCGCTGCGCGCGATTTCTTCGATTTCCTGCCGCTCTCGAACCGCGAAGACGTCCCCGAGCGCCCGAGCGCCGACCCTTGGGACCGGATCGAGGACAGCCTCGACACTTTGGTGCCAGCGAGCGCCAACCAGCCCTACGACATGCACGAGCTGATCCGCAAAGTGCTCGACGAGGGCGATTTCTTCGAGCTGCAGCCGGCGCATGCGGGCAACATCATCATCGGCTTCGGGCGGATCGAGGGGCGCACGGTGGGCGTCGTCGCCAATCAGCCGATGGTGCTGGCGGGATGCCTTGATATCAACGCGTCGAAGAAAGCGGGGCGCTTCGTGCGCTTCTGCGACGCGTTCGATATTCCTATCGTCACCTTCGTTGACGTACCGGGCTTCCTGCCGGGGACGGCGCAGGAGCATTCGGGGATCATCAAGCACGGCGCAAAGCTGCTGTTCGCCTATGCCGAGGCGACCGTGCCCAAGATCACCGTGATCACGCGCAAGGCCTATGGCGGCGCCTATGACGTGATGGCATCGAAGCACCTACGTGGCGACTTGAACTATGCCTGGCCGACCGCCGAAATCGCGGTGATGGGCGCGAAAGGCGCGGTCGAGATCATTTTCCGGGGCAAGACGCCCGAGGAAATCGCCCAGCGGACGGCGGAATATGAGGCGCGCTTTGCCAACCCCTTCGTGGCGGCGTCCAAAGGGTTCATCGACGAGGTGATCATGCCGCACTCAACGCGGCGACGGATCGCTTTGGGATTAAGGAAGCTGCGGGGGAAGGCGCTGGAGAATCCGTGGAAGAAGCATGATAATATTCCCCTCTAGGGAGATGGAGCAATGATTCTTGTTTCAGCGGCGCTCACGATGCTTCACCCGGCGGCCACCGATCCCGGAGGCGATATTCTTGCAATGAACCAGGCAATTGCCGTCGCTCAGGTGAAGAATGACATCGGCACGATCGAAGCATCGCTAGCACCAGGCTATGAATCGACCCTCCCCAATGGTGCGATCGTGACGCGCGATCAGTTTCTGAAGGACCTGCGCGAATGGTGGCATCCGCTCGTGGTGGAGAATAGCGATCAGCATGTGCGCGTGCTTGGCAGCACCGCGATCGTTACCGGCAAGGCGCTCTATCGTTGGCAGAGCAAGGGAAAGCCGATCGAGGAAGCTCGCGAGCAATATACCCATCCTTACTCGCTGATCGGAGGCCGCTGGCAACGGGTGGCGTCGCACGCCTCGTGCTTGTCGGGTCGCTGCAGCTAGCGGCGCGCCGGCAGGGGGATGACGACGCGTCGCCCCGAGGCGGCTTTGCTCGCGAATAATAGCGCGCTTACTCTGCTCGCCGACGCGCAAACCGGGCGGCGTAATCGCGTCTCTCGCCTCGAGAACTCTATCGCCGCCGCCGCTGCCGCACGCTGAACAACCAAGGGATTAAGGATGAAACTCGGCCGCCTCAACCATATCGGCGTCGCGACGCCCTCGATCGCCGGCAGCATCGCTTTCTACCGCGACGTGATGGGCGCGACGCACATCCACGAACCCTTCGACCTGCCCGAGCAAGGTGTGAAAGTCTGCTTCATCGACACCCCCGGAGCCGACGGTGCGGCCAACGGCACACAAATCGAGTTGATCGAACCACTTCCTGGTAACACTTCGATCGCCAGCTTTCTGGAAAAGAACCCGCAAGGTGGGCAGCATCATCTCTGTTACGAAGTGGCCGACATTCACGCGGCCAAGGCCTGGTTCGAGGGGCAAGGCAAGCGCGTGCTCGGCGAACCGCGACTCGGCGCGCATGGGACGCCGATCTTCTTCGTTCATCCGCGCGACATGGGCGGGGTGCTGACCGAGATCATGGAAACGCCCAAGGCCGCGCATTGAATTCCGTAGCGTCCCAGTTTGCCGTACCCGATATTCTAAACTGCGCCATGATTGTTGCTTGAGGGCCGATTTCAGCGCATACTCATTGCCGTAACGATAGGAGCGGGTGGATGACATTCGAGACGATCCGGGCCGAGCGGCAGGGCGATGTACTGGTGGTCACGCTGAACCGGCCGGAGCGCCTGAACGCCGCGCCGCCAGCGATGTTCGCCGAGATCGGCGCCGCGCTCGACGCGCGCGAGGGGGCGCGGGCGGTGCTGATCACTGGCGAGGGCCGCGCCTTCTGCTCCGGAGCTGACCTAGCGGGCCGCGACCAAGCGGCGAGCCAGAGTCCGGCCAAGCGCGCGGGCGACGCGCTGCGCTCGGGCTATAATCCGCTGATGCTCAAGCTCGCGCGGCTGCCGGTGCCGATCGTCTCCGCGGTGAACGGCGCAGCGGCCGGTATCGGCTGCAGCCTGGCACTTGCGGCCGACTTCTGCGTGGCGGGCGAGAGTGGCTATTTTCTGCAGGCCTTCGTCAATATCGGTCTCGTCCCCGATGGCGGCGCCTCGTGGATGCTTGCGCGGCTGGTCGGCAAGGCGCGCGCGACCGAGATGATGCTGCTCGGCGAGCGGGTGTACGGCCCGCGCGCGGTCGACTGGGGGCTGATCCACAAATGCGTGCCTGATGCCGAGTTGATGCCGACGGCTTTGGCGCTTGCCGAGCGGCTGGCGGCGGGGCCGACGGTGGCGCTTGGGCTGATGCGCCAGGGCTTGGCGGCCGCCTTGGAGAGCGATTACGCTAGCGCGCTCGATGGCGAGGCCGAGCGGCAGATGATGGCGGGCGCGACCGCCGATGCGGTGGAGGGGGCGGTCGCGTTCCTCCAGAAGCGCAAGCCGGCGTTCAAGGGGGCTTGAACCGCCCCCAACCCGCTTCCCTTTGGCGCCAAAGCCGTTAGGGAAGCCAACCATGAGCAGCCCCACACCCACGCGCGCCGATTGGGAGGCGCTCGCCGCCCGCGAAGTGAAGGGCGCCGATCTCGGCTGGACCAGCCCCGAGGGCATCGCCGTCAAGCCGCTCTACACTGCGGAGGACGCGGGCGATCCCGGCCTGCCCGGCTTCGCCCCATTCACCCGCGGCGTGCGCGCGACGATGTATGCCGGGCGGCCGTGGACGATCCGCCAATATGCGGGCTTTTCCACCGCCGAGGAATCGAACGCCTTTTACCGTCGCAACCTTGCGGCGGGGCAAAAGGGGCTGTCGGTCGCCTTCGATCTCGCGACGCACCGGGGCTATGACAGCGATCACCCGCGCGTTGTCGGCGATGTCGGCAAAGCGGGGGTAGCGATCGACACCGTCGAGGATATGAAGATCCTGTTCGACGGGATTCCGCTCGATCAGATGTCGGTCAGTATGACGATGAACGGCGCGGTGATCCCGGTGCTCGCCTTCTTCATCGTTGCCGCCGAGGAGCAGGGCGTACCGCAGGCCAAGCTCGACGGCACGATCCAGAACGACATTCTGAAGGAGTTCATGGTCCGCAACACCTATATCTATCCGCCCGAGCCTTCGATGCGGATTGTCGCGGACATTATCGAATATACCTCCGCCCACATGCCCAAGTTCAACTCGATCTCGATATCGGGCTATCACATGCACGAGGCCGGGGCGACGGCGGTGCAGGAACTCGCCTTCACCATCGCCGACGGTCGCGAATATGTGCAGCGGGCGATGGCGCGCGGGCTCGATATCGACAAATTCGCCGGGCGCCTCTCCTTCTTCTTCGGTATCGGCATGAATTTCTTCATGGAAGTCGCCAAGCTGCGCGCGGCGCGCACCTTGTGGTGGCGGGTGATGGACGGGCTGGGCGCCAAGGACGAGCGCTCGAAGATGCTGCGCACGCACTGCCAGACCTCGGGCGTGTCGCTGCAAGAGCAGGACCCGTACAACAATGTGATCCGTACCACGCTGGAAGCACTGGCGGCGGTGCTCGGCGGGACGCAATCGCTCCACACCAACGCGCTCGACGAGGCGATCGCGCTCCCCACCGATTTCTCGGCGCGGATCGCGCGCAACACGCAGATCGTGCTTGCCGAGGAGACGGGGATCCCCAAGGTCGTCGATCCGCTCGGCGGCAGCTATTATGTCGAAGCGCTGACTGACGAGCTGGTAAGCCGCGCTTGGGCGCTGATCGAGCGGATCGAGGCCGAGGGCGGGATGGCGCGGGCGGTCGGTGCTGGCTGGCCCAAGGCGATGATCGAGGAAGCCGCCGCAGCCCGTGCCGCGCGGATCGATCGCGGCGAGGAAGTGATTGTCGGCGTCAACAAATACCGCCCGGCGGAGGACGCACCGATCGACATTCTCGACGTCGATAACCACGCGGTACGCGACGCGCAGATCGCGCGGATCAAGGCGGTGAAGGCTGCGCGCGATGAGGCGAAGTGTCAGGCAGCGCTGGAAGCACTGCGCGCCGGCGCGCGCCTAACCCCGTCCCCTTCAGGGGAGGGGGCTATGTCAAACCTCCTCGGCCTCGCGATCGAGGCGGCTCGCGCCCGCGCCACGCTCGGCGAGATCAGTGCGGCGCTCGAGGACGTGTTCGGCCGCCACGCCACCCGCCCGACGCCGGTGAGCGGCATCTATGGCGGCGCTTATGGCGACGATGCGCGCTGGGCGGCGCTCATCGATGGCGTCGCCGCGACAGAGCGCCGGCTGGGCCGCAAACCGCGGATGCTGGTCGCCAAAATGGGGCAGGACGGGCATGATCGCGGTGCCAATCTGGTGAGTTCTATGTTCGGTGATCTGGGGTTCGAAGTGGTCGCCGGCCCCTTGTTCCAGACGCCTCAGGAAGCCGCCGCGCTCGCGATCGATAGGCAAGTCGATGTCGTCGGCGCCTCGTCACTCGCGGCCGGACACAAGACGCTGATCCCCGAACTGATCGCCGAACTCGCCACCGCCGGACGCGCCGATATTAAGGTGGTCGCGGGCGGCGTGATCCCGCCGCAGGACTATGAGTTTTTGCGCGACGCCGGGGTGCAGGCGATCTTCGGCCCCGGCACCAATCTCATCCACGCGGCGGGCGAAGTGCTGCGGCTGCTCGGCCACAACATGCCGCCGGTCGAGGCGGTGGAGGAGGTTTCCGCATGACTACCATCGACACCCTGTCGCCCCCGATCGCGCCTGCTGCGCCGTTCGCCGGTATCCGTACCAACTGGACCCGCGCCGAGATCGCCGCATTGTTCGATTTGCCCTTCACCGAGCTCGTCCTCCGTGCGGCCGAAGTCCACCGCGCGCACCACGCTGCGGGCGAAGTACAGCTCTGCCGGCTGCTCTCGATCAAGACCGGCGGCTGTCCGGAGGATTGCGGCTATTGCAGCCAGTCCGCGCATCACGACACCGGGCTGAAGGCCGAAAAGCTGATGGAAGTGGAAGCCGTACTAGCCCGCGCGCGCGAGGCGAAAGCGGCGGGCTCGCAGCGCTTCTGCATGGGGGCGGCTTGGCGCAACCCCAAGGACCGCGATATCGACGCGGTGTGCGCGATGGTCGAAGGCGTGAAGGCGCTGGGCCTGGAAACCTGCATGACGCTCGGGATGCTGAGCGGCGATCAGGCGCAGCGGCTGAAAGCGGCGGGGCTCGATTACTACAACCATAATCTCGATACCTCGCCCGAACATTATGGCGATATCGTCTCGACGCGGACTTATGATGACCGGCTGGAGACGCTCGCCCATGTCCGCGCCGCCGGCATGGCGGTGTGCTGTGGCGGTATCGTCAACATCGGCGACACGCGCGAGGACCGGGTGGGGCTGATCCACGCGCTCGCCACCTTGCCGCACCATCCCGAAAGCGTGCCGATCAACGATCTGATGCCGGTGCCCGGCACGCCGCTCGGCGACATGCTCGCCGAAACCCCGCTCGCCAAGGTGGACGAGATCGAGTTCGTTCGCATGATCGCGGTCGCGCGGATCACCATGCCGATGAGCATGGTGCGCCTCTCCGCCGGCCGCGAGCATATGAGCGATGCGACCCAGGCTTTGTGTTTCCTCGCGGGCGCGAACTCGATCTTCACCGGCGATACGCTGCTGACGACCGCCAACCCCGGTGACGGGAAGGATGCCGCGCTCTTCGCCAAGCTGGGGCTGAAGGCGATGGAAGGCGAAGAGCCGATGCGGGCGATGGCAGCGGCGTGAAGCTCGTCTGGACTTTGTTGTTCTTTTGGCTGGGTGCCGCGGTCTTCACGGCCACGTCATTTTTGACGAACAACTTTGCCGGCCCGACAGGCACGCCAACCGATATCAGGCCGGCGCTTGAAGTGCTTGCGATCGGCGCTGTTGCCTATCTTCTTGGGCTAATTCAATTTCGTCGCCGAAAGAGGGGCTAATGTTCACCAAAATCCTCATCGCCAATCGCGGCGAAATCGCCTGCCGGGTGATCCGCACCGCCCGGCGGATGGGCATCAAGACCGTCGCCGTATACTCCGATGCCGATGCGCGCAGCCCGCATGTGCTGCTGGCGGACGAGGCGGTGCGGCTTGGGCCGGCGCCGGCGAGCGAGAGCTATCTGAAGGCCGAGCTGATCCTGCTCGCCGCCAAGGAGACGGGCGCCGATTGCATCCACCCCGGCTATGGCTTCCTTTCCGAGCGCGAGAGCTTCGCCAAGGCCTGCGCCGAGGCCGGCATCGCCTTTGTCGGCCCGCCCCCGGGCGCGATCGCGGCGATGGGCGACAAGATCGAATCGAAGAAGCTCGCCAAGGCGGCGGGGGTGAATGTCGTCCCCGGCTATTTGGGTGAGATCGCCGATACCGAGGAAGCGGTGCGGATCGCCGCCGAGATCGGTTTTCCCGTGATGATGAAAGCGAGCGCGGGCGGCGGCGGCAAGGGGATGCGGCTCGCGTACAGCGAGAAAGATGTCCGCGAGGGGTTTGAGGCAACCAAGCGCGAAGGCCTGGCCAGCTTCGGCGATGACCGGGTGTTCATCGAGAAATTCATCGAGCAGCCGCGCCATATCGAAATCCAGGTGCTGGGCGATCAGCACGGCAACATCGTCTATCTCGGCGAGCGCGAATGTTCGGTCCAGCGGCGCCACCAGAAAGTGGTGGAGGAAGCGCCCTCGCCCTTCGTCACGCCCGAGATGCGCAACGCGATGGGCGAGCAGGCGGTCGCACTTGCCCGGGCGGTGGGCTATTACAGTGCGGGGACGGTCGAGCTGATCGTCTCGGGCGCCGACACCAGCGGGCAGGGCTTCTACTTTTTGGAGATGAACACCCGTCTGCAAGTGGAACATCCGGTTACCGAGGCGGTGACGGGGCTCGATCTGGTCGAACAGATGATCCGCGTGGCGGCGGGCGAGAAGCTGGGCTTCACCCAGAACGACGTGCGGCTGAACGGCTGGGCAATCGAGAACCGGGTGTACGCCGAAGACCCGTATCGCGGGTTCTTGCCGAGCATCGGCCGGCTGGTGCGTTACGGCGGGCCTGAGCAGAACGCGCCAGACTATCCCGAGGAGCCATTCGTTGCCGCGTCGTCTGCCGCAGATGGCGCCTATGTCCGCGTCGATGACGGTGTTGCAGAGGGTGGCGAAGTCAGCCGCTTCTATGATCCGATGATCGCCAAGCTGATCACGTGGGCGCCGACGCGCGAGCAAGCGATCGACGCGCAGATCGCCGCGATCGATGAGTTCGAGATCGAGGGGCCGGGCCATAATCTCGATTTCCTCTCCGCGCTGATGCAGCATCCGCGCTATCGCGAAGGCCGGCTGACCACCGGCTTTATCGCCGAGGAATATCCTGACGGTTTCCACGGCGCCTCCCCCAGCCCTTCGCTCAAGCGCACGCTTGCTGCGATCGCCGCCTTTGTCGCCACCGCTGAGGCCGATCGCGCCCGGCGGATCGATGGGCAGCTCGGCAAGCGGCTGCTACCGCCCGCCGATTGGGTGGTACGGATTGCCGGTGCCGATCACGCGGTTGAACTCGCCGAGGACGAGATCGCGGTCGATGGCACGCTGCTCGACATGGACGTGGCTTACACCCCGGGGGACCGCTTGATCGAGGCGACGCTCTATGCCGAAGATGGCGAGACACCCGCCGAGCGGCTGGTGGTGAAGCTCGCTCGGGTGCGCGCGGGCTACCGGCTTACGACGCGGGGCGTCAGCCATGTCGCGCGGGTGCTGCCCGCGCATGTTGCACCTTATGCGCGGCATTTGATCGAGAAAGTGCCGCCCGATCTGTCGCGCTTCCTGCTCTGCCCGATGCCGGGCCTGCTCACCCAGCTGCACGTGAAGCCTGGTGACCGGGTCGAGATCGGTCAGCCGCTTGCCGTGGTTGAGGCAATGAAGATGGAAAACATCCTGCGGGCCGAAAAGGCCGGGCAAGTAAAGGCACTGCAGGCGCAACCCGGGGACAGTTTGGCGGTCGACGCAGTAATATTGGAGATTGAGTGATTGTCCGCCGCTGTCAGCCGTGAAAGCTGTGGATAATCGTTACCGGTATGGAAAATTGCGCCTTTCGCGGCGATCGTAACGCTTTATAGCCGCCCCCGAACAGGTCGCGACAAATCGCGACAAGAACGGGGTTGCGGGGAGCGTTTTGCATGGGTCACACAGTCGGCATGGTCCGAAGCTGGATGGCTTGTGCCGCGCTCCTCCCGCTCGCCGCGTGCGCGGTGGGTCCGAACTACCGTAAGCCCGTGCCGGCGACGCTTGGTGTGCCGGCCGCGTTCACGACGCCAGCACCCGAGGGTGCGCGGCCCGACCTAACGCGCTGGTGGACGAGCTTCGGCGATCCCCAACTCGATGCGATCGTCGACACAGCGCTCAAGAATAATCTCGACATCGCCCAGGCGGTCTCGCGGCTGCGCCAGGCGCGCGAGGCGCTGGTGCAGCAGCGTGCCGGGCTGTTTCCGACCGTTCAGGCGACGGGCAGCTATTCGCGGCAGATCAACGTTCGCGGCCAGACCTTTGGCCAGATCACCAATGCCGGCATCGTCAACGAAAATTACGCACTCGGCGGCGACGCATCCTACACGCTCGACGTATTCGGCGGGGTTCGGCGCGGGATCGAGGCGGCGCGCGGCAGCTATCAGGCCAGCGGCTATAATCTGGCGCAGGTACAGGCGACGGTCGCCAGTGAGGTGGTCCGCAATTACATCCTTGCCCGTGCCGCCCAAGCAGGGGCGGAAATCGCGCGCGGTTCGCTGCGTGTGCAAGACGAAAATCTGGAGATCGCGGGCTTCCGCGTTCAGGCGGGTCTGGTGTCGTCGCTCGATGCCGAGCAGATCCGGGCGCAACGGGCGCAGACGGCGACGCAAGTGCCAAGCTTCGACCAGAGCTTTGAACAGGCCGCCAACCGGCTCGGCGTGCTTACCGGGCAGGCGCCGGGAGCGTTGCGCGCTGAGCTCGTGGCGACCAAGCCGATTCCGCAAGGGCCGGGGGCGGTGCCGGTCGGCTTGCCCGCCGATCTATTGCGGATGCGCCCCGATGTGCAGGCGGCCGAGCGCAATCTCGCGGCGGCGACCGCGCGGATCGGTGTCGCCAAGGCGCAATTGCTGCCGCAGCTCACGCTGAATGCCGGGATCAACACCAATGCCCGCAGCTTCGAACAGTTGACCGATATCATCACTGGCCGCATTTTCGGCCAAATCGCGCAGACGATTTTCGACGCTGGGCGCAATCGTGCGGTGGTGCGCTCGAACCGCGCGGCCGCCGAGCAGGCGTTTGGCGCGTACAAGGCGGCGGTGCTGACCGCGCTGGAAGATGTGGAGAACGCACTCACCGCGTTGCGTACCGCCCAAGCCCGCCGCGCCGAATTCGCGGTGGCGGCGGAGGCGTCGAATAACGCCGCGATCCTGGCGCGTAGCCAGTATCGCGCGGGGTTGACAGACATCACCACGCTCAACACCGCGGAAGCATCGCTGCTGTCGGCGCAATCGGGCCTGGCGCAGGCCAGAGCCGATGAGGCGCAGGCGCTGCGCCAACTTTATCTGGCGCTGGGCGGCGGTTGGGATGCCAACGCCCCGGCGCCGACCGCTCAACCCCTGAAACATGGCGACGGCCAGCCGCCGCGCCCTGCCGAGTGAGACGATGATGGCTGATCAAAGCGCTGACCTCGACGCCTTTTTGGGGGTGAAGCCCGTGCCTGCTTGGCGCCGCTGGCTTAAATGGGGGCTGATCGCGCTCGGCGTGGTGCTGCTTGCGCTTCTCGGTATGCGGTTGCTGCGCCCCGCCGAAAAGACCCAATATCAGACGGAAACGGTGGCGCCCGGCGAGCTTACCGTCACGGTTTCGGCGACCGGCAAGCTCGCGCCGACCAACCAAGTTGATGTCGGTTCGGAAGTGTCGGGCCTTGTCGCCAAGGTGCTGGTCGACGTGAATGACCGGGTGGCCAAGGGGCAACCAATCGCGCTGATCGATCCCTCGCGTTTCCGCGATGCGGTCAACCAGACGCAGGCGCAGCTCGCGGCCAACATCGCGACCGTCGCGCAGGCGCGCGCCACGCTCGCGCAATCGAGCGCGCAGCTGCAGCGGCTGGAGGAAGTGAACAAGGCGTCGGGCGGCCGCGTGCCGTCCAAGACCGAGATGGACCAGGCAATTGCCGATCGGAACCGCGCGGTCGCCAATCTGCGTGCGGCGGAGGCCAATGTTTCCCAGGCCCGCGCCGGGCTCTCGTCAAACGAATATAATCTGGTGCGCGCGGTGATCCGCTCGCCGGTGAATGGTGTCGTGCTCGCACGGCAGGTGGAGCCGGGGCAGACCGTCGCGGCCTCGTTCAACACGCCGACGCTATTCGTGATCGCCGAGGATCTGACACGGATGAAGCTGGAGGTGGCGATCGACGAAGCCGATGTTGGCGAGGTGCAGGCCGGACAGAAGGCGCGCTTCACCGTCGATGCTTTCCCCGGTGAGACCTTCCCGGCGACGATCACCCGCGTCGATCTGGGCTCGAACCTGTCGGCGCAATCGAGCACCAGCACGACCAGCACCAGCAGCACGGGCAACCAAGTGGTGAGCTATAACGCGGTGTTGGCGGTCGATAATCCCAAACTGCGGCTGCGCCCGGGGATGACCGCGACCGCCGATATCACCACCACCCAGAAGAACAACGTGCTGCTCGTTCCCAATGCGGCTTTGCGCTTCCGCCCAGGCGAGGGCAGCGGCGCTGCCGGCGGCGGCGGTATCGCCAGCGCGCTCGGCCCGCCGCGCTTCCGTCGCGGCGATCAGCCGCGCGGCGCCACGCTTAACCGCGGCGCGACGCAAAGCGTCTATGTGCAACAGGCCAATGGCGATCTGAAGGAAGTGGAGGTCACCACCGGCAACACCAATGGCACCGTTACCGAAGTTCTCGGCGGTGGGCTGACGGCAGGGATGAGGGTCGTGACTGCGCAACTCGCGGCGGGCGCCAATCGACAGGGCGGCGCGGCGAAGGCGGGCGGGGCTGGCGGTGGCCGCTGATCCGCTGATCCGGCTGCGGGGAGTCGCCAAGACCTATGGCCAGGGCGCGACCGCGTTCCAAGCATTGAAGGGAGTCGATCTCGAGATCGCCAAGGGTGATTTCGTCGCGGTGATGGGCCCGTCGGGCTCGGGCAAATCGACGACGATGAACATCCTTGGCTGTCTCGATGTCCCTAGCACCGGCGAATTCCTGTTCCGCGGTGTCCATGTCGAGCATCTCGATCGCGATGAGCGCGCGTTGCTGCGGCGCAAATATCTCGGCTTCGTATTCCAGGGGTTCAACCTGCTTGCACGCACAACCGCGCTCGAAAATGTCGAACTGCCGTTGCTTTATCGCGGTGATCCGGCGCGCGAGCGACGCGCGACCGCGCTTGCGGCGCTGGACAAGGTGGGTCTGAAGCCCTGGTGGGACCATACCCCGGCCGAGCTTTCGGGGGGCCAACAGCAGCGCGTTGCGATCGCCCGGGCGATTGTCACCAACCCGGATGTACTGCTGGCCGACGAACCCACCGGCAATCTCGATTCCGAACGATCGATCGAGATCATGCAGCTCTTGACCGACCTCAACCGTACGAGCGGCATCACCGTGCTGATGGTGACGCACGAGCCCGATATGGCGGCGTTCGCCAACACGATTGTCCATTTCAAGGACGGTCTGGTCGAGCGGATCGAGCGGAGGCACTGATGTTCTGGACCACGCTCACCCTCGCGCTGCGGTCGATCGCGCGGCACAAATTGCGCTCGTTCCTGACGACGCTCGGCATCATCATCGGCGTGGCGGCGGTGGTGACGATGGTGACCCTTGGCCAGGCGACGACCAAGGCGGTGCAGGCGTCGATCTCCTCGCTCGGCAACAACATCCTCCAAGTGCGCCCTGGCCAGGGCTTCGGCCGCGGCGGCGGCGGGCCGCGTCCAGCCGATTTCAAGATCGAGGACGTGGACGCGATCCGCAAACAGATCGCGGGTGTCCGCGTCGTGGCGGAGGAAGCGCAAACCACCGGTACCGCCATCTATGAGGGTGCCAACTGGTCAACCACCATCAATGGCACCACCAACGACTTTTTCCGGGTGAATCCCTGGCCGCTCGCCGCCGGCCGCGAGTTCAGCGACATCGAGGTGAAGGCCGGCAAATCGGTTTGCATCCTTGGCAACACCGTCAAGAAGAACCTTTATCGCGACAAAGACCCGGTGGGGACGCGGATGCGCATCGCCGGGATCAGTTGCGACGTGATCGGCGTGCTGATCGGTAAGGGGCAGGCGGGCTTTGGCGCCGACCAGGACGATCTGGTGGTGATGCCGATCAAGGCGGTTCAGCGCCGCCTGACGGGCAATCGCGACATTCGCGTGATGCTGGTCGGCGTCGATGACGATTACTCGACCGCGCAGGTGCAGGCATCGATCACCGCGCTGCTGCGCGAACGGCGCAACATCACTGCCGGCAAGGACGATGATTTCTTCATCTTCGACACAACCCAGATTCAGCAGACGCTGACCCAATCGACGACGTTGCTCACCGGCATCGTGTCGGCGGTGGCGGCGATCAGCCTGGTGGTGGGCGGGATCGGCATCATGAACATCATGCTCGTCTCGGTGACCGAGCGTACGCGCGAGATCGGTATTCGCCTCGCGATCGGCGCGGTCGCGCGCGAGGTGTTGATGCAGTTTCTGGTCGAGGCGATCGCGCTTTCGTGCCTGGGCGGCATCATCGGCCTGTTGTTGGCCCAGTTGGTGATCCTGGGGCTGACGCCGCTGTTGAAGGTGAGCTATTTGTTCGATCCGCGGATCAATATTATCGCGTTCGTGATTTCGGCGGTGATCGGTGTCGTGTTCGGCTATTTTCCGGCCCGCCGCGCGGCGAGCCTCAATCCGATCGACGCGCTGCGCCACGAATAGCAAGCACTACGCCAGCACCAGCCGATGCGGCACATCGAACGCGCGATCGGGAACCGTGGTCGCCAGCTCCAGGTGATAGGCGCCCGAGGGGATCAGGCCGGCGCCGCCGAAGTGCGCCATCACCCGCTGCTGCGCGAAGACGTCTTCCCCGGCATGCGCCGCAGGCAGATCGCGCCAAAAATCGAACCCCCCGCAGGCCAGCAGCTTCGCGCGGTCATACAGCACGCAGCCGCCGATCCAGGCGATTTTGTAGAGCCGTGCGGCCGCCGGTGTGGGGGCCAAGCGCTGCTGAACGTGCCAGAGGTTGGCGGCATTGTGTAGCCGGTGGCGATCCCAGCCCGGTCCATCGGGGGCAATCCGCTCGGGCCGAGGCGATTCATCCCAAAACTCGATCGCCTGCTGGCAGGGCCGAACATCGTGCCGATGGCTGAGCCCAATGACCGCGCTGCCGATAAAGCCGCAGCCGGCCCTTGCCAGCTGGTCACCGAGCAGCGCGAGCAGCCAGGGCTCGCTGATCACATCGTCGTCGAGGAACAGCAGCTGATTGGCGCGCGCGTGATCGAGCAGGAACTGGCGCTGATGCGCCAAACCCCGACGCGGGCGGTTGCGATGGAATTCGACTACCACTCCTTTGGCGCGCAGCAGCAGCACGATCGCACCGATTTCGGGGACGTCGGTGACCGGGACGTCGCTCTGATCGCTGATGATGATCCGCTTCGGCAGGCGGGTTTGAAAAGCGAGCGCGGTTAGCGTCACGGCGAGCGCGGTCGGCCGCTGATAAGTCGGGATCAGCACCTCGATCATTCGGCAGCGACCTTAACTCGCGCAGCGCGCGCCCGGATCGCGGCGCGGAGCAGCGCGACCAGCGCATCGGCCTGAGCGTCAAAAGTGAAGTCACGCCGCTGCGCCCAGACGTTGCCGCGTACCGCATCGACCGCGCGCCGGTCGCGTAGCTGCCCGGCGAGGCCGGCCATATCCTGGAAAAAGAAGCCTAATCCCCGCTCGCGCGCGAGGGTCTGGGTAGCGACGATGTGTCCGCTATTGTCTCGCTGCAGCATTGGCAGCCCGCACACCCCAAGCGTCGCCATCCGCGCGGGTAGGTTCAGATCGTCCCAATCGGCGCGGCGCAGGTCGCCTTGGTTCTTCGACTGAAAGAAGTGCAGCCACCCGGCATCGTAGCGCGAAAATTCCTCGACCCATTGCTCCTGGTGGACGGTCGAATGGATGTGGAGGAAGCGTCCGACAAGGCTTTGGGTTCGCGCGATCCAGGCGCGCCACATATCGTGGATGAAATCGCCATAGAAATGGAGATGCACCCCGTTCGCGGCGAGTTCGGCCACGGTTTCGGGGTGGAGCCCGATCGGCCGCCCGGGGACAACGGTGTGAATCTCTCCGTCGGCATCGGAGAGGCGCGGGGTGGGCGCTTCCCGCAGCACATCGGCTTTGGGCAGGTCGCCGTCGAGCACCAGTTCGGGCGCGTCGCCCGCTAGGCGCGGGTCGGCGAGCGCGAACCAGTCCCGCATCTCGCCGCTTGAATAGACACGGCCGTCCGCCTCCAGATAAAGGTCGAGCAGCTTGGGCCAGAGGCCCTTTTCTATGGCGATGAACGGGCCTTCCTTGAAATGCCAGACGAACGGCACGCCCGGATTATCGCGGAGGATCCGGTGGGCGAAGGCTATCGTCTGCCAGTTGAGCAGCGCGTAGATCACGTCCGGCCGCACCCGGCGAAGCGCGTTCTGCCAGTCATCCGCCGGCAGATCCTCGACATGCCCGAAGGGCTGCGGGCCAACCCAGTTGAACCAGCAGGGCGTGTCGGTCCATAGGCCGAACAGCCTGTGGCCGCGTTCGGCGAGCGCGAGCACCCGCTCGGGATTATAGGCGAGTTCGCCGACGAGCAGGATTTTGAGCCCGTCCTTGGCGCGGGGATAGGTTGTCGCGCGGAAGGGAGCGAAGCGCGCGTGCTCGTCGATCGCCAGCCCGGTGGTGCTGTGGAAGTTAAGTGGCTCGCGGACGCGATAGCGTTGTCGATATGGGTTCACGCCACCATCGGGGCTGCGGATCGCCTTATGGCGCTGCAGCGGGTGATCGACCCACTCGGCGGTAATCTGCCCGCTTTCCACGGGCGGCCCGAATTGATCCCAGAACATCGCATCGAGATCGTCGGTGGTAAGTTCTGCGCGCTCCACCCAGCGTTCAGGACCGGCGCGGTGTAGGGCCTGGACGAGCTGGATCGGTTCGCCTTCAATGCGCCCCGTAACCCCTTTACTGTAATGGTGACGCAAGCCGCTCACCGCCAGCCGTGTGTGCGGGGCGGCTTCAAGCGCGCCGATCAGGCTTGTCAGGTGGCCGCCGAAATAGTGGTCGTCGCTCGGAAGGTAGGCGATGAGGTCACCCTGTGCCGCGCGCAACCCGGCGTTGAGCGCGGCGCCCAGGCCAAGGTTACTCGGATGGCGGATGAGCTTCAGCCGCGACTCGGTCCGCGCCCAGGCGACGAGTAACGCCGGAGTCTCGTCGGTCGAGCCGTCATCGACCGCGATCGCTTCCCAATCGCTGAAATCCTGCGCGACGAGGCTCGAGAGCGCTCGGGGAAGGAACGCCGCCTGATCATAGCTTGGTACGATCACCGAAAGGCGCGGGCGGTACGGTTGGTCGGCCATGGATCGTCCCCGTTGCTGGGGCGAAAACGTCCGAAGCTGGCAAAGGGTGCCGTTTTGTCCGCGTGGATATGCCACTGCTTTGCCGGCGAGGGCCGGGGATCAGCGTCACGTCTAGAGTCGGTGGTAGCTCACCCCTGCGGTCGGGGTCGCCGCCGAACCTCGGCCTTCGCGGAGCACGGGAAACTGTGGATGCCGTTCACCCATCGAGCACGTCGCGCACCTTCTGCGCCAGCGCCTGGTAGGTGAAGGGCTTGGCGATCATTTCCACCCCATGATCAAGCCGGCCGGCATGAACGATCGCGTTGCGGGTATAGCCGGAGGTGAAGAGCAGCTTCAGCCCAGGCTGGCGCACCCGCGCCGCGTCGGCGAGCTCGCGCCCTGACATGCCCGGCATCACCACATCGGTGAACAACAGGTCGACCACTTGCCCCTGGCGCTCGAGCAGTCGCAGAGCTGCCGGTCCATCATGCGCTTCCAGCACTTTATATCCCAGGTCGCGCAGGCATTCGGCGGTATAGGCGCGCACATCGTCGTCGTCCTCGGCGACCAGAATCGTCTCGGCATAAAGGCTGGTCTCCAGCCCGGCGTGCGCCGTCTCCTCGAATGCCACCGCTTCGCCCAGCAGGCGCGGCAGGTAGATTTTTACGGTCGTGCCATGACCTTCCTCGGAATAGATTTTCACATGCCCGCCCGATTGCTTGACGAAGCCATAGACCATCGACAGGCCAAGCCCGGTGCCTTTTCCGACTTCCTTGGTGGTGAAGAAGGGCTCGAACGCCTTGGCGATCAGCTCCCGCGGCATCCCGGTGCCGGTATCGGTGACGGCGAGGACGACATAATGCCCGGCGGCAACCTCTGCATGGTTGGCGACATAGGCCTCGTCGAGACGGGCATTGGCGGTCTCGATCGTCAGTCGCCCGCCGCCGGGCATCGCGTCACGCGCGTTGACCGCCAGGTTCAGGATCGCCGACTCGAGCTGGTTGGGATCGACCTCGACCCGCCACAGCCCGGGCGAGGTGACGATTTCCAGCTGCACCGTCTCGCCCAAGGACCGATTAAGCAGGTCCGACATGCCGAGCACGAGCTTGTCGACATCGATCGGCTTGGGCGCGAGCGGCTGGCGACGGCTGAAGGCGAGCAGCCGCTGGGTCAGCGTCGCGGCGCGGTCCGCACCCTTGCGGGCGCTTTCGAGTACCCGCCGCGCGCGCGGCTCACCACCAACGCCGTCGAGCGCTCGGAGCGCCAGTTCGATATTGCCGACGATCACCGTCAGCAGATTGTTGAAATCATGGGCGATCCCGCCGGTGAGCTGCCCCACCGCTTCCATCTTCTGCGCTTGGCGTAGCGCTTCCTCGGCGCGGGCGCGCTCGGTGACTTCCTCGATCACCCGGCTTTCCAGCGTCTCATTTGCGAGCTGCACCTGCTGGAACAGCCGGGCATTGTCGATCGCGATCGCCGCCTGGCCGGCTAGGCCCAGTAGCAAGGTCTCGTCGCGAATGCCGAAGCGGCCGGGCTCGGGATGGCCGAACAGCATCGCGCCGATCACTTGACCGCCGCGCGACACGACGGGCACCGCCAGATAGCTCCGCACCGGCAAATGCCCAGGCGGCATCCCGCGATGTGGGGCGTTGTGGCCATAGGCTTGGTGCGTAAGGACATCGTCGCAGCGCACCAGCGCCTTGCCGCTGAAGGTGGGCTCGAACAGCCCGGTGGGGCGTGGCATCGGGAAGTCAGCGAACGCCTCGGGCGTGGCGCCTGACAGTGCGTACAGCATGTACGGCCCCTCGGCCGCACGGTAAAAGAACGCGCCATGCGCCGCGCCGGTCAGTTCGGTACCGGCATCGACCACCGCCTGGACGAGGCGATCGACGTCAAGCTCGGCTGCCAGCGCCGCGCCGGTACGGTTGAGCGTTTCGAGCGAGCGCGTCTCCTGCTTCAGCGCCGCTTCGGCGCGCTTCAAATCGTCGATATCCGTGCAGGTGCCATACCAGCGCGTGATCGCGCCGTTCGCGTCGCGTACCGGCTGCGCGCGGCCGATCACCCAGCGATACTGGCCTGAACGATGCCGCAGCCGATATTCGATATGATAGGGCTGGCCCGTCTCCAGGCTGTGGCGCCACACCGCCCAGGCGCGTTCCCGATCCTCGGGGTGGAACATGTCGTTCCAGCCCTCGCCATCGGTCGAGCCATAGGGGACACCGGTATATTCGTACCAGCGATCGTTGAAGTAATCGTGGAAGCCGTCGGGTTGGGTGGACCAGATCATCTGGTCGATCGAATTGACCATCGCCTGTAGCCGCGCCTCGCTTTCCGCGCGGGCTGTGTTGGCGTGGTGGCGATCGCTGGTTTCGGCGAGAATACAGATGACGCCGCCGGGTTCGCCATCGTCGCCTAGGATGGGCGAATAATCGAGATCGAACCACACCGCCTCTGGCGGGCCGTGTCGGTAGAGCGTCAGCGCGTGATCGCGATAGGCGAGCGTTCCCCCGGCAAGGCCGACCCGCATCACATGATCGTTGAAATCGGCGACTTCGGGCCAGCCCGCGCGTACGGGCGCGCCGAGCAGGGCAGGGTGACGGCCACCGGCGATCGCCGCATAGCCATCATTATAGAGCATGATCCCGGCTTCGCCCCACAACAGGACCATCGGAACGGTGGAGCGCAGCATCATCGCGGTCGTGATGCGCAGGCTCTGCGGCCAATGCTCGATCGCCCCGATCGGGCTCGCCGACCAATCGTGCGCGGCGATCAGCGCGCCGCACGTCCCGCCGCCCGCCAGGAATGCCGGGAGCGCCGGCGCGACGACGCGCGGTGTCGCGTCGTCGAATTGAGGTTGCTGCATCCCGGCGATCAGTCCTGTAGCCACGCGCCCCCGCCCGTGGCGTCCTTCCGCGCTTAGTTTGCGGCGCTGCGCAATCACCTATGTTAAGTTTCGTGCGAATTGCTCCCTTCGTTGTCCGAGCGCGCGGCTTAACCCGCCACCGGCATCGGTCGCGCGGGCGCCGATGCGGCCTCTGCGCGCGGCAGCCGCTGCCATAGCGCGTAGAGCGCCGGCAGGAAGAACAGGGTGAGCGCGGTGCCCATCAACGTGCCGCCGATCAGCACCACCGCCAGCGGCCCCCAGAAGCTGGAGAAGGTGAGCGGCAGGAAGGCGAGCACCGCGGCGAGCGCCGTTAGGATCACCGGACGCGCACGGCGCACCGTCGCCTCCACCACCGCCTCGCGCTTGCCGAGCCCGCGCGCGACCTCGATGTCGATTTGATCGACCAGGATCAGGGTGTTGCGCATCAGGATCCCTGCAAGCCCGATCAGCCCCAGGATCGCGTTGAAGCCGAACGGGTTGCCGGTGAGCAGCAGCGCCGGCACCGCGCCGACCAGCCCCAGCGGCGCGGTCGCGAACACCAGGAAGGTCATGCGGAACGAGCGCGTCTGGAGCATGATCACGAGCAGCATCAGCCCGACCATGATCGGGAAGATCGGCGCGAGCGCGGCATTGGCCTTGCCCGACTCCTCGATCGAGCCGCCTGTCGTGATCGCATAGCCAATGCCGAGCTTGGCCTTGATCGATGCCAGCCGGCGTTCGAGCGCGGTACTGACGTCGGGCGGCTGGACGCCCTCGCGTATATCGGCGCGCACCGTCATCGTCGGCACCCGGTCGCGGCGGAGCAGCAGCGGGTCTTCATAATCGGGCACCAGTCGCGCGATCGAAGAGAGCGGCACGGCCGCGCCGCCAGCGCCGCCGATCACGATATCGCCCAGCGCTTGCGGGGCGCGGCGTTCATCGGCGGGCAGGCGGACGACAATGTCGGCGGTGCGGTTCCCGGTGCGCAGCTGCGCGACGGTGGCGCCCGAGATCAGGCCGCCAAGTTGCCGCCCGACGCTCGCCGGGTCGAGCCCGAGCTGGCGCAGCCGCTCTTGATCGAACACCAGCCGCATCGTCGGCGCGCGCTCGCCCCAATCGAAATTCACGTCGCGCACATCGGGGTTGGCGCGCATCACTTGCGCCACCTGCTCGGCGATCACGCGCAGTTGCCGCGGATCGGGACCAGAGACGCGAAAGGTTACGGGGAAGGGCACGGGCGGGCCGAACAACAGCCCCAGCGCTCGCACCCGCGCCGCCGGATAGGCCCCCGCCGCCGCGTGCGCCTGGACATAGCGTTGCAGCCGGAGGCGCGCTGCCGCGTCGGGCGTCTGGACGATCAGCTTGGCGAAACTGGGATCGGGCAGCTCCGGGTTGAGCGCCAGGAAGAAGCGCGGAGCACCGGCGCCGATATAGCTATCGACGAAGCGCGCTTCGGGCCGCGCGCGCAGGTCACGCTCGATCACCTCCACTTGCGCGCGGGTCGCGTCGATGCTCGACCCCTTGGGCAGGCTCACTTCGACCAGCAGCTCGGGCCGGTCCGACGAGGGAAAGAATTGCTTGGGCACCGCGACCGCCATGCCGACGCCCGCCAGCAGGAACGCGATGAGCGTCGCGAGCACCACCCGCCCGCGATCCTGGACACAGGCCGCGATCCAGCGCCGCAGCCGCTGGTAGCGCGGCGTCGCATAGATGGCGTCATGCCCGCCTTCGACCGGCTTGATCGCCGGCAGCATCTTCACCCCGAGATAGGGCGTGAAATAGACCGCGACGAGCCATGACACGATCAGCGCGAAGCCGACGATCCAGAAGATGTTGCCGGCATATTCGCCCGCGCTCGATTGCGCGAAGCCGACGGGGACGAAGCCGATGATCGTCACCAGCGTGCCGGCGAGCATTGGCGCCGCGGTCGCGCCCCAGGCATAGGTCGCGGCCTCGATGCGGCTGAGGCCCTCCTCCATTTTCACGACCATCATTTCGATCGCGATGATCGCGTCATCCACCAGCAACCCGAGCGACAAGATCAGCGCCCCCAGGGTGATGCGATCGAAGTCGCGCCCGGTCGCCAGCATGATCACGAACACGCAGGCGAGCGTTACCGGTACAGCGGCGGCAACGACCAGCCCGACGCGGAAGCCGAGCGCGATCAGGCTCACCACCATCACCACGCCGAGCGCGACCGCGAATTTCAGCATGAACTCGTCATAAGCCTCGGCGATGTTGCGCGCCTGGTCGGAGATCTGGGTGAGGGTAATGCCGAGCGGCAGTTCGGCGCGCAGCCCACGCAGCTCCTGCTCCAGTGCGCCGCCGAGCTTGGTGCCGTTATACCGTTCGCGCATGATCACACCGAGCATCAGCGCGGGCGTGCCCTGGTGGCGGACAAGATAGGTCGGCGGGTCTTCATAGCCGCGCTTGACCTCGGCGATGTCGCCCAGCCGGAACGAGCGGCCTTGCGCAGCGATCGGGGTCGCGCGGATCGTGTCGAGATCGTCGAACTGGCCGGTTAACCTCAGCTGGATGCTTTGCGCGGCGGTTTGCACCTCGCCGCTCTGCTGGAGCTGGTTCTGCTGGGTAACGGCGTTCAGGATCGCGTCGGGGCCGATGCCAAGCGTCGCAAGCCGGCGCGAGGGCAGCTCGATGAACACGCGCTGCTTCTGCTCGCCGATGATGTTGACCTTCTTGACGCCCGGCACTTTGAGCAGCCGTTCGCGCAGCGTCTCCGCCTGGGCGACGAGCCGGCGCTGCGGCATTCCCTGCGCCTGGAGCGCGAACAGTGCGAAATAGACGTCCGAATATTCATCGTTGAAGAACGGCCCAATCACGCCGCGCGGCAGGTTGGCGGCCTCGTCGCTCAGCTTCTTGCGGACCTGATAGAATTCGTCGGGCACGGCCTGGGGCGGGGTGGTATCGCGAAACCCCACGGTCATATTCACCTGGCCGGGCCGCGCCTGGGTTTCGACCCGGTCATAATAACGCAGCTCCTGCAGGCGCTTTTCCAGCCGGTCGGCGACCTGGTCCTGCATCTCGCGCGCGGTCGCGCCGGGCCAGAANNAAGCGGTGACGGTCATCACCTTCACGGTGAAGCTCGGGTCTTCGGCGCGTCCGAGTTGCAGGAATGCGAACAGTCCGGCGAGCACGACGCCGATCAACAGGAACAGGGTGACCGACTGTTCCTTGACCGAGGCGGCGGAGAGGTTGGGCAGCGCCATCAGCGCGCCTCCAGCCGGACTTGCTGCCCTTCGCGCAGCAGCTGCGCGCCGAGCGCGACAACGCGCTCGCCCGCCCGCAAGGCGCCCGGAGAGAGGCGCGCGGCCTCGGCGGTGAAGCCGAGCACGCGGACCGCGCGGCGGTGGACGCGCTTGTCGGCGCCCACCACCCAGACGCTCGCCCCGCGCCCGCGTTCGGCGAGCGCGGCGAGCGGTACTTCGACCGGCGCTTCCCCGCCGCCGAGGCCGAGCGCGAGCGTCACGGTCGAGCCGAGCGGCGCGGCATCGGGCGCTGTCGCCAGCGTGTAGCGCGCGGCATAGGTGCGGGTGAGGGGATCGGCGCTGCCCGCGACCTCGCGCAGACGGGCGGCGACGCGGGCGCCGCTGGCATAAAGATCGGCGCGCGCGTCCCGCGGCAGCCTCGGCAGGGCAGCCTCGGGCACCGCCACGAGCGCCTCGCGCGCGCCCGCGCGCGCCAGGCGCAGCACGGGGGCGCCCGCGGCAACCACTTGCCCCGGTTGTGCGAGCACATCGGTGACGACGCCGTCGCTATCGGCGACGAGCAGGGCATAGCCGCGCTGGTTGGCGGCATCGGTCGCCTGCGCGCGTGCGGCTGCGAGGTTGGCGGCGGTCGAGCGTTTGGCGGCAAGCGCCGCGTCATAGGTGGCGGCGGCGGTCGCGCCGGCTTCGACCAATCCCTTCAGCCTTGCCTCGTCGGCGGCGGCGCGGGTGGCGTCGGCCTCGGCGGCGCGGAGACGATCGGCGGCGGCGCGCGCGGCGAGGCCGAGGTCGGTGGGATCGAGCCGCATCAGTGGTTGCCCGCGCCGCACCCGCGCCCCGGGATCGACCAGCCGTTCGGCGATCTTGCCGGGAACCCGAAAGCCGAGATCGGCCTCGATCCGCGCCCGCACCGTACCAGTATAGCGCGCACCGTCTCCGGCCGCCGCCGCGACCACCATCGTCTCCACATAGGGAGGGCGCGCGGGTGGATCGGCCCGGCCGCCGCTGCATCCCGCCACCGCCAGCGCCACGCCGCCAGCCGCGATCACCCGCATCATTCGTCATGCTCCCGACCTGAGTCGGTGACGGAGATAACGCGGCGGCGTAACGGTGAAAAGTGAAAAAGAGGACTATTCGTTATTTTTTACAAGCGCGCGGGTGAGGAGCATCACCAACCCCGCCGCGTTAGTCTCCAGATCGCCATTGCCATTGGCCTCGATCATGAAGGGGTGCCAGACGGCGTTGAGCGCGCAGAGCATCGCCCCCGCGAGCATGTCCGCGTCCCCCGGGGCAAAGCGACCGCTGCGCTGGCCCTCGATCACCACATGGCGCAGCGCGCCACGCAGCTGATCGACGAAGGCGTCCACCGTCGGCCAGCGTTCGGCTGTCGCCACCACGCATAGCCGGTGCAAAATCTCGCCACTGAACAGGATGCTACGGGTGGCGCGCATCACTTCCAAAATCAGCGTTTCCAGCGCTTTTTCCGCGTCTTTCGGCGCGTTCCGCGCACAGGTCCAGGCGACATCCTCGATCACCCGCAGCTTGCGCAGCGCGATCGCCTCATCGATCTCGCGGCGGTTGGCGAAGCTGCGATAGAGGTTCGCCGCCGACATGCCGAGCTCACGCGCGACATCGGTCATCGTCGTCTTTTCAAAGCCAAGCCGATCATAGAGCCGCTCGGCGGTATCGAGGATCTCCTCGCGCCGGTCGACGCTGGGGCGTCCCGGTCGACGCGGTTCCAGAACAGACGCGTTGCTTTTCATGAAAAAACCTGTATCTCGTCACCATTCACGAATCAAGGACGTTGCGATGATCCGTTTCCAGCGCTCAGCCAACCGCTTGGGCCTGCTCGCGTTCCTCGCGCTGGGCGCGTGCGCCGGCAAGCCCTATGCGCGCCCAGAAATGGCATTGCCGCAGCAATTCCGCAACGCGCCGAGCGCGGCGGCTATGGTTGCGGTCGATCCGCGCTGGTGGCGCAGCTTCGGCGACCCGGTGCTCGACCGGCTGGTGGACCAGGCGCTGAGCGATTCGCTCACGCTGGAGGTCGCCGCCGCGCGGCTCGATCAGGCCGCCGCCGGACTGCGCGCGGCGCGGGCGAGCCGGCTGCCGCTCCTCAACGGCCAGGTCAGCGCGACCGAGCAGCGCGCCTCGATCGCGGATCAGGTGGGGCAGGGGGTGTCGCGGGCGCCCGGTTTCCAGCGTGCGGCGGATGTCTATAATCTCGGGCTTTCGGCGAGCTGGGAGATCGACCTGTTCGGCCGCCTCGCCGCCGCTAATCGCGCGGCGCGTGCCGATCTCGCCGCCGCCCAGGCCAATGTCGCCGGCGCGCGGCTCACCGTCGCGGCCGAGGTTGCGAGCGCCTATCTCGACGCGCGGGAGCTGCAGGCGCGGCTCGCGGTCGCCAAGGCGCGGGTTGGCACGCTGGGCGAGCTCGATCGGCTGGTGAAGCTGCGCGTCTCGCGCGGGGTCGCGGCGCGGCTGGAGGGCGACCAGGCGGCGGCCGATCTCGCCGGCGCTCAGGCGGCGATCCCCGCGCTCGAAGCGGCGCTGGAGGCGCAGTATAACCGGATTGACGTCCTGCTCGGCCGGGTGCCGGGGGCCGCGCGTGCCGACCTCGGCGCTGGCGCGATCCCTGCCGCGCCGATAATAAACGCCGAGGGCGGCCCGGCGGCTTTGCTGTTCCGCCGCCCTGATCTCGCCGCCGCCGAGCGCGCGGTCGCCGCCGCCGATGCGCGCGTCGCCCAAGCACTCGCCGAGCGATGGCCACGGCTCAATCTCGCGGCGGCGATCGGGGTGCTTTCGGCGGGCACGAGCAACTTGTTCACCGAACGCGCGATGCAGACGAGCGTGTCGGGCACGCTGAGCGGCCCGGTGCTCGATTTTGGTCGCAACCGCGCCAGCGTGGCGCGGGCGCGCGCCGTGACTCGCGAGGCCGTCGCCAACTATCGGCTGGCGGTGCTGAACGCGGCCGCCGAGGCGGAGAGCAACCTAGCCGCGCTCGCCCGGCGGCGCGATCAGGCGCAGGCGCTCGCGGAAAGCGCGACGGCGCTCGATCGCGCGCGGATCGCGGCACGCACCGCGTACCAGGCGGGCGCCGTCAGCCTGATCGAGGCGCTCGACGCCGAACGCCGGTTGCAGGCGGCGCAAGACAGCCTCGCCACCGCTCGGGCCGATACCGCGCGCGCGGCGGTGAGCAGCTTCCGCGCGCTCGGCGGCGGCTGGCAGGCGGGGGAGCTGGCGCGGAAATAGCCGTGTCTCTCGCCCAACCGCTGCTGGTGCACAGTGACTGGCGGCGGCGGCGCGGGCCGCTTACCTTCACGCCATGAGCCACGCCCCTCCCAATCGCCTGCTTTGGGCCGCCGAATTGCCGCGCGGCGCCTTCACGCTCGGCACGCTGCTCGTGCGCGGGGTGCCCGCCGATGGTCCTCCGGGCGACGGGCGGCCGGTGCTGCTGATCCCCGGGCTCGGCATCGGCGACCGCGCGTTGGTGCCGATGCGGCGCTACCTGACCCGGCTGGGTTATGCCGCCGAGACCTGGGGTTTCGGGCGCAATCTGGGCGCGCGCACCGTCGGCGCTGATAACGAGCGCGTCCACGCCCGGATCGAGGCGCTTGCCGCGCAGGCGGGGCCGGTGACGCTGGTCGGCGTTTCGCTGGGCGGGATCATGGCGCGGCTGGCGGCGCATCGGCTGGGGGCGGATAAGGTGCGGCAGGTCATTACCGTCGCGTCGCCCTATGCGGGTGGCCCGCGCGCGACCAATGTGTGGCGCGCCTTCCAGCTGCTGACCGGCGAGAAGATCGACGACCCGGCGCTCGCCGCGCGCCTCGCCGAGCTCGCCCGCCCGCTGCCGGTGCCGGCGAGCGCGATCTGGTCGGCGGGTGACGGGCTGGTGCAGGGCCATGCCTGTTACGATCCGCACAGCCGCGCGATCCGGCTGCGGGGCAGCCATTTGGGGATGCATTTCCGCGCGAGCGCCCTGCGCGCGGTGGCGGCGGAGCTGGCGCGCGGGTGAGCCGGGCGGCGCTCGAGGCGCGCTGCCTCGATCTGACGCGGCTCGCCCTGCCGGCGGTCGCCGCCGCGCGCGGCTGGCCGATCCGCGCCGATCATTGCTTCCAGCGCGTGCTGCTCGACGCGGCGTGCTGCGGGGTGTGGTACGATCGGATCGCGGGCCGCCCCGCTTATGCCCATGCCCCAGCGCCGCTGCTCGCCGAGGCGGTGCGGCTGGGTGAGGCGGTGCTGGCGGGCGCGGTGGCGCTTGCCCCGCTTAATCGCCAGTCACTCGCGTGGCGGCGGGTGGGGCGGGCAAGTCTATCGCAACAATCGGCTAGTAGCGAAGCGCTCCATCGCTTACTCTGATCAAGGTTCGGCTAATTGGAGGACGTGATGCTGCCCTTTCTCCTCGCGATCCAGACCGTCGATGCACCGTCTCAGCCCCGGATGAGCGGGCCGGTGCTGGTCGACGCGCAGGGCTGCACGCAATATGGCCTGCCTGATGAGGTCACGGTGTGCGCCAAGCGTGATCGCGGCGAGAGCTATCGCCTCGCGCCGCTGAACCAACGCTATGAGCAGAAGCGCGAGGGCTTGCCGCGCGCCGCGATCAAGCTGGGGCCGGTGCAGGCGAGCATCGACGCCAGCAGCGCGGCGCTCGCCAACGGCGTCGTCAGCCAGCGGCTGATGCTGACCTTCAAGCTGCCCTTTTAGCGCCAGCCTCGCACAATCCCGGGTGCGTCCGCTAGCGCAACGGTGCGCCCGCCCCTATCTCTGCCTCTGGTCAAAACACCAGAACAGAAATAGAACCTTCCCCCATGCTGACTCACATCTCCGTTCGCGGCGCGCGCGAGCATAATCTCAAGGGCGTCGACGTCGATATTCCGCGCGACAGCCTCACCGTGATCACGGGCCTCTCCGGCAGCGGCAAATCGAGCCTCGCCTTCGATACCATCTATGCCGAGGGGCAGCGGCGCTATGTCGAATCGCTCTCGGCCTATGCGCGCCAGTTTCTGGAGATGATGCAGAAGCCCGATGTCGATCATATCGAGGGGCTCTCGCCGGCGATCAGCATCGAGCAGAAGACGACTAGCCGCAACCCGCGCTCGACCGTCGCGACCGTTACCGAGATTTACGATTATATGCGCCTGCTCTGGGCGCGCGCCGGGGTGCCCTATTCGCCCGCGACCGGGCTGCCGATCGCCGCGCAGACCGTCAGCCAGATGGTCGACCGGGTGATGGCGCTGCCCGAGCGCACCCGCGCGCTGCTGCTGGCGCCGGTGGTGCGCGGGCGCAAGGGCGAGTTCAAGAAGGACCTGGCCGAATGGCAGCGCGCCGGCTTTACGCGCGTGCGCATCGACGGGACTTTGTACGACATCGAGGAAGCGCCCGCGCTCGACAAGAAGTATAAGCATGACATCGAGGTGGTGGTCGACCGCATCGTCGTCGGGCCAGACATAGCGACCCGGCTGGCGGACAGTTTCGAGACCGCGCTGAAGCTGGCCGAGGGGCTCGCCTATGTCGATCTGGTCGATGCGACGGTGGCGCAACTTCAAAGCCCCTCCCCTTCAGGGGAGGGGCTTGAGTCGAGCGTCAAAGATGTACGCACCCCGTTCGCCCCGAGCGATGTCGAGGGGCGGGCGCCCACCACCGGCCTCAAAGGCGCCGGGATTCCCCCGAACCGTATCATCTTCAGCGAGAAATTCGCCTGCCCCGTCTCAGGCTTCACCATCGCCGAAATCGAACCCCGGCTGTTCAGCTTCAACGCCCCGCAAGGCGCTTGCCCCGCGTGCGACGGGCTGGGGGAGAAGCTGGTGTTCGATGAAGAACTCGTCGTCCCCAACCATGCGCTCAGCCTGAAGAAGGGCGCGATCGTCCCCTGGGCGAAATCAAACCCGCCCTCGCCTTATTACATGCAGGTGCTGGCGAGCCTGGCGCGCGAATATGGCTTCAGCCTCGATACGCCCTGGGAGCAGCTCAGCGAGAAGGTGCGCAGCGTCATCCTCTACGGCACCGACGGCAAGCCGGTGACGCTCACCTTCATCGACGGCAAGAAGACCTACGACGTCAAGAAACCGTTCGAGGGGGTGATCGGCAATCTCAACCGCCGGATGCTCCAGACCGAAAGCGCCTGGATGCGCGAGGAACTGAGCAAATATCAGGCCGCGCACCCGTGCGAGACGTGCGGCGGCGCGCGGCTGAAGCCCGAGGCGCTGGCGGTGAAGATCGCCGGGCGCGACATTTCGAGCGTCACCCGCCTGTCGGTGGTCGACGCGCTGGCCTGGTTCGCGGCGGTGCCCGACAGCCTCTCGCCGCAGCAGCGCGAGATCGCGCGCGCGATCCTGAAGGAGATCGACGAGCGGCTCGGTTTCCTCAACAATGTCGGTCTCGATTATCTCAACCTCGATCGCACCAGCGGCACGCTCTCGGGCGGGGAGAGCCAGCGCATCCGCCTGGCGAGCCAGATCGGATCGGGGTTGTCGGGCGTGCTCTATGTGCTCGACGAACCCTCGATCGGGCTGCACCAGCGCGACAATGACATGCTGCTCGCGACGCTGCGCCGGCTGCGCGACCTGGGCAACACGGTGCTGGTGGTCGAGCATGACGAAGATGCGATCCGCACCGCCGATTATGTGATCGACATGGGGCCGGGCGCGGGGGTGCATGGCGGCGAGGTCGTCGCGCACGGGACGCTGCCCGAATTGCTCGCGAGCAGCGCGAGCGTCACCGCCGATTATCTGAACGGCACCCGCCGGATCGAGGTGCCCAAGAAGCGCCGCAAGGGCAACGGCAAGAAGCTCACCCTCCACAAGGCGAGCGCCAACAATCTGAAGGGGGTGACCGCGAGCATTCCGCTTGGCACCTTCACCTGCATCACTGGCGTCTCCGGCTCGGGCAAATCGAGCTTCACCATCGACACGCTCTACGCCGCCGCCGCGCGCGCGCTGAACGGCGCACGGGTGGTCGCGGGGCGGCATGAGAAG
Source organism: Proteobacteria bacterium SG_bin6 (assembly GCA_002083435.1). Lineage (GTDB taxonomy): Bacteria > Pseudomonadota > Alphaproteobacteria > Sphingomonadales > Sphingomonadaceae > Sphingomonas. Next base: position 106,345 of record LWDJ01000004.1, on the reverse strand, counting down.
CTCAGCGGCCTCGAACATCTCGACAAGGTGATCGACATCGATCAGTCGCCGATCGGGCGCACCCCGCGCTCGAACCCCGCCACCTATACCGGCGCCTTCACCTCGATCCGCGACTGGTTCGCGGGCCTCCCCGAGTCCGAGGCGCGCGGCTATAAGCCCGGGCGCTTCAGCTTCAACGTGAAGGGCGGGCGCTGCGAGGCGTGCCAGGGCGATGGCGTGCTCAAGATCGAGATGCACTTCCTGCCCGATGTCTATGTGACGTGCGATGTGTGCCACGGCGCGCGCTACAATCGCGAGACGCTCGAGGTGAAGTTCAAGGGGAAGTCGATCGCCGATGTGCTCGACATGACGGTCGAGGACGCGGTGGAGTTCTTCAAGGCGGTGCCGCCGATCCGCGACAAGATGGCGATGCTCGCCGAAGTGGGGCTGGGCTATGTGAAGGTCGGCCAGCAGGCGACGACGCTTTCGGGCGGCGAGGCGCAGCGGGTGAAGCTCGCCAAGGAACTCGCGCGCCGCTCGACCGGGCAGACGCTCTACATCCTGGATGAGCCGACCACGGGGCTGCATTTCGAGGATGTGCGCAAGCTGCTGGAGGTGCTCCACGCGCTGGTCGAGCAGGGCAATACGGTGGTGGTGATCGAGCACAACCTTGACGTGATCAAGACCGCCGACTGGATCGTCGATCTCGGTCCCGAAGGCGGGGTGAAGGGCGGCGAGATCGTCGCCGAGGGGACGCCGGAGCAGGTGGTGAAGGCCGAGCGCAGCTATACGGGCCGCTATCTGGCACCGCTGCTGCGCTGATGAAGCGTTCGCTCGGCCGTTAAGCCGGCGTTTAGCTGAGGCGTGCTATCTGAAATTCGTGTCTGTCATGGGCACGCTTTCCTCCCTAGGCTGTTCGCAAAGCCTTACTGGGCCGCTCATTAACCGGGCGGTCCTTCTTTTTGAGTGATGCCTGGGTTTCCTCGCCCCGCCGGCTGGGCTAGCGGGGCGACGCTATGAACAACCAGCAATTGGCGGTCGTGCTGCTTTCGGGCGGACTCGATTCGATGGTCTCGGCGGCACGCGCGCGGGAGGACGGCTTCGCGCTACTCGCGCTGTCCGTGGATTATAATCAACGCCACCGCGTCGAACTGGCGGCGGCGCGGTGGATCGCCGAGGCGCTCGGCGCGGTGCGGCACGTGATCCTGCCGCTCGATCTCGCGGCCTTTGGCGGCTCGGCGCTGACCGATGACATCGCCGTGCCGAAGGGCGGGGTTGGGGCGGACATTCCGGTCACCTACGTCCCTGCGCGCAACACCGTGCTGCTGAGCCTCGCGCTTGCCTGGGCGGAGGCCGCAAGCGCGCGCGATCTGGTGATTGGGGTGAACGCGCTCGATTATTCGGGCTATCCCGATTGCCGCCCCGAATTCATCGCCGCTTTCGAGAGCATGGCGGCGCTCGCGACCAAGGCGGGGGCCGAGGGCGGGCGCTTCACCGTCCACGCGCCGCTGCAGCACCTGACCAAGGCGCAGATCGTCGCCGAAGCCGCGCGGCTGGGGCTCGACGCGGGGATGAGCTGGTCGTGCTACGATCCCGCGCCGGGCGATCTTCATTGCGGGCTGTGCGACAGCTGCCGCCTGCGCCAGCGCGGGTTCGAGGAGGCCGGACTGCCCGACCCGACGCGCTACGCCGCGCGGCCATGAGCTACGCCGTCAAGGAGATGTTCCTCACCCTGCAGGGGGAGGGGGTTCATGCCGGGCGGCGCGCGGTGTTCATCCGCTTCGCCGGCTGCAATTTGTGGAGCGGGCGCGAGGCGGATCGCGCGAGCGCGGTGTGCCGCTTCTGCGACACCGACTTCGTCGGCACCGATGGTGATGGCGGCGGCAAGTTCGTGGACGCGACGGGGCTGGCTGGAGCGGCGGCGCGGCTATGGGGGGACGCCGAGGGCGCCTTTTGCGTCCTCACCGGGGGCGAGCCGATGCTGCAGGTGGACGATGCGCTGGTCGAGGCGCTCCACGCCGCCGGCTTCACCATCGCGATCGAGACCAATGGCACGCTGCCGGTGCATCCGGGGATCGATTGGGTGTGCGTCAGCCCCAAGGCGGGGAGCGCGGTGGTGCAGCGGCGCGGCGACGAACTGAAGCTCGTCTGGCCGCAGCCGGGCAGCAATTTGGACGTGATCGAGGCGTGGGATTTCCGCCACTGGCTGATCCAGCCGATGGACAGCGACACCGCTGTGGCCAATCGCGAAGCCGCGATCGCGCTGGTGCTCAGCCGCCCGAAATGGCGGCTATCGCTGCAAACTCACAAATTGCTGGGGCTGCGCTGAGCCGCTGGCATAGATGATCTGCTGGATCGGGCCGCAGCGACGATCGTCATATTCGTCGCGCTTGGTCCAGCAGATCGGTTCGAGCCGGGGCATCGCGTAGCGGTAGCTCATTCCCAGCCGGCCGGGGAAGAACTGCTCGCCGGCGGGTTTGAGCGAATTGCGTAGCTCGCGCATCCGATTTTCGGCGATGCGATAGAAGCTGCCGCGTGGCAGGAACAGCGCATCGTGCGCGATCCCGCCCGCCGTTTGGCAGAAAGTCCGCTGGCCGCCGACGGTTGAGAAGCTCGAATAGATTTTGGTACCATATTCGTCGAGCGCGCGCTGGCCGAGTGGCTTGCTTTTCTTCACCCGGGCGAAATAGCCGCCGAGCAGATCGAGCGATTGTTTGAGCTCGTCCTTGTGATCGAGCAGTAGCGCGTTGTAGCTGGGGACCGCGAGAAGTTGCGGCTCGAACTGGCATTGCAGTGCGGCGATGTTGAGCGCGGCGCGCATCGACCAGACGAGGCCGGCGCGCATCTCGGCAGGGGTGGCACCTGGCAGCGGCACCATGACCCCGGGCTCGTCGCCGCGCACTGGTGCGCCGCGCATGTCCGGACTTTTCAGGAAGAACTGCGCCTGAGCCGGCCCGGCGATGCCCGCCGCCGCCGATAGCGCCAACGCCGCCCCCCAAATTCGCAAACCCATCGCTGCCCCGCAGTTCCGAACACGCATTAACCGTCATGTTCCTTGCGCAAGCGGCGTCACGATGCAAGCGGCACGCGCGGCTAGGCGAGTCATCGGCGCGGCGGACCGAGGGCGCGCCATGGAACACTCAGGCGAAGAACGCGCCCATGAAAAAAGGCTGCCCCGGCGCTTGCCCGGGCAGCCCTTTCCCGAAAAACGTCTCGCGACGAGAAGCTTACTTCTTCTCGGTGGCCATCGCGTCGTTGCCCGAGGCCATCGCGTCGTTGCTGGTGGCCATCGCGTCGCCCGACGCCATCGCGTCGTTCGAGGTCATCATCGCGTCGTTCGAGGCCATCGCGCCGTCGGTCGAGGTCATGGCGTCGTTGCCGGTCGCCATGGCATCGGTGGTGTTTTCGACAGTGGTGTTCTCGGTGGTCGCGGTTTCGGTCTTGTTGCAAGCCGAGATCATGAGCGCCGCGCCGGCGATCATCGAACCGGTCACAACCTTGGCAATGAGTGCACGCATTTGTAGCTCCCTAGATAGTGGATTTGGTTGGGCGTTGGCCGCCTTAATACCCAAATCGGAGTGGACATTAGTCGGAACCGCGCGCCGCCTCAAGCCTCGATTTAGCGGCCGATAGGAAGAAGTGCTAGAAATTGCCCCAGTTCCGCCGCAAGCGCGCCATCGAGCGCGGCCGAATCGGTAGCGCGGCCAAGCGCTTGCAGGCTGGTTACAGGATATTGCGGTAGACCGCATGGCACGATTCCGCCAAAATGCGCGAGATCGGGGGCGCGGTTGAGCGCGAAGCCGTGCAGCGTCACCCAGCGCCGCACCCGGACCCCGATCGCGCCGATCTTCGCCTCTTCGCCACCGTCGCGCGTCCAGATGCCGACCCGGCCCTCGGCGCGGAAGGCGCTCACCTCCAGCCGGGCGAGTGCCGCGATCAGCCAGGCCTCCAGCGCGTGGACGAAGCAGCGCACATCGCGCCCCCGCCGTCCCAGATCGAGCAGCACATAGCCCACCCGCTGTCCCGGCCCGTGATAGGTATAGCGCCCGCCGCGCCCCGCCGGGAACACCGGGAAGCGGCGATCGAGCAACTCGGCGGGATCGGCGCTGGTGCCGGCGGTGTAGAGCGGCGGGTGTTCGAGCAGCCAGACCAGTTCGTCCGCCTCGCCCGCCGCGATCGCCGCCGCGCGTGCTTCCATCTCGGCGAGCGCCTGGGGGTAATCGGTCAATCCCGGCGAGACGCGCCATTCGATCGCTGCATCCATGGGGCGCGAGATGCGCCGCCGCGCGCCGGCTTGCAAGCAGTGGCGGGTGGGCGCGCGATGCGCTAACCCGGCGCCGATACAAAAGGGGGTAGGCGTGGCACGGGTGAGCATCAGCGCGGTTTGGGATCGGACCACCGAGTTCTTGGGCGAGCGATCGGGGGCCGTGCTGGCGATCGCCGGGCCGGCGATCGCGGGCTGCCTGTTCGCCCAGCAACTCACCCAGAAGCTGCTGGAGGAGCAGCCGGTCGCCAATTCGGTGGTGTCGATCCTGCTGCAATTGCCGCTGCTGTGGGCGCAGTTGCAGGTGATGGCGCTCGCGATCGACCCGTCGGTTACCCCTGCCGAAGCGGTGCAGCGCGCGAGCAACCGGATGCCGGCGACTTTGCTATTGTGGCTGGTGCTGCTCGCGGTGGTCGCAGCGGCGATGATTCCGGCTGGCGTGCTGCTCGCCGCGAGCGGTGTGCCGATCGAGCGCGTCGCCGCGCTTGGCCCCAATGCCGATCCGCAGGCGGTCGCCGCGCTCATCCCGCAAGGCGCGGTGCCGTTCCTGCTGGCGACCCTGTTCTATCTGGGGGTCGTCGCGATTGCGCTGCTGGTGCTGTTCCTGCGCTGGACGCTGATCTACGTCGTCGGGCTGGTCGAGGCGCTGGCACTGCCGGCGTTGCGCCGCAGCTGGCGGCTGACGCGGCGGATGACGCTGCCGCTGCTCGGCGTGTCGCTGCTTTATGGCCTGGTCACGCTGGTCGCGACGCTGGCGGCGCAGACGGTGGTGGGCGCGGTGCTCGCGCTGATCTTTGGCCGGAGCGACGGCTTCGGCATCGCGGCGATCGGCGCGGCGCTCGCCACCGCCTGCGTCGCGGCGGCGATGACGGTGATAGCCGCGAGCTTTATCGCCAAATTCTACCTCGCCGCGCGCCGCGCCGAGGATTTGGGATGACGCCCTACACCGCGGCCGCCCGCGCCGCCTGGGGAATGTGGAGGCGCGACGCGGCGCTGCTGTGGCCGCTGTTCGGGCTCACCCAGTTGCTGCCGGTCCTGATGCGCCTGCTCGCGCTGCCGCCGCTGCCGCAGCTGGGGGCGGACGCCGCGGATACGGTCGATCGGCTGCGCGTGCTGGGCGATTATGGCCGCGCCAACCTGCCGCTGATCATCGCGATCCTGGTGATGCAGACTCTGGGGCGGGCGACCTTGTTCAGCCTGTACCGCGTGCCGCCTGGACGCACGCTGGGCACCGCGCTGGGCGAGGCGGTGGCGCTGCTGCCGCGATATCTGTTCGTCGCGCTGGTGGTGACGTTGGGGACGACGCTGGGGCTGTTGCTGTTCTGGTTGCCGGGGCTGTACCTTGCCGGGCGGCTGATCCTGGTCGGCCCGGCGCTGGTCGCGCGCCCCGAGCGGCCGGCGCTCGGCGCGCTCGCCGAGAGCTGGCGGCTGACGCGGGGGCATGGGCTGATGCTGATGGCGCTGGTCGCGCTCGCGGAACTCAGCCGCGCGCTGATCGAGCGGCCCTTCGCATTCGGCCGGACGCTGTTGCCCGGGCCGTCCGAGGACTCGGTGCTGGACGCCTTGCTCGCGCTGGCGCAGTCGGGCGTGGTGGCGGTGATCCTGCTCGCGCTCGCGCTGCTCCAGGCCGCGCTCTATCGCGAACTGGCGGACGGGCGGACGCGCGAGTTAGAGTAGCGGCAGCTGCGGCGCGCAGTCCGCTCGCAACAGGCCGGTGCGGCGCGGATCGGGGAAGCTCTCGATCGTCCGCGACACCGCCTCGAACCCCTGTGCCAGATAGAAACTCAGCGCGCGCGGATGATCGAGCGTGCTGGTATGGAGCCACACCAGCCGCGTCTCGCGTCCCCATGCCCGGGCGAGGGTCTCGGCCATCAGCCAGCGGCCGATGCCGCGCCGGGTGAGTTCCGGCACCAGCGCGAAATAGGCGATGTTGGTCGCGTGCGGCTCGCGGACCAGCTCGACCAAGCCGAGTTCGATCCCGGCGCGGTCGATCGCGGCGTAAATCTCGCGCCCCGGCTCGGCGAGCACGGCGGCGAGCGCCTCTTCGCTCAGCGCGAGCCGGGAATACCACAGCCAGCGCGCGCCGACGCGCTCGAACAGCGCGCGATAGGCGGCCGGCCTGGGCGCCGCCCAGCGGACCAGTCGCAAGGGACTGTCGGGCAGCGGCGCGGGGCGGGGGCGGGCGCGCATTTCGAGCCGGGTGACGACGCTCGCGATTTCGCCCGCCGGCACCGCGATCTGCAAGGCTTCAGCTCCAGGTGGCGCGCGGCGGCAGGCTCATCAGGATCGCCTCGATATTGCCGCCGGTCTTCAGCCCGAACAGCGTGCCGCGATCATAGACTAGGTTGAACTCGGCATAGCGCCCGCGCCATTCGAGCATCCGCGCTTCGTCCTCGGCGGTGAAGGCCTCGTTCATCCGCCGCCGCACGATGCGCGGGAAGGCGGCGAGGAAAGCGCGGCCGACAGCCTGGGTGAAAGCGAGGTTGGCCTCGAAATCGCCCTCCAGATGATCGTAGAAAATGCCGCCGACGCCGCGATGCACCTGGCGGTGGGGCAGATAGAAATACTCGTCGGCCCAGGCCTTGAAGCGATCATAATGCGTCACGTCATGGGCGTCGCACGCCGCCTTCAGTTCGGCATGGAAATCGCCGGTATCTTCGTCCACCGGCAGCGGCGGGTTGAGGTCCGCGCCCCCGCCGAACCAGCGCTTGGTGGTGACGAGGAAGCGCGTGTTCATGTGGACGGCGGGCACTTTCGGGTTCGCCATGTGCGCGACCAGGCTGATGCCGGTCGCGAAGAAGCTGGGATCGTCGGCCGCGCCGTGGATCGTCTTGGCGAAAGCGCCCTCGAACTGGCCGCCCACGGTCGAGACGTTGACGCCGACCTTCTCGAACACCTTGCCCTTCATCACCCCGCGCACCCCGCCGCCACCGGGCGCGCCGCTCGCGTCCTGGCGGTCCCAGGGGGTGTAAGTGAAGGCGGCATCGGAGCCAGCCTCCCGCTCGATGGATTCGAACTCGGCACAGATCAGGTCGCGCAGATGCTCGAACCAGGTTCGCGCGCGCTGCTGTTGATCGTCGAGTTGCATGGTGTCCTCCCCCGCAGGTTGTCCGCCTAGCCTAAAGGCTGCGGGCGAAGTTGGAAGCGGGTTTGGGTGGGCGCGGCCGAGACCGGGATCTCATCCCAACCCTGCGCCGGGGATGCCGAAGCTAACACCGCGCGCGGGATCGTCCGTCGCTCATCCCTCGCTGGGCCATCCGTTCACTTGGCGCAGCGCCTCGCTCAGCGTCATCGCGGCGGCGATCGCAACGTTGAGCGAGCGTCGCCCCGCCAGCATCGGCAGCCGCACCGCCAGATCGGCGCGGGCGAGCGCCCAATCGGGCAGGCCGCTCGATTCGGCACCGAGCAGCAGCGTGTCACCCGGTAGAAATGCCGCCGCGTCGAGCCGGACCGCTGCGCTGGTCTCGATCGCGATGAGCCTGCCTGGCAGGCATTCCAGAAACGCCGGCCAGTCGGCATGGCGTGTCACTTGCGCCAAGTCGGCATAATCGAGCCCGGCGCGGGCCAACTTTTTGTCTGAAAAAGGAAAACCGAGCGGCTCGATCAGATCGAGTGCTACGCCAAGGCACGCGGCCAGCCGCATCAGCGTGCCGACATTGCCGGCGATGTCGGGCGCGAGCAGCGCGAGGCGGAGCGTGGCGGGGGAAGAGAGTCGGGTGGGTGACGCAACCATCAATTAGCTGTTGGCATTTGGGGCCACCCGCGTCTATCAGGCCGCGAATTACCGTGCCTATCGGTCGGCTTGGCGCACCCATGCGCGCGTGCCCGCTGCGACCCGAGGGGCACGGCGATACTCGGTCAGAACAGGGCAAGTGAATGGCAACCGTTGATCACGCGATGCAAAGCGGCCACGCCGCCGATGAACCCATGGGCGAGGAAGGCTATCGCCGCCGCGATTTCCTGAGCATCGCCGCGGTCTCTTTCGCCGGCGTTGGCGCGGCCGGGGTGGTGGTGCCGCTCGTCAGCCAGATGGCGCCCTCGGCCGACGTGCTCGCCCAGTCGAGCACCGAGGTCGATCTCAGCGCGATCGCGCCGGGCCAGGCGATCAAGTCGCAGTTCCGCAAGCAGCCCTTGTTCGTGCGCAACCTGACTCCCGAGGAAATCGCCGAGGCGGACAAGGTGCCGGTCAGCTCGCTGCGTGATCCGCAGACGCTCGCCCAGCGCACGCAGGAAGGCAAGAAGAACTGGCTGATCACGCTCGGTGTCTGCACCCATCTTGGCTGCGTGCCGCTCGGCGCCGGCGAGGGTGAGAATCGCGGCCCGTTCGGCGGCTATTTCTGCCCCTGCCACGGTTCGGCCTATGACACGGCCGGCCGCATCCGCCAGGGTCCGGCACCCAAGAACCTGCAGGTGCCGCCGTACAAGTTCACGTCGCCGACCACGGTCGTGGTGGGCTGAGGAGGTCGAAGATGAGCTTCCCTTGGGCACAGCATTACGAACCCAAGCACCCGGTGATGAAGTGGGTGGACGAACGTCTGCCGCTGCCGCGGCTGGTGTTCTCGGCGGTCGGCGCCGGCTATCCGGTGCCGCGCAACCTTAACTGGTTCTGGAATTTCGGCGTCCTCGCCGGCTTGGCGCTGATGGTGCAGATCGTCACCGGCGTCACGCTCGCGATGCACTATGCCGCGAACGGCGCGATCGCCTTCGACTCGGTCGAGCACATCATGCGCGACGTGAATTACGGCTGGCTGCTGCGCTACACCCACGCCAACGGCGCCTCGATGTTCCTGGCGGTGGTTTACATCCATATGGGGCGCGGGCTGTTCTATGGCTCGTACAAGGCGCCGCGGGAGATGGTGTGGCTGCTGGGCGTCGTGATCTTCCTGCTGATGATGGCGACCGCTTTCATGGGCTATGTGCTGCCCTGGGGCCAGATGAGCTTCTGGGGGGCGCAGGTGATCACCGGCTTCTTCTCGGCGATCCCGATCGTCGGCGAGCCGATCCGCATCTGGCTGCTGGGCGGCTATGCGCCCGATGACGCCGCGCTCAACCGCTTCTTTTCACTCCATTATCTACTGCCCTTCGTGATCGCGGGCGTGATCATCCTGCACATCTGGGCGCTGCACATGTACGGGTCGAACAACCCGACCGGGGTCGAGGTGAAGGACGAGCAGGATACGGTGCCGTTCCACCCCTATTACACCGCGAAGGACGGGTTCGGCGTCGGTGTGTTCTTCCTGATCTTCGCGACCTTCGTCTTCTTCCAACCGAACATGCTGGGCCACCCGGATAACTATATCCCGGCCAACCCGCTTTCGACCCCGGCGCACATCGTGCCCGAATGGTATTTCCTGCCCTTCTACGCGATCCTGAAGTCGTTCACTTTCAACTTCCTGTGGATCGAGGCGAAGCTGTGGGGCGTGCTGGCGATGTTCGGCTCAATCCTGCTGCTGTTCTTCCTCCCGTGGCTCGATACCTCGCCGGTGCGCTCGGCCAAGTATCGCCCGACCTACCGCATTTTCCTGGCGATCCTGGTCGTCGACGTGCTGGTGCTGGGCTATGTCGGGGGCGCCGAGCCGATCGCGCGCAACGTGATCCTGGGGCAGATCGCCACGGCTTATTATTTCGCGCACTTCCTCATCATCCTGCCCATCGTGTCGGCGACCGAGCGTCCGCGCCCGCTGCCCAACTCGATTACTGAGGCGGTTCTGAAGGGGGAAACCGGCTCGGCTGGCGACACCGCGTTCCCCGAACGCGCCCTGCCGGCTGAATAAGGGGGAACAAATGGTTCGTTTGATTTCGTTCCTGATCGGGCTTGGCTTCATCGCCGCAGTTTCGTGCGCGCTGTTCGTCAGCCTGACCAGCCTTGGCGGTGAGAGCAAGGAAACCGCGCAGGAAGCACTGTACAAGCATCCGCACGAGCTGGAACTCGCCAGCAACGGCCTGTTCGGCAAGTTCAACATGCAGCAGGTGCAGCGCGGCTTCCAGGTGTACCAGCAGGTTTGTTCTAACTGCCACTCGCTGACCCATGTCGCCTTCCGCGATCTGCGCAAGATCGGCTATTCGGAGGCCGAGGTTAAGAAGATCGCGAGCGATTGGCAGCTGAAGGCGCAGACGCTCGACACCAAGACGGGCGACCGCGGTGAGCGGCCCAACACCCCGGCGGATAAGTTCCCGACCGTCTATTATCCTGGCCAGGGCAACCCGCCGGATCTGTCGCTGATCACCAAGGCGCGCCATGACGGCCCGGCCTATGTTCGCTCGCTGCTGACCGGCTATCGCGACATGACCGCCGCCGAGATGAAACGCTTCCCGGAGGCGAAGACCCCCGATGGCGCCTATTTCAACCCATACTTCCCGAACCTGAACATCGCGATGCCGCCGCCGCTGTCCGAGGGCGCGGTGACCTATGCCGATGGCACCAAGTCGACGGTGGACCAGAACGCGCAGGACGTCGCCGCCTTCCTGGTGTGGGCGGCCGAGCCCGAGCTCGCCGAGCGGCACTCGATCGGGTTGATGGTGATGGGTTTCCTGCTGGTCGCGACCGCGCTGGCTTATGGTGCCTATCGCAACATCTGGCGGGACATGAAGCATTGAGCACCACGCTCGCCACGAGCGCGGCGAATGACGACCTGAAGGCGCTGATCCGCACGATCCCCGACTTTCCCAAGCCGGGGATCATGTTCCGCGACATCACCACCCTGCTGCTCGATCCCGCCGGCCTCGCCGCCACGGTCGAGCGGCTGGTGGCGGCGGTCGATCGCCCGGTCGATCTCGTCGCCGGGATCGAGGCGCGCGGTTTCGTCTTCGCCGCCGCGATGGCGGTAAAGCTCGGCGCGGGCGTGCTGCTGATCCGCAAGGACGGCAAGCTCCCGGGGGCGACGATCGCCGAGGATTACGCCCTTGAATATGGGCAAGACCGGATCACGATGCATGAGGACGCGCTTGTCCCCGGCCAGCGCGTCGTGCTGATCGACGATCTGATCGCGACAGGCGGCACCGCCCGCGCGGCGGTGCGGCTGTTGCGCAAGGCCGGCGCGACGGTCGAGCAAAGCTTGTTCGTGGTCGATCTGCCCGAACTGGGCGGCGCCGATCTGCTCCGCCGCGATGGCGTCGCGGTCCAAGCACTGCTCGCGTTCGAGGGCCATTAAGCTTCGCTATACCATCATCGCCCGCGAAGGAACGGCCCGGCGCTTGCCGGGTTGGCCTTGGCAGAGGAGATGATGCGATGCTGGCAAGACGTTTCGCGGCGGCGACAGCGCTCGCGCTCACGAGTCTGACGGCGGCGTGCACCGACGATTATTATTACGATCGTCCAGCCCGCTACAGTTATTACAACGGTGGCTATCGCCAGCCTTACTGGGGCTGGTACGGCGATTATTATTACCCCGGCACGGGGGTTTACGTCTATGATCGCTACCGCGCACCGCGCCGCTGGAACGATGGCGAGCAGCGCTATTGGCTCGATCGCCAGCGGGGGTGGCGGGGCGGCCAGTTCCGGGACGAATGGCGCGGCTTCCGCCATGTGCCGCGCGGTTATCGGCGGTAGTGGCTCCAGCCCCAGGCGGCGACCCGGCCGCGCCTAGGCTGGCCGCGTCGCGATCAGCGCGATCGAGATGAAGCGCAGCACCGCCTCGCCATGCTGGTTGGTCACGGTCATCCGGCTGCGATAACTGCCCATCTCCGGGCGGCTTTGCGAGCGGCGGATTTCGATGACCTCGCTCTCACAACTCAGCGTGTCGCCCGGATAGACCGGCTTGAGCCAGCGCAGTTCGTCGATCCCGGGCGAGCCGAGCCCAGCCTGTTCGATCTGCTTCAGATTCTCGACGATCATCGCCATCGTCATCGCGCAAGTGTGCCAGCCGCTCGCCGCCAGCCGGCCGAAATGGGTGCGCGCTGCCGCTTCGTCGGAGAGGTGGAAGGGCTGCGGATCATAGCGCTCAGCGAAGGCGATCACTTCCTCGCGGGTGACGTGATAGCTGCCGAAGCGCGCGCTTTGGCCGACCGCCAAATCCTCGAAATAGATCATGCGTCGCTCCCCCAATAATAGCGCGAGCATAGTCTGTTTCGCCGGCTCGCCAAGCGTTTCCGTTTACAGTGTAAGTGCGCCAGCGAAGGGCCGCGTGTCGCCGTCCAGCCGGGGGTCTTGCGGCAGGCCGAGCAGCGCGCGCAGCAGCGGCGCGACTGCGACATTGTCGAACCCGGCGAGCTTGCCGGCGGGTTTGATGCCGGCGCCGCTGGCGATGAACAAGGCGGCCATGTCGGGCGCGGCCGGATCATAGCCATGCGCGCCGCCCGCCTTTAGCGGCCGATCCGGTTCGGGCGGCTTATCGAGGATCAGCCAGCCGGCCTCCGCGAGGCAGACGAAGCGGGGCACGCGGGGATTGGCGCCATAATGCAGCGCGGGCGGGATCGCCGCCTTGGGCCAGCACGTCATATGCGGCATCGGCTGGCCGAGCGCCTCTCCAAGCGCTGCCTCCTGCCCGGGTTGCGGCTCGAGCCCGGCATAGGGACCGGCGGCGATCGCGCGGTACAGCTTGGGGTCGATCCGCTCATAGAGCTTGATCGTCCGATCCGGGCTGGTCGCCGCCATGCCGTGATCGGCGACGATCACGAGCGTCGCCGGCTGGCCGAGCGCGGCGAGTTCGCTGCGGAGCCGACCGATCGCGGCATCGACCTCGGCCACTGCTTCGGTGGTCTTCGCGCTGTCCGGCCCGAACTCGTGGCCCGCGTGGTCGACCAGGTCGAAATAGAGCGTCAGGAAGCGGGGGCGCGTCTGGGCCGGGCGCCGGAGCCAGTCCACGATGCCGTCCACCCGCTGGCGATCGCTGATGGCGCCCGCATATTGCGCCCAGTCGCGCGGGCGAACGCCGCCGAAATCGACATTGCTGCCCGGCCAGAACATCGTTGCGGTGCGGATGCCGGCCTTTTCGGCGGTGATCCAGATCGGCTCGGCCTCGCCCCACCAAAAGGGTTGGTCGCTCTGCATGGTGAAAACCTGGCCCGGGCGCGCCGGGTCTTCCATCCGGTTGCCGACAATCCCGTTGCGATCGGGGCGCAGCCCGGTGACGAGCGTATAGTGGTTGGGGAAAGTGATGCTGGGGAAACTCGGCCGCATCGCCGCGCTGATGCCGGTGGCGGCGAGGGCGTTGAGATTGGGCGTGACGCCGCGCTGGAGATAATCGGCGCGGAAGCCATCGATCGAGACGAGGATGACGACCGGCGGGCGCGCGTCGCGTGGCGCGCTGCGCGCGACCTGTGGCGCGCTGAACGGCTGGGTGACGCACGCCTGCAGCCCAGCGGCGAGCAGCGCGGCGAGAAGGCGAGTGGAGAGGCGCATGGACGGGCTATCCTAGGGCTTCGCGTCACGCAGATGACAGCAGCTTATCGGCCCAGCGCCGGAACAGCGTTTCCGCTGCCTCCCGCGCCACAGGCGAAAGCTGGCGTGGCGCCGATATGAAGATCGTCCGCGCGGCCTCGAATTCGGCCGCAACGAAATCCCTGATCAGCGGTGGAAGCGGGCCACTGCCGAGTTCTTTAGTGATTGCCTTCGCGGCGAGAAGCTTGTCGACCAACCCAACCAAATTGGCCGGTGGCGCGCACTCGGCCATCAACGTGGGAAAGTGCATAGGCGGGCGGCTGGCGGCGGCATGCAGTCGCATCCAGCGCAACGCTATGGCGGGACGCAGCACATAAAACAGCCTCTTGAGTGGGACGGCCTTCTCGTTGTCGAAATGAGTTCGGTACTGGCGCTCGCCCAAATGGAGATAATGGAGCGCGATTCCGGTTCGGTCGGAAAAGCGATCCGCGAATTCATTCATCTCTGCCCGAAACCGCGTATCTGTCCGGTAGGTCGCCGGCGACGCCAACCATTCGGCGATCACGGCATTCCCCTTTAATAGCAGTTTCAAGGCCTTGCCGAGATCCCAACCATTGACGTCCAGTAGAGCGTCAAGCGGCGTCTCGATCACGTCGCGTGGCTGCCAGGGCGACAAGTACCGATTTTTGTGCCGCACATAGATGAACCGGCAATCATAGTCGCTGTCGGGCGACGGAAAGCCCCAAGCGCGGCTACCGCTCTCGATGGCAAGGAGAATGCGCGCGCCATGCATCCGCTCGACTTCCTCGAGCCGCGCGTCGATCGCCGCGACGACTTTAGGGTCAAAATCGAAGGGAAGCGCGCGTCCGTCCTTCTTATACATTGAACCGGAACAGCATCACGTCGCCGTCCTGCACCACATAGTCCTTGCCTTCCTGGCGCAGCTTGCCCGCTTCGCGCGCGCCGGCCTCGCCCTTCAGCGCGACATAGTCTGCGAAGGCGATCGTTTCGGCGCGGATGAAGCCACGTTCGAAGTCGCTGTGGATCGCGCCCGCCGCTTGCGGGGCCTTAGCGCCCTTGGATACCGTCCAGGCGCGCGCTTCCTTGGGGCCGACGGTGAAGAAAGTGATGAGATCGAGCAGCGCATAGCCGGCGCGGATCACCCGGGCGAGGCCGGTTTCCTCCAGTCCCAACTCGGCCAGGAAGTCGCCGCGCTCCTCGGCCGGCATGGTCGCGATCTCGGCTTCGATCGCGGCGGAGACGATCACCGCCTGCGCGCCCTCGGCTGCTGCCTTGGCAAACACCTTCGCGCTATGGGCATTGCCCTCGGCGGCGCTCGCTTCCTCGACATTGCAGACATAAAGCACCGGCTTGGCGGTAAGCAGCTGCGCCTGAGCGAGCGCGCGGCGTTCGTCCTCGTCCTTGGGCTCGGTGAGCCGCGCCGGGCGCCCATCACGCAGCAGCTCCAGCGCCTGGCCGAGCACGCTCGCCGCCGCCTTCGCCTCCTTGTCACCCTGCGCCGCCTTCTTGGCGAGGTTGGGGACGCGCTTCTCCAGGCTCTCCAGATCGGCGAGCATCAGCTCGGTCTCAACCGTCTCGGCATCGGCGATCGGATCGACCTTGCCCTCGACATGGGTCACATCGCCGTCCTCGAAGCAGCGCAGTACATGCACCACCGCGTCGACCTCGCGGATATTGCCGAGGAACTGGTTGCCGAGCCCTTCGCCCTTGGACGCCCCGCGCACCAGTCCTGCGATGTCCACGAAGCCGAGCTGCGTCTCGATCACCTTCGCCGAATGGGCGATCGCGGCAAGTTGTTGCAGCCGGGGATCGGGCACCGCGACATTGCCGACATTGGGCTCGATCGTGCAGAAGGGATAGTTCGCCGCCTGCGCCGCCGCCGTTTCGGTTAGCGCGTTGAACAGCGTCGACTTGCCGACATTGGGCAGACCGACAATCCCGCAGCGAAAACCCATTTTGCGTCCTGAAAGCTGGAAAGAGGAAGGCGGTGCCTTAAGCAGCCTTGCCGCTGCCGTCCAGCTTGCCGGGCGCTCGCGGTCGTGGCAGCATCGCCGAAACGAGCAGGGGAGAGAGACGATGCGCAAGTTTGTGGCCGCCGGCTTGCTGGCGCTGGGCGTGGCGGGCATACAGGCGCCACTCGGCGCGCAGAGCGGGGTGGCCGGCGACCTGCAATGCACCGGCAAGCGTGTCGCGATCCGCTATAGCGAGATCAAGCCCGGCCAGATCGAAACCTTCAAAAAGGCGGTCGCGGCGCACAATGCCTGGTACGCCGCCGGCAAGAATGGCACCCGCACCACGCTGATCCGTGTCATCAAGCGCAGCGGCGACAAGACGGTTTATGACGATGGCGCAGCAATGACGATGACGGTGTACGACACCAAGCCGCAACCGCCGCGCGATGCGGCCTATGCCGCGTTCGTGAAGCTTTACACCGACAGCTCTGATGTGAAGGAAGAACATCGCGGCTGCATGGGTGGCTGACGGACGCCGCGCTACCAGCGATAGTTGAAGCTCACGCTCACCCGGTCTTCCCTGGCGCTGCTCGGGAGGACTTCGTGGCGCAGCCAGCTTTCCCAGAGCAGCACGGTGCCGGGCTCGGGCGCAACGGTGACGAACGGCCGCACGTTTTCTTCGGCGTCCTCGCGGCGCGGCGGGGCGGCCATGTAGAGCGGCAGGCGCGGGTCTTCGAACCGAATTGCCCCCGCGCCGGGCGGCACTGCGACATACAGCGTGCCCGAGATGATGCTGTGTGGGTGGAGATGCACCGAATGGGCGCCGCCCGGACGCAGCACATTCACCCACAGGCTGTCGAGCCTGGGTTTGCGCCCGGCGAGATCGAAGGCGCAGGCCTCGGCCAACCTCGCCACGGGCTTCGCCAGCCGCTTGACCAGATCGGCGAACACGGGGTCGCGCCGCGGCAAATCGTTGAGCGAAGCATAGCTGGTATAGCCGCGATAGCCCTTGGCCTTGCTCCAGGCGCGTCCGGCGCGGTCCTCGGCGGCAAGTACCCGGCAGCTTTGCGCGAGCACGGCGAGGAAGGTATCGTCCTCGATCCGAGATTGGTGGAGCAGGGTGGGGAACAGGGCGCGTATCGTCATGGCGGGAAGCGCTTAGCATGGCCGCGCCCCTCCGCCAGCATCGCCTCAACGCGGTGAGCGGATCAGGGCTTGTCGTGGAGGTGCAGATACTGCGGGTTGAAGTCCCCCGCGCGCTGCAACGCGGGCCAGTCCGCCACGACCACCGCCCGCTTCGATCGGCGGATCAGCCCCTCGCTCTCCAGCCCGCGCAAGGTGCGGTTGATATGGACCGAGGTGAGGCCGAGCGCGTCGCCCAATTGCTCCTGCGTCATCGGCAGTTCGAACGTGTCGACCGGGCCAAGCCCCGCCGCCTGGCGGCGCGTCGCCAGCTCGCACAGCAGATGCGCCGTGCGCGCGCGCGCGTCGCGCCGGCCGACATTGGCGATCCACTCGCGAAACGTCGCCGACTCGATCAGCGATTCGAGCCACAGTGCTTTGCCGATGTCGGGAAATTGGTAGGACAGCCGCACCAGCGCGTCGGCAGGAAACTGCACGACAGAGGCGTGGGTGAGCGCGTGGATCGAATGATCGGCACGATCGAGCAGGATATGTTGCAGATCGACGAAATCGCCCGACAAATGGATCGCGACGATCTGGCGCCCGCCGTCGCCAACCAGCTTGTAGCGGGTGACGAAGCCGGTCACTACGAAGGTGCACTGCCGCACCTTGTCACCCTCTCGGATGATGACCTGGCCAGGCTGATAGTCGCGCAGCACGAACGGAAGGTCGAGCAGCGCATCGGTGGCCTGGGGCGGTAGCGCGAAGCGGCCCGCAAGGCGTTTCACCAGCAGCGTCAGGGGCACCTCAGCGCGGCTAGGTCCAGGAGCAAGCTCGATATCGGCCAAGGTGCGTCTCATCGTTCCCATGCGGAAACGAAGACCTGCGAGGTCGGTTCCGTCCGCGCGGGATCAGTCCTGCTGCAGCCGGCGCGCGATTTCGCTCATGAAGCGAACATCGTCGCCTTGGGCGAGCCATTCGGCCTCCGCCGCAATCGCGCCGAGCATGTCGGTCAGCGGATCGAGTTCCACCCGCGCGAAATTGCCGAGCACATGGCCGGTCACCTTGTCCTTGTGCCCGGGATGGCCGATGCCGACCCGCACCCGGCGGAACGCCTCGCCGATATGCGCGACCGTCGAGCGTAGGCCGTTATGCCCGGCGGTGCCGCCGCCGCGTTTCACTTTTACCCGGAAAGGCGCGAGATCGAGCTCGTCGTAGAACAACGTCACGTCTTCGGGGGCGAGCTTGTAGAAGCGCATCGCCTCGCCGATCGACTGGCCGCTGTCGTTCATGAAAGTAGCTGGTTTGAGCAGCAGCAGCTTGGTACCGCCGATCCGGCCCTCGCTGGTCCAGCCCAGGAAGCGCTTTTTGGGCGGATCGAAGCCATGCAGCTCGGCGATCGCGTCCACCGCCATGAAGCCGGCATTGTGGCGATGCATCGCATATTGCGGCCCGGGATTGCCGAGCCCCACCCAGAGCTGCATGGCATCTTCCTATTGGTTGGGGCGGATACGGCAAGGGGCATGGCGCCGGATCGGTCGCCATGCCCCCCGTATCGCGATGGCGCCATGCGGGGGCTTCGCCCCCGGGCGGCTCAACCCTGTGCTTCGGCCTCAGCCGCGCCTTCGCTCGACTTGAGCGCCGAGGGAGCGGCGATCGTCGCGATGGTGAAGTCACGGTCCTCGATCGCCGACTTGGCGCCTGCGGGCAGCGTCACCGCCGAGATATGGATCGATTCGCCCACGTCGAAGCCCTTCACCGACACCTCGACATCATCGGGGATGCTGGCCGCGTCGACGATCAGCTCGAGCTCGTGGCGGACGATGTTGAGCACGCCGCCGCGCTTCAGCCCGGGCGACAGCGCTTCGTCGACGAAGCGCACCGGCACCTGCACGGTCACGGTCGCGTGCTCGGCGATGCGCAGGAAATCGGCGTGGATCGGGCGATCGGTAACGGGGTGGAAAGCAACGTCCTTGGGCAGGGTCCGCACCTGCTCGCCGCCGACATCGATCATCACCACCGAATTCATGAAGTGCCCGGTCATCAGCAGCCGGTACAGTTCCTTTTCCTCGACGTGAATCGCCGCAGGATCTTGCTTGGCGCCGTAGATCACGGCGGGGACACGGCCTTCACGACGAAGCGAACGGGAGGCTCCCTTGCCAACCCCTTCACGCGTCTCGGCCGCGAGCGTCAAAATTTCGCTCATGGCGGTCTCCGAAATGCTGGTTACGTAACCCCGGCCGAGCCTCCAGGGATGACCCCGGCCGGAAGCCGGCGCGCATAGTCGATCACGCGCCCGCCGTCAAACCGTACCATGCTCAAACCCCTGACAGCGGGTTAGGCATAAATGCGTGAAAGATGAACAGAAATCAACATTCGAGACCTTAAGTTGAGATATGTCAATATTGCCATCAGGCGTGTAATATTAACGCATGTCACCGCAAAATGCTTAAGTCGATAACCGAAGAATATTAGAGTGTTACGCATTAATTAATTGTTGCGATGTTGGAAAATCAGGCTCACCTTCCGTCTGGCGCTCAATCGGGGGCGCGATCAAGATGGAGGGGATCATGCGATCCATCGTGATGGTGGCGGCCGGATTGGCCGCTTTAGCGGCGTCGAGCGCCGCCTGGGGTCAATCGGCAACGTCCGACCTGCGGCGGTCGGGGAAAATCTATCACGCCCGCGTTTGCCCCGCGTCCAATGCGCCCGGAGTCGCGAGTTGCGACGCGCGCGTCGTCACCGATGCAAAGGGCAACCCGCTGGTTCACGACCGGGGGACACCGAATGCGCTGCCCTCGGGCTACGGCCCCAGCGATCTGCGTGCCGCCTATAACATTCCGGCGATTTCCGCGACGCAGCGGACGATCGCGATCGTCGATGCCTATGGCTATAACAATGCCGAGGCCGATCTCGCGGTCTATCGCTCGACCTTCGGCCTGCCGGCCTGCACCACCGCGAATGGCTGTTTCCGCAAGTATAACCAGCGCGGCGTGCAGGGTAGCTATCCGCGCCAGAACACCGGCTGGGCGCAGGAAACGGCGCTCGATCTCGATATGGCGAGCGCGATTTGCCCCGATTGCCGCATCATTCTGGTCCAGGCCGATTCGGCGTCGCTCGCAAATCTCGCGGCGGCGGTGCGCACGGCGGGCTCGCTCGGCGCGTTCGTGATCAGCAATAGCTATAGCGGCGGCGAGAGCGGTTCGACCACCTATGAAGCCGCCTATAACCAAAGCGGCATCGCGATCACGGCGAGCACCGGTGACAGCGGCTATGGCGTCGGCTTTCCGGCCAGCTCGAACCATGTGATCGCCGTGGGCGGTACCAGCCTGACGCGATCGAGCACCACGCGCGGCTGGAGCGAGAGCGCCTGGTCGGGCGCGGGCAGCGGTTGCAGCGCGGTTTATCCCAAGCCGAGCTGGCAGACCGACACGGGTTGCGCGCGCCGTTCGCTGGCGGACATCTCCGCGGTGGCAGACCCGGCGACGGGCGTCGCGGTCTATGGTCCGACGACTAAAGTATCGACCGCAGGCTGGCAGGTTTATGGCGGCACAAGCGCGTCGGCGCCAATCATCGCGGCGGCTTATGCTTCGCAGGGAACCAGCAGCTACGCCTATCCCGTGCAGGGCACCTATGCCATTCGCGCCTACCTGAATGACGTGATCTCCGGATCGAACGGCAGCTGCGGCACTTATCTGTGCAACGCCGTTCCCGGCTTCGACGGGCCGACCGGGCTTGGTACGCCGAACGGGCTGACTGCCTTCTGACCATCTTGGAGCGGGTCGCTTAGCTGGCTCGCTCCACTTTATAGCCCGCTGCGCGCAAACGGGCGATCACCGATCCCGTCCCGGCCAGATGACCCGCGCCAACCGCGATCAGCAGCTGGCCCGGGCGGCGCATCCGATTGGCGATCCAGGCGCTCCACCGCGCATTTCGCTGGTCGAGCAGGGTTGCCTTCAAGGTCGGCGCGCCAGCGAAAGAGCGAGCGATCAGCGCCGCCAGCCGCGCTTCGTCCCCCGCTTTCCAGGCACCGAGTAATGCGCGGTAGTCGGCACCGGCTGCCAGGCTGGCGCGCAGCAGGCGGCGCTGATCGGCTTCGCTGAGCCCATCGAACAGCGCGAACTGGCCGGCCACGGTTTCCAGCCCGAGCCAGGAGCGCCCGGCGAACCGCTGCGCCAGCACCGCCTCGACGCCATGCTCGGGATCACCGCCCGCGTTGGACGCGCCGCACGCGCTCAGCACCAGCGCCGCAGCCCAGCTTTTCAGGCGATCGAGCCTTTTGCCGCCGCAGCCCTTGGTGATTGCTTGAAGCCGGGCTTGGTCGGCGGCGGGCACCCGCGCGGCGAGCGGCGGCAAGCCGCGCCCCTCGCTCGCCCGGGCGAACGCGGTGCCGGCATCGGCGTCACCCGGCAGTTCGCCGACCAATGTCGCCGATTCGGCAATCGCGCGCTTCACCGCCGGCGTTTCCCAGCGGACCTCCGGCGGCAGGAAATGCACCGTGCCGAGCAGCCAGATCGTGGTGTCGGCATCGCGCAGCACGTAAAGCGCGGGCCGCGCCGGGATTTCCCGAGCGCAGCCCGCGAGCAGCAGCAGGGCGAGGAGCCCCGCGCGCATCAATATTTCACGCGCCTGGGCGTGATCTTGTAGGCGGCGAGCTGGTTCTGGACGCTGTCCTTGCCCGCCAGATGCCCGGCGCCGACCGCGATGAAGACGACGCCCGGTTGCTTCATCCGCTCCGAGATCCAGCTCGCCCAGCGCTTGTTGCGCTCGGTCAGCAGGATCGCGCCGATCTCCGGCTGTTCGCGCAGACCTTCGTTGATCGTCTCGCCGAGCGCCTCGGGGTTCCCGGCGGCCCATTGGTCGACCATCTTGCCCAGCGTCTCGCCGCTCTTGGGCAGTTCCTTGAGCGTGATTTCGAGGAACTTGATCTGCTGGCTCTCAGGCAGGCCGTCGAAATAGCCGAGCTGCTGGTCGATCGTCTCCAGACCCGACAGCGGCTTGTTGGCGGCCTTGGCGGCGGCCGTCAGCACCTTTTCGGCGCCGCTGCTGGGATCATAGCCCAGCTTGGCGAGCGGCAACTGGGTCAGGGTGATCGCCGCGAACCACGGCTTGAACCGGTCCATCACGGGCACGCTCAGCCCCACGGGCGCGCCATATTCGGTGATTGCCTTCTCGTAGAGCGGCTTGTCCTCGGCCGGCAGCTTGGCCGAAAGCGGGGTGCCGCTCTTGTCCGGCGCGCGCGCCAGCACCGCCTGCTGGATCGCCGTCTGATCGAGATCGGGCAGCTCGAGCACGACTTCCTTGCTCTTGTCGAACGCCTTCTTCACCGCTTCGTCGAACCAGCTCAGGCCGGGCTTCAGCACATGGACGGTTCCGAACAGATAGATGGTGGTATCGGCGTCCTTGATCACCCATAGCGCCGGATCGGCGTCCTTGGTGGCGGGGGCCGGGGCAGGGGCCGATTGCCCGGTCTGCGCGTGCAGCGGGCCGGCGAACAGCAGCGCGAGCGTGGCCGCGCCGGTCATGACGTGTTTAAGCATCGATGCTCCCTCTCTAAAATATTCAACCACGGATCTTGAAGGCGATGCCAAGCACGGCCATCGCGAGATAGGCGATCAGGAATACACCCAAGGCGCTGGGCTGCGGCACCAGCCCGCCCGCGGCGAGTGCCTGCCAGGCGGGATAGCCGCCCACGACGGCGAGGCACGCGCCGCTCATCGCCTTGAGATTGTTTTGAACCTTCACCTCGTCGATCAGGCGAAAGCTATAGACGGGGATGCCGATGAGCGCCGCGAGAAAGCCGATCGCGAGCAGCGCGGCGACCACCGGCGGCAGACGCAGCGCGGTGATGTCATGCAGGCCAGCTCGCTCGCTGAGCTCGAAGGATTTGATGGCGCCACCGAGAACCGCACCGAAGACGACGCTGCCGCCCAGGAAGTAGTACATCCGCCGCCGGTTGCGCCGCGCGGTCCGCTCACCCGGCCCCAATTCACGCCCGGCCATCATGGTCCCCATCATCGAAAATCTCCTCGATCCGCAGCTCGAACAGCCGGGCGATCTTGAACGCGAGCGGCAGCGACGGATCGTGCTTGCCGGTTTCGATCGCGTTCACCGCCTGGCGCGACACGCCGAGCCGGCCGCCAAGCTCCGCCTGGCTCCAATCGCGTTCGGCGCGCAGCACTTTCAGCCGGTTCTTCACGGCTAGTGATTCAAGATCATCCACAGCGACACCGCCATGGTGAACAGCCCCGACATCAGCGCGATCAGATCGTCGCGCTCGCGTGCCCGGTGTGAACACATGCCTTGCTCCTTGGTCATCTCTTGCTGACATCATGTCAGTGAAACCTGACTAAGCTCGATTCGCCGCAATGTCAATACTACCTGACTATCTGCCATGCTATGCTGACACCGTCGGCGCGGGCATTGACGCGCCTGTCCCCGCGCGCCAAAGGGGCGCCACCGTTCGCGCATGGGGAAATTATCGTTGGCCACGCCGCCGCTCAGCTTTCAGCGAATGATCCTGACGCTCCACGATTATTGGAGCGCGCGCGGCTGCCTGATCCTGCAACCATACGACATGGAAATGGGTGCGGGTACCTTCCACACCGCGACCACCCAGCGCGCGCTGGGTCCGGAGCCGTGGAATGCCGCTTTCGTCCAGCCCAGCCGCCGGCCCACCGATGGCCGCTATGGCGAGAACCCCAATCGCCTGCAGCATTATTATCAATATCAGGTGATCCTGAAGCCCTCGCCGCCCGACTTACAGGAGCTTTACCTCGGCTCGCTCGCTGCGATCGGGATCGATTTCAGCCGACACGACATCCGCTTCGTCGAGGACGACTGGGAAAGCCCGACGCTCGGCGCCTGGGGGCTCGGCTGGGAAGTGTGGTGCGACGGGATGGAGGTGACCCAGTTCACCTATTTCCAGCAAATGGGCGGGTTCGATTGCAAGCCGGTGGCGGGCGAGCTGACCTATGGGCTCGAACGGCTGGCGACGTACATACAGAACAAGGACTCGGTGTACGATCTGGCGTTCAACGACGCGGGCGTGACCTATGGCGACGTGTTCTATGAGAACGAACGCCAGATGAGCGAATGGAATTTCGAGGTTGCCGATACCGATGCGCTGACCGACGCCTTCCGCAAACACGCCGCCGAATGCGAGCGCTCGCTCGCGCGCGGCCTGCCGATCCCGGCCTATGAGCAGGCGATCAAGGCGAGCCATGTGTTCAACTTGCTCCAGGCGCGCGGGGTGATCTCGGTCGCCGAGCGCCAGGCCTATATCGGCCGCGTGCGCGATCTGGCGAAGGCCGCCTGCGCGGGCTGGATGGAGAAGAACGGGTGGGCGGCGTGACCGGGCCCTCACCCGCCTTCGCTGCGCTCGGCACCCTCTCCCGCAGGTGGGAGAGGGCAGTGCGCTCAATCCCTCTCCCGCTGGCGGGAGAGGGCGGGGCCCGCCGCCGCCAGGCGGTGGGAGGGTGAGGGCATGACCGACTTCCTCCTTGAACTCCGCTCCGAAGAAATCCCCGCCCGCATGCAGGCCCGCGCGCGCGAGGATTTGGCGAAGCTGTTCGCCGCCGAGCTCGCCAAGGCGGGGCTGAGCGCGGGCGCGGTCGAGACCTATGCCACCCCGCGCCGCCTGACGCTGATCGCGCGCGACCTACCCGAGGCGACCGAGGCCGTTTCCGAGGAGCTGAAAGGCCCGCGCGCCTCGGCGCCGCCGCAGGCGCTGGAGGGGTTCCTGCGCAAGACCGGCCTCACCCGCGAGCAACTCGTCGAGCGCGACGGGGTGTTGTTCGCGGTGATCGACAAGCCGGGCCGCGCGACGGCGGACGTGCTGGCGGAGGCGATCCCGGCGATCGTCCGCGCCTTTCCCTGGCCCAAATCGATGCGCTGGGGCGCGGCCTCGCTGTCGACCGAGTCCTTGCGCTGGGTGCGGCCCTTGCAGGGGATCGTCGCGCTGTTCGGCGAGGCGGTGGTGCCGTGCGAAGTCGCCGGCATCGTCAGCGGGCGCGAGACCTTCAGCCACCGCTTCATGGCGCCGGGCGCGATCAGCATCGCAAGCGCCGCGACTTATGCGGAGCAGCTCCGCGCCGCCCGGGTCATCGTCGATCAGGACGAACGCGCCGCGATCATCCGCGACCGGGCGCGGGCGCTGGCCGCCGAAGCGCGGCTCGCGCTGATCGAGGATGAGGGGCTGGTCGCGGAGAATGCCGGGCTAACCGAATGGCCGGTGCCGCTGCTAGGCCGTTTCGACGAAGCGTTCCTCAGCGTGCCGCCCGAGGTGATCCAGCTGACCGCGCGGGTGAACCAGAAATATTTCGTTTGCCGGGATGGTGAAGGGAAGCTCGCCAACGCCTTCGTCTGCGTGGCGAATATCGAGGCGGTGGACGGTGGCGCGAAGATCGTCGAGGGCAACCGCAAGGTGCTCGCCGCGCGGCTGAGCGATGCGCGCTTCTTCTACGAGCAGGATTTGCGCGTGCCGCTCGACGAGCAGGCGAAGAAGCTCGATCGCATCGTCTTCCACGAAAAGCTGGGCACGGTCGCCGAAAAGGCTGAGCGCGTGGCGAAGCTCGCGCGCTGGCTGTGCGAAGAGGGCATCATCAAGCCCCTCCCCTTCAGGGGAGGGGATGGGGGTGGGGGCGGTGTTGCCGGCGCCGCGCCCGGTTCTGACAGCCCCCACCCCAACCCAGCATCGAGTCAGTCAGGCTCCCAGCCTGACCTGAACCGTGCGGGGCCCGGTTCACCCGATGCTCCTGAAGGGGAGGGGCTGAGTGCTACAGAGCTGGCGTTGCTCGCCGAACGCGCCGCGCTGCTCTGCAAGGCCGATCTCGTCACCGGCATGGTCGGCGAGTTTCCCGAGCTGCAAGGCGTGATGGGCGGCTATTACGCCGCCGCCCAGGGCGAGCACCCCGCCGTCGCGGCGGCGATCCGCGATCATTACAAGCCGGTGGGGCAGGGTGATGACGTGACGACCGATCCGGTGACGGTGGCGGTTTCGCTGGCGGATAAGCTGGATACACTGGTTGGGTTTTTCAGGATCGGTGAGGCGCCCACCGGATCGCGCGATCCGTTTGCTCTTCGGCGCACAGCGATCGCCCTGATCCGCACGGTTGTTGAAAACAACATCCGGCTCAATCTGCGGCGAGTGATCAACGCTACAGACTTGGTCCGGCCTTACCAATTGGTCACTGGATTGGCTGTTGGTCGACTGCCCAGCGATGGGGAGCAGCTTGCACTTGCTGTGACCAACGGCAGAATGGAAGTCATTGATCAACGTACGAATGTTGTTCAGATTTTGCCTCATCTGGATGAGGCTGAAGTAAATCAGGCAAGCGCCTGGTTGATGCTGGCCGATTGCACCGAACATCTTCTGAATTTCCTCGCCGACCGCCTCAAAGTCCAGCAACGCGAGGCCGGCGTCCGCCACGATCTGATCGATGCCGTCTTCGCGCTCGGGGGCGAGGATGATCTCGTCCGCCTGCTCGCCCGCGTTAGCGCGCTGCAGGCCTTCATCACCACCGAGGACGGCGCCAATCTCCTCGCCGGCTACAAGCGCGCCGCCAATATCCTGAAGAAGGAAGCGCCGCCGCCCGAGGCCGCGCCCGCGCCGATCCATGATACCGGTGAGGAAGACCCGCTGGTCGAGGTTGATGATCCCGAATTCGCGCCGATCGTCGCCGAACTCGCGCGCAGCGAGCGCGCGCAGGCGGCCTATGCGCTCGAACCCGCCGAAGCCGCGCTGATCGCCGCGCTCGATACCGCCGAGCCCGCGGCGAAAGCGGCGGTGGCGCGCGAGGATTTCGAGGGCGCGATGGCGGCGCTCGCGGCGCTCCGCGCGCCGATCGACGCTTTCTTCGAGTCCGTGACGGTCAACGATCCGGAACCGGCGAAGCGCACCGCGCGTCTCGCGCTGCTGGGCCGGGTCCGCGACGCGGTGCACCAGGTGGCGGATTTCTCGAAGATCGAGGGGTAAGGCGTTCCGCGCGTTCTACGCAACGCCGTCACCCCGGGCTTGACCCGGGGTCCCGCTATCTTCCACCGGCGTAAGGCAGCGGAACCCCGGCTCAAGGCCGGGGTGACGGATAGGGTGATACTGGGCCGCAGCGGCAGGGAGTGACTCATGAACTATGTCTATCGCTTCGGCGGCGGGGTTTCGGATGGGGGCAAGGGCGATAAGAACCTGCTCGGCGGCAAGGGCGCGAACCTCGCCGAAATGGCTGCCATCGGCCTGCCGGTGCCGCCGGGCTTCACCATCAGCACCGAAATGTGCACGCGCTATTATGAGGAAGGCGAGGCTTTCCCGGAAAGCCTGCGCGCCGAAGTCGCCGCCGGCATCGCCCATATCGAAGGGGTGACGGGGAAGAAATTCGGCGACGCCGCCGATCCCTTGCTCGTCTCGGTCCGCTCGGGCGCGCGGGTGTCGATGCCTGGCATGATGGACACGGTGCTGAACCTTGGCCTCAATGACGAAACCGTCGCCGGCCTTGCCGCCACCAGCGGCGACGCGCGCTTCGCGTGGGACAGCTACCGCCGCTTCATCCAGATGTATTCGGATGTCGTGCTCGGGCTCGATCACGGCGCGTTCGAGGAAGCGCTGGAAATCGCCAAGGAAGACAAGGGCTATTTCCTCGATACCGAGATGAGCGCCGAGGATTGGCGCGCGCTGGTCGGCGAATATCAGGGCCTCGTCCAGAAGCTGTGGGGCAAGCCCTTCCCGCAGGATGTGCAGGATCAGCTATGGGGCGCGGTGGGCGCGGTGTTCGGATCGTGGCAGTCGGACCGGGCCAAGGTCTATCGCCGGCTGAACAATATTCCCGGCGATTGGGGCACGGCGGTGAACGTGCAGGCGATGGTGTTCGGCAATATGGGCGAAACCAGCGCGACGGGGGTGGCGTTCACCCGCGATCCCTCCACCGGCGCGCACGCTTATTATGGCGAGTTCCTGATCAACGCCCAGGGCGAGGACGTGGTCGCGGGCATCCGCACGCCGCAATATCTAACCAAGGTCGCGCGCGAGGCGGCTGGGGCCAAGCCGCTCAGCATGGAAGAGGCGATGCCCGAAACCTATGCCGAGCTGGCGCAGGTGTTCGATCTGCTCGAGCGGCATTACCGCGACATGCAGGATATCGAGTTCACCGTGCAGCAGGGCAAGCTGTGGATGCTGCAGACGAGGAGCGGCAAGCGCACCGCGGCGGCGGCGCTGAAGATCGCGGTCGATATGGCGCAGGAAGGCCTGATTACCGAGGCCGAAGCGGTGGGCCGGGTCGATCCTTCCGCGCTCGACCAGCTCTTGCACCCCACGCTCGATCCCAAGGCGCCGCGCGACGTGCTGACCAAGGGCCTGCCCGCCTCGCCGGGCGCCGCTTCGGGCGTGGTGGTGTTCGACAGCGACATGGCCGAGCGCCGCGCCGAGCTGGGCGAAGCGGTGATCCTGGTGCGGGTTGAGACCAGCCCCGAGGACATTCACGGAATGCACGCCGCACGCGGCATTCTGACGGCGCGCGGCGGGATGACGAGCCACGCCGCCGTCGTCGCGCGCGGCATGGGGCGCCCGTGCGTCTCCGGTGCGGGAAGCATCTCGATCGACCTGAAGGCGCGGGTGATGCGCGTTGCGGGGCGCGAGGTGAAGGAAGGGGCGGTGATCACCATCGATGGCGCCTCGGGCGAGGTGATGCTGGGCGAAGTGCCGACCGTGCAGCCCGAACTCGCGGGCGATTTCGGCACGCTCATGGCGTGGGCGGACAAGGTGCGCACGCTGAAAGTACGCACCAATGCCGAGACGCCCGCCGATTGCCGCGTGGCGCGCGAGTTCGGCGCCGAAGGCATCGGGCTGTGCCGCACCGAGCATATGTTCTTCGATGCGGCGCGGATCACCGCGGTGCGCCAGATGATCCTCGCCGAGAATGAGGCCGGCCGGCGCGCGGCGCTCGACAAATTGCTGCCCGAACAGCGCGGCGATTTCGTCGAGATTTTCGAGGTGATGGCGGGGCTCCCTTGCACCATCCGCCTGCTCGATCCGCCGCTCCACGAATTCCTGCCGCATGGCGAGGCCGAGTTCGCCGAAGTCGCCAATGCGGCGGGCGTTGGAGTGGAAGCGCTCAAGCGTCGCGCGGCGGAACTGCACGAATTCAACCCGATGCTTGGCCATCGCGGTTGCCGGTTGGGGGTGACTTACCCCGAAATCTACGAAATGCAGGCGCGCGCCATCTTCGAGGCGGCGATCGATGTCGCCGAAAAGAGCGGCGAGGCGCCGATCCCCGAAGTGATGATCCCGCTCGTCGCCACCAAGCGCGAGCTGGAGCTGATGAAGGCGGTGGTCGACAAGGCCGCCGAAGCCGTGTTCGCCGAGCGCGGGCGGCGGGTGGAGTATCTCGTCGGCACGATGATTGAGCTGCCACGTGCCGCGATCATGGCCGGGCAGATCGCCGAGGCCGCCGAATTCTTCAGCTTCGGCACCAACGACCTGACGCAGACGACGCTCGGGGTGAGCCGTGACGATGCCAGCCGATTCCTGACGGCCTATGTCGACAAGGGCATCTACCCGACCGATCCGTTCGTCAGCCTCGATATCGAGGGCGTCGGCGCGCTGATCGAACTCGCCGCCGAGCGCGGGCGGCGGACGCGCGCGGGGCTGAAGCTCGGCATTTGCGGCGAGCATGGCGGCGATCCGGCGAGCATCGACTTCTGCGCGCGCACGGGGCTCGATTATGTCTCGGCCTCGCCCTACCGCGTGCCGATCGCCCGGCTCGCCGCGGCACAGGCGGCGCTGCGGGCGCGTGGCTGACAGGGTTGCGCTCGCCCGCGTGACGCTTTTATGACGATCCCCATCAGGGGGTTTCGACGATGCGATTCTCGGCACGGCTGTTGCTGTGCGCGGTTGCCGGCGGGCTGATCGGAACCGGCGGCGCGATTTACAGCGTGCGCAGCGGGGCGCTCGGCAATCAGCTCATGCTGGGGCCATGGGCGACCGGGCGCGATTTCGGATCGAGCGAGGCGAGCCGCTATACCCGCGCAGTGGTCGCGTTGCGCGGGCTGCTCGCGCTGCCGGCGCGCGAGGCGCGCTACTACAATGCGGTCGTGGACAGCGCCGGCGCGCCGCTCGACGGCCGGTGCCGCTATCGCCTGTCGGGCGGCGCGCTGCCCGCGGCCTGGTGGAGCGTGACGCTTTATGATCCCGCCGGCTATCTCGTCCCCAATGCGGCGGGTGTTTATTCGGTGGGCAGCGCGAGCCTGTCGCCCGACGAGCAGCGCGCCTGGCAAGTGGCGATCGCGCCGCAACCGGCGCCCGGGCGGTGGCTGCCGACCGGACACGCGCCGCGTTTCGAGCTGACGCTGCGCACCTATCTGCCCATCGACGGCGGGCAGGGCGAGGTGACCGCCGCCCAGTTGCCACGTATCGATAAGGTGGGATGCGCATGATCGCGCGCTGGCTCGCACCCCTGGCGCTCGGCCTGTTCGCGGCGCTGCTCGCGTGGCATGTGACGCTCGCGCAGATGCCCTACGCGCTGATGCGCCTTGCCACCTCGCGCGTGGCGGCGGCGGGGGGCGTCAATCGCATGACGCATGCGCCGCTCGTCACCGCCAAGTCGCGCGCGATCGTGCGACCGAGCCCCGATCTCCTCTATTCGAGCTGCCCGTTCAATCTGGCGGGCGGGCGGGTGCTGATCGAGGTGCCAGCGATCGCCGCGCCCTATTGGTCGCTCTCGGTGTTCGACGCGCGCACCGATACCGCTTTCGTTCGCAACGTTCGCGCCGCACCGGCGGGTGTTCGAGTCGCGTTGCTCGGGCAGGGCCGGCAGGCGCCGGCGGGCTATGCAGGGGTGAGGCCGCAGGGCGGACGCGGCATCGCGCTGCTGCGCGTGCTCATCGATCGCACCCGTGATTTCGGTATGATCGACAAAGCGCGGCGCGCGGCGCGTTGTGGGATGGCGCCGCAACGCTGAGCGACCCAAAGGCGCCACCTTGCGCGCGACAGCGCCCGCCGCCATGCTCGGTGAAAAAGGGGGAAGCATGGGGCCGCTTCAGGGCATCCGGGTCATCGAATTCGCCGGCATCGGTCCGGGACCGTTCGCGGCGATGATGCTCGCCGACAATGGCGCCGATGTGGTGCGGATCGATCGCCCCGGCGGCGGGCCGTTCGCGCGCGGTGACCTCGATCTGATGGCGCGCGGGCGACGCTCGATCGCGCTCGATCTGAAGCTTGAGGCCGATCGCGCGCTCGCGCTGAAGCTGATCGCGCGGGCCGACGCGCTGATCGAGGGCAATCGGCCCGGGGTGATGGAGCGGTTGGGCCTGGGGCCGGCCGAGGCGCTCGCCGCCAATCCCCGGATCGTCTATGGCCGGATGACGGGCTGGGGGCAGATCGGTCCGCTCAGCAACCGCGCCGGGCATGATCTGAACTATCTGGCGCTTACCGGCGCGCTCCACGCGATCGGTCCCGCCGATCGGCCGCCGCCGCCGCCGTTAAACCTGATCGCCGATTTCGGGGGCGGCGCGATGCTGCTCGCTTTTGGGATGCTCGCCGCGTTGCTCCACGCGCGCGCGACCGGGCAGGGGCAAGTGGTCGACGCGGCGATGATCGACGGGGTGATCGCGCAGACGACCTTGTTCCATGCGATGCGCGCGATGGGCGCTTGGAGCGACACACGCGAGGCCAATCTGCTCGACGGCGGCGCGCCCTTCTATCGTTGCTATACCTGCGCCGATGGCGGCTTCGTGGCAGTGGGCGCGATCGAGCCGCAGTTCTTCGCGCTGCTGATCGCCGGACTCGGTCTCGCCGGTGATCCCGACTTTGCTGCGCAGCATGATCGCAACAAATGGCCGGTGATGACGGCTAAGCTCACCGCCGCGTTCGCCGCGCACTCGCGCGACCATTGGACGGTGCGCTTCGCCGATAGCGACGCCTGCGTCACCCCCGTGCTGCGTTTCGACGAGTTGCGCGATCATCCCCACCTGGCAGAGCGCGCCGCGCTGGTCGAGGCGGGCGGCATCGCGCAACCCGCGCCCGCCCCCCGCTATAGCCTGACCGAAAACCAACTCGATCGCCCGCCGCCGCGCGCGGGCGCGGACCGCGACGCCATTCTCGCTGCCTGGGACATCACATGATTACGATCTACGGCATCAAGAACTGCGACACGATGAAGAAGGCGCGCGCCTGGCTCGATGCGGCGGGCAAGCCCTATCGCTTCCACGATTACCGCGCCGATGGGATCGATCCCACGCTGCTCGCCGCATGGGCGGCGCATGTCGGTTGGGAAAAGCTGCTCAACAAGGCGGGGACGACCTTTCGCGCCTTGCCCGATGCCGACAAGAACGGGATCGACGCGGCCAAGTCGCTCAAGCTGATGGCGGCCAATCCCACGCTCATCAAGCGCCCTGTGCTGATGGCGGGCGAAGCGGTGCTTGTTGGGTTCAAGCCCGAACTTTACGCCGCCGCGCTTGGCTGAACGCTGGCGGGGGGCCATATCGGCGGCGCAACTTTAGGAGTCGCGCGCATGGTGGCTGCACGGTGGAACGGCAAGACGATCGCTCAGTCCGACAAGACGATCGTCGTCGAGGGCAATCATTATTTCCCGCCTGATTCGGTGGACGCGAGCCTGTTCGAGGATAGCAAGACCCACACCACCTGCCCTTGGAAAGGCGTGGCGAGCTATAAGACGATCGTCGTCGATGGCGCACGCAACGCCGATGCCGCCTGGTATTATCCCGAACCCAAATCGGCGGCCGTCAATATCAAGGGCTATTTCGCCTTTTGGCGCGGGGTGGAAGTCGCGTGAACGCCCGCGTCGTGAGTGTTCAGGTCGGGCGGATCGCACCACTCGGCCCCGATCGTGTGGCGAGCGGCATCGTCAAGCATCCAGTCGCGGGGCCGGTAGCGGTCGCGCGGCTGGGGCTCGAGGGTGACGAGCAGGCTGATCTCAGCGTCCATGGCGGGCCGGACAAGGCGGTGTACGCCTATCCCGCCAGCCATTATCCACGCTGGGCGGGTGAACAGCCCCATCTCGCCGATCGGCTCGAACCCGGCGCGTTCGGCGAGAATCTGACGATCGAGGGCCTGGTCGAGGATCATCTGTGCGTGGGCGATATCCACGCGATCGGCAGTGCCCGGTTGCAAGTCTGCCAGCCGCGCCAGCCCTGCTATAAGTTCGCGCTGCGGCTGAACGATGCGCGCGCGCCCAAGGCGATGGTGCGTTCGAGCCGCTCGGGCTGGTATTACCGCGTGCTGAGCGAAGGTGGCTTGCAGGCGGGCGACGCGATCGAGCTGGTCGAGCGGCCGCATCCCGAACTGGCCTTTCCGCGTCTGGTCGAGATCGTGAACGTTGGCGGCGCGACGTCGGAGGAGCTGGCCGTGATCGGCGCGGCGGAGGGTGTGGCCGGTTGGCTCCGCACCCAGGCGCGGGCGGCTCTGCGGGGCTAAGCCCCTTGCCAAGGTCGCCGGTGGCCGCGCAAACTCGTCTCCAGCACCAAAGAGAGAGGCGATGATGGCACGTGCGCCGGGCTGGTTCTGGGGGGCTGCTGTCGCCCTGCTGCTGTGGAGTTTGGCGGGGATCGCCGCGTTTGTCGCGCATCTCTCGGTCGACGCCGCCGCGCTTGCGCACATGCCGGCGGACGATGCCGCCGCGTTCCGTGCGTTGCCGCCCTGGTTCATCTCTGCCTTTGCGCTGGCGACGTTGCCGGCGCTGCTGGGCGCGCTCGCACTGCTTGCCCGGCGACGCTGGGCGGTGCCACTTTATGCGCTCGCCCTGATCGGCGCGGTGGTGCAATTCGGTTATGTGTTGGGCGCGACCGATTTGCTCGCGCGCAAGGGAGCGGGGGCGGCGGTGCTGCCTGGGGTGATCATCGCGCTCGGGCTAATTTCGCTGTGGCTGGCGCGGTACGGCGCGGCGCGGGGCTGGCTCCGCTGAACCCCCGGCTGGCGCGGCGGCGCCGCGCGGGGTAAAGCGCAGTCATGTCGACCACCTATACGCTCGATACCGCGACCAGCCGCGCCAACCCCACGCCGGCGCCGATGAAGCGGCTCACCGTCCCCGCGATCACCACACGCAAGGGCGGCGAGCCGCTGGTGATGCTCACCGCCTATACGGTGCGTGTGGCGCAGCTGCTCGATCCGCATTGCGACATGCTGCTGGTGGGCGACAGCCTGGGGCAGGTGATCTACGGCCTTCCATCAACGATCCCCGTCTCGCTCGAGATGATGGCGGCGCATGGCGCGGCGGCGGTGCGCGGCAGCTATCACGCGCTGGTGGTGATCGACATGCCGTTCGGAGCCTATGAGAAATCGCCCGAACAGGCATTTGAAAGTGCCGCTTGGCTGCTGAAGCAGACCGGCGCGGCGGCGGTGAAGCTGGAGGGCGGGGCGGCGATGGCGCCCACCGTCAAGTTCCTGATCGAGCGCGGTATCCCGGTGATGGGCCATGTTGGCCTCACCCCGCAGGCGGTCAATCTGCTCGGCGGCTACGCGGCGCGGGGGCGAAGCGGGGCGGAGGCGGCCAAGATCACGGCGGACGCGGTCGCGATCGCCGAGGCGGGCGCTTTCGCAATGGTGATCGAGGGCGTGGTCGAGCCGATCGCGGCCAATATCACCCGGCAGGTGCGCTGTCCCACGATCGGCATCGGCGCCTCGGCGGCGTGCGACGGGCAAGTGCTGGTGATCGACGACATGCTCGGCATGTTCGATCGCACCGCGCGCTTCGTGAAGCGCTATGACTCGATCGCCGAGCGAATCAGCACCGCCGCCGCCACCTATGCCGCCGAAGTGCGCGCCCGCGCTTTTCCCGGCCCGGATCAACTATACGCGCCCAAGGACTAGCCCTTGCCGCGCCCGACCGCTAAAGCCTGAGCCTTCCATCCCCGATCGGAGCCGCATGTGGCCGTTTTGCCGCCGACCAACGAAGCATTCCTACGCGAAGTCGATGAAGAACTGCGCCGCGATCAGGCGCTGAAGCTGTGGCAGCGTTACGGCCGGCTGGGGATCGGCGCGGTGCTCGGTGGCCTCGCCCTGTTCGCCGCCTATCTCGGTTGGCAGGAATGGCGCCGTGGCGAGGCCGAGGCGCAGGCGGTGAAGTACAACGCGCTTTACGACAAATTGCGGGTGAGCGGTGGCAGCGGTGCCGAGCAGGAACTGAGCGCGCTGGTGAAGGACGGCACCACCGGCTACCGCGCCAATGCGCTGTTCCTGCAGGCCGGCGTCGCGCTGCAAAAGAACGACCTGGCAAAGGCCGCGCAGTTGTTCGGCCAGGTCGCGAGCGATACCACTGTCCCCGAGCCGCTGCGCAACCTGGCGCTGATCCGCCAGACCAGCGCCGAGTATGACAGCATCAAGCCCGAATTGGTGATCAGCCGATTGAAGCCGCTTGCCGCCAAGGGCAGCCCCTGGATCGGGAGCGCCGGTGAGCTTGTCGCCGCGGCCTATCTCAAGCTTGGTCGTCAGCGCGAGGCGGGGCAGCTGTTCGCGGCGATCGCCGAGGACAAGAACACGCCCGCAAGCCTGCGCCAGCGCACCGTGCAGATGGCGGGCGCGCTCGGTGTCGATGCGATCGACCAAAGCAATATCGCCGGCAATGGATCGGCCGAAGGCAATCAAGGCAAGGCCCAATGAAGCACACCCGTACCGCCGCCGCGCTGATCGCGCTCGCCTTGCTCGCCGGCTGTGGCACGCCCAAGGGCAAGAAGCGCACGCCCACGCTGGGGGATCGCATTCCGATCCTGGTCTCCGAGAACGGTGCTGAAACTGACAAGACGCTGGCAACGGTCGACGTGCTGCTGCCACCCGCTCAGGCCAATGAGAGCTGGACCCAGCCCGGCGGCGACGCGGGCAAATCGCTCGGCCATCTCGCGCTCGGCACCGATCTGAAGCGGGCGTGGAGCGTCCATATCAAGGGCGGCAATGCCCGGCTGCGGCTGGGCGCTCCGCCGGTCGTTGCGGAGGGAAAGCTGTTCGCCGTCGATGTCGATGGCAAGGTTAGCGCCTTCGCCGCCGATACCGGGCGCAAGCTCTGGTCGAGCGGTTTGCCGGCCGACAAGAAGAACCGCCAGGCGCGCTTCGGCGGCGGCGCGAGCTATGACGATGGCAAGGTGTTCGCGACCGACGGGCTCGGCGATCTCGTCGCCCTGAACGCGAGCGACGGCAGCGTGCTGTGGCGTGCGCGCCCCGGCGGCCCGCTGCGCGGCGCGCCCACCGTCGCCAACGGCGCGGTCTATACGCTGACGCAGGACAACCAGCTCTTCTCGGTCAGCCAGGCGACCGGCGAGACGCAGTGGACCCAGCTCGGCACGCTGGAAGCGCAGGGTGTGTTCGGCGTCGGCGCCCCGGCGGTGGGGCGCGGCACGATCGTCGCCGGCTTCTCCTCCGGCGAGCTCAACGCCTATCGCTACGAGAATGGCCGCACGTTGTGGCAGGACCAGCTTTCGCGTACCAGCATCACCACCTCGGTGTCGAGCATCGCCGATATCGACGCGAGCCCGGTGATCGCGGATGACCGCGTTTATGCGATGGGCGCGGGCGGCCGCACCGTCGCGCTGCAGCTCACCACCGGTCAGCGGCTGTGGGAGCAGAATATCGCCGGGCTCTCCACCCCCTGGCTCGCGGGCGAATGGCTGTTCGTGATGAGCGACGATGGTCGGCTGATCTGCCTGTCGCGTGCAAGCGGAAAAATTCGCTGGATCACCAATCTGGGCGCTTTCAAGAACACCAAGAAGAATAAGGGCGCGCCGGTCTATTGGTCTGGCCCCGTGCTGGCGGGTGGCCGTCTGCTCGTGCTCGGCTCGCTGGGCCAGATCGTGTCGGTCGATGCGGCGACGGGTAAAGTCGGCACGCGCATCAAGAATGGCACGCCCTTCACCTTCGGGCCGGTGGTCGCGAACAACATGCTGTTCGTACTCGACGCCAAGGGCAAGCTTACCGCCTATCGCTGATTTGCGTGGCCGTCGTTGCCCGCGTAAGGGGCGGCGATGGCACAGCTTCCGACGGTCGCGATCATTGGCCGGCCCAATGTCGGCAAATCCACTCTGTTCAACCGGCTGGTCGGCAAACGGCTGGCGCTGGTCGACGACCGCCCGGGCGTGACGCGCGATAGGCGCGAGGGCGAGGCGCATCTGCTCGGCCTCGACTTCCGGGTGATCGACACCGCCGGCTATGAAGATGAAGACGCGCAGACGCTCCCCGGGCGGATGCGCCAGCAGACCGAGGCGGCGGTACGCCAGGCCGATGTCGCGCTGTTCCTGATCGACGCGCGTGCGGGGATCGTGCCGCTTGATGAGGAAATCGCCCGCTGGCTGCGCGGATCGACGACGCCGGTGGTGCTGGTCGCCAACAAGGCCGAAGGTCGCGCGGGCGAGGCCGGGGTGATCGAATCGCTCGCGCTCGGCTTTGGCGACCCCGTTCAGCTTTCCGCGGAGCATGGCGAGGGGTTGGCGGACCTGTTTGAGGCGCTGCTGCCGCATCTGGAACGCGACGACGAAGTGGCGCCCGAGCCCGACGCTGAAGACCCCGCCGCGCCGCTGAAGCTCGCGATCGTCGGGCGGCCCAATGCCGGCAAGTCGACGCTTATCAACCGGATGCTCGGCGAGGATCGGCTGATCACCGGGCCCGAGGCCGGGATCACTCGCGATTCGATCGCGATCGACTGGGAATGGCAGGGGCGGCAGGTGCGCCTGATCGACACCGCCGGGATGCGCAAGCGCGCCCAGGTGCAGGACAAGCTGGAGAAGCTCGCCGTCGCCGACGCGCTCCACGCGGTCGACTTCGCCGAGGTGGTCGTCTTATTACTCGACGCGACGCGCGGGCTGGAGGCGCAGGATCTGAAGATCGCCGATCGCGTGCTGCAGGAAGGCCGCGCGCTGATGATCGCGCTTAATAAATGGGACGTGGCGGAGAATGCCTCGGCGCTGTTCAACGGCGTGCGTGCCGCGCTCGACGAAGGGTTGGCGCAGGTGCGGGGCGTGCCTTTGCTCACCGTCTCCGCCGTCACCGGCAAGGGGATCGACGCGCTGATCGAGGCCGGGTTCGCGACGCGCGAGGCTTGGTCGCGCCGGGTGCCGACCGGTGAGTTGAACCGCTGGTTCGAACGCGCGCTGGAGGCCAACCCGCCGCCTGCACCCGGTGGCAAGCGCATCAAGCTGCGTTACGTCACCCAGGCGAAGACGCGCCCGCCGGGTTTCGTGCTGTTCGGCACCCGGGTCGATCAGCTGCCGGAGAGTTATCAGCGCTATCTGGTCAACGGCATACGCCGTGAGCTGGGCTTCGGCGCGGTGCCCGTGCGGCTGACGCTGCGCGCGCCCAAGAACCCGTTCAGCAAGTGATTCGGCTCGATCTGCGCGGGATGCGCTGCCCCTGGCCCGCGCTGCGGCTGGCGCGCGCTTTGCGCGAGGGGGCGGATACGGTCGAAGTGCTCGCGGACGATCCCAGGGCATCGCACGAACTGGCGGCGGTCGCCGCCGCCGCGGGGGCTGACATTATCGTCGCGGACGGCGCTTTTCGCGTCACCCGCGCCGCGCCTGTCAATCCATCCTTTACCGCTTGAGGCGTAAGCCTTGCGGGTGGCGTGGCCAGGGGCCGGCAGCGCCACGACCAGAGACGGGGAGTGACTGGTGACGCCAGACGACGCCACCTTGATCGATTTGCACGCCTTCCAACAGGCGCGCGCTGAGCTGGGCAACGCCTTTGTCCGCATCCTCGGTTATTTCGAGGAGGATGGCGTCAAATCGGTCGATGCGATCGAGGCGGCGATGCGGGACAAGAACGCGGCCGCTTTGGTGCGCCCGGCGCATACGCTGAAGGGCGAGGCCCGCCAATTCGGCGCGGAGCCGCTGGCACTTGTCGCCGAGACGATTGAATTGATCGCGCGCAAATGCGTGGAAACCCATGACACGCCCGAGGAAGCGCTGGCGCATGTCGTCGGCCTGCGCGCGCTTTACGATCGCACGATCGATCGGCTGAAGCGCGAGGCGAGTCCGCTCGTCGCGCGGCGCCCGGCCGGCGGCTTCGGGCGCCGTGGCGGCGCGCCGGTGTTCGGGCGGGCATAACCGGGCGAGTAACCGACGCGCCTAGTGCGCGTGGCCCTCGGCCGGCGCGCTGTTGAGCTGGATATAGTTTTGAAGCCCGACCCGGGCGATGATCTCGAACTGGGTTTTGATCATGTCGACATGCTCTTCCTCGCTGGCGAGGATGTCGGCGAACAAATCGCGGCTCACATAGTCGCGCACCGCCTCGCAATGCTCAATCGCATCGCGCAGCACCGCGATCGCTTCTTCCTCCAGCGCCAGATCGGCCCGGAGAACCTCTTCCACCGTCTCGCCCACGCGCAGCCGGCCGAGCAGCTGGAAATTGGGGAGGCCGTTCAGGAACAGGATGCGTTCGGCCAGGCGATCGGCATGGCGCATTTCGTCGATCGATTCGTGACGCTCATGCTCGG
The DNA here is from genome assembly GCA_002083435.1 of Proteobacteria bacterium SG_bin6. GTDB lineage: Bacteria > Pseudomonadota > Alphaproteobacteria > Sphingomonadales > Sphingomonadaceae > Sphingomonas. Next base: position 67,273 of record LWDJ01000004.1, on the reverse strand, counting down.
CAAGCTTCTTGACGCCCCAGTTATCGAGCACCCGGTAGTGCAGCCAATATTGGTTTACCGCGGTCAGTTCGTTCTTGAGCACCAGGTTCAGGAACTCGATGACCTTCGCATCACCTTTCATGGCGCATCCTTTCGCTTGAGCGCCTCCGCTATTGGCCGCGCGCGGAAGCGCGTCAAGCCGCGCTGCGGGCTTCGCTGATGATGGTACGTGCGAAGCGGATGCACTGACCGCATTTGGCGCGGTGCCCGAGTGCCTTGTAGCTCTGGCAGGCCGAGCGGCAGCCCGTCCGCGTCGCCGCCTCGCGCAGTTCGCCCTCGCGGATGTTGTTGCAGACGCAGACGATCATGCGGCCTCTCGCTCTCGCCCTCCTATTGGCGCTAATGCGAGTGAGTCGCAAGCTGTTATTGCGTCGCGATCGCAAATTCTCCCCCCGGGCGCCGTAGCGGCTGAAGCCGTCCGCGGGCCAGGCTGCGCCACAGCCACTCCATCGGACCATAGCGAAAGCGTGCGAGCCACGGCGCCGACCAGAGCAGCATCAGTCCCCAGATGGCGAGGACGAGCAGATAGCACTGGACGCGGCTGAGATGCCCATACAGGCCAAAGCCATAGCCGTAGAACAGCGTCGAACAGATGAGCGATGTGCCAAGATAATTGCTGAATGCCATCTGCCCCGCCGCGCCGATCCGCGCGACAACCGCCCCCCCGTGCCGCGCGAGCAGGGCCAGCGCGCTCGCCCAGGCGATGATCGCGAGCGGGCGGAAGGGCGTGGAAATCACCGTCAGCCCTGCCGCCACCGCCGACGTGCTATAGTGATGCGTTGCCATCCACCACGCGCCGAACGCATAACCGGGCAGCGCCACCCCCGCGCCGATCGCCAGCCAGCGGCGATAACGCGTGCTCTCCCAGTCGCCGCGTAACATGCCACTTTTCAGCATCGCCATGCCGAGCAGCATATAGGCGAGCGTTTCCCAGCCGACGATGAACAGAGTACTGATCGGGGTCGCCGCTTCCTTCTTGAGCCGATCGGCGAAGACAGCAGGATAGTCGCCGCGATGCGTGCCAAGCTCGGCCGCGATCACCGTGGGTGGCGGCTGGCCGAAAAAGTCTCGGTAGTTGGCATATTGCTGCGTCACCGCCTTATTTGCGTGGCCGCTGGTGACGAGAAGCTCGGTGCGCTTCGCGTCCCAGGCCACGCTGGCGAACAGCGCGGTCTGGACGGCGAGCAGGCCGACCGCGGTGTGGATCAACGGGCGGACGTTCATCTTGCGAAACAGGAACAGGATGAAGCCGATCAGGGCGTAATGATGCAGAATATCTCCCCACCAGATCAGGTAGAGGTGAACCAGGCCGAACAGCAGCAGCCAAAACATCCGTGCATAATGGATGCGAGCCGCGTTCTCGCCCTTCTCGGTCGCGCGCTCGATCACCAACAGGGTCGAGGCACCGAACAGGAAGCTGAACAGCCCCCGCATCTTGCCGTCGAAAAACAAATAATTGAAATCATATAGAGCATAATCCAGCCAGCTTTGGCTGCCATAGGCGGCTGGATTGCCGTAGGCGGCGGTGGGCATGGCGAAGGCGATGATGTTCATCACCAAAATGCCCATCACCGCGATGCCGCGCACGACGTCGAGCGTGGCGATGCGCTCGGCCTGGGGGACGCCCTCGGACATCGGCTTTTCCTAGCGCGCCTCGCGGCGGATCATAAGCTTCAGCGCCGACCAGGTTTCGTCGACCGCGCAGACCTTCACGTCGACCAGATCGAGCGACAGCGCGATCGCGCGGATCACGTCCTCGGTCACGTCGCTCGCCACGCCCGAGGCACGTTTCGGCCACGACACCCACAGGAAGCCGGCGGCGGCGAGGCAATGGCGTAGCTGCGGCAATTGGCGTTCGAGTGTCGCGCGTTCAGTGACGAAGAGGTGCGCCGCCTCCAGTCCCGCCGAAGGCGCGGTCTGTACGTCGAGCGTGGCGATTTCCTGGGCAAGCGAGTCGCGGATCGCCTCGGGCATATGGCAGAACCAAGCGCGCATCCCGGGCTTCAGCCCCAGCTTGTCGGCGAGCGAGCGGTTCGAATAGCCGCTCATAGCCAGCTCGCAATCTGAGCCAGCGGCTTCTTGCGCAGCGCGTGGAGCGGAACGGTCGCGTCGGGCGCGGCGTGCCCCGCGACGACGATCATCACCGGCTTCTCGCTATCAGGTCGCCCGCACGCTTCGTTCAGGAATTTCATGGGGTTGGGCGTGTGCGTAAGCGTCACCACATTAGCGGCATGGAGCGCGGCGAGCAGGAAGCCGGTCGCGATGCCGACCGATTCGTTGACATAATAATTCTGGCGGTCCTCACCGGGCTCGATCCCGCCGCGGCGCTGCGCAAAGACGACGATCAAATAGGGTGCGACCTCGAGGAAGCTCTTGTCGGGATCGGTGCCGAGCGGGGCGAGCGCCTCAAGCCATTCCTCGCTGGCCTTGCCGGCGTAGAAGGCGCGTTCTTCCTCTTCGGCGGCCTCACGGATGCGCGCCTTGAGCGCGGCACTTGCGACCACCGCGAAATGCCAGGGCTGATGATTGGCGCCCGAGGGCGCGGTGCCCGCTGCCTCGATCGCCGCCTCGATCACCGCGCGCGGCACGGGCTTGTCGCTGAAATAGCGGCAGGTACGTCGCTCGCGCAGCCGATCGCGAAACGCCTCGACCCGCGCGATGCGTTCGTCGTCGCCCAGCGGTGTCAAGCCGGGCCAGGGTTGGGCAGGATGATCGCGCATAAAACCCCCTCGTCCCGTTAAGTGCCCGATTCGGGCGGGCGAGGCTAGGGGGATTGGGGGAGCGGTCGTCGGTCACGTTCCCCGTGATGGCTTGAATGAACTTCCTATAGGGTAGGAGCATCGCCGCCCCGGACTTGATCCGGAGCCCCGCATTTCTTCGGCCATGGCAAGGCATCGGTCCCCGGCTAGTGGGCCGGGGCGACGATGCTTTTATTGAAGCTGGCCGGCCTTATCCCGCCGCGCCCGCCCCTTCCATCAGCGCCGGGAAGAACCCTTGATGCGCCGTGCGCAGCGCGTCGAGCGTGACGACATGGTCCTTCGCCGGGCATTCGACGATGATCCGCCCGGTGATCGTCCGCCCGATCCGCTCGACCGGCACCCCGGCGCGGGTGGAGGCGTGGAGGAAATCGTGCAGATGCTCGTCGCGCACGGTCGCGACGTACAGCCCTTGATCCTCGGCGAAATAAGTCGCGGCCAGGCCGTGCGGGACGGCCGCCGAGACCATCGCGCCGATCCCGCCCGCCAGCGCCATTTCGGCGATCGCCACCAGCAGCCCGCCGTCGGACACGTCATGCACCGCCGAGAGCGCGCCCGCCTCGATCTGGCGGCGGACGAAAGCGCCGTGTCGGCGCTCTGCCTCAAGATCGACGCGCGGCGGCGCGCCGTCTTCGCGCCCGTGCAGCTCGCGCAGCCAGAGCGACTGGCCGAGATCGTAGCGCGGCTCGCCGATCAGCACGAGCACGTCACCGGTGCCCTTGAAGGCGATCGTCGTGGCCTTGCTGTAATCCTTGAGCAGCCCCACGCCGCCCACCACCGGGGTGGGGAGGATCGCCGAGCCGCCGCCGGTCGCCTTCGATTCATTGTAGAGCGAGACATTGCCGCTTACGATCGGGAAATCGAGCGCGCGGCAGGCCTCGGCCATCCCCTCGATACAGCCGACGAGCTGCGCCATGATTTCCGGGCGCTGGGGGTTGGCGAAGTTCAGGCAATCGGTGGCGGCAAGCGGCGTCGCGCCCACCGCGCAAAGGTTGCGCCAGGCCTCGGCAATCGCCTGTTTGCCGCCCTCATGGGGCTCCGCATGGCAATAGCGCGGTGTGCAATCGGTGGTGATGGCGAGCGCTTTCTTGGTGCCATGCACCCGCACCACCGCCGCGTCGCCGCCGGGGGGCTGGAGCGTGTCACCGCCGACCTTCTGGTCATATTGCTCCCAAATCCAGCGTCGGCTGGCGAGATCGGGCGAGGCCATCAGTTTCAGTAGATCGCCCGCGACATCCATCGTCGTTGGCGCATCCGCGAGCGGCGCGGGGCGCGGAGCGGGAGTATAGGGCCGGTCGTAGAGCGGTGCATCGTCGGCGAGCGGGCCGAGCGGGATGTCGGCCACTTTTTCGTCGTGGTGGAAGAGCTCCATCCGGCCGGTATCGGTAACTTCCCCGATCACCGCGAAATCGAGCTGCCATTTGCGGAAGATCGCCTCCGCCTCGGCCTCGCGACCGGGCTTTAGCACCATAAGCATCCGCTCCTGGCTTTCGGAGAGCATCATTTCATAGGCGGTCATGCCGGTTTCGCGGCACGGCACCTTGTCCATCTCCAGCCGGATGCCGACCCCGCCCTTCGACGCCATCTCCACCGACGAACTGGTGAGGCCCGCCGCGCCCATATCCTGGATCGCCACGATCGCGTCGGACGCCATCAGCTCCAGGCAGGCCTCGATCAGCAGCTTTTCGGTGAAGGGATCGCCGACCTGCACCGTCGGGCGTTTCTCCTCGGTATCGCCGCCGAAATCGGCCGAGGCCATGGTTGCGCCGTGGATGCCGTCGCGCCCGGTTTTCGATCCGACATAGACCACCGGATTGCCGATGCCGGCGGCGGCTGAATAGAAGATCTTGGCGGTCTCGGCGATGCCCACCGTCATCGCGTTGACCAGAATGTTGCCGTCATAAGCGGGGTGGAAATTCACCTCGCCGCCCACCGTCGGCACGCCGACGCAATTGCCATAGCCGCCGATGCCCGCAACCACGCCCGCGATCAGATGGCGCATCTTCGGGTGATCGGGCCGACCGAAGCGCAGCGCGTTCATATTAGCGATGGGCCGCGCGCCCATGGTAAACACGTCGCGCAAAATGCCGCCAACGCCGGTCGCGGCGCCCTGATAGGGTTCGATGTAGCTGGGGTGGTTGTGGCTCTCCATCTTGAAGATCGCCGCCTGGCCATCCCCGATATCGATGACGCCGGCATTTTCGCCCGGCCCCTGGATCACCCAGGGCGCGCTGGTCGGCAGCTTCTTCAGATGCAGCCGGCTCGATTTATAGCTGCAATGCTCGGACCACATGACGGAGAAGATGCCGAGTTCGGTAAGGTTCGGGATCCGCCCGAGCGCGCTCACCACGCGGGCATATTCGTGCTCGGTAAGCCCGTGCTGGGCGACGATCTCGGGGGTGATCTCAGGCGTGGTCTCGGGCGCGGTCTGGGTCATGCGCGCGGCTTTAGCGGGCGGCCGCGCCCGCGTCACCCTGCCGCGCGTGCGCACGATGCTGATTGCAGCGCGAAGGCGATCCCGCCCAACGCGCCGCCCACCAGGTGCAGCGGCAGCGCGACCGGATCGAGCCGGACGCCGGTGAGCCCCACGCCAAACCCGCGCGACCAGTCCCCGGGCAGCACGAGCAGGACGGCCAGCGTCGCCGCCAGCCCGGCGATGCTCGCGCCCGCCAGTCGGAACGGCAGCCCTTGGACCGCGCGCAGCGGCCAGAGCAGCAGCGCGAAGGTGGCGCCGATGCTCAGCTTGGCCGCCGGCGAAATCCAGTCGGCCACCGCGAATGCGCGGCCGGGAAGGCTCGACCAATGATCGAGCGGCGGCACGTGCGGCGAAAGCCCCGCGAGCACGACCAGCGTGCTCGTGGCGTAGATCGCCACCGCCCAGCCGACGACGAGGGCCGTGAATGGGCAGACGAGTTGCTTGAGCGTCATCGCGCCACCGGTGGCAAGCCCAGCCGTTCGTGCAGGAACGCGGCGAGGTCCGCCGCGCTCTGCTCGGCGCGCTCCTCCATCGGCACATGGCCGGTCCTGGGGTAGATAATCGTCCTGGCATCGGGGATTTGCCGGCCGAACCACTTGGCCGAACTCGCCGGAATCAGCGAATCATTCGCCCCCCACAGAATCAGCACCGGCATGGCGAGCGCGTGGAGCCGGGCGGGAGTGGCCGGATCGGACGTACCGGCGAAGCGCTCCAGCGTCGCGGTGCGGTTGCCGGGATAGCGCAGCAGCTCCCAATAGCGATCGATCATCGCCGGGGTGACGAGCGATCGATCGTAAAACGCATCGGGCAGGCTGCCGGCGATGAAGGCGCGAGGGGTGATTTCCGCCGCGATCTCGCGCAGCACCGGCGTGCGGGCGACCCGAAAGGCGAACGGAAGCCTGGCGCCCTTGGGCTCGGGCTGACCCGAGGCGTCAACCAGAACCAGCGCCCGAACTCGCTCAGGATGCCAGAGCGCATAATGCCAGGCGACCGACCCGCCCATCGAATTGCCCGCTAGCACGAACTTGGCGAGCTTCAGCTTCAGCCGCAGCCGCTCGACCACATCGGCGAAGGCGCGCGGCCCATAAGCATGGCTGGGGCTGGGGCCGGTAAGGCCGTGGCCGGGAAAGTCGAACCGTATCACCCGATAGGCGCCCTGCAACCGCTGCGCCCAGGGTTCCCAGGTGTGGAGCGAGGCGTTCGAGCCGTGGAGCAGCATCAGCACCGGCGCGTCACGCGGGCCGGTATCGCGCACATGGAGCGTGAGGCCGCCGCCCAGATCAACGAACTGCGAAGGCGCAGGGGCATATTTGGCGCGCATCGCCTTGGGATCGGTGTCGGGGGTGCGGAACCAAAGGAAGGCGACGATCACCACCGCCACGATCAGCCCGAAGCCGATACCGAGAAGCCGCCAGAATCGCCGCATGGTGCTCTCCCTAGCCCGCGTGCTTGTGGGGCTCAACGATTGACCGCTTTGCCCGTGCGCCATTCGTCGATCGCCTCCTGATGTTGGCGCGAGGCTTTCAGGCGCGGCAGATAGCGGATCGGCCGCTTGCTCGCGAAGTGCAGGTCGCCGTTCAGCGAGCCGCGCGCGCCGCAATAGCTTTGGCAGCTGCCCTGGCGATCGTCCCCACGCAGCTTGCCGCCTTGCCGTCGACCGTGGCGTCGGGGAACTGACGGTAATAGAGCCCGGCGAGGCTTACAACGGGATCGATGGCTGGGCCGGCGGCGAGGGCAGGGAGAGCGATTAGCGCGCGCATCGGAATCTCCGGCAGGGATTGCGCGATGGTAAGTTCTTGCGGTGAGCGATCAAGCGCTGAGTAGAGGCTCAGAGAGCGAACCATCCAATCCTCCTCGTGAAGCGGGGAGGATTTAGACGGGGGGCGGGCCCATCCTCACCCCTGCTCGGCGAGCCACGCCTCCAGCCATTTGATCGTGTAGTCGCCCTGCTGGAACTCGGGATCATCGAGCAGCGCCTGGTGGAGCGGGATCGTTGTCGTCACGCCCTCAACGACGAATTCCTTCAGCGCCCGCCGCAGCCGCTTGAGCGCGCCCTCGCGGCTGTGGCCCCAGACGATCAGCTTGGCGATCATCGAATCATAATAAGGCGGCACCCGATAGCCGGCGTAGAGCCCCGAATCGACGCGCACGTTCATGCCCCCCGGCGCGTGATAAGCCTTCACCAGCCCGGGCGAGGGCGTGAAATTGCGCGGGTCCTCGGCGTTGATCCGGCATTCGATTGCATGGCCGCGAAACTCGACATCCTGTTGGCGCAGCGTCAGTGGATGCCCCTCGGCGATGCGGATTTGCTCGCGCACCAGATCGAGGCCCGTGATCGCTTCGGTAACGGGGTGCTCCACTTGGAGCCGGGTGTTCATCTCGATGAAGTAGAACTCGCCCGCTTCCCACAGGAACTCGATCGTCCCCGCACCGCGATAGCCCATTTCCGCCATCGCGTTGGCGACGATGCCCCCCATCCGGTCGCGCTCGGCGTGGCTGAGCACCGGCGAGGGTGCCTCCTCCAGCACCTTCTGGTGGCGGCGCTGGAGCGAGCAATCGCGCTCGCCCAGGTGAATCGCATTACCCTGGCCGTCGCCGAACACCTGGAATTCGATGTGGCGCGGATTGCCCAGGTATTTTTCCATGTAAACGGTCGCGTCGCCGAAGGCGGCCTTGGCCTCGTTGCCGGCCTGCGCCATCAGCGTTTCCAGCTGGTCCTCGCTCGAGACGACTTTCATCCCGCGCCCGCCGCCGCCCGAGGCGGCCTTGATCAGCACCGGGTAGCCGACACGGGCGGCGATCGCCTTGGCTTCGTCGAGGCTCCCGATCGCTCCGTCCGAGCCCGGCACCAGCGGCAGGCCGAGCGCGCCGGCGGTGCGCTTGGCCTCCACCTTGTCGCCCATCGTGCGGATATGTTCGGGCTTGGGGCCGACAAAGATGATGTCATGCGCCTCGACGATCTCGGCGAAGCGGGCATTCTCGCTCAGAAAGCCATAGCCGGGATGGATCGCGTCGGCGCCTGAGATTTCGGCGGCGGAGATGATCGCGGGGATGTTGAGATAGCTCTCGGTGGCGCTCGCCGGGCCGATGCAGATCGCCTGATCAGCGAGGCGGACGTGCATGGCGTCGGCATCGGCGGTCGAATGCACCGCGACCGTCTCGATCCCCATTTCATGGCAGGCGCGGTGGATGCGCAGCGCGATCTCGCCGCGATTGGCGATCAGAAGCTTCTTGATCTGCGCCATCACTCGATCACGATCAGCGGCTGGTCGAACTCGACCGGAAGGCCATTGTCGACCAGCACCGCGGTGACGGTGCCCGCGCGCGGCGCGGCGATCGGGTTCATCACCTTCATCGCCTCGATGATCAGCAGCGTATCGCCCGCCGCGACCTTCTGCCCGGCCGCGACGAACGGCGCGGCGCCCGGTTCGGGCGAGAGATAGACCGTGCCGACCATCGGCGACTTAACCGCGCCCGCCGCCGGCGCCGCAGTATCGGCGAGCAGCGGGGCGGAAGGTGCTGGGGCGGCCGGCGCCGGGGCCATGACCGGCGGTGCGTAGCTCGCCGGCAGCGGCGCTGCGACCGTCACCGCGCGGGCGACGCGCACCCGGCGCTCGCCGTCTTCCACTTCGATCTCGGTCAGCTGGGTTTCGTCGAGCACCGCCGCCAATTGGCGGACCAGCTCGACATCGATGCGCATTTCGTCGCGCGGGGCGGGCTCGTCTTGGTGGGTTTCGGCCATGGTTAATCCCTGTTGCGCCGGCTTCTGTGTCAGAGCCGGACCGCCGCTTCAAGCGCGAGCAGATAGGAATGCGCACCGAAGCCGGCAATCGTCCCGCGCGCGACCGGGCCGACGTAGCTGGTGTGGCGGAAGGCTTCGCGCGCTTGCGGGTTCGATAAATGCACCTCGATCACCGGAGTTACGACCGCCTTCACCGCGTCGTGCAACGCCACCGACGTGTGAGTGAAGCCGCCGGGGTTGAGCAACACCGCCTTTGCCCCCACCGCCTGTGCCTCGTGCAGCCAGTCGATTAGATGCCCTTCATGGTTCGATTGGCGCAGATCGACGCTGACGCCGAGTTCGCGCGCACGGTCTTCAAGTTGAGTCGCGATCTCGTCGAGCGTCGCCCCCCCGTAGATTTGCGGTTCGCGCGTGCCCAAAAGATTGAGGTTGGCCCCGTTGAGCACATAAATCACGCTCATTTCAATGCTCTCCCGGCAAAGCGCCTGTCTAGGCGAAGCGCACGGCGGCGCGAAGCCCGGATTTTCAGCAACGTGCCATTAACGCCTCGCTGTCACAGCGGAGGGAGACACCAACCGGGAGACATACATGTTCAGCTTCGTCCTCGCGCTTGCCGCCGCCGCCCCAGCCGCCCCCGTCGCCGATCAGGCGATCAAGCCCGATCAGGTTGGCGCGACCGTGATCGAACTGTCGATCACCGCGACCGGCAAGGTCGACAAGTGCAAGGCCGTCGTTTCCAGCGGCGACACCAAGCTCGACGACAAGGCCTGCAAGCTGTTCCTCGAAACCGAATATCAGCCGAGCAAGGACGCCGCCGGCAAGCCGGTCGCGAGCGTCGAGCGGATCAGCCTCGCCTGGGCGCAAGACTAAGCTTTGCTGGGGCCGGCATGCCCCTCCCCAGCGGTGAGAGGGGCATGCCGGCGCGGTAAAACGCCATTTTGGTTTGAAGCCCGCCGCGGCACGCCCTAGATCGCGCGCCATGGACCAACATGTCGATGGCACGATCAGCCTAACCATCAATGGCGAGCATCGCCGCGTCCGCGCAGGGCTCAGCCTCGCCGAACTGGCGCAGGAATTGGGCCTAGTGCCCGAAAAAGTCGCGGTCGAACGCAATTTGGAAGTCGTGCCTCGTTCCACCCTGGGCACAGTGCGCGTGATCGATGGCGACGAGATCGAGATCGTCCATTTCGTCGGCGGCGGCGATCATGCCGCGCCGATCGCCGAGGATGGCTGGAGCGTCGCCGGCCACCATTTTCGCTCGCGGCTGATCGTCGGCACCGGCAAGTACAAGGATTTCGCCGAGAACGCGGCCGCCGTCGAAGCTTCCGGCGCCGAGATCGTGACCGTCGCGGTGCGGCGGGTGAATGTTAGCGACCCCAAGGCGCCGATGCTCACCGATTTCATCGATCCGAAGAAGATTACTTATTTGCCGAACACCGCCGGCTGCTTCACCGCCGAGGACGCGATCCGCACACTGCGGCTGGCGCGCGAGGCGGGTGGCTGGGAATTGGTAAAGCTGGAAGTGCTGGGCGAGGCGAAGACGCTCTACCCCGATATGGTCGAAACGCTGCGTGCGACCGAGATTCTGGCCAAGGAAGGCTTCAAGCCGATGGTCTATTGCGTCGACGATCCCATCGCCGCCAGGCGGCTGGAGGATGCTGGCGCGGTCGCGATCATGCCCTTGGGCGCTCCGATCGGCTCGGGGCTTGGCATCCAGAACCGCGTGACGATCCGGCTGATCGTGGAAGGCGCGAAGGTGCCGGTGCTGGTCGACGCGGGCGTCGGCACCGCGTCCGACGCGGCGGTCGCGATGGAGCTGGGCTGCGACGGGGTGCTGATGAACACCGCCATCGCCGAGGCGCGCGATCCGGTACGGATGGCGCGGGCGATGCGCCATGCGGTCGAGGCGGGGCGGCTCGCTTATCTTGCGGGGCGCATGGGGCAACGTCGCTATGCCGATCCGTCGAGCCCGCTAGCGGGTTTGATCTAGCCACGGCGGCGGCCGCTTTCCGCCGCGGCCTTCGCGCTCTATAGCTGTTCGTCGGGCGGCGTTGACATGGAGCGAAACATGCGTCGATTCGCCGCCTCCCTAGCCTTCACCCTGTTGGTCGCCGGTTGTGGCGAGGCGCCGACGGCTACCCCGAAACCAACCGCCGCTGAGGGGCCCGCCACGACGCCCGGCCAACCGAGCGACGTCACGCTGAAGGCCGCCGATGGCGCCCGCGTCTTCGCGCGCTACTACCCGGCCGAGCACCCCAAGGCGTTGCTGCTCCTTTTCCACCAGGCGGGATCGAGCAAGGACGAATATGCGCCGATCGCCCCCAGCCTCGTCGCCGACGGCTATAGCGCGCTCGCGGTCGATGCCCGCGCGGGGGGCGACCTGTTTGGGCCGAACCAGACGGTGCAGGCGCTCGGCAAGTCGGCCGACTATGCCGCAGCGCGCCAAGATCTGCAGGCGGCGATCGACTGGGCGCAGGACAAGAAATTGCCGATCTTCCTGTGGGGTAGCAGCTATTCCTCCGCGCTCGTCTTCCCGCTGGCGGCGGCGAACAAGGGCAAGATCGCCGGCGTGCTCGCCTTTTCGCCCAACGAGTATCTGGGCGACGCCGATCCGGTGAAAACCGCCGCCGGGCAGATCGACGTGCCGGTGTTCATCACCGCCGCCAACGATGCCGAGGAGTTGGACGGCGCGCAGGCGATCGCATCGCGGATGGCCGCCGATCGTACGACTTTCTACAAGCCGCGGGCGGGCGTCCACGGCGCCTCGACACTGCGCGAGGACCGCAACCCCAAAGGCTGGCGCGCGAATTTCGCCGCGGTCGAAGCTTGGTTGAAGAAGGTGGTTTCATAACGGAACCGCCGACGCGCTCGCCCGTTCGCTTCGTGGAAAGGAGAACTTCCATGGGTGAATTGGGCGACAAGATCAAAGGTAATATCAACGAGGCCATTGGCAAGGCGAAGCAGATGAGCGACGATCCTGAAACCAAGGCCGATGGCGCCGCTCAGGAAGCCAAGGGCAAGGGTGAGCAGGTGAAGGGCAAGGTGAAGGGTCTGCTTGGCGACGATATCTAAGTCGACTTCTGAGTCCGACACCTTATCACGCCGTCATCCCGGCCTCGGCGTCGGGGTGGCGGTTTTTTATTTGATACTCAACTGGTCAAACCGCGATTGTGGCTTTGGCTCGGAACGGTTGCCAGGCGGCCTCTTCACGCTTGCGGGCGAGATAGGTGTCGAGCCCGATCTGCGCGCCGATCAGCATGTAGACGAAGGGCTGGAACGCGATCCCCACGAATGCGCCACCGAGCAGGTAGATCAGGTGCGCCATCTGTAGCCCGCTCGCGAGTTGGCCGGCCCATAGCGTCTCCTCCGCCCCGCGTAGATAGCGCCAGCGCAGCACCTCCATCCTCACCACGCCGATCAGGTTCAGGAGCAGCCAAAGCGCGAGCCCGGGATAACCCTGCTCGCCGAGCATCTCGAAATAGCTGCTATGATAGGCGCGCGACTTGTCGACCTCGAGCGCGCGCTTGATCACCTGGTTGTTCTTGTCGCCCTCCACGACGATGATGTCGTAGCGGACATGGTTGCCGCGATACGCCTCGAACCCGCCGCCGAAGGGATGAGTTTTGGCGTAATCGATCGTCCACTGCCACACGGCCACACGGGTGGAGGCCGAACTGTCGCCCTTGTAGGTGCGGATCGTATCCATCCGCGCGAGAAAGCTGGGCGGCAGGAACGGATAGGCCACCACCGGCGCCGCCGCCATCAAGGCGAGATACAGGAACCGACGCTTGGCATCGCGCAGCAACAGCAGCGCGAGCAAACCGATGCACAGCAGCCCGGTGCGCGCGGAAGTGCCGACCGGGATCAGCAGGCAGGCGAAGACCAGCGCGTAGCAGAAAATCTTCACCCGCCAGTCGGGCTTGAAGATCGTGCCGTGGCGGGTGAACCACAGGATCAGCGGGATGATGCAGATCGCGACGGTCGAGATGATCGACCCTTCGTAGAGCCCCGAATTGTTCGAGACCATCAGGTTCAACTCGCCATAGCCGCCGCCCGAGGCCAGGGTCTTGATCCCGCCGACGATGACGATCGAACTCGCCGACAGGATCATGAACAGCAGCAGCGCCTCGATGCGGAGCTTGGTGCGCAGCGTCAGCGGCAGGAAGATCGCGAAGGCGAGTGCTTTCCACACCCATTCCCATTTGCCGATCGCGTCGATCGGGAAATCAGCGGTGAGCGTCGTTGCGCCGCAATAGATGAGCAGCAGCAGGATCAGCCCCTGGCGCGGCGCGAGGCGAACGTCGCGCTTGTCATCGAACAACAGCCAACTGCCCACCGCCAAGGCGACCGCGATCAGCGAGATCGGCACCGAATTGAGCAGCAAATAGGTCAATCGCTGCGGCGAAACGATGTCGATATAGACATAAGTGAGCACGAACAGGAACGGGCGGCGAAAGCCGAGCCCGAACAGCGCGCCCAGAAAGGCGATGAAGGCAAGATCACGCACCCTCGGCGTCCCGCTGTTTGCGGTCGCGGCGGGAGGGCTCGCGGTCCAGATCGCGACGGCGGAGCAGCAGGATCGCGGCGAGCAGCATCAGCCCGTGCGACAGGCCAAGCGCGAAATTGTCGATCATCTGGCCGCTCCCTTCGCGGAGAAGGTGTAAAGCGCCCATGTTATCGCCGCGTTAAACACGCGCGTGGCAGGACGACGCCATGCGTATCCTGCACTTGCTCGATCACGGCCTACCGCTGCACAGCGGCTATACGTTCCGCACCCGTGCGATCCTGAAGGCGATGCAGGCGCGTGGCTGGACGGTGGCGGCGGTAACGAGCGCGCGCCAAGGCGAAAGCGCGGCCCCGTTCGAGACGATCGACGGCATCGATTTCTACCGCACCACGCCGCCGCCGCGGCGACCGAGCCCGCTCGGCGAATGGCAGGAAGTCGCGGCGCTCACCGCGCGCGGGGCAGAGGCGATCGAGGCGTTCCGCCCCGACATTATCCACGCCCATTCGCCGGTGCTGACGGCGCTGGCGGGCCTGCGCCTGCGCCGCCGGTTCGGGCTGCCGCTCGTCTATGAAATCCGCGCCTTTTGGGAGGATGCCCGCGTCGGCAACGGCCAGAGGCGCGAGGGATCGCTCCACTATCGCCTCACCCGCGCGCTTGAAAGCCATGCGGTGCGCCGCGCCGATGCGGTCGCCGTGATCTGCGAAGGGCTGCGCGGCGACCTGATCGCGCGGGGCGCGGCACCGGAGAAGATCATCGTCTCGCCCAACGGAGTCGATCTGTCGCTGTTCGGCGCCCCGCCGCCGCCCGATACGGCGCTCGCCGCCGAGTTGGACCTGATTGGCGCCGAGACGATTGGTTTCATCGGTAGCTTCTATGATTATGAAGGGCTCGACGATCTGATCGCGGCGATGCCCGCGCTGGTTGCGCGGCGGCCCCAGGCGCGGCTGCTGCTGGTGGGGGGCGGGCCGATGGAGGTGGCGCTTCGCGCGCAGGCGGTGGCATCGGCGGCGGCGCACGCGATCCGCTTGGTCGGCCGGGTGCCGCACAGCGCGGTCGAGCGTTACTATGCGCTGATCGACGTGCTCGCCTATCCGCGCAAGAAGATGCGCCTCACCGATCTCGTCACCCCCTTGAAGCCGCTGGAGGCGATGGCGCAGCGACGCCTCGTCGCCGCGTCCGACGTCGGCGGCCACCGCGAGCTGATCGCCAATGGCGTGACGGGCACGCTGTTTCCGCCCGACGATCCGGCGGCGATGGCGACGGCGCTCGCGGACCTGCTCGCTGATCGCGCCAATTGGCCCGCGCGACGCGACGCGGGGCGCGATTTCGTTGAAAATGAGCGTAATTGGGCGGTAAACGTCGGGCGTTACGCGCCAATTTACCAAAAGCTAAGCGATCGGCGCGATAGGATAGGCGCATGGAAGGGTTTCTCCGCCGCCAACGCCTGAGTTTCGCGCTCGCCCCCGCCGCGGGCCTGGCGCTTGGCGTGCTGACCGCCGCGACGTTCCTGCTGCTGCCGCTCGATCGGCTCGAAGGGCTGGTGCTGGCGAGCGGTATCCCGGCGGTGATCGCCGCCGCCGAGCCGCCACTAGGCTTCACCGCCCGGCTCGCCATCGCCTTGTTCTCGGGCGTGTTCCTGGGCGGGGTGCTGTGGTTCGCGCTGTTCCTAGCGTTTGGCGGGCGCACGCTCGCCTTTGGGCCGGAAGAGGAGCTGGTTGATCCGACCATCCCGGTGCTGCGCCGCGCCGACGCCCATCCCGACGCGCCGCCACGCGCGCCGTTGCTCGCCACGCGCGAACTTGGCACGCCATTCCTCGAGGTCCGCGCCAAGGCCGCCGAGGTCGCGCCGCCGCCGGTTGAACGGCCGCTACCCGCCGATCTCGATATGCCGCTATCGGCTTATGATCCGGGCGCGTTCGCCAGCGTGCGGCCGTTCGGCCCGGGCGAGCGGATCGCGACCTTCGATCTTCCCGTCCCTACGCCCAGCGTGCCGGCCCCGGCGCGCGATCCCGCGCCGCGCGATACCGAAGCGACAATCAGCGCGCTGCTGGAGCGGCTCGAGCGTGGCGTGGTCGATCGCCAACAGCGCGCCGATCGGTTCGATGCGACGCTGACGACGCTGCGCAAGCTCGCCCCGCGCGGCTGAGCGGCTACCAGCTCCGCCAGATCGTGTAAGCGCTCGTCGCCGTCAGCAGCAGGCCGACCAGCGCCATCAGTGGCCTTGCCGGCACCCGCTTGGCGAGCACACCCCCCAGCGGTGCGGCGAGCAGCCCGCCAATCAGCACCCCGATCGCCGCCAGCGTGAACGCCGCCGGCCCCATCGTCACCAGGAAGGTCGCCGAGATTGTCGCCGTCAGGAAGAATTCGGCGGTGTTGACGGTGCCAATCGTCCGCCGTGGGTCCGCGCCCTGCAGCAGCAGGTTGGAGGTCACCACCGGCCCCCAGCCGCCCCCGCCCGCCGCGTCGAGGAAGCCGCCGACCAGACCCAGCGGCGCGATCACGCGTGGCGCGCGCGGCTCCGGCGTGCCTTGCCAGGCGCGGAACAGCAGATACAGCCCGATCGCCGCGAGATAGGCCATCACGAACGGCCGTGCGACCGAGGCGTCGATGCTCACCAGCAGCCCCGCGCCCAGCACGCCGCCCAGGATGCCAGGCAGGACCAGCCGGCGCAGCAGCCGCCAGTCGACATTGCGGTGAGCGATATGGCTTGCGCCCGAGGCGGCGGTAGTGAACGCCTCCACCGCATGGATGCTGGCCGAAGCGGCGGCGGGGGACACACCAAGCAGGCTTACCATCAGGGTAGAGTTGATCAGCCCGAACGCCATGCCGAGCGCGCCATCGACCAACTGCGCCAGAAACCCCACGGCGACGAACGGCAGCACCTGATCCCACGCAAACCCTGCCATCGCCGCATCCTGCCCGCGCCTGCCGCCACGTTAAGGCACGAAAGGTTGGGAGACGGCAAGCAATGCTTGGGGGCTGGCTGGCTTATGGAAGTCGCGCGCTCAATCGCCTAGATAAGCGGCCAGAGCGTTGAAAGGGGTAGTGCATGTTCCGGCGGCTGATCGCCTATCTCGACTCGATCAAGGCGCGCGATCCGGCGCCGCGATCGCGTTGGGAGATCCTGTTATATCCCGGCGTCCACACGCTTGGCTGGCACCGGCTGGCGCACGCGCTGTTCCGCGCCCGGCTGTTCTTCCTTGCCCGCGCGGTGAACCACCTATCGCGCTTCCTGACGACGATCGACATCCACCCGGGCGCCGCGATCGGGCGGAACGTCTTCATCGACCACGGCTTCACCGTGATCGGCGAAACCGCCGAAATCGGGGATAATGTGACGATCTACCAGTGCGTGACCTTGGGCGGCACCAGCCCCGATGACGGCGTGGCCGGCAAGCGCCACCCGACCTTGTCGGACGGGGTGATCATCGGTTCGGGCGCGCAGGTGCTCGGCCCGATCGTGGTTGGCCCCGGTGCGCGGGTCGGTGCCAATGCGGTGGTTACCAAGGACGTACCCGCCGGCGCGGTGATGGTCGGCATTCCCGCGCGCCCAACGATGATCGAGGGCGGCAAGAGCGAGAAGCGCTTCGTGCCTTATGGCACGCCGTGCAGCGACATGTTCGATCCCGAAACGCAGAAGATTGAGCTGTTGCGCTGCGAGCTGGAGCAGCTGAAGGCGCAGGTCGCGCAATTGCTCGCCGATCAATCGGGCGGCGATGGTCCGAAGGCGCTCAGCGACCGGCATTGATGGGGAGAGTAACGCCCTTTCCGGTGCCGGCGCGCGGCGGCCAGATCGGTTTCGAGCGCGCCGAGCTGATGCGCATCCTTGATCTTTATGGCCGGATGGTCGCTGCCGGCCAGTGGCGCGATTACGCGATCGAGCTGGGACGCGACGCGGCGGTGTTCGCCGCCTTCCGCCGCGCCGCCGAACGCCCCGAGTTCCGGATCGAAAAACGCCCGGCCTTGCGCCAGCGCCAGGGGCAATGGGCGCTGATCGGCGAGGGCGGCGCGGTGCTGAAGCGCGGGCATGAACTCGGTCCGGTCCTTGCCCCGGTCGAACGGCGGCTGCTCAAGCTGGTGGCGGAGTAGGGACGGCATCCTTCGCAGCGTTAAGCCCTTCCCCCTGAAGGGGAGGAGGGGCAGGTCGATCACGCCGGCACCACCACCTGCACCGGCGGCAGCCGCCGCTCCAGCCCGCCGAGCAGCGCCACGACCCGCGCGCGCATGGCGTGCCAGAACACCGAGAGCAGCAGCAGCGCGCTGCCGATCACCAGCGCGGTGAGCGCGGCCGAAAGCTCGATCGCGCCCGCCTGGCGGAATAGCGCGGTCATGGCGTAGAGCACATAGACCAGGCTCGATACCAGCAGCGCGCGCCGGTCGACCGCCAGCGCGACGAAGGCGAAGAGCAGGTACAGCCCCAGGACGAGCAGCGCCTGACCCATGCCGATCTCCTGCCCGAACACGCCGAGCAGCTGGAACACCGGATGTGCGATCAGGGGTGCGGCGGCGAGGTGGAGCCAGAAGGCGACATCGGCACGGCGCGTGCGGCGCTCGCGGTCCGACATATCCCACCACATCGCGAGCGCGAAGGTCGCCAGCCCGCCGGTGAGCGCGACCGGGTAGAGCAGCCGTTCGGCGTTCGGCATCAGCCAGCCGGCCAGTCCGAGTGCCGCGCCGACGCCGGCGATGGTGCCCGCCGCGACGGTGATCGGCACGCGGAAGCGTCGCCAGTGCAGCCAGGCCGCGCCACCCGCGAGCAGGGCGATGCCCATGCCGACGAGCGCGGCGGTGCTCTGCGGCCAATCGGGCTCTATCCGGGCGATCACCCCGATCGGCACCGCCGCCACCCCCCCGACAAAAGCGAGCAGCAGCAGGATGCTGGGCAGCGCCATGCGCCGGCGGCGGGTGAAGAACTCGGCCGCGCCCCAGCTTGCCGCCGCGACGCCCGCCCCGCCAAGCCAGGGCGCCGCCTGCCAACCAATTTGAGCGATCGCGCCGATCGCTAGCGCCAGCGCGACGCTAACGAAAATGTCGTTGAAGCCGGTGAGCAGCCGGAACTGCTCCTCATCGACCGCGGGGGCGGCGCGCTGTTCCGCGATATAGTTGCGCAGCGCCGCGGCGGCATCGGGGCTGATCACCCCGGCGCCCACCGCAGCTTCGATTTCGCCCTCGCTGTACATCGGCCTGCTCCCACTGTGTTGGGCAGGTATATCACAACTGTGTTAGCGAAGCAATACGGAGGACTCAGCCCCCCTGGAGGTGCTTCAGGATGATCATCGACTGCTCGGCGCCCGAATTGGGAACGATTTCGCCCGCGCGGTCGGTGATCGCCGCCCAGTTGGCGGCGACGCCCTCGGGCGACAGGTCGTCGCCGGTCAGCAGCTTGCCCTGGGTGAGGGTGACGTAGGACGCCTGGAACACCCCCGCGCCCGCGCCGACGATCGCGTTGGCGGGCGCGTCCTCGCTCACCAGATAAAGCGCGGCCGGCACGACCTTTTCGGGGGCGAAAGCGGCGAAGGCCTCGGCGGGGAACAGATCCTCGGTCATCCGCGTGCCCGCGACCGGGGCAATCGTGTTGACGCGGACGTTATACTTCGCGCCTTCCAGATACAGCGTCTTGGTAAGGCCCGCGAGGCCGAGCTTGGCAGCGCCGTAATTGGCCTGGCCGAAATTGCCGAACAGCCCGGTCGAGCTCGCGGTCATCAGGATGCGGCCATAGGCCTGGTCGCGCATCGTATCCCACACCGCCTTGGTGCAGTTGGCCGAGCCGTTCAGATGCACGTCGACCACGAAGTGGAAATCGGCGGGCTCCATCTTGGTGAAGCTCTTGTCGCGGAGCACGCCCGCATTGTTGATCAGGATGTGGACGCCGCCCCAGCGCTCCTTGGCATTGGCGACCATCTCGACCATCTGGTCATAGTCGGTCACTGAACCGCCGTTGGACATCGCTTCGCCGCCGAGCGCCTCGATCTCCTCGACCACTTTCAACGCCGCGTCCGATTGGCCGGTGCCGTCGCGCGCGCCACCAAGGTCGTTCACCACCACTTTAGCGCCGCGCCGCGCTAGTTCGAGCGCATAAGCACGCCCGAGCCCGCCGCCGGCGCCGGTGACGATGGCGACGCGGTTGTCGAAACGAATGGTCATGGCGATCCTCCAAGAATTGGCTGGCGCCGTTCCTAGAGGATCATCACGCGAGAGCAAGGGGAGGGGCGGTGCGCGGCCAACCGCCGCTAATCCCCTCCCCAGGGGCAACCGCTATCGCCGCTTGCGGCGGCGCTCGCCGGTCGCGGCGCTGCCGGGTTCGCGGCACTTGTCATACTGGCCCTGCTTGCACACCGGATAGCTGTCGAGCGGGGCAGGGGCGGGGAAGGCCTGCGCGGGCGGCGGTGCCGGCACGAACTGGATCTGCGCGCCGGGCTGCGGCGTGCCCTGCATGGCCGGCTGGGACGGCGCGAGACCGCCCCCGAGCTGCGCGGCGGCGTTGTTGCCCTGCGCGGCACGGGCCCGGCGTGCGCGCGGACCGTCCGAGGGTGCGCTGGAAGTGGACAAAGTGGTCGGTTCGGTAGTCTGGCTCGACTGGCCGGTCTGGTCAGCCTGGCCCGCGCCCATCTGCCCTTGTTGCTCGGGCGGCGGGGTCTGCTGGCCGGCGGTCTGGGCCAGCGCGGGGGTGGCGATCAGCGCGATCGCGGCGGCGATGATCTTCATGGGGCAAGCCTCCTGTAGCCCACGCGCCCCAGCGGCGCGCTCGCGCGCAATAACGCCCGCGCGCTGCGCTGGGTCCGTCGCGCCGGCTTCAGGTCCCCGCGTCCAGCGCATAGCCCGCCGAGCGGACCGTGCGGATGATGTCGGGACGGTCGCCCACGTTGATCGCCTTGCGCAGCCGGCGGATATGCACGTCGACGGTGCGGCTCTCGATGTCGCTGTCGTGCCCCCACACCGCGTCGAGCAGGCGCTCGCGGCTGAATACCCAGCCCGGATGTTCCAGGAAGTGCTTGAGAAGGCGGAACTCCGTGGGGCCGAGGGGGATCACCTCGCCGCCCCGACGGACCTTATGGCCGACCGTGTCCATCTCGATATCGGCATAAGTGAGCTGCTCGCCGGCGAGTGCGGGGCGCACCCGGCGCAGCACCGCGCCGACCCTCGCGACCAACTCGCGCGGGGAGAAGGGCTTGGTGACATAATCATCCGCCCCGGTTTCCAGCCCGCGCACCCGGTCTTCCTCTTCGCCGCGCGCGGTGAGCATGATGATCGGGACATTGGCAGTTTCGGGCATTCGACGAAGCCGGCGGCAGACCTCGATCCCCGACAGCCCCTCCACCATCCAGTCGAGCAACACGATGTCGGGGGTCGCCTCCTTCGCCAGCAGCAGCGCCTCCTCGCCATCGGGGGTCTGCTTGACGTCGAAATCCTCGCGCTTGAAGTGCCAGACGAGCAACTCGGCGAGCGAGGCATCGTCCTCCACCAGCAACATTTTCGCGCGTGCCATCCCAGCCTCCCGTCAGACGATCGGTGCGGTGCCGCGCTCGCGCTCGCCCATATGGACGCCCGTCGCGGCGTAATAAACCATCTCGGCCACGTTGGTCGCGTGGTCGCCCACGCGTTCCAGATTCTTGGCGATGAACAGCAGATGCGCGACCTGGCCGATGCTGGCCGGATTCTCCATCATGTAGGTCACGAGAACGCGGAACAGGCTGTTATAGAAATCGTCGAGCGCGCGGTCGCTTTCGCTCACCCGGATCGCCGCGTCGGGATCGCGCGCGGCGAAGGCGTCGAGCACATTGTGCACCATCTGGCTCGCCATATGCGCCATGGCGGGGAGCACCGAGAGCGGCTCGATATCGCCATGATCCTCGATCGCGGCGACCCGACGGGCGATGTTCTTGGCATAATCGCCGATCCGCTCGACCACGCTCGCGATCTTGAGCGCGGCGACCACCTCGCGCAGATCGTCGGCCAGCGGGGCGCGCAGCGCGATGATCTGCACCGCCAGCCGCTCGACCTCCTGCTCGAGTCCGTCGATCCGCCTGTCGCCGGCGACGATCGCCGCCGCGCCCTCCAGATCATGGCGCTGCAGCGCCTGCATCGAGCCGATAATGGCCTGTTCGGCGAGCCCCCCCATCTGCGCGATCAGGCCACGCAGCCGGGTGATGTCGTCGTCGAACGCCTTGACGGTATGCTCCACCGAAACTCCCTTCAGCCGTAGCGGCCGGTGATATAGTCCTTGGTCCGTTCCTGGCGCGGGTTGGTGAAGATGTCGCTGGTCGCGCCATATTCGATCAACTGCCCCAGGTGAAAAAACGCGGTGCGCTGCGAAACGCGCGCCGCCTGCTGCATGTTGTGGGTAACGATCACGACCGCATAGCGGCCCTTGAACTCATGGATCAGTTCCTCGATCTTCGCGGTCGCGATCGGATCGAGCGCCGAGCAGGGTTCGTCCATCAGGATGACTTCGGGGTCGACCGCGATCGCGCGGGCGATGCACAGCCGCTGCTGCTGGCCCCCGGAAAGCGCGGTGCCGCTGTCCGAAAGCCGGTCCTTCACCTCGTCCCACAGCCCGGCGCGGCGCAGTGATTGCTCGACGATCGCGTCCATCTGCGCGCGCCCGGCGGCGAGGCCGTGGATGCGCGGTCCATAGGCCACGTTCTCATAGATACTCTTGGGGAAGGGATTGGGCTTTTGGAACACCATGCCGACGCGCGCGCGCAACTGCACCACGTCCATCTCGGGCGCGAAGATATTCTCGCCGTCGAGCAGAATGTCGCCCGCCACCCGTGCGCTGGGGATGGTGTCGTTCATCCGGTTGAGCGTGCGCAGGAAGGTGGATTTGCCGCAGCCCGACGGGCCGATCAGCGCGGTGACATGATCGAGTTCGACGTCGATCGAGACGTCGTTGATCGCCTGCTTGTCACCATAATGGACGTTGACATGGCGCGCCGTCATCTTCGCGCGGCGGGGGGAGGGGGTCATCACCAGCGGGTCTCGAACTTGTTGCGCAGATAAACGGCAACGCTGTTCATCGCGAGGAGGAAAACCAGGAGCACGATGATCGCCGCGCTCGTCTTCTCGATGAAGGCGCGGTCGATCTCGTCGGACCAGAGGAAAATCTGCACCGGCAGCACCGTGGCGGGATCGGTGAGCTTGTCGGGCGGGGTGGCGATGAAGGCGCGCATCCCGATCATCAGCAGCGGCGCGGTCTCGCCGAGCGCGCGGGCCATGCCGATGATCGTGCCGGTGAGGATGCCGGGCAGCGCGAGCGGCAAAACATGGTGGAACACCACCTGGATCGGGCTTGCGCCCACCCCCAGCGCCGCATCCCGGATCGAGGGCGGCACGCCGCGGATGGCGTTGCGTCCGGCGATCACGATCACCGGCATCGTCATCAGGGCAAGCGTCATCCCGCCGACGATCGAGGCCGAGCGCGGCAGATCGAACAGGTTGAGGAACACTGCCAGTCCCAGCAGCCCGAAGATGATCGAGGGCACCGCCGCCAGATTGTTGATCGACACCTCGATGAAGTCGGTCAGCGCGTTGCGGGGGGCGTATTCCTCCAGATACAAGGCGGCGAGCACGCCCACCGGGAAGGCGAGCAGCAGCGTGACCGCCATGGTGAACAGCGATCCCTTCAGCGCGCCCCAGATGCCGGCCTGCACCGGATCGGTCGAGTCTGAGCCGAACAGGAAGGGCAGGCTCACCCCCGTCTCGACTCGGCCTTGGGCGCGGAGTTGGTCGATCAGCGCGCGGTCGGCGGGGGCGCCGCGGCCCTTCGCCGCCTGGTCAAGGGCGGCGGCGGCGGGGATCGCGATCAGCGCGCGGCGCGAAAGCAGGCCCGGATCGCGCTTCAGCGCGTCGCGCAGCACGGTCCAGCCGCTGTCCGCGATCATCGCCGCGCCGCGCTCGCCATAGGCCTCGGTGGCCGCGCTTGTGGCAAGCTCGGGCAGTCCCGCGCCCGCCAAAGCCAGTTCCGCGCCCGGCCCGCGCAGCCTCGCGCCATCGAGGGGCAGCGCCGCGCGCGCAAAATCCACTGGAATGACGAGTCGTGTTTGCACGAAGCCCTGCGCGCCGTTCATCACCATGTTGGCGAGCAGGAACGCCAGGAACCCGGCCGAGGCGACCACCGCCAACAGCCCGAGCAGGCGGAAGCGCCGCTCGGCCGCGTAGCGCCGCTTCACCCGTCGCGCCATCGCCGGCGCGCGCCAATCGGTGCGGGGGGCGGGGTTATTCATAAGCTTCCCGGTAGCGCTTCACGACCGTGAGCGCGACGATGTTGAGCAGCAGGGTGATCACGAACAGGGTGAGGCCCAGCGCGAAGGCGGCGAGCGTCTTGGGGCTGTCGAACTCGGCCTCGCCGGTCAGCAGGTCGACGATCTGCTTGGTGACCGTGGTCGCGCTCTGGAACGGGTTGAGGCTGATCGTCGCGGCGCCCGAGGCGGCCATCACCACGATCATCGTCTCGCCGATCGCGCGGCTCACCGCGAGCAGCACCCCGCCGACCACGCCGGGCAGCGCGGCGGGGATCAGCACCCGGCTGATGGTTTCCGAAACCGTCGCACCCATCGCCAGCGATCCGTCGCGCATTGATTGCGGCACCGCGGCGATCGAATCATCGGCCATCGAGGAAACGAAGGGAATGATCATCACCCCCATCACCACCCCCGCCGCGAGCGCGCTTTCCGAGCTGGCGAAGCGAAAGCCGAGCGCGACCGCCAGATCGCGCACCGCCGGCGCCACGGTCAAGGCGGCGAAATAGCCATAGACTACCGTGGGCACGCCGGCGAGGATCTCCAGGATCGGCTTCATCCAGCGCCGCACCGCCGGCTCCGCATATTGCGAGAGATAGACGGCGCTCATCAGCCCCAGCGGGATCGCGACCACCATCGCGATCACCGCGCCGATGAAAAAGGTGCCCCAGAACAGCGGCACCGCGCCCAGCGCGCGGCCGGGATGGGCGGGGTCGATCACCTGCGGCGCCCAGTGGGTGCCGAACAGAAACTCGGTGATCGGCACCATCTGGAAGAAGCGCGCCGATTCGAACAGCAGCGAGCCGACAATGC
Source organism: Proteobacteria bacterium SG_bin6 (assembly GCA_002083435.1). Classification (GTDB taxonomy): domain Bacteria; phylum Pseudomonadota; class Alphaproteobacteria; order Sphingomonadales; family Sphingomonadaceae; genus Sphingomonas. Next base: position 42,702 of record LWDJ01000004.1, on the reverse strand, counting down.
CGAGCGTCGTCAGCACCGCGATGAGCGAGGCGGCGAGCAGCCCCGCCATCACCACCCGCTCGATCCGGGTGCGCGCGCTGAAGTCGGGCTTCACCCGCAGATAAGCGAAGGCGCCGGTCGCCAGCGTCAGCACCAGCGCGAGCGCGGTCGCGATCCAGTCATAGCGCGCCTGCACCGCAGCATAAGCGGGGGCGAGCCGCAGCGCGAGCGGGTTCGCCCCGGCGATCGCCTGCCCCTGCGCGATGGCGCGCGCCTGACCGAGCACCGCGCCGCGCTCGAACCCCGGCGGCGGCAGATCATGCGCGAGCGGCGAGGCGATCACCATGTCGGTCACCAGCCCTGGCGTCACGCTCGACCAGACGATCAGGAACAGCAGGGCCGGCAGCAGCGTCCACAGCGCCACATAGGTCGCGTGGTGCGACGGCAGCGAGCTGAAGCGCCGGCTCGATCCCCGCCGGAACGCGACCGCGCGCACGCGCGCGGTGAGCGCGCCGATCAGGGCGAGGCCGGTCACCAGGAACAGAAGGGCGAAAGTCGACAAAGGCAATCCGTATCAGCAAATAAGCGGCGGGAGAGCAGGCCGCCGCCCGCTCTCCCGCGTTCATCTTCAAGGCGGTTCAGTTCAGAGTCGAGCCATCGAGCGTGGTGCCATCCTCGATGATCTTCTTCGACGCCGCGCGCACCGTGGCCGCCCCCGCGATCAGGCCACGGCGCGTGAGCGGCCCGTTCGGATTCCACAGCGTCGCGTACAGCTCGACGAATTTGCGCAGCCCCGGCACCGCGTCGAGATGTGCCTTCTTCACATAGATGAACAAGGGGCGCGATCCCGGATAATGGCCATTGGCGATGGTTTCGTAAGTGGGGGAGACCCCGCCCACCGGCACCCCGACCAAGGTGGTGGGGTTCTGTTCGAGATAGCTGTAGCCGAACACCCCCACCGCATCGGGGTTGGACTGCAGCTTCTGGACGATCAGATTGTCATTCTCGCCGGCATCGACCCAGGGGCCATCGCTGCGGATTTCGTGGCACAGCTTCTTGAACCTGTCCGGCTCCTTTTCGCGCATCTTCAGCGACTCGGGGAAGATCGCCAGGCAGCCGCGCTCCATCAGGATTTCGGCGAAGGCATCGCGCGTGCCGCTGGTGGAGGGCGGGCCATAGACCTGGATCGGAATCGCCGGCAGCGCCGGGTTCACCTCGTTCCACGTTTTGGCGGTGTTCGTCTTGCCCATCGGGTTGGCGGCGAGCGCCAGATAGATGTCCGACGGGTTCAGTCGCAGCTTGGGGCCGTTGGTCGACTCGGCGAGCGAGATGCCGTCGAGGCCGATCTGCACCTCGATCACCCGGTCGACCCCATTGTCGGCGCAGCTTTTGTACTCGCTCGCGGTCAGCCGGCGCGAAGCGTCGAGAATGTCGGGATGCGCCGCGCCCAGCCCCGCGCAGAACAGCTTGGCGCCCGCGCCCGTGCCGCCCTGTTCGACCACCGGCGCCTTGAAAGCGGTATTCTGGGTGCGGAACTGTTCGGCGACCAGGGTGGAGAAGGGATAGACGGTGGACGAGCCGACGATGCGAATCTGGTCGCGCGACCCCGCGCCGCCGCTCGCCGCCTGATCGTTGCACCCCGCCAGCACCGCCAGCCCCAGGGTGATGAACCCGAGCTTCAGCCGCATGACCGTTCTCCCATCCGGAACCCCGCTCGCGGCGCTATCACCCCGAAGCACGCGCCTTTGTGACGTTTATGTTTCCTTTTGATGACGCGGCTTCCGGGGCGGAGGGATTGGCGATTGGCGGCAGCGCGATGCTTGCCGTGGTGCCCTTGCCGACGACGCTGTGCAGATCGAGTCGCCCGCGGTGGCGCTCGACGATGTGCTTGACGATCGACAGGCCGAGCCCGGTGCCGCCCAGGCCCCGGCTGCGCCCGGCGTCGACGCGGTAGAAACGCTCGGTCAGCCGCGGCAGATGTTCGGGCGGGATGCCTTCGCCTTCGTCCGCCACCGTGATCCGCACCATGCCGGTGGTGTCGCGCCACAGCCGGGTGACGACCGGGGTGCCGGCGCGGCCATATTTCATCGCGTTGCCCACCAGATTGTGGAGCAACTGGCTCAGCTGCGCGCGATCCCCCGCGACCGCGGGCACGCCCGCGTCGATCTCGCCGATCAGATTTTCGGTGCGCGGGTCACGCCCGTCGGCGAGTTCGGCATGAACCTCCTCGATCAGCAGCGCGAGATCGACCGGGGTGGCGGGCAGGCGGTATTTGTCCGCCTCGATCCGCGAGAGCGAGATCAGATCCTCGACCAGCCGCTGCATCCGCCGCGCCTCGCCCAGCAGCACGTTCAGGAAGCGCGCGCGCACCTGCGGATCGGCGCCCGCCTTGTCATCCGACAGCGTCTCGACGAACCCCAGGATCGAGGCGAGCGGAGTGCGCAGCTCGTGGCTCGCATTGGCGACGAAATCGACGCGCATCCGCTCGGCCGCGTCGCGCGCGGTCTGGTCGATCAGATGCACCACCCGCCGCCCGTCGCTGAGCGCGGTGAGCCGCATCTCCCAGCGCTGGTCGATCGTGCCGAGTCCGACCAGGCTGACCGGATCGGGGGCGCCGCGGTCGGGGAGCGCCGCCGCGGTCAGCGCCTCGGCGGCGGCGGGGTGGCGGATGGCGAGCCGCGCGTCCTGGCCGATGATGTGCCCGCCGAGCAGCGCGCGCGCGCCGCTGTTCGCCTGCGCGACGCGGCCTTCCTCGATCAGCAGGATCGGCTCGCCGATCGCCTCGAGCAGCTCGCGCACATCGGGTGGTGGCGCGAGCGGTTCGGGGGCGGGGGCCGGGGGAGGTGCGTCCGATTCGCCGGTGCCCGCCGCGGTCAGCACCGCGGCGACGGTGCCGACGAGCATCACCGTCACCCCCTCCACACCGCCGCCGAACATCGTGCCGGCGACGATCGCGACCACCGCCACGCCGAGCGCGACCAGGGTGCGAAGGGTGAAGGGATGCGGCATGGGCGAACAGTCTAGCCTAAATCGGGACGGTGCAAGTCTCGCCCGTGGCTTGCGAAGGTTTCACGATTGTGAAAGGGCTTGTCGCCGACAAGGGTGGGCGATGCAGGACGACGAACAGCCGGGCAAGACCACGCGGCGCGCGCTGATGCTGGGCGCGGTGAGCGCGTCCGCCATCGTCTCGATCCGCCCCGCGCTCGCGCAGACCGCCGCCTCGGTGCTCACCTGCGAGATTCCGGTGCCCGATCCGGCGCGCGCCGGCCAATATATCGCCGCCGATGGCCAGCTGGTGCCGGCGGGGACCGCGGGCGCCTTTCCCGGCGCGGGCACGCCGTTCAAGGGCGAGGATGTGAAGAAGGCGCTCGCTGGGCAGGCCAATCTGCCGGGCACCGATTACGAGCGCAGCCAGGCCTATCTGCAATATATCCGCCGCCTGCAGCAGGGGACGAGCGGCTTCACCTGCTTCGCCTCGCTGCAGATGCCGCGCGGCTGATGTACCGCGCGGCGGCGCCCGCGGCGCTGCGGACGGTGGCGCTCGACGGGTTGGCGCTCGTGTATCACCGCGCCTCGGGCATCACCCATCTGCTGAGCGCGCCCGCGCCCGAAATCCTGGAAACGCTCGCCGAGCCGATGGAGCTGGCGACGCTGCACGCGCGGCTGGGCGAACGGTTCGAGCTGGCGGGCGGGGTGGAGGCGCTCGAGGCGCGGCTCGCCGAGCTGGTCGCTGCGGGGCTGGTCGAGGTGATCGCCGGGTGAGGCACGCGGTCACGCTGCGCGTCGGGCCGGTGCGGTTCCGGGTCGGCGCCGATTGGGCCGCGCCGATCGCGACGCTGCGTGGGCTCTATCGCGATTACCCGGCGCCCGAGGACGGTTTCGCCGATTACAGCGTGCGGCTGGCGGCGCCGCGCCCGTGGCGGCGCTGGCTGCGCCCGGCGGTGACGATCAGCGGCGACTATTGGCTCGCCGATGCCGCGCCCTTGCCGCTCGCCCAGGCGCTGCTGGCGGCGGAAATGGGGATGAACCTGCAACTGGCGCTCGGCGAGCGGCGCTATCTGCTGCTCCACGCCGGCGTCGTCGAGCGCGACGGGCGGGCGCTGATCCTGACCGGCGAGTCGGGCGCGGGCAAATCGACGCTCGCCGCTTTGCTGTCGCTGCGGGGCTGGCGGCTGCTGGGGGACGAGTTCGCGCTGCTGGGGCTGGACGACGGCCTGCTCTGGCCGTTTCCGCGCCCGGTGAGCCTGAAGAACGCGGCGATCGACCTGCTCGCCGCCGAGGTGCCGGCCGCGCGCTGGGGGCCGCTGCTGACCGGCACCCCCAAGGGCAATATCCGCCATCTGCTGCCCGATCCGGCGGCGCTCGCGGCGATGGAGGTGCCCGCGCGCCCGGCGGCGATCCTGTTCCCGCGCTTCGGCGCCGCCGCCGCCCGCCGCCCGGTGCCGGCGAGCGAGGCGTTCGTGCGGCTGACGCAGGCCTCGACCAACTATGTCGCGCTCGGCGAGCGCGGCTTCGCGGCGCTGACCGAGTTGGTGCGGGGTGTGCCGGCGGTCGCGATCGACTATCCCGACACCGCGACCGCGATCGCGCAGGTGGCGGCGCTGGCGGAAGCACTGCCGTTGAACCAAGCCACCGTCCCCGGCGAAGGCCGGGGTCCAGCATCCCGGCCCGCGCCCGCCGGTAGCGCGATGACGAAACCGCCCGCGACTGGGCCCCGGCCTTCGCCGGGGAAGGGTGGCGGCGGGACAATCGCTCCCGACGCCCGCCTGCTCGTCCAGGCGCTGCGCGAGCCCGCCAGCACCGCCCCCCTTACCGGCGCCGACTGGACCGCCTTGCTCGCCACCGCCCGCGCCGAGCAGGTGATCGGCACGCTCGCCCACCGCCTCCACGGCCTCGATCTGCCGCCGCGCGTCGCGACCCTGCTCGCCGCCGCGCGCGCCTCGGCCGAGGAGCAGCGCCGCGCCGCCTTATGGGAAGCGGAGATGGCGCGCCGCGCGCTCGCCCCGCTCGGGGTGCCGGTGGTGCTGCTGAAGGGCACCGCCTTCGTCGCCGCCGGGCTCGCCGGCGGGGTGGGGCGCTCGATCGGCGATCTCGACATCCTCGTGCCCCGCGCCGCGCTCGACCGGGTGGAGGCGGCTTTGCTCGGCGCGGGGTGGGAATGGGTGAAGCCCGATCCCTATGACGACGCCTATTACCGCACCCACATGCACGAGCTGCCGCCGCTGATCCACCAGACCCGCGACCGGATGATCGACGTTCACCACACCATCCTGCCGCTCACCGCGCGGCCGACCCCCGATGCCGAGGCGATGATCGCCGACAGCGTGCCGCTCGGCAACGGGCTGCGCGTGCTCGCCCCCAACGACATGATCTGCCACGCCGCCGCGCACCTGCTCGCCGATGGCGACCTGGCGGGCGGCCTGCGCAACCTGTGGGACATTCACTGCCTGCTCGGCGAGTTCGGCGGCGACGGGCTCGCCGAGCGCGCCGCGCACCATCAGCTGAGCCTGCCGGTCGCGCGCGCGCTGCGGCTGGCGCGGGGGCTGTTTGGCGAGGAACCGGGCGGTGCCTCGCTGTTCAGCGCGCGCCTCACCGCGCGCGATGGCTGGGGCCGGCCGACCCGCCCGCTGCTGCGTTTCGGCTTCTATGTGCGCTCGCACCTGTTGCGGATGCCACCGCTGATGCTCGCCCGGCACCTGCTGGTGAAAGCGCGGCGCTAGAACAAGCCCTGGGAGCCATTGCGCCCGCCGCCCGCCGCGCTACGCTCCGCCCAAGGGAGAGACCTATGCGCCACATCGCCATCATCGGCTCGGGGCCGGCCGGCTATTACACCGCCGAGGCGTGCCAGAAGCAGTTCGGCGAGGGCGTGCGGGTGGACGTGATCGATCAGCTGCCGGTGCCGTACGGCCTGATCCGCTCGGGCGTCGCCCCCGATCACCAATCGATCAAGGGCGTCGCCCGCCGCTATGAGGCGGTGGCGCTGAGCGACACGGTGCGCTTCGTCGGCAATGTCCGGCTGGGGCGCGACGTGAGCCTCGCCGAACTCCACACGCTCTACGACGCGGTGGTGCTGGCGACCGGGGCGCCGGCCGACCGCGCGCTCGGCGTGCCCGGTGACGATCTGCGCGGGGTGTTCGGCTCGGCGGCGTTCGTCGGCTGGTATAATGGCCATCCCGATTTCGAAGCGCTCGATCCACCGCTCGCCGGGGGTGAGGTGGTGGTGATCGGCATGGGCAATGTCGCGCTCGACGTGTCGCGCATCCTCGCCAAGACGCCCGAGGAACTGGCGGGGTCCGACATCGCCAGCCATGCGCTCGCCGCGCTCGAGCGCGCCGGCACGCGCCGCATCACGGTCCTCGGGCGGCGCGGGCCGCACCAGATTGCGATGACGCCCAAGGAACTCGCCGAGCTGGGCGAACTCGCCCGCGCGGTGCCCCGCGTCGATCCCGCCGACCTGCCTCCGTGCGAGGCCGATGCCGCGCTCGAACCCGGGCAGCGCAAATCGGTCGCGCTGCTGCGCGGCTTCGCCGAGGGGCGCGCGGCCAAGCCGATCGAAATCGCCTTCGATTTCTTCGCCGCCCCGCGCGCGATCGAGGGCGCGGGCCGGGTCGAGCGGGTGATCGTCGAGCGCACCCGGCTGGAGGGCGCGGCGGTGGTCGGCACCGGCGAGACCTATGCCATCCCCGCGAGCCTGGTGGTCGCCGCGATCGGCTATCGCACCCCGGCGATCGAGGGCGTGCCCTATGACGCGCGCGCCGGGCGCTTCGCCAATCACGACGGGCGGGTGGCGCCGGGGCTCTACGCGGTCGGCTGGGCGCGGCGCGGGCCGACGGGGACGATCGGCACCAACCGTCCCGACGGCTTCCTGATCGCCGATCACATCGCCGCCGATGTGGCCGAGGACAGCGGCAAGCCGGGCCGCCCGGGGCTCGACGCGCTGCTTTCGGCGCGCGGGGTGGACGTGGTGACGTTCCGCGACTGGAAGCGGATCGAGGCCGCCGAGATCGCCCGCGCCCGCGCCGGCGCCCCGCGCGAGAAGTTCACCAGCATCGCCGCTTTGCTCGCCGCGCTGGCCGACTGATTGCCGCTTGCGCGGGCCCGCGGTGCTGGCTATAGGCCCGCCTCCAAGCTCAAGCCGGACCGCTTCCCGAAGCGCAACGTGGTCCGGACTCCGTCGGGGAGTAGCTCAGCCTGGTAGAGCACTGTCTTCGGGAGGCAGGGGCCGGAGGTTCGAATCCTCTCTCCCCGACCATTTCCAGCCCTTGGCAGCAAAAACAGCCGAAAACCGCGCCTTTTGACCCGAGGCGGGAAATGGTTGCGAATCAAATACGCACAATTGTGCGGTCGATTGTGCCCCCCGCTGTGCCGCGGGAGCTGGAGCAATGGCCGTCTATCGACGCGGCGCCGTCTACTGGTGGCGCCGGAACCTTCCTTTCGGCGATGCCACCCACCGTCCTATAACAATCCGGATCTCACTGAGAACGGCCAGCGTGCAGGAGGCGAAAGCGCGTGCGGCCTATCTCGAACTGGAGCTTTCGACGGTGGCAAGCGCCATGGCAATGAACCTTAGGCCTGACATGACGCAGCAAGATCTGGTCAGCGTCTATACCCTTGCCTACAAGAAAGAGCTCGACCGGATCATCGTCAAGCAAGCCGCCACGCCGATGCTGGCGGAAGGGCATGCGAAAGCCAATCTGATCTATGCGCGCCTCTTCACCGTCTTGGCGGGCTGTGCCCGCCCCCCCGAGCCAAACGAAGAGCTTCGCGCCGAGCTGGTCACCGCCGGGCTCTCCGAGGCAGAAGCCACTGACGTCTACAATAGGCTGGCGCTCCATCGGCGAGACCTTCCGATCACGCCGCAGCAGATCAGCACCTATCTGCGCGAGGCGGGCGTGTACCCCAACGATGTCAACCTGGCCGCCGTCAGCCGGGTCGTGGCAGCCGCTTATCGAAACGCCTGCCTTGAAGCATCCGAGCTCATGGGCAAGCCGATTGCGCCCGGTTCCGTGCCGCCGCTGCCGGGCAACCTGCTCGGTCTGCTCGGGGTCGAGCCGCCGGCCCATGATGCCGCAGCGCAACGCGCGCAGCAGGAAATGCCAGAAGCAGCGCCGATTTTGCCGCCGCCACCGCTCCGCCTTGCCGTCCCTAGCGCAACGCCCGAACTGTCGATTACCAAACTCGCCAAGATCGCCCTAGAGGCGAAGATCGACGACGGTAGCTGGGATCCTGATCGGCGTCGCGACGTCGACGCTGCCGTAAAATTGTTCGTGGCGGCAAATGGCGACATCTCATTCGCTGGCATCTGCCAGCAACACCTGTCGCGAACGGTCGCGCTTTTTGCGCGGTTGCCGACACGCTACGGCTTTGTCCGAAAGGACCCCGTGACGGGCGAGGATACTCAGGAGAGTATCGAAGAGGCGCTGGAGCGGGGGGCGGTGCTTCGTGATGCGTGGGCTCTGGACCCTGTCGTGGCCGAGGCCGACAGGCTCCCGACTGTCGGCTTGGCGGCGGTGACACAGAATAAGCATATGACATGGCTGTCCGCACTTGTGACCTTTGCCGAAACGTCAGGATATCCTCACCCTACAGGTTTGAATTTCAGAGCTATTCGGAAAGGTATCGCCAAAACGGCCAAAAATAGAGCCACTCGACACAGTGCCGGTCGAAAGAAGAATCAGGCTTTGGCTGCTTGGGAGACAGCCGATCTCAGGCGCGCTTTCGAAGCGCCGATCTGGTATGGCTGTGCCGGTCTCTGGGAGCGCTTTAAGCCGGGCGACATGATCTATCACGACGCGTGGTACTGGGCGCCGCTGATCATCGTGCTACATGGCTGCAGATCTGACGAGGGTTGCGGCCTGGCGTTGGACGATATCTTCGATAACGCTGAGGTTCCGTATTTACATTTCAGGGTGAACGCCCTTCGCCGGGTCAAGACCGCTGCATCCGACAGAAAGGTGCCGATCAGCCCGCTGCTCGTGCGGCTTGGTTTTGTCGACTATGTACGTGCAATGCGAGCGCGCGGCCACCGCGCCCTATTCCCCGAGTTCAAACACCCCACGCTGTCGTTTGACCACAACTTTTATGACAAAGTGTTCGAGCCGTGGCGTGCAACGATGTTTCCCAATGGAACTAGCCGTAAGCACGGGCGAAAAGACGTTGATGTGCGGTCGATCCGGTCGCGCTGCATTACGCATCTCGACGATGTGGGCTGTCCCAAGCCTTTGGCTCAAGCGATTGTCGGCCACGAGGTCGGCGACATAACATCGGACATTTATCGCGAAGACCCCGATCTTAAGCTGCTGCTGCCTTGGGTCAGCCGGCTAGTGGAACTCGTTCCGGAGCTTCCGTATTTCTCGCTCTGCCTGCGTCCGGCTGAGTGGCGGCGCTTCGGGGCTCCTCGAGGCCGTCCTCGCGCTGCTTCCAGCGGGCAAGGGCAGGGACCATCCACGCCATGACGTCAGAGCGTATCACATTCCTTCTACCGATGAATTTGGCGGGCGTGGCGCCGGGCCGCGCGCGGCCCGGCGCCCCCGGTTAGGCGGCCTTAGCGAGTTGAGGGAGGGCGAAGGCCTCGCCGCGCTCGAGCTGCTCCTGCTCGAGCTGGAGCAGCCGCCGATAGGCCCGGACGATACCGGCCCGTGCACCCTGGATGCTGCGCGCTGGCGCCTTTGACCGGTGGTTCAGCCGCAGTTGGTCGTCAAACTCGAATGCGCCTGTTCTGAAATTGTCAGGGACGAGGCGCGTGGTTAGGCCATTCGGTGTCGACCATAGCATGCAGTTCTCGATCACGTGGACTTGGGCACCGGCCTGGGCCACCAGTCCGATTTGCGGGATCTGCGGCGTCTCTTTGGTGTGGTGGATCCAGATCACTGGGCGACCGGTTTCGCGGACGCTTTTGGTGAACTGCATGAGCCGCAGTGCGTGCGGCTCGCTGCCGCTTAAAATCAGCTCGACCTTATCGATAAATTCGAGGTGGCGGCCGGGCGCGCCGCCGAGGAGGTGGGCCACGGCGCCCATATAATTGGCGGCGAGCTGCTGATCGCTGAGCTTGGTCATCTTATTTCCTTCCTATTTGAGGCATTTTCCCCACACATCGCAGGGCAATTCACGGGTTGGAAAACGGGAAATCCAAACGGCGCCGTCACGCGCCGCGCAGCTGCGGGCGCAGATCGCCCGAAGCTGGAAACCGTTTTGTTGATCCGAATTGTTGAAGAAAAAAATCTTTTGACGCGCTCAGCGCGCGTTAAAGGATAATTAGCTTTTGGACCTGTAAACTCCGCCTGGGGCGCAGTTCGAGATGCATATCTTTTCCATCTACCAATTGGATCAATTGTCAAATCACTGAAGAGATTGGGCCTGCAGGCCCGCTGCGGGCGGCGCCCGAGGAGGCGGCCGAACCATCCGCCGTCGACGCTCAGCGCCTAGCCAAGGTGGCGGCTATACCAGTCCACCGCGACCGTCCGGGGCCGGACCGCCGGATGGAGTGAGGTGAGCCACGTCGCTTCGTTCGCCATTCGCTCGGGCTCGCCTTCGGTCCACCACGCGCGTTCCAGCGGTGACCAGCGATAGCCGGCGGCTTTCAGCCGATCCTTGAGCTCGAACGGGGCGCGGTCGGCGAACAACCGCGCGGACGGGCGCTTGGCTTTCTGGACCAAATGCGCCGCGATCGCGCGGCCTTCGCTCGCCGGCATCGCCAACAGGCAGAGCAGCGCCCAGGCGTCCGGTCCGGCGCGGTGCGCGTGAGCAACATAGTGGCCCGCCGAGGTGAGCAGGCCCGAGACATTGTTGCCCACGCCGCCCAGACCGTGCGCCGGCCAATCGATTTCGGTCATCGAACAGGCCCATGGATAGCGGAGCCCGGGAAAGCGCTGGCGGAAGAAGCGCAGGTCGAACGCGGCATTGTGCGCGACGATCACGTCCACATTCGCGAGCGCGCGCGCGATTTCGCCCTCGTCGAACTGCTGCCCCGCCAGTTCAGCGTCGGTCAGCCCGGTCAGCGCTTCGATTTCCGGGGTAAGCGGCACGCCGGGATCCTCGAGCCACGACGTCGCGGGCCCGACGTTCACCACATCGCCTGCCGCCGCGCAGATGGTGAGTTTCGCAAGGGCGAGCTCGATCATCTTATGATCGGTGGGATCGAGGCCGGTCGTCTCGGTGTCGAGCACGCCGAGCGTGATCGTCTTCGTGGGAAGGGGCATGCTTCGGCACCAGATCTGCTCGATGGTGGGCAGCGCGCGGAGCACCCGATAGCCACGCGCGCGCTCGAGCTCTTTTGCGAGGCGCTCGGCGGCGGTGTTAGGGTCGAGATGATAATAGGTCATGGCAATGGTTCCTCAACGGCGAGCGAGCGCGGCCGCCGCCGTTCAAAACGGCGGACGCACATGGCTCTGGTGTGTGGGGCAGGTCAGACGGCGCGGAGCAGCGCAGGCGTGCCGGGCTTGAGCCCGATCAGCTCGAGCCACGCATCTTCAGCGACGCGGATTTGGTCGGCATTGGCGAGCCATCGTTTTTGCCGGTCGCGTTGTCGCGCGTTCGGCCGCCAAAAGCGCGCGGTGCACAGCAGATGCGCGTGCGGCGGCGTTACCCAGCCGCCGTCGGCATCTGGTTTGGCATGGATCGACCAGCTCACCACCATACCGCGCTCGACGAGGTTGTCGTAACAATAGCGCTCGACGAGCCAGCGCCACCGCTCGGCCTCGGCGTTGGGCGGCAAATCGGCGACGATATGCGTGGCCGAGATGGCATGCGGGCCTTCGAGCGCGGCCGCCTCGTCGGCTTCACGCCAGATGCGGTTCCCTGTCCTGAGCTCGGCCGGCATGCGTTGTAGCGGGTGACACATACCGGCGGCGATGAGGTCGTTCTTTAAAAGATACTCCTCCGGCACGGGACCAAAGCGGTCCTCACCCGCCAGCCGGTTGATATAAAGCCACGATGCGGTGGCCGTGTAATGGGTCGCATAGGGCCCGCTCGCCGAGCGATCGGCGCGCCCAGCGGCCGAGATTGGCCGCGCATTGAAGGGCGGCCGCCGGCGGATACCGAGTTCACGATCTCGACGCGCTTTTTGAACACTGAGTTTCGACAAAATAAGGTCCTTTCGAATGGGTTGCTCCCGTAATCGGCACACGCCGCGACGCGCGGCGTGCGGAGCCAGGAGGCGGAGGCAAATTTCACTTTTTCCCTCTTCCCCCCTCACTCGCTTGTCCCTTTCCTCATTCGATTTTCGCTCGGGCGCGGCGCTGCGCCGCATCGTGTCTTTCTGCTCAGCCGCATGGGAGTGGCCGCCGCGCGCCCGATGGTTGGCGGCGGCGCGGTGGACGTTTTGGCGGGTGCTCAGAAAGCGGGGACCCGCGCCTCGATATAATGCCGACGTTTATTCCAGGCCTGAGCGGACCCTGCGATCTGTCGTCTCTGGAGAGAAGGACAATTGTCCCTAGGCGCCCGGCCGAAGGCCGTGGCAAGACCAAGGGAGGCTGGGCCGACCGCTCCGAGGCGCTGCAGCGCCGAAAGCACGCGCAGACGTCGTCGGCGGCTGCGCGTGCTCATCGCCCCTGGAACGGGGCGAGCCAAACCCCGGAGCGAAGCGGCGGGGCGCAGTTAATGTGGGCGTTAGCCCACATTAACGGTATTGCGCCTAAAAAATTTCGACCCCCAAATGAGGGGTGGTCGAGGCCTTTCGGGCTCTTTTCCTCTTTAGTCGTCATAAAGGTTGTACCGAAATTCCAGAAATTAGCTATTTTTGGCCTTTCGAGGCGCTCAGCTGGTATTTAATCGACTTTCGGTATATCGTGATTTGGCCTGTTTGACGGGCTGTTTGATTTTTTTCGATTTTCGGTACAAGAGGAAAATGCGGGTCGCGAGAGCTTGTACGATAATTCAGAAAATTTGCCGAAAATGCCCATGAAAAGGCGTAAACGATTGAAAAATATGTGGAATTAATGGAAGGTTCGCGCTGAATTTTGACCCTTCGACGCCGCTTGCGCTGATGCTTAAGGAGCGGGAGAGGCGAACCTTTGGTCCAGGCTCGATCTCGCCTGACGACAGGTTGTACCGTATTTCAGAGGAATTTCCGAAAACGGTCGAAAAAGCCTGTTTGGAGGCATCTGAGGCCGCAGAACCGGGTGCCGATTTCAAATCGCCGAGCTGGTCGAGTTATCGGCGGCCTGAAGTGCCGTTGAAGGGGATTTGTACCGAAAATCTATTAAATTCCCGATTTCGGCCTTCCGATGCGCCTTGCTCGCGTTTAATCGAATTATGGTACATCGGCTATTCGATTTTTCTGATTTTCGGTACAAGATCGAAATTGGGATCGAGAGGGGCTGTACCGAAAATCAAAGAAATCGGCGAAAAGCGCGAGTAGACCAACTAAGACTCTGAAAAACAACCGAACTTTAAAACGGATTGCCCTGGCTTTCGACCCTTCGACATCGCTCGCACCGACGTTCGAAGAGCGGGAAGGGCGAACCCCTGGTCCGGACTCGCTTTCGCCTGCGGACCTCTTGTACCATAATTCAGGTTTTTTTCCATCTTCCCGTTTTATAAGCTTTGTACGGAAATTATAGAAAATTCCTGATTGCCGCTCCTTGCTTGCATTTAATCGAATTTCGGTACATCGTGATTCGGCTGGTTTGATCGGCTGATGATTTTTCGTGATTTTCGGTACAGGATGGAAAACATGGATCGTGAGGAGTTATACCATAATTCGAAAAAGTCGGAGAAAACTCCGAGAAAAAGGGGTAGGGCATCGAAAAACAAAGGAATTTTAAAAAGGTTTGCCTTGGCTTTTGACCCTTCGACATCGCTTGCGCTGATGTTCGAGGAGATGGAAGGGCGAACCCTTGGCCCAGACTCGCTTTCGCCTGCGGACATTTTGTACCGTATTTCCGAGGAAATTAAATTTTCGTTGGAGAAAGCTCGTTTGGCGGTATCTGAGGCTGTCGACTCGGATGCCGATCTCGAGGCGCTTGGCGGGTCGAGGGATCGGCCGCCTGAAGAGCTGTTGGAGGGGGTTTGTACCGAGAATCTGTTAAATAGGCTGGAAGCGCAATTTTATGCGAATGAGCAGATGATTTCGGCCTTTACGGCATATTTGGTACAAATGCTGGTTCAGAGGGAGGGATTGAGGGCGAGATCCCTTTTGGCGAGGCGCCGCCTTTTTGACGAACTATCTGAAACGCCTAGATATATGGCGATTTTTGCCAATCGCCTTTTGGCGTCTGGGGTGACCCGCGCAGAGGTTCAAAATCTTCGAAAATCAAAGGTAGCGGAGGTTGTGAGCATATTAAAGGGAATTTCGGTACAAGACGCTCAGGCGCTTGTGGACGCGGTTCCATATCACGCTGATCTGGCGGACGAGGAGTTTGGCGCCTCGACTGGGTCGACTGCGTCGTCGTACCCTGTTCCGGCGGAAGAGACGCCCGGTTTTGAGAATGTACGGCCTTCGGAAGAGGCTATCTTGTCGCCCGTTGATGCCCCTGGCGACTCGCTTGAGGCGGCTCCGGCGTTGGCTGATGATTCGCTTTCAGCCTCCGAGCCCATGGAGGATGCGGAAACGACTCGGAATGGGGGGACCGATCTCTCGTCGGACTCGGTTGAGGAGCCCGCCGAGGACTCGCAATCGCCAGCGCTTCCCCGTTGGTCATCGATTGATTTGGGGCCGTTGCCCTACCGCATCGTTGAGCGGGTGGCATGCTCCGATGACGATGCGATGGCGCTTCGATACAGGCTTCCCGAGGTCGACATGCTCAAGGATTTGGCGAGTGCCGATATCGAGCTGGAGTGGGCAAATGACACGATGGTCGCGATGGATCCCATGCTCTGCAACATGCTGCTGAGCAATTGGTGTTCGAGAGAAGGAGTCACCTTGTCGAAGGAGGAGCGCTTGCTGTGGTTTTTCCTTCTCGTGGTGCTGCATCGTCCTGACCATGCGGCGCGCCTGATCAAGGAAGGATTCTTCCATGGTATGCTGATGCCCGTGCCGGGAGGCTCGGGCACGAGGGTTCGCCAGCTGATTTCGACGAACCCTTCTGACGAGGTTTTGTCGAGGGGAGTCCGCGTCGTTCCCCAGGAGATTCTGAAGGGCTAGCTCCAACTGGAGGAAAAAACGGGGGTCACGTCACCCGCTGGTCATTCTGGCTGGCAAGACCCACAATACCCGCTCGATCGTCGGCGTCTTGCAGACGCAAGTGCCGGCGCTGTCGGAACGGTTGAGCAGTAGGGGCGGCGCGCTCTACTATTGTGCTTCTCAAGCCAAGGTCGTTCGAAAGAGCTTGCCGCGGCTTGGTACCGATGGCCTTGCGCGGATCGTGGACGAGATGCACGTGCTTGTGGGAGCCAACGCTGAATGACCGACGCTTTCTTCGCCTCCCCCATTCTCAATTCGCCCTATGTGGCGCCGTCGCGCCATTGGGACCTGGACGATGCCGGGCAACCGACCAGCGCGATCGTCGCGCGTCGCCGGCCGAGCGCGCTGGTTTCGCCCATCCCCAAGGCGAAAAAGACCAAGGGCAAGGCCGCCGCGATCGCCGATCTGCTCGCCGATGCCGATGGCGAGGAATATAATCCGACGGAAATCGTCAACGGCATCCGCTCGGCGCTCGAAAGCTGGCGGCGGCTGCCCGAGAGCCAGTGGCACGTAACCCCCACTACGGCGCGGCTGCTCCGCCATTGGCGCACCCATGATTTCGCCAACCAGCGCCCCTTTTTCTGCCAGATCGAGGCGGTGGAGACGGTGATTTGGCTCGCCGAGGTGGCACCCCGTGCCAGCGCCCAGGGGCGGCGTTTCTGGGCGCATCTCGAGGCGGCGAACGCGGCCGCCAATCCCGAGTTGCTGCGGCTCGCGCTCAAGCTCGCGACGGGGGCGGGGAAGACCACGGTGATGGCGATGCTGATCGCCTGGCAGACGCTGAACGCGGTCCGCCATCCGAATTCGAAGCGCTTCACCAAGGGTTTTCTGGTCGTCGCGCCGGGCATCACCATCAAGGATCGGCTGCGCGTTCTGCAGCCCAATGATCCCGACAGCTATTACCGCGCGCGCGAAATCGTGCCCGAGGACATGATCGGCGACCTGGGCCGGGCGAAGATCGTCATCACCAATTATCACGCCTTCAAGAAAAAGCACGAAGTGCCGCTCAACAAGGTGCAGCAGGCGGCGTTGAAGACGACGCCGCGCCCCGAGAGCGACGGCGCGATGATCCGGCGGGTCGCGGGCGAACTGATGGGCCTGAAGAACATCGTCATCCTGAACGACGAAGCGCATCACTGCTATCGCGCGCGGCCGCCCTTGCCCGGCGAGGAGCTGAAGGGCGAAGCACTCGCCGAAGCGAAGGAGAATAACGAGGCCGCGCGGCTGTGGATCAGCGGGCTGGAGGCGGTGAAGCGCGAACTGGGGGTGTCGATGGTCTATGATCTGTCGGCCACGCCCTTTTTCCTGCGCGGCTCGGGCTATCGCGAAGGCTCGCTCTTCGGCTGGGTGATGAGCGACTTCAGCCTGATGGACGCGATCGAATGCGGCATCGTCAAGCTGCCGCGCGTGCCGGTGATGGACAATCTGCCCGGCGGCGACACGCCGATGTTCCGCAATTTATGGGAACATGTCGGCAAGCATCTGCCGAAAAAAGGGCGCGGCGCGGGCAAAAAGCTCGATCCGCAGAAACTGCCCAATCAATTGCTGTCGGCGATCGACGCGCTTTACGGCCATTATGAGAAGACCCACGCGCTGTGGCGCGAGGCGGGGGTCGGCGTCGATCCGGTGTTCATCGTCGTGTGCAACAACACCGCGACATCCAAGCTCGTCCATGACTATATCGCGGGCTATGAAATCGAGGACGCGGCCGGCAACCGCACGCTCCAGGCCGGCAAATGCGCGCTGTTCCGCAATTTCGATCCCGATGGTGTCGCGCTGCCGCGGATGCGCACGCTGCTGATCGACAGCCAACAGCTGGAAAGCGGCGAGGCGATCTCGCCCGAATTTCGCGAGGCCGCCGGCCCCGAGATCGCCCGGTTCAAGGACGAGCTGATCCAGCGCACCGGCGACCGCGCCGCCGCCGACAAGATCGACGACGCCCAAATCCTGCGCGAGGTGATGAACACCGTGGGGCGCAAGGGGCAGTTGGGCGAGGGGATACGCTGCGTCGTCTCGGTCTCGATGCTGACCGAGGGGTGGGACGCCAACACCGTCACCCATGTGCTCGGCGTGCGCGCGTTCGGCACCCAATTGCTGTGCGAGCAAGTGATCGGCCGCGCGCTGCGGCGGCAAAGCTATCAGCTGGGGCCCGATGGCCGGTTCGCGGTGGAATATGCCGATGTGCTGGGCATCCCGTTCGATTTCACCGCGCAGCCGGTCGTCGCGCCGCCCAAAAGGCCCGACAATCTGGTTCTCGTCCAAGCGCTCTCGCCCGCGCGCGAGGCGGCCGAAATCCGCTTCCCCCGCGTCGAGGGCTATCGCGTCGAGCCGCCCTCGGAGCGGCTGGAGGCGGCGTTCACCCCCGATTCGACGCTCGAACTCACCCCCGATCTCGTCGGCGCGACCGAGACGGTGAACGCCGGCATCATCGGCGAACAGGCCGATCTCACGCTCGATCATCTCGCCGACACGCGCCTGTCGACCATCCAATTCAAGCTCGCCGAATGGATCGTGCGCCGCCGCATGACCGAGGCGGGCGCCTGGCCCGATGGCGGCCGGATCATGCGGATGAAGTCGATCGTCCGCCGCTGGATGGCCGATCATCTGAAGCTGCTCGGCGGCACGCAACCCGCGCAGCTCCTATATTACAACATCGCCGACCGCGTCGCCGACCGCATCTGCGCCGCCGTCACGCGCGGGCAGGAGGGCGGGGGGCGGGTGCTGGCGATGCTCGATCCCTATAATCGCGCGGGCTCGACCCGGCACGTGAACTTCATGACCAGCCGCGACCGGTACGAGACGGGCGCGCGCTGCCACGTCAATTTCGCGGTGATCGACAGCGATTGGGAGGCCGAATTCTGCCGCGTCGCCGATCGGCACCCGCGCGTGCTGGCCTGGGTGAAGAACCATAATCTCGGCTTCGAAGTGCCCTATAGCGCGGGCGGCGAGGCGCGGCGCTATCGCCCCGATTTCATCCTGCGGATCGACGATGGGCGCGACGATCCGCTCAACCTGGTCGTCGAAATCAAGGGCGCGCGCGACGAGGACGACAAGGACAAGGCCGAGACGATGCGCAGCCTATGGGTGCCGGGGGTGAACAATCTCGGTACGCTCGGCCGCTGGGGCTTCGCCGAATTCAACGATGTGTGGACGATCGCGAGCGAATTCGCGGCGAAGGTGGAAGCGTGGTTGGATGAGGTGGGTAAGGAGGAAAAATGATGAGGCAAACGAACGAGAACTTGGCATCTGACGCTGCGACCAAAGCCATGATGCGGTGGCTTGTGGCTACAGCCTTGGACAATTCGTTCCTTACCTATGGCGAAGCCAAAGCACGTCTCGAACGTGAAGTCGGCTTCGAACGCATCGCTCGTGCGGGTCGAACTGGTTGGACGGCGGGAGCTATGATCGACAAACTGATTCAAATCGACCCGGATGTGCCACTTCTCAATGTGTTGTTAGTCGAGCAAGCAACAGAACTACCAAGCGATGGCGCTGGGAGTTTTCTGGCCGACCGTTATCAGGAGCCTCGTTTGCGTCATGAAGATGCAAAGAATGTCTATCCTGACCTTTGGCGTCGAACATTCGATAAGGCGGCAGGAGAAGTTTACGCTGCATCAGAGAATTATTGGCAATCCCTTTATAAATCAGCTTACGGTGAATCACTTTCCGCCGAACAAGTTCGGCAAGAAAGAATAAAACGTAAGAGTGGTAGCGAAGACGATGGCATGGACTTCAGTGGTCGCGGTGAAGGCGTCAATCATAAAGCGTTACGTCTTTGGGTGACGGCGAATCCTGGCCATATCAACCAGAAATACGCTGAGGCATCCACCGAAACTGAAGTTGTATTAGACTCTGGAGACCGAGTTGACGCTGTTTATCGCGTCAAGGACCAGATTGTAGCAATTGAAGTGAAATCAAGAGACTCCAATTTGATCGATCTTCGTAGAGGTGTTTATCAATGTATCAAATATAGAGCGGTTCTTGATGCAATGGACATTCGGCAGGGTAACTTCGTTTCTGCGATCCTAGTCACAGAAACAAAGTTACCTGGAGAGATCAAGGCGCTGCTTCGAACGCACCGCATCGTTCATTTTCAAGCGCCAATGGACCGTAGCTGATGCCCAAAAAACCCCTCACCATCGATACGCTCACCCATGGCGAGGCGAGCCGCAGGAATGCGCCCACCGCCGAGCTCGAGCCGTTCGTGCCGCCCGAGGTGAAGACGCCGATCCGCGCGGCTTATGCGCGGCGCAACCCCGATCTCGATCCGCAGCTCGTCTGGCGCGGCAAGGATGGGGCGGATTGGTCCGAGCTGATCGTCGAGGCGCCGCCGCTCTATATTCAGGAGAAAATCCACCCCAAGGCGCTGATCGACGATCTGAAGCGCGCGAGCGAGCGCGCCCGCGCGCCTGAGATCGCGCCCGATCTCTTCGCCGATTTCAACGGCCTCGCGCCCGATCAGCGCACCGAATTCTACGCGCATGATCAGCATTGGTCGAACCGGATGATCCTGGGCGACGCGCTGAAAGTAATGGCGAGCCTTGCCGAGCGCGAGGGACTGAAAGGCCAGGTGCAGTGCATCTATATCGATCCGCCCTATGGCATCAAATTCAACTCGAATTTTCAGTGGAGCACGACGAGCCGCGACGTGAAGGACGGCAAGGCCGATCATTTCAGTCGCGAGCCCGAACAAGTGAAGGCGTTTCGCGACACCTGGCGCGACGGCATCCACAGCTATTTGAGCTATTTGCGCGACCGGCTGACCGTGGCGCGCGACTTGTTGACCGAGAGCGGCAGCATTTTCGTTCAGATCGGCGACGAGAATGTGCACCGAGTGCGGGCGCTGATGGACGAGGTGTTTGGGGATGAGAATTTTGTTAGCGAGATAGTTCTTAAAACTACGAGTGGCGCCGGTAGCCCTAGTGGCGGGACTGTAACTCTCGCGGGCGTGCACGACTATGTTATTTGGTTTGCCAAATCAAAAGCGGCAATAAAGTATAGGCAACTCTACTTTGAAAAGGCCGACATGCAGACCGCGTATCTCTATCGGCGCCTCTTTACCGTCGACGGTCTTGAACGTGCAGCTACGGTAGAAGAGTTGACCGGCGAGTCAACTCTGCCCGATGGAGCACACTTATTCCGACCTGATAATTTAACAAGCCAGAGCTCTCCTGAGAGTGCAACTTTCAAACTATCATATAATGGGCTAGAAATTGGCCCAGGAAAGGGCGGCTGGAAGACGAGTCTTACAGGTATGTCTCGCCTCAAAAAGGCTTCGCGGATATACATTACAGGAAACAAAAGTCTCCAGTTCCAACGGAGGCTTACCGACTTCAATGTTGCACCTATCAATGATGTTTGGACGGACGTTGGTACGGGATCATTTACCGCCGACAAAATTTATGTGGTTCAGACGAACGCAAAGATCATTGCCCGCTGCATCCTCATGACCCCCGACCCCGGCGACCTGGTCCTCGACCCCACCTGTGGCTCGGGCACCACCGCTTATGTCGCCGAACAATGGGGGCGGCGGTGGATCACCATCGATACCAGCCGCGTCGCGCTCGCGCTTGCCCGCGCGCGGATCATGGGCGCGCGCTATCCCTGGTATCTGCTCGCCGATAGTCGCGAGGGGCAGGCGAAGGAAGCCGAAGTCACCCGCACCGTCCCCGCCGACACGCCCACCCATGGCCGGCTGCGCCAGGGCTTCGTCTATAAGCGCGTGCCGCACATCACCTTGAAGTCGATCGCCAATAATGCCGAGATCGACACGATCTGGGAAAAATTCCAGCCCGAGCTGGAGGCGCTGCGCGCCCGCATCAACGCGGCGCTGGGCACGGCGTGGGAGGAATGGGAAATGCCCCGCTCGCTGACAGAGGCGCAGTTGGCCACGGCCGTTCCGCCGGAACTGATTGATGGTTTGCCGTTCAGTCTCAAAGACATCCGGGCGCAGATCATGCCCGCGACCCCGGAAAAATATCGGCCGGGAAGCCCGCCAAATAATATCGACGGTCTGCATAGCGCCTGGTGGTCGCTGCGCATCGCCCGCCAGCGCGAGATCGATGCCTCGATCGCCGCCAAGGCCGAGACCGAATATCTTTACGACCAGCCCTATGTCGATCCGGCGCGGGTGCGCGTCGCGGGGCCGTTCACGGTCGAAACGCTCTCGCCCCACCGCGTCCCCGCCGTCGACACCGATGACAGCTTGTTCGACGAGCTCGAGGCCGCCGAGGGCCGCCGCCAGGCGGGCGCCGCCAGCGAGACCGCCGATTTCGCCGAAATGGTGCTCGACAATTTGCGCAAATCGGGCGTGCAACAGGCGCATAAGGCCGATCGGCTGGTGTTTTCCGCGATCAAGCCCTGGCCCGGCCGCTTCGTCTGCGCCGAGGGGCGGGTGCGCCAGGCGTCCGAGGGCGCCAGCGACACGCTCGCCGACAGCCCCGAGCGGCGCGCGGCGATTCTGGTCGGCCCCGAATATGGCACCGTCGCCCGCGCCGACCTGACCGCGGCCGCGCGCGAGGCGATGGAGGCGGGGTTCGACCTGTTGATCGCCGCCGCTTTCAATTTCGATGCCCATGCGAGCGAGTTCGACCGGATGGGGGCGCTGACCGTGCTCCAGGCGCGGATCAACCCCGATCTCCACATGCCCGATCTGGCCAATACCGGCGCGGGCAATCTCTTCACCGTGTTCGGCGAGCCCGACATCCAGGTGCATGACGAAGGCGAGGGGATGATCTCGATCGAAGTCGCCGGAGTCGATATGTACAAGGCCGGCCAGATCGAAAGCACGAGCGCCGATGAAATCGCGGTATGGTTCATCGACAGCGATTACAATTATGAAAGCTTCTTCGTGCGCCACGCCTATTTCCCCGGCGCGAACGATCCGTATAAAGCACTCAAGACCACGCTGAAGGCGGAGATCGACGCCGATGCTTGGGAAAGCCTGAAGCGCACCCGCTCCCGCCCGTTCCCGCGGCCGGCGGGGGGCAAGGTGGCGGT
The DNA here is from genome assembly GCA_002083435.1 of Proteobacteria bacterium SG_bin6. Classification (GTDB taxonomy): domain Bacteria; phylum Pseudomonadota; class Alphaproteobacteria; order Sphingomonadales; family Sphingomonadaceae; genus Sphingomonas. The sequence continues at coordinate 20,603 of LWDJ01000004.1, read as the reverse complement.
GAAAGTGATCAATCACCTGGGGGACGAGGTGATGAAAGTTGTGGGGGTGTGAGATGGCGGATTTGGATCGTATCGCCGATTTACTTGAAGAACTAATCGATGAAATTCGCGGATTACGAAGAGAATTTAATGAATTTACCGGCTACAATACGATGAAAATGTCGGAAGCAGTCGAGGCTCTCACGGGTCGCACCGGGTATAATATGCAAGATATTCATGAAAAGCTTTGCGAGGCCGTCGCTGGGATTGGCTCGCTGGAAACCACGATCGATCTGAAGTGACCCTCCTCTACGCCGCCACCTTCACCAAAGCGCTCGACCGGCTCACCGCCGCCGAGCAAAAGCAGGTAAAGATCGCGACGGTCGATCTCGCGCTCGATCCGAGCGGTAATGGGCTGCAACTCCACCGCGTCGAAGCCGCGCCTAGCTTTTGGACCGCGCGCGTCAGCCAGGACATTCGCCTCGTGCTGCACAAGGAAGGCGAGCGGACGCTGCTCGCCTGGGTGGGGCATCATGACGAGGCCTATCGCTGGGCCGAGCGCCGGCGGCTCGTACCCCATGAGCGCACCGGGGCGATGCAGCTGGTCGAAATCGTCGAGCGCACCGAGCAGCGGCTGGCGCCGGCGGCGTCCTCGGCAACCGCCCCGGCGCCGCCGCCGATCGCGGCGCACCGGCCGTTCGCGGGCCTTTCCGACGACGACCTGTTGAACATCGGCGTGCCGCGCGATTGGCTCGACGCGGTTCGCCAGACCGAAGAAGTGGGCGTGGATGCGCTGTTCGCGTCGCTCCCCGACGAAGCCGCCGAGGCGTTGCTCGACGTCGCGACCGGCGGGCGGATCGAGGATCATATCGCCGCGCGCGCGGCGCCCGGCGCCGATCCCTTTGCCCATCCCGACGCCCGGCGGCGCTTCCGCCAGGTCGAGGGCATCGAGGAACTGCGCGCCGCGCTCGATGCGCCCTGGGCGGCGTGGACGGTGTTCCTCCACCCCGCGCAGCGCGCGCTCGTCGAGCGCGCCTGGCGCGGACCGGCGCGCGTCACCGGCGGCGCGGGGACCGGCAAGACGATCGTCGCGCTCCACCGCGCGGCGCGCATCGCGCGCGACGACCCGGGCGCGCGCGTGCTGCTCACCACCTTTTCGCGGCCGCTCGCCGAGGCGCTGTCGGCCAAGCTCGCGACGCTGACCGATGCCGATCCGGCCACGCGCGCGCGGATCGAGGTTCGCACGCTCGACCAGGCGGCGCATGAACTTTACGCGCGCCTCGGGAAAACGCCGCAAATGGCGCCGCCGTCGCTCGCGCGCGCGGCGATCGAGGATGCGCGGCGGGCGGGGCTGGGCGGCACGCTGTCGCCCGCCTTTCTGCTCGAAGAGTGGGAGGAGCTGGTCGACGCCTGGGGGGTGGCCGACGCCGATGCCTATGCCAAAACGCCGCGCACCGGGCGCCGCACCCGCCTCGGCGCCGCCGCGCGCGAGCAGGCCTGGGGCGTCTTCGCGTTCGTGCGGCAGCGATTGGCGGATCGCGGCGCCATGACATGGGCCGATCTTTATCGTGCGCTCGCCGCCTGGGTTGAGCGCGGCGGCCGTCCGCCGTTCAGCCATGTGGTGGTGGACGAGGCGCAGGATTTGTCGGTCGCGCAGGTACGGTTTCTGGCGACGCTCGCCGCGTCGAGGCCCGACGCGCTGTTCCTGGCCGGCGACATCGGCCAGCGCATCTTCCGCTTGCCGTTCAGCTGGGCGAAGCTCGGGCTCGACCTGCGGGGGCGAAGTCATCGGCTCAGGGTCAATTACCGCACCTCGCACCAGATCCGCGAGCGCGCCGACCGGCTGCTGCCGCGCGCGATCGTCGACGCGGACGGGGTGGAGGAGGGGCGGGGCGCGCAATCGGTGTTCGATGGGCCGGCGCCCGAAATTCGCCTCTTCGCCGATGCGGGGGCGGAGCGCGATGCCGTCGGCCGCTGGCTCGCGATGCGGCTGGGGGAGGGGGCGCCGGCGCAGGCATTGGGGGTGCTCGTCCGGGGGCAAGGGCAACTCGATCGCGCGCGCGCGGCGGTCCGCGCCGCCGGACTCGACTGGCGCGCGGCGGACGGCGTGCGGATTCTCGCGATGCACGACGCCAAGGGGCTGGAGTTCGCCGCCGTCGCGGTGATGGCGGTCGACGAGGACGTGCTCCCCGATCCGCTGCGGCTGGCGACGCTCGGCGATGGTGGCGAACTCGAGGCCGCCTATGAGACCGAGCGGCATTTGCTCTATGTCGCCTGCACCCGCGCGCGCGACCATTTGCTGGTGACGGGAGTCGGCCCGGGCTCCGAATTTCTCGACGATTTGGGGTTGGGAGGATGACCTTGGGGGACGGTTTTCCATGGGCAAGCGGCCGCTGATCGATCGGACGTCGGCGGACCTCGGCGCGATGGCGGACCGCAATTGGTCCAACGCCGCCGAGCTGAAGCTGATTCTCGCCGAACTCGCGCATCGCCAGGTGCCGAGCGCGAGGCAATTGCGGGAGAAGGTCACGGCGCGCCTGGCGGTGCTCGCGCCGCCCCCGGTGCCGGTCGCGCCGGTCGCGCCACGGCCGGGGCGACGGCCGTCGGCGTCGCGCCGCGAAGTCGCGCGCGCGACCGTCGCCAAATCCGGTCGCCACCCGCCCGAAATCGCCGCGGGCGCGCTGCCGCTGCCCGACCCGAGCCCGTCCCCGCCCGCCCGAAAGGCACCACCGATGACCGACAAGCGCCGCTGGACCGAGCAGGCGGTCGCCGACCTGCGCCGCAAGCTGATCGATCTCTCGAAGAAGAACCCGCTGATCGCCTTCAAACATGGCGGCCGGGCGACGACGCATCTGCGGATCATCGACGAGCGGCCCGACCTGCTGCACGCGCATCTGTCCGCCGACCGGATGCGCTTCGAGGCGTTGCCCGACGAGGAGGTGACGCCGCGCGACGAACTCACCCCCGACTTTCGCATCGCCTATGAGCGGGCGAGGCTCACCGACACCGAGTTCATCGAGGCGACCGACAAGCTCGGCGACGACGAGGGTGATGCCCGTAAGCAGCAAGCCGCCGAACGCGCGTTGCGCCAGCGCGTGCGCGCGCAGCTCGGCCTGCCGCCGCTCGACTATGGCAAGGCCCTCGACCTGAAGGCGCTCGCGCTCGCGCATGGTTTCGACCCGTCTTTCGATCTGAAGCCTTCGGACGAGGATAGCCTCGCCGACCATCATCAAGACGATCATATCCGCGTGCTGCTGACGGTCCGCGAATTGGAGAAGCGCCTCAAGGCGATTTACGACCGTTATCGCATGCACCAGCGCGAGACGGGGCTTCATACCCTCTTCCTCTGCCTGGGCTTCGTGCAATGGTATGAAGACGAGACTTCCGACACCGCGTTCCACGCGCCCGTGTTGACGCTGCCGGTGCAGCTGGAGCGGCGCGTCGTGCGTAGTCGCTACGAATATACGGTCACCGCCGACGAAGGCGGGCTCGAAGTCAATGTCGCGCTGCAAGAGAAGATGCGCCAGCATTGGGGCTTGGAGCCGCCGGCCCTGCGCGACGGTGAGACGCCCGAATCTTATTTCATCCGGTTGCAGGCGGTGTTGGCGCAGGGCCGTCGCTTGTCGCTGCGATCCTTTGCGACGCTTGCCGTTTTGCCTTTTCCGCGCATGATCCTCTGGCGCGATCTCGATCCGGCGGCTTGGCCCGAGGCGGCGTTCGCCGAGCATCCGCTGGTGCCGACCCTGCTGGGGGCAAGCGCCGCGCAAGGCGAAGCGGCGCCGCTCGACCCGCCCGATATCGATGCCGAACCCTGGGCGAGCGAAGCGCCGCCGCTGATCCAGCCGGCCGACGCTTCGCAGCACGCCGCGCTGATCGACGCGATCCAGGGCCATCCGCTCGCGATCGAAGGCCCGCCGGGCACGGGCAAATCGCAGACCATCACCAACATGATCGCGGGGGCGCTTTGCGTGGGCAAGCGCGTGCTGTTCGTCGCGGAAAAGCAGGCGGCATTGTCCGTCGTGGCGGGGCGGTTGCGGCAAGCGGGGCTGGGGCCGCTCATCCTGGAACTGCATGGCGACACCGCCAAGCGCGACAGCCTCTATGACGGTTTGCGCGAGCGGCTCGCCGCCCGACCCAAGCTGAACGCCGCCCGGCTGGCCGACGCGCGCGCCGAGCTGGCGCGCAAGCGCGATCTGCTGCGCCGCTATATCGCGCTCATCAGCGCGCCGATCGGCGCGCTGGGCCGTACCGCTTATCAGCTCGTCTGGCGCGATATTGCCTTGCGCGATTTGGTGTCGCGTGAAGCGCTCGACCGGCTGGCGCTGGGGTGGACGCCCGACGATGCCGAAACCCTCGACGCCGCGACGCTCGCCGAGCGACGGGCGATGCTCGCCGATTTCGCGACCGCCTTCGGCGCGCTCGGCGCGCAGCCATCGCCTTGGATCCGCGCCACTCGCCTGCCGCCATTCGATCAGCGCCAGGAACTGGCGGCGGCCGGTCGCGCCGCCGCCGCCGCGGGGGATGTCGCCACCGCCGCCGATGCGCTCGGCGATCTTGGCCTCGCGGTTCCGGGCCCGGACGGCCCGCTTGCCGAGGCGGTCTCGCAGCTCGCCCGCCTTCGGCGGTTCGAGGGCATCGACGAGCGCGTCGCGCGCAGTGCGCTAGGGCATCGCGCCGAGGCGCGAAGCTTGCTGGCCCAGGCGAGCCGCTGGCGCCGGTTGCGCGACCGCCTGGCCGAAGACGTCACCGATCCCGGCACCGTGTCGGCGGCGGCCGTCGCCGCGCTTCAGGCGGCAATGGGTGGCGCGGAGGCAAACTTATCGACGCCCGCCGCGCTTCGCGCCGATATCGATAAGTTGCGGCAGGCCGGCGCGGCATTGGCTGGGGCCGACCGGGACGTCGCGATCGTCGAAGCACTGGCCGCCTCGTTGAAGGCGAGCAGCGCGGGCGGCTTCACGATCGTGTCGGAAGCGCTCGCCACCTTGGGTGGCTTGCCGCCCGTTCAGGCCGCGCTTCTTTCGGCGACGCTCGTCGATCCGCTGGCCCTCGCGATGCTCGAACGCGAGGCCGCCGCCGCGCGGGAGTTGTGCGACGAGCGGCACGCGCTGCGCTCGATCGTGACCGAGGATGGATTCGAGGAGGCACCCGACGAGCTCGAGCGGACGGCGGACATATTGGAGAGCAGCGGTTGGTGGGCGCGGCTCACCAGCGCCGAGTTCAAGGCGGCGCGGCGACGGGCGGGGCGGTGGCTCGGTCGCGCCAAATTCGAGCGCGAAGAAGCGGTCGCCCCGTTGCGGCGCCTCGCGCGTCTTCATCGGCGCGCGGCGAAATTCGGCGCGGAAAGCCCAGCAAAAACGGCGTTTCCCGCGACGCTTTGGGCGAGTGTCGATTCGGACTGGGCAGCGATCCAGGGCGCCGCCACCGCGTTGCAGCGGGCGGCGACGCGGCTCGGCGAGGCCCGCGCGGACGATGTTCTCGGCCAATGGCTCGCCTGTTCCTCGTCGGAGCGGACCAGGGTCGCCGCCGCCGCGCAACGATCGGCCGAGGCGCTCGCGCCGGCGATCGCGCTGGGATTGGGTGACGTGGCCATGGCCGAACTGCAAGCCGCGCTCGCTAGCCGTCTCGCGGACGCCGAGCGGCTGGACCGAGCGCTCATCGGGGTCGGCGCGCGAGGCGACGCGTCGATCTTCAGAGACGGCGAGAGCTTGGTGGAACGCCTGAACGGGCTGCTCGCCGCCAACGATGCCTTCGCTTCGATCGCGGCGGGGCCGAGCTTCGCCTGGGCGGGCGCGGTCGACCAGCCGCTCGATGCGCTCGCCCGCGCGGTGGAGACCGCCGACGCCTTGGAGAGCGACGCGGGGCCGCTCGCCATCGCCGCGCGCGCCGCCGCGGTTCAGACGCCCGTGGCGCTCATCGACGCCATCGCCGCGCGCGCGCCCGCCTTCGCTGCGGCCATCGAGCGCTGGTCCGACGCCCGTCAAGCGCTCGAACAGATCGCCGGGATCGACGCGACGGCGCTTGGCGATTCCTGGACCGAGGTGGCGCAAGCGCTCGCTCGGCTGTCGAACGACGAAGCGGGCGCGCGCAGAGCGGCCGATCTCCTCCGGCTGCGCGGCCGGTTGCGGGGTGAACGTCTGGACCAACTCGCCATTTCGGTGCTGTCGGGCGATTTGTCGGCGGCAATGATGGCCGACGCGTATGAACTGCTCGTGATCCGCGCCTTGCTCGTCCGTTATCTCGGCGGCACGGGCGCCGATTTGGGGGCGGTCAACGGCTTGACGCTCGACGGCGCGCGCCGGGCGTTCGTCGCGGTCGACGCGGAACTCCATGGCCTGGAAGCGGCGGCCATCGTCGCCGCCCGCCTGCGCGACCAGGCACCCGCGGGCGTCAGCCATGGTCCCGTGGGCGGCTATACGGACATGGGTTTGATCCACTACGAGCTCGGCTTGAAACACTCGAAGCTGCCGTTGCGTGATCTGGTTCACCGCGCGGGCGCGGCGCTGCAAGCGCTGAAGCCCGTTTGGATGATGTCGCCGAGCTCGGCCGCGCAGTTCTTGCGGCCGGGGGCATCAGGCTTCGATCTGCTGGTGATCGACGAAGCGTCGCAGATGCGGCCCGAATTCGCCTTGAGCGCGCTGATGCGCGGCACGCAGGCCGTGATCGTCGGCGACGCCAATCAGCTTCCGCCGAGCGATTTTTTCGCCGGCGGCGACGCCGATCTCGTGGACGACGAGGAGGCCGAGGAGGGGCTGACCGTCGACACCGAGTCGATCCTCGACCTCGCCAACCAGCGGCTCAGGCGCCGGCGACGCCTGCGCTGGCATTATCGCTCGCAGCATGAGTCGCTCATCCAATATTCGAACCGAGAGTTTTACGGCCGGGACTTGGTGGTCTTCCCGAGCCCCAGCACCGATGACGACTTGCTGGGCATCAAGCACGTCTATGTCGGGGGGCGATACGAAGCGTCGGTCAATCAGGAGGAAGCACAGGCGGTAATCGAAGAGGCGTTTCGGCTGATGTGCGCCTATCCCGAGCGCAGTCTCGGGATCGCGACGATGAACGCCAAGCAGGCGGAGCTCATCCGCGCCGAGTTCGACCGGCTCGTGCTCGAGCAAGACGCGGTGCGGCGCTATGTCGACGCCTGGGCGGGTGGCGTCGAAGAATTCTTCATCAAGAATTTGGAGAATGTGCAGGGCGACGAGCGCGACATCATCCTGATCTCGACCGTTTACGGACCGAACGCGCAGGGGCAAGTGATGCAGCGCTTCGGCCCGATGAACCGCGAAGTTGGTTGGCGCCGTTTGAACGTGCTCGTCACGCGCGCCAAACTCTCCACCCGACTGTTTACGTCGCTCAGGCCCGAGGACGTGAAGGTCACCGAGAAGTCGAGCCGGGGCGTCCTGGCGCTGAAGGGCTATCTAAACTACGCGGCGGGCGGCGCGATCGCCGACGAAGCCGGTGGCGGCGAGCCCGATAGCGATTTCGAGATTTTCGTCGCCGACAAGCTCCGCCTGCATGGCTATCAAGTGGTGCCACAGGTCGGCGTGGAGGGATTTCGGATCGACTTGGGGGTGCGGCATCCCGATTTCCCGCTCGGCTTCATCGCCGGGGTCGAGTGCGACGGCGCGCGCTGGCACTCGGGATTGTCCGTCCGCGACCGTGACCGCATTCGTCAGACGGTGCTTGAGAATCTTGGCTGGCGCATCCACCGAATCTGGTCGACCGACTGGTTCGCCGACCCCGACCGTGAAATGGCAAAGCTGCTCGATCGGCTCGAACTGTGGCGGGCAGAAGCCGCGCTCGCTTATGCGCGCCGCCCGAAACCCGCGACGCCAGCTGCCGCCGCCGCGACCACTGAGTCCGCGCAGATCGTGCCAAACCGACCGACGGCCCCGCCGCCTGATCATGTTGCGAATGATCCCGAACCTGCTCGCCCGGTGAAGCAGATGCGGCCACTCGACGGCATACATTGGAACGAGGTCGAGCCGAGCCGGCGCTACGAGGTGCTCGGAGAAGATCAAAGGGTGGTCGGCGCGGTTGAGGTGCTTTCCAGAGCCATGAGCGCGCCCCGCGTTTATGGCGGCCAACTCGCAATCGCTCGATCGGAGTTCGAGGGAACTGTCGCGCGAACGGGGGAGCGGTTCAGGCTGCACGACATATACGCCACGGTGCGCGAGGTGGCGCGTCGAGCAAGTCTGGGCGCGGACGAATGAACGCGGGTTAGATATGGGCTGGGACGCGCGTTTGAGCGGGAGAGTTTGTCGCCGGTCACAAGCGAAGCACAATTGTGCTTGCGATTGTGCTTTCTTGTTTGCCACGCGTAGTTTGTCAGCGCTTTGAGAAGCGCCGACAGCCGCAGTTTTCTAACGTTTTTGTGCAAACGGCGCTGGTATGGGGAGTAATGGGTTGCGAATCCTCTCTCCCCGACCATTTCCAGCCCTTGGCAGCAAAAACGGCAGAAAACCCTGCCTTTTCACCCGAGGCAGGAAATGGTTGCGAATCAAATGCGCGCAATTGTGCGGTCGATCGTGTCCCCCGCTGTGCCGCGGGAGCTGGAGCAATGGCCGTCTATCGACGCGGCGCCGTCTCCTGGTGGCGCCGGAACCTTCCTTTCGCCGATGCCACCCATCGTCGCCAGGGTGACCCCCTTATTTTACGCGTGCGGCACGGGTGCATCGGCGGCAGGATCGATCACGAGGACCAGCCGCCGTTGTCCCGTCCCGGCGATGGGGGGCGAACGGTGGACGATGGCGCCGGTCGCGCTCCATTCCCGGCCCTTGAACAGCGCGATCTGGCCCGGCGCGAGCGCGCGCGGCTCGAGCGCCTCGGCGGCGACACCCTCGCAAAGCCGCGCGGCGTCGGCATTGTCGAGCCACTGCGTGCCGGGGCCTGCATAGGTGAGGATCAGTCGCGCGGTGACATAATCGCTATGGAAGCGCCGGCAGGCATCGGTTTCGACGACTTCGAGCCGGATCGCGAGGGTATCGCGGTCGAGCAACTGGGCAAGGCGTTCGGCATGGGCGGCGATGTCGTTCGCCAGCGGCGCGATGAAGGCTTCGGGATAACCCGCTGCGACCATGGCGTCGGTCATCGTCGGCAGCGCGCGCGCTGCCTCCACCATCAGGGTTATGTCCTCGATCTCGGCCAGCATCTCGGCATCGGGCACCGCGGGCATTGCCGCCCGGTCCCAGATCGCCAGATTGACGTGCGGCAGCAGGATCGCGGCGAGCGCTTCGGGGCCCGTCGAACATACCACATGCTCGGGCCAGCCGGTGGCGCCGTCGCGTAAAATGGTGGCCATCAGGCGGTCGCCATCGCGGGCTGCGGCTCCCAACTCGGGAAGGGGTCGGCCCGGTCGCGCCAAAGCTCGGGGGTGAAGGCCTCGGCCTCGACGAGGCACGCATCGAGCGCGCGGCGGATCGCCGCTTCGTCCATGCCGATGCCGAAGAACACCAGTTCCTGACGCCGGTCGCCCCACACCGGGTCCCAATGCTTCAGCACGAATTGCTCGAAACTGCCGTCATCGGGCCAACGGTACTTAGGCACTGCCGCCCACCAGCGCCTCAGCCGCGAGACCGTGATCTGATGCCCCGCCTTGGCGAGTTCGCCCGCCCCCAAAAAGCCCGACAGCACGGTGACGGGCAGGCGATTATCGAGCACGGCGGTGATGCGATCGTCCTTGACGCGTGAGACACTATATCATTCTACGCTGGCTAGCAGCGATGGCGATGATTTGTCCAGTACGGGAGCGACTCAAATGGACGGCGGTTTGATGCGACAACGGCTGGTGGATGGCGCGGCGATCGCCGCGTCGTTCGCGTGCCTGGTCCATTGCCTGGCGCTGCCGGTGTTGTTCATTCTAATCCCTACGGCGGCGGCGTTCGTCGGCTTGCCCGAGAGTTTTCACCGCTGGGCGCTGGCGTTCGCGCTGGTGACGAGCGGCATTGCGATGGCGATGGGCGTCGCGCGGCACCGCGCCCTGGCGCCGGTGCTGTGGGCGGTGCTGGGATTGGCGCTGATCGCCTTTGGCGTGCTGCTCGCCCCCAGCGTGCCGATCGAGACGATCGCGACCGTCATCGGCGCGCTCGCGCTGGCGATCGGCCATGCGCTCAACTGGCGGGCGGCTGCCGAGCGTGACCAGAGCGCCAAAGCTTGATAATTAGAGCTTGTCCTCGGGCTTGGCGTAGCCAAGACCCGGGGGCTCGGGGCGAACGGACTCCATATCGTTGGATTAGAACCTAAACCGTTCGCCCTGAGCTTGTCGACCCGAAGGGCGGCGAAGCCAACGGCAGTACTGCCTAGCGACCGCAGACAAAAAGAACGGTGCTTCGACAAGCTCAGCACGATCGGAAAAGGGCGTTTTATCGTCACGCGCCTGGCTTCAAAAATCGACCGATAAATAGGCCGAGACGACACGGCCGGGAATGATGTCGTAAGCGCCCGCGCCGCGCAGATCGAAGCCATAGGCATCGAACACATTGCTCAGCGCGAGCCGCAAGGTGGCGGGATTATCGCCCAGCTTGAAGCGATAGCGGCCGCCCACGTCCACCAGGGTGCGCGGCGGGATGGCGACGCGGTTGTCGACCGTCGCGGTGATCGCGCCGCTGTCCGACACGGTCATACAGCCAGGGCGAGGCGCTGGTCGTGCTGACCGGCAGTCCCGGCTGCTCGAGGCGTTTGCGATAGTCGGTTTTCTGGACGCTGAACCCCAGCTCCCCGACCCCGCGCCACCGTCCTTCATAAGCGATGCCCGGCGTCCATTGCTCGACTCGGTCACGGGTCTGCGGTGAGAAAACGAATTGAGGCTGAGGATCGGGAAAGGGCGCGGTGATCGTCGTCGGCCCATAATCGATCAGGTCCGATCCGGCGTAGCGCCGGGTGCGGATGCGCCCGCGAATGCTCAAATGGATGATGTGGCCGCGCGGTCCCTCGGTAAAGGCGCGCGACACGCGCAGCTCGCCGCTGGTCGAGGCGCGCTTGATTGGCGGGTCGGCGATGATCAGTCGGTCGGCCGCGCCATCGGGCGTCACGCGGAGCAGCAGGTGCGAAAAGCTCTTCTGATCGTCGAGCGCCGACCCCCGAGCCGAACCGCTACACGATACATTGTATCATTGACTTTTAGGGTGCAAGCGCGAAAAGCACGCGCTGCGCCGGCTTGCCGGGGCCCGGGTCGCGCAATAGTATAACGTACCCGTGCCCTGGACTTGCCAGGTCTCCTGTCGGCAAGACGCGCCGCCCCGCTGCGCCACCCGGCGGGGCGGATCGTGGAAGAACGAAGGATTACCCGCCGCAAATGGGCAGCGTTCACCTTCATCGCCGGCACGCTCGGCGGCGCGGCCGGCGGGCACCATCGGCGGAGGCCGGCGCGGCCGGCGCGGCATGACGCTCGAACCCATCCTGTTCGGCATCGCCGCCGCGCTCGCGACGCTCGTGGGCGGGCTGCTCGCGCTCAGGCTCAAGGATCGCATCGTGCTCGTGCTCGGGCTCACGGCGGGCGTCGTGCTCGGCGTCGCACTGTTCGATCTGTTGCCCGATGCGATCAGCCGCGCGCGCGGGCTGTGGCATCCGCGCGATCTGATCGCCTTCGCGGCGATCGGGCTCGGCGGCTATATGTTGCTCGATCGCACGATGCATCACGCCGCATGGCTCCCCGCGCGCTGGCGGATTCACCTCGCGCCGGCGACGCTCTCGCTGCACAGCCTGATGGACGGGATGGGCATCGGCCTTGCTTTCCAGATCGATACCCGCGCGGGCTGGCTGGTGGCGCTGGCGGTGCTGACGCATGATCTTGCCGATGGGATCAACACGGTGAGCCTGTGCCTCGCCGCCCGATCGGACGCGGCGGCGCGGCGCTGGCTCGCGCTCAACAGCGCAGCGCCAGTGCTGGGCGTGCTGCTCGGCCTCAGCATCGAGGTGCCGATAGTGATGCTGGCGCCGTTGATGGGCGTGTTCGCCGGGGTGTTCCTCTATATCGGCGCGGTCGAGCTCTTGCCGCGCAGCTATGCGCGCGATCCCCAATTGCGGACCACGCTCGCCAGCCTCGCCGGCATGGTGCTGATGTACGTCGTGACGACGATCGCCCATTGATGCACACGCGGTTCAATGGGTTATAGAGAGCGGACGCCCTAGCTGGAGCCGCTCGATGTCCACTTGTACCCATCACGATCACGATCATCTTCCCGTGGCGGCGATCGCGGCGCCCGGCCATGGCGAACGCGCGGCGGCGATCGTTTTGGCGCTGACGATCGTGACGATGCTCGCCGAAATCGCGGCGGGCTGGTGGACCGGATCGATGGCGCTGCTCGCCGATGGCTGGCACATGGGGATGCACGCGGCGGCGATGGGGGTCGCGGTGTTTGCCTATCGCTTCGCGCGGCGCCATGCCGGCGTGGGGCGCTATGCCGTCGGCGCGCACCGGGCGCCCGATCTCGGCGCCTTCGCCAATGCGGTGATGCTCGCGGTGATCGCGGTGTTGGTCGCCGGGGAATCGGCGCTGCGGCTGGTCTCGCCCGAGCGGATCGACTTTTCGACCGCGCTGATCGTCGCGGTGGTGGGCCTTGGCGTGAACCTGCTGAGCGCCTGGCTGCTGCGCGACGCGCCGCACGATCATGGCTGCGGCCATCAACACCGCGACAATAATCGCGAGGCGGCGTTCGTCCATGTGCTGTCCGACGCGCTCACCTCGGGCCTCGCCATCGTCGCTTTGTGGTGCGGGCGCCAATATGGGCTGGCGTGGCTCGATCCCTTGATGGGCCTGGTCGGCGCGGCGGTGATCCTGCGCTGGTCGGCGGGGCAGCTCCGCCGCAGTGCCAACGCGCTGTTGACCGCCGATGGCGCGCCTATGCCCGAGCGCGCGGGGGAATGCGGGCATCATCACTGAAACGGCTTGACGCCTCTCTCGCTATGAACATATTAGAACGTGTTCATATGTTGGTGTGTTCATGACACAGGATGAAGGCGTTCAGCTGGCCGAGTTGTTCCGCCTGCTCGGGGAGCCGAACCGGCTGCGGCTGGTCGCGGCGTGCCTCGACGGGCCACGCTCGGTCGGCGATCTGACCGAGGCGGTCGGCGTCAGCCAAAGCCTCGTCTCGCAGCATCTTCGGCTGCTGCGCGCCGGGCGCTTGTTGAAGCAAACGCGCAGCGGTCGGCACGTCTATTACGAGCTGCCCGACTGTCACATCCGCGACATGCTCACCAACATGATGGACCACATGCTCGAACCCGAAGAACGCATTAGCGAGGAGTAAAGTCATGACCGTCAACGTCGAAATGGTGAAATGCGCCTGCAACGATTGCGTCTGCATCGTCAGCGCCGGCAACGCGGTGGAAGCCAATGGCCGCATGTTCTGCGGCGAGAATTGCGCCAACCATCATCAGCAGTCGGCCGGCTGCGACCATGCCGGTTGCCCCTGCCACGGCTGAATCTTCCGCCGTTGACGATGGGAGGGACCGAGCGTCGGTTCCTCCCATTGTTTTTATGGCGCCCGGTGGCTGATTTTGGGCCGGCGCGCTGACATGTTACCCTTCCCAACCTCCTCGACCGGCACCACCCCAGGGACTCGTCACGCGCCCTCCTGGTAGCCCGCGTAAGCGTTGGCGGAGAAGATGCCGGCGGCACATCCCGCGCTCAAGCAGGCATTCGACGCGAGGCTCGCCGCCGATCCCGCCTTTGCCGCCGATGGCGATGCGCGGCTGGCCTGGTTCTACGAGCGCACGCGCTATTTCGACGAGCGCTATCTGCTCTATCCGATCGGACGGGAGTAACAGCGGGGTCGGACTGCCCCGTCGCGGATCACCACACCTTGAAGTGATCGCCGCGCAGGCCCCGCGGGCCAAAGGATATAATGTATCCGGACTGTAACATGGCACCGCTAGGCGCCGCTTGGGGAGTTCCGAAACCGATGACGATTACACGGAGAACGACGCTGGGGATGCTCGCCGCCGGTGGTGGCCTGCTTAGCGCGCCCGCGATCCTCCGCGCGCAGCAATTGTTCGCCTCCTATCCCTTCCGGCTGGGGGTGGCCGCGGGCGAACCCGCGCCCGATGGTTTCGTCATCTGGACGCGCCTGGCACCCGATCCGCTGGGCGAGCATGGCGGCATGCCGATGGCGCCGGTGTCGGTCGACTGGGAAGTCGGCACCGATGAGCGGTTCACGACGATCGTCGCCAAAGGCAGCGCGATCGCACGTCCCGAGCTGGCCCATTCGGTGCATGTCGAAGTGGCGGGGCTGCTGCCCGATCGGCCCTATTGGTATCGCTTTGTCATCGGGCGCGAACGGTCGATCACTGGTCGGGCAAGGACGCTGCCCTTGCCGGGCGCGAGCATCGCTTCGGTGCGCTTCGGCGTCGCCGGCTGCCAGAATTACGAGGATGGCCTATTCACCGCCTATCGCCATCTCGCCCAGGAAGACCTCGCCTTCGTGTTCCACTATGGCGATTACATCTATGAAGGGCGAAGCTCGCCCGGCCGGGTCGGTTATGATGGCCTCCCCCGCCGCTTCGTGCGCGCGCATGAAGGGCAGATGCTCTACGATCTCGCCGATTATCGCCGCCGCTACGCGCAGTACAAGCTCGACACGGATTTACAGGCGGCGCACGCCTCGGCCGCCTGGTTCCCGGCGTTCGACGATCATGAGGTGGAGAATAACTGGACCGGGACGATCGACCAGAACAATACCCCGCCCGAAATTTTCGCACTGCGCCGTGCCGCCGCCTTCCAGGCCTATTACGAGCATATGCCGTTCCGCTCGACATCCGTTCCGCGCGCCGGTGGTATCGCGATCCATCGCCGCGCGCCGGTCGGCCAGTTGCTCGATCTGCATGTGCTCGACACCCGCCAGTTCCGCAGCGACCAGCCATGCGGCGACGGCTTCAAGCCCTATTGCAAGGGGTGGGACGATCCCCAGGCGCAGATACTCGGTGCCGACCAGGAAAAATGGCTCGGTAGCGCCCTGAAGGCAAAGCGCGCGCGCTGGAACGGTATTGCCCAGCAGATCATGATGATGCCGCTCGATCGGCGTACCGGCCAAGAACCCGAACCGATCCGCAACATGGACAGTTGGGCCGCCTATAACGCCCCGCGCGAGCGGCTTTTCGCGCAGTTTCAGGGGCTGGGCAATGTCGTCGTGCTGACCGGCGACGAGCACCAAAATTATGCCGGCGAGTTGCGGCGCGAGGCCGGGCAAGGCGACGCGGTCGCGGTCGAGTTCGTCACCACGTCGATCTCGTCGGGCGGCGACGGGGCGGATCGCCGGCGCGGCATCGAACAGATCTTGAGGGAAAATCCCTTCCTCAAATACACCAACGACCGCCGGGGATATGTCACCTGCACCGTGACGCCCGAAGCCTGGCAGACCGACATGCGCGTCGTCGAGCGCGTCACCCTGCCCGATGCCCCGATCAAGACCGCCGCGACCTTCACCGTGCCTTATGGAAAGCCGGAGCTGCACGCCGCTTCTTGAACGATAATCATCGCCGACGGGTCGCGAAAGGCGCCGCCGATTGGGATGTGGAATCGAGAAGCCGCGGTCGCTCGCCGCCGCATCGCCGGCCGATCGCCGCAACGGCGGTGTGGGGCGCGCAACGGCGGTACCGAGCGCGCCGACGCCCGGCGCTAGCACTGGCGGCATCACCCATGATCAAGAGACCATGTCGCCGCTCACCCCCGTGACTCTCCGCCAGCTGATGACGCTGCCGATGCGCCGATCCGATTGGGAACGGGCGGCGGGCGCGCATTTGCAGGTCCGCATCGCCAATGCGCCCGTCGTCACCCGGCGCGACGCGGCGCTCGATCAGGTCGAGCGCTTCTTCGCGCGTGTCGAGACGATCGGCGAGGGGTTTTGGGCGGCCTGGCGGCTCGACGAAGCGGTGTTCGCCGAATGCGACCTTGGCTATCGCTGCGCTTATGGGTTCAAACGATCGGTGCCGTGCGCGGTCATCGCGCGGCTCGCCGGGGCGGCGCTGATCGACTTGCGCCTCCACTGCGACCCGACGCCTCTTCCGCCGCCGGACGCGCTCGATTAAGGCGAACGCACGGGATCGAAACCGTCCCCTTGCGGAGGCCGGTGTGCGGATAGCGGGCGACAGCGATGGTGGTTTGCGCCGGCCGGGTGCCGGCCGATGCGTCGCGTCCCCGGCCGTGCGGCGGGAGCGGTGGGGGTGAGCGCGGGCGACGCGCGCGAGACCGCGCCGGGGCAGGACCTTTCCCCCCGCACCCATGCCGAATGGTATGCCGCCAATTTCGAACCGACGTTCGAGCGCCGCGCGACCCCCGGCGGCACCGAGCTGTTGCTTTCCCGGCAGCGGCCGCTCGTCCGCCTCGCCGCCCCGCCGCTCGCGGTGTTGACGCTCCAGGTCGCGCGCGGCACCGATCGGCACGAACTCGATCTGGGGGAGGGGCGCTTCGAGGCGCGGCTCGATGCGCATGGCAGCGGCTTCGTGGTGGCACCCGCCGCGCACGCCAATTTCTACGATATTCGCGGCGAGATCGAATTGCTCGCGATCGACTTGCCCGATTGGGTGACCGTCGACGATCATGGGGAGGCGGTGCGCGCGCTGCCCGGCTTGCACGGCCGCATGCTGACGGACCCGGTGATCGAGGGCATCGCCCGTCGCTTCTGGGCATTGACCGGCGCCGCGCCGCAGATCGAGCTCGACAGCCTAACGATCACGCTCTTCGCGCTGCTCAAGCGGTTGCGCGAGGAACTGCCGCCGCTGCCGCGCGGCGGCCTGGCGCGCTGGCAGGAGCGGCGGGTGATCGACTATTTGCGCGACCATCTCGCCGAGGATACCGGCATTCCCGAACTCGCCGCGCTGGTCGGCCTGTCGCCCTTTCATTTCGCGCGACAGTTCCGCGCGTCGACCGGGCTGCCGCCGGTCGCTTATCAGCGCCGCCTGCGAGTCGAGCGCGCGCAGGAATTGCTGATGCGCACCGAGCTGAGCGTGACCGAAATCGCCTTCGCCACCGGCTATGATAGCTCGCAAGCCTTCGCGCGCGCTTTCCGTCAAGCGGTGGGCGCGAGCCCGAGCGAATGGCGGCGCGATCGGCGACGCTGAGCGGCGCCCGCCAGGGCCGCCCGCCAATGCCCGCCAAGGTCGTCCCGAAACCCGCGCGTGGGGCGATCCCATCCGATCCACCGCGCGCGGCCGCCATGCGCGTGACAATGGCGCGGCGCGAGGCTAAGCGCGCGCCAATGACCCGTTGGCGCTCCCTGATCCACCAGCAACGGCGGCTCGCGCTGCTGCTGGTCGCGCTTGCGTTCAGCATCAAGGCGCTCGTCCCGGCTGGCTATATGGTCGTGCCGTCGGCCGGCAAGCTGGTGATCGCGATCTGCACCGGCCAAGGCGCCGCGACGGTCGCGACCGATCCCGGCGAGGACGGCGGCGATCACGGCGACCACCACGGCGACCATCGCGACGGCAACAAGGCCGATCATCCCTGCGCTTTCGCCGGCCTCGGCAGCCCTGCGCTGGCGGGCGCCGATCCGATCCTGCTGGCGCTGGCGATCGCCTTCGTCTTGGTCGCGGCGTTCGCGCCGGTATCGGGGCCGAGGCAGGCGGCGCGGCGGCGCCTGCGGCCGCCGCTGCGCGCGCCGCCCGTCTCGGGCTGATCGCCCGATCCGCCGACCCGCGCCGCCCGGGGGCGAGCGGCGCCTCGCCATATCGACGTTTGCCGACGATGCCGCCGCCGCGCGCCGAACTGCGCGGGCGCGTCGGCCAATTCCCATTTCGAAAGACCGACGACCATGACCAAAGGGGCCTTTTTCCTCACCGGCGCCGCGCTCGCCGCCATTGCCACCCCGGCCTTCGCCCAGCAGAACGACGAGCGCGGCGACGACATCGTCGTCACCGGCGCGCGGCCCGCCGATTATTCGCCGCCGACCGCGACCTCGGCGACCAAGATCGAGGCGCCGCTGATCGAAACGCCCGCCACGATCCAGGTGATCGACAAGACGCTGATCGCCGATCGCTACATCCTCCAGCCGCGCGAACTGGCCGAGACGGTGGCCGGCGTCCAATCGGTCGCGGGTTATGGCAACACGCCATCGCAATGGTATGTCATTCGCGGCTTTTCGACCGCCGGGGTCAATTACCGCGACGGCTATCGCGTCGCCGAACTCTACACCCCGCGCGATTTCGCCAATGTCGAGCGCGTCGAGTTCGTGAAGGGGCCGCAATCGGTGCTTTACGGCCAGGCGCAGCCGGCGGGCGCGGTCAACACCGTGACCAAAGTGCCGGTCGCGCGGTCGATCACCGAGATCAATTTGAGCGGCGGCGCGTTCGATCTGCTGCGCGGCACCGCCGACATCAACCGCGATTTCGGCGCGGTGGCCGTCCGGCTCAACCTGCTGGGGCAGAGCGCGGGCAGCTATGTCGATTTCGAATCGTCGAACATTTTCCTGGTCGCGCCCTCGATCCGCGTCTCGCCGATCAAGGGCGTCACGCTGCTTTATGCGGCGGAATATCAGCGCACCAAGATCCGGGGCTTTTCGAACGGCTTGCCCTTTGCTCGAGGGGTGTTCGACCTGCCCGCCTCGGCGACGGTGTCGCGGCCCTGGGCGCGGCTGGAGAACGAAACCAGCAGCCACCGGATCGAGCTCACCGTCGCGCTCGGCGGCGATTGGAAATTCCGCCAGGGCTTCTACACCTCGAAGACCAAGCGCGACTATCGCGGCGTCTCGCCCGCGTTCAACCAGTTCGACGGCACCCCGCTCGCCGATTATCCCGTGCAATATAATGCCGGGCCGCAAGACGATCAGTTCAACCAGGTGATCCAAACCGAAGTCACCGGCACGGTGCGGACCGGCCCGCTGCGCCACACGCTCGTCGGCGGCTACGAACATTTCGTCGCGCGGTTCGACTTCGGCTTTTACGATCAGTTCGGTTGCGACGATGCCGGCAATTGCTTCGGCGGCTATACGCGCAGCTTTTCCAACCCGCTGCCTTTTCCGCCGGGCGGCTTCACCGGCGGTTCCTTCGACTTTTCGGGCGCGCGTACCGATGCGCTCTATCTGAACGACCAAATCGCGGTCGGGCGGCTGCGCGTGCTCGCCGGCGTCCGCCAGGATTGGAGCACGACGATCGCGAGCGGCGAGCGCGCGCGCGCGTCGGTGACGACCGGGCGGGTCGGCGCGCTCTATCTGCTCACCCCGTCGCTGTCGGTTTATTACAGCTATGGCCAATCGTTCGTGCCCAATATCGGGCGGCGGCTGGGCGGCGGCACGCTCGCGCCCGAGCGCGGCGAGCAGCATGAAATCGGGCTGAAATGGGCGCCCCAGCCGGGCCTCGACGTGACGCTCGCCGGCTATGACATCACCAAGCGCAACATCCGCTATCTCGCCTCGGCGACCGAATATCTGACGTTCGGCGCGCAGAACAGCCGGGGGATCGAGGCGACGGTGGCGGGTTCGGTCACCAAGCGGTTCAAGCTGATCGCCAACTATGCCTATATCGATCGCGCCGAGACGACCGAAGACGTCGACCCCGCCGTCGTCGGCAACCGGCTCTACGGGGTCGCGCGGCATAATTTCAACGTCTGGGGGCGCTATGACTTGCCGGTGAAGCTGCCCGGCAATCTCGCCCTCGGCGCGGGGGTGGTCGCGGTGAGCGATCGGCCGGCGGACAATCGCAATTCGGGCTTCGACCTGCCCGGCTATGCCCGCGCCGATTTGGCGATTTTCTATTCGTTGAAGGGACTCGATCTGGCGATCAACCTGCGGAACCTGAACGACGCCGCGATCTTCGACACGGTCGACGGCTTCTTCGTCCAGCGCCAGGCGCCGCGCGCGGTCACCGCGTCGGTGCGGGTCGGCTTCTGACGATGAGCGCGAGAACGCTGCGCCAGCGCTGGGTGACGGTGCATCGCTGGCTGGGGCTGGCGGCGGGCCTGTTGTTCGCGGTGATGGGTCTGTCGGGCAGCGTGCTCGTTTATTATCAAGAGCTCGACCAGCTGCTGAACCCGGCGCTGGTGCTGCCGCAGGATGAGGGGGCGATCCAGCCGATGTCGAGCATCCTGGCGGCGGCACGGGCGCGGGCGGCGGGGCGTTTCGTCCATTCGGTCTATCCTGCGGGTCCCGACTTTCCGGTGCATCACGTCTGGCTGACGCCGAGCGCCGCCGATCAATCGCGCATGTGGGAGATGCTGGTCGATCCGCGCTCGGCGCGGGTGCTCGGCGAGCGGCGCGCGGTGCCGGTGTTCGCGCCCGATCGCGCGACGCTGATGAACACGATCTACACGCTGCATTATGATCTGTTCGCGGGGCGCGTGGGCGCGACCTTGGTCGGCATCATCGGGCTGATGCTGCTGGGCTCGGCGGCGAGCGGCCTTGTGCTCTGGTGGCCGCGCGGGGGCAAATGGCGCCAGGCGCTGACGCTGAAGCGCGGCGCGCGGGGGCACCGGTTGCACGTCGATCTGCACCGGCTGGCGGGGGGCTATGGCGCGGCGCTGCTGATCCTCGCCGCCTTCACCGGGGTGTGCCTGGTTTTCCCCGAGCAAGTGACCGCGCTCTTTCCCCACGACCGCCCGGCGCCGGCGGCGCCGCGTTCGACGCGCGCGGCCGCGCGGCCGATCGACGCCGATACGGTCCTCGCGACCGCCCAGGCGGCGCTGCCGGGCGCGCGCGCGA
>LWDJ01000003.1 GCA_002083435.1 Proteobacteria bacterium SG_bin6 | reverse complement strand
TGGCGGAGGCGGGGACGGGGATCGGCAAGACGCTTGGCTATCTCGCCCCGGCGTCGCTCTGGGCGGAACAGGCCGGCGGGGCGGTGTGGGTCTCCACCTTCACCAAAGCGCTGCAACGCCAGCTGGGGCACGAGACCGCGCGGCTGTTCCCCGATGCCGTGCAGCGCCGGGCGCGCGTCGTCACCCGCAAGGGACGCGAGAACTACGCCTGTCTGCTCAATCTGGAGGATGCGCTGCAGGGCGGGTTCCAGGGGCGCGCGGCGGTCCTCGCGCAGCTCGTCGCGCGCTGGGCGGGGTACACCGCCGATGGCGACATGGTCGGCGGCGACCTGCCGGGCTGGCTGCCAACCCTCTTCCGTCGCAACGGCGCCCCCGCGCTCACCGATCGGCGCGGCGAGTGCGTCTATGCCGGCTGCCCGCATTACCGCAAATGCTTCATCGAACGCGCCGCGCGTGCCTCGGCCAATGCCGACATCGTCATCGCCAACCACGCGCTGGTGATGGTCAACGCCGCGCGGGGGCGCGAAGTGGCGACGCGGCCGACGCGCTATGTGTTCGACGAGGGCCATCACCTGTTCGACGCCGCCGACGCGATGTTCGGCGCGTCGCTCTCGGGCGCGGAGACGATCGAGCTGCGTCGCTGGGTGCTGGGGCCGGAGGCCAATGCGCGGGGGCGGCGCCGGGGGCTTTCGGCGCGGCTGTCCGATGTCGCGAGCTATGACGCGGGCGGGGCCGAGGCGATCGCCGCCGCCGCCGATGCCGCGCGCGCGCTGCCGAGCGACGGTTGGCTGGCGCGACTGGCGGAGGGCCAGCCCTTTGGCCCGGTCGAGGCGCTGCTCGCGGCGGTGCGGGGTCTCGTCTATGCGCGCGATGCCGGCGCCGAGGACGCGGGCTATGCCCTGGAGACCGAGCTCGCCGAGCCCGACGCCGCGCTGATCGAGGCCGCCGGCCCCGCCGCGCGCGCGCTCGCCGAGCTGCACCGCCCGCTGGTCGCGCTCGGGCGCCGGCTGGAGGCGGTGCTCGACGAAGCGCCGGACTGGCTCGATGCGCCCGCGCGCGCGCGGATCGAGGGTGCGATCGCCTCGCTCGGCTGGCGCGCGGAAACGGTGAGCGCGTGGCTCGCGCTGGTCGCGCGGATCGGCGGCCCGGCCGACCCCGATTTCGTCGATTGGCTCGGCGTCGATCGGGTCGAGGGGCGCGAGTATGACATCGGCCTCCACCGCCGCTGGCTCGATCCCACGCGCCCTTTTGCCGAGATCGTGCTGAAGCCCGCCCAGGGCGCGCTGATCACCTCGGCCACCTTGCGCGCGGGCGGCGATTGGGCGGTGGCGGAGGCGCGTGTCGGCGCGCCGCACCTGCCGCGCCCGGCCGAGCGGTTCGAGGCCGAAAGCCCGTTCGATTACGCCCGGGCCGCGCAGGTGCTGATCGTCACCGATGTGAAGAAGGGCGATGGCGCCGCGCTCGCCAATGCCTATGCCCAGCTGATCCTGGCGGCGCGGGGCGGAACGCTTGGGCTGTTCACCGCGATTCGCCGGTTGCGCGGCGTCCATGCGCGGATCGCCGATCGCCTGGCGCGCGAGGGGTTGCCGCTCTACGCCCAGCATGTCGATCCGATCGACACCGGCACGCTGGTCGACATGTTCCGCGACGAGCCGCACGCCTCGCTGCTCGGCACCGATGCGCTGCGCGACGGGGTCGATGTGCCCGGCCATTCGCTGCGGCTGGTGGTGCTGGAGGGCGTGCCCTGGGCCAAGCCGAGCGTGCTTCACGCCGCGCGCCGCCTGGCCAATGGCGGCAGCGCCTATGACGATCGCCTCGTCCGCGCCCGGCTCGCCCAGGCTTTCGGGCGGCTGATTCGCCGCGCCGACGATCGCGGGACGTTCGTGCTGCTCTCTCCCGCCGTGCCGAGCCGGCTGCTCGGCGCGTTTCCAGTGGGCGTGCCGATCGCGCGGGTGACGCTGGAGGAGGCGGTCGCGCGGGTATCGCTTTCCACGCGCGCGCCGCTGGTGCATGAGGCGGCCGAGCAACCAAGCGAGCGGCGATGAAACATCTGTTCCTGCTGCGCCACGCCAAGTCGGGCTATAGCGACGATATTCCGCGCGACTTCGATCGCCCGCTGAACGCGCGGGGCGAGCGCGCGGCGGAGACGATCGGCCGCTATTGCCGGCGCGAGCGGTTGGCGTTCGACGTGGCGATCGCCTCCGACGCGGTGCGCTGCGTGCAGACCGTCGCGCGGGTCGAGGCGGGGCTGGGGGCGTCGCTGGGCGTTCAGTGGCAGCGCGGGCTCTATCTCGCCTCGGCGGCGACGCTGCTGGAGGCGGTGCAGGCGCTGCCCGAGGCGGCGAGCCATGCGCTGCTGGTGGGGCACAATCCCGGGCTTGAGGATTTGATCTTCGATCTGGTGCCCGAAGGCGATCCGCTGCGCGACCAGGTCTATGAGAAGTTCCCCACCGCCGCGCTCGCCGAGCTGGTGGTGGAGGGCGGCTGGAGTGATTTCGGGGCGGCGGCCGCGCCGGGCGCGGTGCGGCTGACCCGCTTCATGCGCCCGCGCGATCTCGACCCGAGCCTGGGGCCGGACGGGGACTGAGCGGGGCGCCCGGCTTCCACCCACCCCAACCCCTCCCTGGGCGGGAGGGGTTGGGGTGGGTCGGACAAGCGCCCGACGCCCGCCAATGGGTGGCCCCCGCGCCGAACAACCGCTATACCCGCCGCCCCATGTCGCTTATCCTCGCCGCCACGCTGTCGACGCTGGCGATGATCCTGATCGTCGCGGTGCGCTATCTGATGGTCAGCGGTGCCTTCGCCTTCGCGACGCGGCTGCGCCACCCCGGCCTCTACCGCGGCCTCGACAACCAGATTGCTCGCGAAATCCGCTGGAGCCTGATGAGCGCCGCGATCTATGGCGTGCCCGCGGGCGTCGTCGCCTGGGGCTGGCGCAACCAGGGCTGGACGCTGATCTATGAGCGGCTGGGCGATTATCCGCTGTGGTATCTGCCGCTGTCGATTTTCCTCTATCTCTTCGCCCATGACAGCTGGTTCTACTGGACTCATCGCTGGATGCACCAGCCGCGCTGGTTCCGCCTGGCGCACGCCGTCCACCATGCCAGCCGCCCGCCGACCGCCTGGGCGGCGATGGCGTTCCACCCGATCGAGGCACTGACTGGCGCGATCGTGATTCCACTAATGGTGTTTATCGTCCCTATCCATGTCGCCGCGCTTGGTTTCGTGCTATTGGTAATGACGGTGATGGGGGTCACCAACCATATGGGGTGGGAAATTTTCCCTGCGTTCATGTGGCGGGGGCCATTGGGAGCATGGTTGATCACGGCGAGCCATCACCAGCGGCATCATGAGGAGTATCGGGGGAATTATGGCCTCTATTTCCGGTTCTGGGACCGGCTGTGCGGCACCGACCGCGGGGTCGGCCGCTTTGCGCCGCGCAAGGCGCCTGGTGGTGGGCGCGGGCCTGCTGGCGAGCCTGATGGGGGCGAGCCCGGTCGCCTCGCTGCAGGTCAGCGTCGATAGCCTGCGCTCGACCAAGGGCGAGCTGCGGGTGTGCCTCACGGCCGATCCGCGGAACTTCCCCGCCTGTGTCGACGATGCCCGCGCGGTGACGCGCACCGTGCCCGCCGCCGAGCGCGGCCTGCGCTTCGAGGGGCTGCCGCCCGGCCATTACGCGGTGGCGGTGATCCACGACGCGAACGGCAACGCCAAGCTCGACACCTTCATGGGCATCCCCAAGGAAGGCTTCGGCTTTTCGCGCAACCCGGCGATCGGCTTCGGCCCGCCCAAATTCACCGCCGCCGCGTTCGATCTGGGCGCCGAGGGGAGCGTGCAGCCGGTGAAGATGCGGTATCTGCTTTAGTTGGTTGGCGCGGAGACGCGGCGGAGAATGCCTGCGGAACGTGTCCCAATGAAGCCCTCTCCCCTTCAGGGGAGAGGGTTGGGAGAGGGGGACGGGGCGTGCCGCTGCCCCCGGCTTCCCCCACGCCCCACCCTTTCCCCTGAAGGGAAGCGGGCTTTTTCTCGCCCCGCCCTGCCGCGTGAGCGCTATACTTCCTAGCCGCCCCACGCTAAGCACACGCCTTCCCCGGGGGGCCGCGCCGAAGCGGCTGAGAGGCGGCTGAGGCCGCGACCCGCTGAACCTGATCCGGTTGAGACCGGCGGAGGGAGGGAGCGTCCACGCCCTCATTCCGTAAACCGAAGGAGTGAGCCTCATGGCGGACATCAACGCGCGCACCGAAATCGGCGTGACAACCGGGCCGATCCGGGGCAGCCGCAAGGTCCATCTCCCCGCGCCGGGCAGCCACGGCGTGCAGGTCGCGATGCGCGAGATCCTGCTCGAGCCCTCCTCGGGCGAGCCGCCGCTCCGGGTCTATGACACCAGCGGGCCTTATACGGACCCCGATGCCCTGATCGACATCGCCGCCGGCCTCGCGCCGTTGCGCCGCGACTGGATTCGCGCGCGCGGCGATGTCGAGGATTATCAGGGCCGCGCCGTCCGCCCCGAGGATAATGGCCAGCTCGGCCCCGATCGTTCGGGCGGGGTGCCGCAATTCCCCCACACCGTCCGCCGCCCCTTGCGCGCCAAGCCCGGCGCCAATGTCAGCCAGATGCATTATGCGCGGCGCGGGATCATCACGCCTGAGATGGAATATGTCGCCGCGCGCGAAAATCTGGGGCGCGAGATCGCGCGCGAGAAGCTGCTGCGCGATGGCGAGAGCTTCGGCGCCGAAATTCCGGATTTTGTAACCCCCGAATTCGTCCGCGACGAAGTCGCGCGCGGCCGCGCGATCATTCCCGCCAACATCAACCACCCGGAAAGCGAGCCGATGGCGATCGGCCGCAATTTCCTCGTCAAGATCAACGCCAATATCGGCAATTCGGCGGTCGCGAGCGACGTGGCGAGCGAAGTCGACAAGATGGTGTGGGCGATCCGCTGGGGCGCCGATACGGTGATGGACCTTTCCACCGGGCGCAACATCCACGACACGCGCGAGTGGATCCTGCGCAATTCCCCCGTGCCGATCGGCACCGTGCCGATCTATCAGGCGCTGGAAAAAGTCGGCGGCATCGCCGAGGAGCTGAGCTGGGAAATCTTCCGCGACACGCTGATCGAACAGGCCGAGCAAGGCGTCGATTATTTCACCATCCACGCGGGTGTGCGCCTGCCCTACATCCCGATGACCGCCAAGCGCGTGACCGGCATCGTCAGCCGGGGCGGCTCGATCATGGCGAAATGGTGCCTGGCGCACCACCGCGAGAATTTCCTCTACACGAACTTCGAGGAAATCTGCGAAATCATGAAGGCGTACGACATTTCGTTCAGCCTGGGCGACGGCCTGCGCCCGGGCTCGATCGCCGATGCCAATGATGAGGCGCAGTTCGCCGAGCTTTATACTCTGGGCGAACTCACCAAGATCGCCTGGAACCATGACGTGCAGGTGATGATCGAAGGCCCCGGCCATGTGCCGATGCACAAGATCAAGGCCAATATGGACAAGCAGCTCGCCGCCTGCGGCGAGGCGCCCTTCTATACCTTGGGGCCGCTCACCACCGATATCGCGCCCGGTTATGACCATATCACCAGCGGCATTGGTGCTGCGATGATCGGCTGGTTCGGCACGGCGATGCTCTGCTACGTCACCCCCAAGGAGCATCTCGGCCTGCCCGACCGCGACGATGTGAAGGTGGGTGTCGTCACCTATAAGCTCGCCGCGCACGCCGCCGATCTCGCGAAGGGCCATCCGGCGGCACGGCTGCGCGACGATGCGCTTTCGCGCGCGCGCTTTGAATTCCGCTGGCGCGATCAGTTCAACCTCTCGCTCGATCCCGATACCGCCGAGCGCTATCACGATCAGACGCTGCCGGCCGAAGGCGCCAAGACCGCGCATTTCTGCTCGATGTGCGGCCCCAAATTCTGCTCGATGAAAATCACCCAGGAAGTGAGGGAGTTCGCGGCGAAGCAGAATGAAAGCGCCGACAGCTTCATCGCCGCCACCCCGGCCGAACTGACGCCCGAATCCGCCGAGGCCGGCATGGCCGAAATGAGCCGCGTCTATGATGCGCTGGGCCGCGAGCTTTATCTCGGCGCGGGCGGAAGGGAGCGTGATTGAGGCACCCGCCGTCGCGGGCGCGCTCGCCGAGCAGGGCTATGTCGTGCTGCGCGGCGCGGTGCCGGCGGATTGGCTGCCGGGGCTGCAAGCGGCATTCGAGGCGGGGGTGCGCCCGTCCGACGCCTGGCCGGTGCCGCGCGGGGCCGACTGGCGCCACGCGATGGTCGATCTCGACCCGCTGGTGCGCGCGGCGTGCTGCCTCCCCGCGCTGATCGCCGCCGCCCGCCACCTGCTCGCCGAGCCCTTCTTCCTGGCGCAGGTGGAGGGCCGCGCGCCGTGCCCCGGTAACGCGCCGCAACCGCTTCACCGCGACGCGGCCGGAATGGCGGGGCGGATCGTCAACGCGATGATCTGGCTCGACCGCTATGACGCCACCAACGGCGCGACATGCCTCGTGCCCGGCTCGCACCGCGCGGCCGTGGGCGATGGCGGCACGCCGATCACGCTCGTGGGCGAGGCCGGCGACATTCTGGTGTTCGACCCCGACCTGCTTCACGGCGCGACGACCAATACGAGCGGCGCCCCCCGCCGCGCGCTGCTGCTGCTCTATGTGGCAGAAAGCCTGCGGGCGGCGCAGCGCGCGACCGAACAGCTGCGCGGGGTGCGGATGGCGACGGAGGAGGTGTTTGGGGGATGAGGCGAGCATGCGCTCCTGCGCGCCGCCGTCGCTGCGGCGGCCGTCTCGGCGGGCGGCGGGCGCGGCCGATGCCCGGTTCGGCTGGCGGCGCTGCGGCGCTTTAACTTTGTCACAGGGGACTTCGCCTGAACCGCCAAGCACCTGCTAGATTATGCGGGTCCTAGTCTGACGAGGCAAGCTCGTCGCTTCGTTCGCCCGGCTGGTCGTCACCCGGGTGACGCATTGGGCTGACCAGCCCCAGATCGACCAGCGCGCGGCGAGACCAGCCTCCGTGCAGCCGGGCGACGCCGCCCCGCTTCAATTCGTGATAGAGGCCGACCGCGTTGCGGTTGGAGAAGACGGCGGCCTCCCCGGTGAACGCGATGATGCCGGCCAGCGCGTTGACCGCCTCGCGTGACACTCCGTTCCCCTTGCCGTGGCGGGTAATTTCGATCTTGCGTGAGGCTATCGCCGCGGCGGTCTCCTCGAATCCAGCGCCGAGGATCTCGCCCGCGTCCCGCATGGACACGTGCGTGAAGCTCAGGAAGCTCTCGCCTCGCTGCTGCCGGGAGAGCGGGAGCGCCGGCAGTCTGGCCGGGTCCACGTGCATGCTGCGTGCGGTCGCCGCCTGCGTGCCATCGACATAATACGGGATGCGCCTCCCGAGCATCGCCGTCAGCACGCGACCCCAGGGCTTCTCCCCCGGATACCTGATCATCGCGCTCCGCAGGGGCACGAAGCCTTGAGGCGCTCGGCGTCGGATGGCGGTCGCGTCTAGGTCGCGGGCGAGATCCTCGACGGACGCGGCGTCGAGCTTCTGACCCTGAAGCACCACAACCCCCGGGTGGTCCAAGGCTGTGAGTAGGGCGGTGTTCGGTTCGACGTCCCCCTCGCCTGCGGTCGGCGCGGGTTTCGGAAATGCGATTTGGCCGATGGCGTAGACCGGCAGTTCGAAGCGCGCGGCGGCCGACTCCGGGGTGGTGGAAGAGCGAAGGAGGGTCCGAAGCCCGTCGACGTCGTCCGCGTCATACCGCACGCGCTTGCGCTGTCCGCCGGGCAGCTCCTCGAAGCCGAGCGCCCTCGCGCTGCGAAGCTGTTTCAGCTGCTGCGACGAGGTCCAGAGATGAATGTTCGTCTCAGTCGCCGTGTAGTATCGCGTGTCCCTCGCGAAGGTCTGGACCTTGCGTCCGTCGATGTCACGGAACGCTAGGCCAACGAGCCGCCGTTCCTCATCGTCCGAGCGCTGAGCGATCCACCGGATGTCGCGCCGCATGGTCTCGTAGGCGATCACGTCGCCGGCGATCGCCTCAAGTCGGGCGTCGGCGAACGCCTGCATCGAGGTGGGCCACCCGCGCAGCAGCGCCGCGCCGGTCGCAACCACCTTCGCCACCGTTTCGGGGCCCGCCTCGATCAGCTTCTCGACGCCCCATCGCCCGCGCCCGGATGTAGCGACGATCCCCGCCCGCACCGCTACACCCACGAGCGCCGTCCGGGAGAAGGCCTGGATGTTCGGGGGCAGCTGCTCGACGGCCTTCGCGCCAACGGCCGGATCTCGCGACATGAGATTGGCTAGAAGCCGATAGTCGTCCGCTGCATAGGGCGGCAGCTGCGGGGCCTCGGATGGCGCGATGTGCTTACCACAGCCCTCGCATGCCTCCAGTCCACGGGTCCAGCGCCACCCCAAGGGTCCGCAGTCTGGACATGCGTCGACGAGCAGCTCGAGGGATTCCGGACAGTATGGCAGGAGCAGGTTGAGCCAGTCGCTTCGGTGATACGTGGCCTTTCGCAGAGACACCGAACCGACCCGGCGCCTCTCGAGGTCGAAGGCGGAACGCGGCGCGACGAGGTCGCCGAGAACGATCCGGTCGCGGCGATCCGACCGTGCGAATGCGATCGCGTCCAGGTTGGCCGGATCCGTGCGCAGGATTCGGGCTACGCTGCCCAGCATATCCGGCGGGGCGCACTGGATCGAGCCGATCCTCCCGACGTGGACGCCGCCCCCTTCAAGCGCGGTCGCGATCCTGGGAAGTCGGTGCTCTCGGCAGGCGGCAGCGAGCGCTCCGATCACACTCTCGCGACGATCCGGATCGTATTCGAAGCGGAGGCGCTTGAAAGGCGCGTCGGCGACCTTCACGAGCCGCCCCGCTCCGAGAAGGGATCGTGGAGCACCCATTTCAACTTCATGGCGAAATTCCGGGCGGCCACGCTCATGTCGTGCCGCTCGATCACGGGCGAGCCGCGTCGAAGCGCGTGCTGGGCGGCCTCGCACACGACGCGGCATACGCGACCAACGTGCCCGCTGCTGACGGTCACGAGTGACGTGCTCCCCCGATTGTTACCATTCAGAGG
>LWDJ01000002.1 GCA_002083435.1 Proteobacteria bacterium SG_bin6 | reverse complement strand
CGGGGCGCGCTCGGCGAGGGGCTGCGCGCGGCGGCGGCGCTCGGCGCGGCGGTGCAGCAGCGCGCGGCGGCGCTGCTCGTGCTGGTCTCTCGCGGCGATGTCGGCGCGATCACGACCTTTTTCGAAGCGGGTGCCACTCATTTCCTGTCGAGCCCGCATAGCGAGGCGGAATTCGTCCAGGCGCTGCGCTTCGCCGCGCGCTACGTCGAGCGCGTCGCCCATCCCGGGCGGGCGACCGGCGAAGTGCTCGGCTGGCGATTGCAGGGCGGCGCGGTTCGGATGAGCGCCACCTTGGCCGGGTTGCTTGGCGTGCCTGCCTCGGCGTCGGCGCGCGCGCTGCTTCGCCTGCTGGTGCCCGAAGATCGCGCGGTGGCGCTCGCGGCGCTACGTCGGCTCCGCGCCAAGGGGCGGCCGACCGCCTTCGCGCATGATCTGCCGGGGCTGGGGCGGGTGGTGCAGCATCTCCAGGCTGATCCCGCGAGCGGTGCGCCGGAGGCGCTGATCGAGCGGCTGTCCGGCGCCATCGATGCCGGCGCGCTGGTGCGCGATGCCTTGTCGGGCGCGCGCGACGCCGCCTCGGCCCGGCGCTGGCTCGATCGCGTGCTGGGGCAGGGCGCGCGGGTGCAAGTGGCGCTGATCGCGCTCAGCCGCTTTGATCTGGTCAACGCCGCTTATGGCCGCGAGGCGGGCGACGCGGTGTTGCGCGCGGCGCAGCGGCGGATCGAGGAGGCCGCCGCCGAAGCGGTCGGGCGCGACGCGGTGGTCGCGCGGCTGAGTGGTTCGGACTTCCTGCTCGCCGCAGAAGACGGCATGGCCCGGATCGAGGCTGCAGCCGGGCGCGTGGCTGAGTCATTGGCACGGCCGTTCGTCGCGGGGAACGCGATGGTCGTGCTCGGCTGCCGCATCGGCCTCGCCGATAGCGAGGGCGGCGATGATGGCAGCACGTTGATCGCCCGCGCCGGCGAAGCGCTGGAGGTCGCGCGCGGCTCGAACAGTCTAACGGTGCATGTCGCGCAGCGGGGGGCGCCGGCGGCGCTCGATACGCTCGCGCTCGATCTGCGGCGCGCGCTGGAACGATGCGAGATCGAGATTCGCTTCCAGCCTCAGGTGGCGGTGGCGAGCGGGGCAATCACCGGGGTCGAAGCGCTTGCGCGCTGGGATCATCCGGTGCTCGGCGCGCTCGGGGCCGAGCCGCTGTTCGCCGCCGCGCAGCGCGCCGAGCTCGGCATCGCGCTTTCCGATCACATCCAGCGCGCGGCGCTTGCTGCCGCCGCGCGCTGGCAGGGGCGTTGCGCGCAGTTGCGCCTCGCGATCAACCTGACCGCCGCCGACATCGGCCGGCCGAACTTCGCCGACATTTTCCTCGACCGGGTGGACGAAAGCCGCTTCCCGCGCAGCCGCTTGACCGTGGAGATCACGGAAACCGGGCTGATCGAGGATCTTGGGACCGCCGCCAGCTTGCTCGCCACCCTGCGACAGGCCGGATGCCGCGTCGCGATCGACGATTTCGGCACCGGCTATTCGAGCCTTGCCTATCTGAAGGCGTTGCCGCTCGATTATCTGAAGATCGACAAGAAGCTCGCGCAAGACATCGCCGGCAGCGCGCGCGACCGGATCGTGGTGCGCGGGGTAATCGACATGGCGCGCTCGCTCGGTCTCGCGGTGATCGCGGAAGGCGTGGAAACGCCCGAACAGCTCGATCTGCTCGCGCGCGAGGGCTGCCAGTATTATCAGGGCTTTCTCTGCGCCGGGCCGCTGCAGAGCGGGGCGCTGAGCAGATTGGTGGAGGCACGGTGATGTGGATGGTGCTGGCGGCGGCCGTGGCGATGGCGCCCGATCAGGTGGCGATCGAAGCGGCGATGGCCGACAGCGCCGCCGGCTGGAACGCGGGCGACGTCGATCGCTTCATGGCCGCCTATTCGGATGCGCCCGAGGCCAGTTTCGTCACCGCCGACGGGCTGGTGCGCGGCAAGCCAGCGATGATCGCGCGCTACCGCGCCAAATATGATTTCGCCGATGCCGCCAAGCGCGGCGTGCTGAGCTTCAAGACGCTCGATTACCGCCCGCTGGGGCCAGCCCATGCGCTGTTCATCGCGCGCTACACGCTGACCTATGCTGATGGCCGGACGGTAAGCGGCCCGACCAGCCTCGTCTTCCGCCGCGAGAAGCGCGGATGGAAGATCGTCGCCGACCATAGCGGGTAAGGGAAGGGCGCCCGCGTCGCGACCTTCCCCTTCCGCGCGCCCTATCCCTTGTACAACGCGTCCAACCGCGCGCCGTAAACCTGTTTCAGCACGTGCCGCCTGATCTTCAGCGATGGTGTCAGCTGCTGGTTCTCGATCGTGAACGGCTCATCGGCGATGATGAAGCGGCGGACGCGCTCGATCACCGACAAATCCTTGTTCACCCGCTCGACCGCCGCCGACAAGGCCGCGCGATAGTCGGCATTCTCCGTCAGCTTGGCGAAGTTGCAGTTCGCCCCGGTTTTCGCGCAGAACTCCTGGGTCCATTCGGGATCGGGCACCAGCACCGCGACCATATAGGGCTTGCGATCGCCCGCGATCATCGCCTGCAGGATTTCGCTCTGGAGGGTGAGCATCCCCTCCACCTTTTGCGGCGCGACATTGTCGCCCTTGTCGTTGATGATCAGATCCTTCTTGCGATCGGTGATCTTGATCCGTCCCTTCGCGTCGATCACGCCGATGTCGCCGGTGTGGAGCCAGCCATCCTTCAGGACGCGCGCGGTTTCTTCCTCATTGTTCCAATAGCCGTGCATCACCAGCTCGCCGCGCACCAGGATTTCGCCGTCCTCGGCGATGCGGACTTCGGTATTGGCGAGCGGCGGGCCGACCGTGTCGTGCTTCAGCCCCACTTTCGGGCGGTTGCACGAGATGACGGGCGCGGCCTCGGTCTGGCCATAGCTCTGCAGGAACGTGATGCCGAGCGCATCGAAGAAGATGCCGATTTCGGGGTTCAGCGGCGCGCCGCCCGAGACCATCGCCTTGATCCGTCCGCCGAAGCGCTGGGCGATGCGCGGGCGCAGCGTCCGGCTGAGCAGCAGGTCGAGCGGCATGTCGAGCATGCCCCGCTTGTCCGCCGCCTTGCGCGTACCCACCGCCATCGCCTGCCCCAGCAGCCAGTTGGGCAGCTTGCCCTGCTTTTCGATCTGCTTGACGATCCGCTGGCGCAACACCTCGAACAGGCGCGGCACGACGACCATGATCGTCGGCCGCGTTTCCTCGATATTCGAGGCGAGCTTGTCGAGGCCTTCGGCGTAATAGATCTGCCCGCCCAGCGCGATCGGGAAATGCTGTCCCGCGCTATGCTCATAGGCGTGGCTGAGCGGCAGGAAGGAGAGAAACACCTCATCCTCCCAGCCGAAATCTTCCGAGATCACCTCGGTACAGCCGTAGCAGTTGTGCAGGATCGCGCCGTGGTGCTGGCGCACCCCGCGCGGCGCGCCGCCGGTGCCGCTGGTGTAGATGATGCACGCCAGATCCTCGCGGGTGAGCATCTGCGCCTGGGCTTCGGCCGCCGCCGGATCGGTCGGGTGATCGGCGATCAGCTTGGGGAAGCTGTGGAAGCAAACCTCGCCCGACTGGCCGATCCGCAGATCCTCGATCCCGATCACGGTGCGCAACGCCGAGGAGCGCAGCACCGCCGGCAGCAGCGTCTTGGCGAGTTTCGCGTTGGACACGATCACCGCGCGCGCGCCCGAATTCTCGATGATGTGGCTGTGATCGCGTTCGGTATTGGTGGTGTAGGTGGGCACCGTCACCGCCCCCGCCGCCATGATCGCGAGATCGGCGATGCACCATTCGGGCCGGTTCTCGGCGACCAGCATCACCCGGTCGCCGGGCGCGATGCCCAGGCTCTTCAGCCCCTGCGCGAGGCTCGCCACCTGTCGCGCGACCTCCGTCCAGCTCTGTGACTGCCAGCGCCCTCCGGCCTTGTGCCACAGAAATGGCCGGTCCCCGCCTTCGCGTGCCCGGGTGAAGAACATGCTGACAAGATTGGGAAAATGTTCCAGCGTTCGCATCGTCTCTCCAAAAAGAAACGTCGCCCCCCAGCGACTTTGCCTTGTTGTTCTGGACGCCGCGATCGTTGCCGCGGCGCCGGGATCATTCGCCGAGCGCTTCGCCCACGCTGCGCGGATCGGCGGCGCCGACCCAGCCGGTCGTGGTCAGCTCGGCGGCATTGGCTTTCAGTCCCAGCTCGGCCACATTGACCCGGTGCCCGAGCGCTTCGAGCGCGGGCTTCATCGGCTCCAGCACCGTTCCCCGTTCCAGAATGATGCCGTTGTCGCCGAAATAGACGAGGCCGAGCGCGATCGACTCCCGCGCGCTCATCCCCCAATCGAGATGCGCGATCAGTGCCTTGGCGACCTGCATGATGATCGTCTTGCCGCCCGCCGCGCCGACGGTGAACACGGGCTTTCCGCCCGCGTCATAAACGATCGTCGGCGACATCGAGGAGAGCGGCCGCTTGCCGCCCTCCACCCGGTTGGCGACGGGCGCGCCGTTCTTTTCGGGCGCGAAGGTGAAGTCGGTGAGTTCGTTGTTGAGCACATAGCCACCCGTCACGAGCTGGCTGCCGAACGGGCCTTCGACCGTCGAGGTCATCGTCGCGACATTGCCGTCATGGTCGACCGCGACGAAGTGCGTCGTGCCCTTCACTTCGCTCGACACGCCGGGGCTGCGCGGCGCGGCGCCCGGGGGCGTGCCCGCTTCATAGCTGCCGCGCGCTCTGGCGGGATCGATCAACGCGGAGCGCTGGCCGAGATAATTTTTGTCGATCATGCCTTTCAGCGGCATCGACACGAAATCGGGATCGCCCAGATAAAGCTCGCGGTCGGCGTAAGCGAGCTGCATCGCCTCGGCGATCAGATGCCACGCCTTGGGATCGTTCGGCCCCATCGCCTTCAGATCGAAGCGTTCGAGCATCCCCAGGATTTGCAGCACGGTGATCGCGCCCGAGGAGGGCGGCCCCATGCCGCACATCTTGTAGCCACGATACACGCCGCAGATCGGCGCGCGCTCCTTGGCCTGATAGCCGGCGAGATCGGCGAGCGTCATGTCCGCCGGGTTGCGCTTGGCGCCGGTGACGGTCGCGACGATCGCCTTTGCGTTCTCGCCCTTATAGAAGGCGTCGGGACCGATCGCGGCGATCCGGCGCAGGGTAAGCGCGAGCGCGGGGTTCTTCACCATCTCCCCGGCGGCGAGCGGCTTGCCGCCGGGTGCGTAGAGCGCGCTAATCGCGGGGAAATCCTTCCACACCTGGCTCACGAAGCCCATGCCGCGCGCCATCGGGGCGCTGACCGGATAGCCGTTTTCCGCCAGTTTGATCGCCGGCTGGAACAGCGCGCGCCAGGGCAGCTTGCCGAAGCGCTTATGCGCCATCGCCATCAGCGCGATATTGCCCGGTACGCCCACCGACAGCCCGCCGGGGATCGCCTGGAAGCGACCGAGCGGCTTGTCGCTCGCATCGAGGAAGCGGCGCGGTGTCGCCGCCTTGGGCGCCGTTTCGCGCCCGTCGATTGAGACCAGCTTGCCCTTGGCCGGCTGATACAGGAAGAAGCCGCCGCCGCCGATCCCGCTCGATTGCGGCTCGACCACGGTCAGCGCGAGCATCATCGCCAGCTCGGCGTCTGCCGCGCTGCCACCTTGCCGGAGGATTTCGCGGCCAGCCTCGGCGGCGAGCGGGTGGGCGGCGGAAACGACGCCGCGCGACGGAGTCGGGGCCGGCCCCTGGGCACAGGCGGGCGCGCTGAGCAGCAACGCGGCCGCGGCAAGAAGTTGAGCCTTCATGGGCATGGACCCTAGCGGGCTTTGCCGCAAAGGAGCAAGCCGTAGCGGCACTCAGCCGCCCGGCAAGCCATCGCGCGCATAGAGCGCCGCCAGCGCCTGGTTGATCCGCCGGGCAAGGCCCGGTCCGCGATAGACCAGCGCCGAATAGAGCTGCACGAGCCGCGCGCCGTGCGAAAGTCGCCAATAGGCTTCCTCGGCGCTGTCGATACCGCCGACCGCGATGAGCGGCAGCTGCCCGCCGCTCGCCGCGCGCGCTTCGAGCAGCTTTTGCCGCGCCAGCGCCTTGAGCGGCGCGCCTGACAGCCCGCCGGCCTCGTCCGCCGCTCGCGAGGCGAGGGCGGGGCGGCTGAGCGTGGTGTTGCCGACGATCAGCGCCGCGACACCGTGCTCGATCGCCGCGCGTACCGCATGGTCGATGCCAGGCGCGTCGAGATCGGGGGCGATCTTCAGGAATAGCGGTGTGTTCCCCCGCGCCTCGGCGCAGGCGGCGAGCAATTCGGTGAGCGCGCTGCCCAATTGCAGATCGCGCAGGCCCGGCGTGTTGGGCGAGCTGATGTTGATCGTGATGTAATCGGCATGGGGCACCGCCGCCGCGACGCCGCGCGCGTAATCGGCCGTGCGATCGGGGCTGTTCTTGTTCGCGCCGACATTGATGCCCAGCACGCCGCGCCGTCGCCCCGGCACGCGCCGCAGCGCCGCCGGTAGGCCGCCATTGTTGAACCCCATCCGGTTGATCACGCCTTCGTCCTCCACCAGGCGGAACAGGCGCGGGCGGGGATTGCCCGCCTGGGGCAGGGGGGTGAGCGTGCCCACCTCGACACTGCCAAAGCCCAGCGCGAAGAAGCCCGCGATGGCCTCCGCATCCTTATCGACCCCGGCGGCGAGGCCGAGCGGCGAGGGAAAGTTGAGGCCGGCGAGCGTCACCGACAGGCTTGGATCGGGGGTTGGCGCCTTGCCCGGGGTGCCAAGCGTACCCCACGCGGCGAGAGCTTTGATGGTCAGGCGGTGTGCCCGTTCGGGTTCAAGCGCGAACAGGGCCGGTCTCAAGGCGGCGAACATGGCGCGTGCTTTTGGCAAAGCCGCGCGGCGCGGTCAAAGGGGGCACGCGGCTGCGCCGCTGGAAGGCACTTGTCTGGCACCGCAACGCCCGCTCCCCCACGGGAGAGGGGGCTAACGGGTTTACGGAATGCACGAAGCGCGTGCGCGTGCGCCCAAATTCAAGTTGACGCCCGACGCCCGCGCCCCCATGTGCCAATCGGATCAAAACCGTCCGATTAGGATTCCATGCGTCTTTCCTCGCTTGCCGATTATGCCGTTGTGCTGCTCGCGGCCGCCGCCCGCCACTGCGGGGGTGGGGTGCGGCTCAACGCGACCCGGCTCGCCGAGGAGACCGGGCTGCCGCTGCCCACGGTGCAAAAGCTCGTCAGCCGCCTCTCCGCCGCGGGCTTGATCGAAAGCGCGCGCGGCGCGGGCGGCGGTTTCCGGCTCGCGCGTCCGGCGGCCGCGATCAGCCTCGCCGACGTGATCGAGGCAATCGAGGGGCCGATCGCGCTCACCCCGTGCGTCGATGAGGCGCGGCACGATTGCATGGTCGAGCAATGCCGCGTGCGCGGCGCCTGGTCGCCGGTCAACGCGCTGGTCCGCGACGCGCTGGCGAGCGTCAACCTCACCCAATTGGCGCGGCCCAGGGCCGAAGCCGGAGTAGCGAACTGATGGCCACCAAGAATGCCGAGGCGATCGCCGCCGCCAACAAGAAGTATGAGTGGGGCTTCACCTCCGACATCGAACAGGAATTCGCGCCCAAGGGGCTGAGCGAAGACACGGTTCGCTATATCTCGGCCAAGAAGAACGAGCCCGAATGGATGCTCGACTGGCGGCTGAACGCGTTCCGCCTGTGGCAGACGATGGAAGCGCCCGATTGGGCCAAGCTCAACATCGATCCGATCGACTATCAGGACGCATATTATTACGCCGCGCCCAAGGCCAAGCCGACGCTGGCGAGCCTGGACGAGGTCGATCCCGAAATCCGCCGTATCTATGAAAAGCTCGGCATCCCGATCGAGGAGCAGAAGGTGCTCGCCGGCGTCGAGGGCGCGCGCAAGGTGGCGGTGGATGCGGTGTTCGACTCGGTCTCGGTCGCGACCACTTTCCGCGAGGAGCTGAAGAAGGCGGGCGTCATCTTCCTCTCGATCAGCGAGGCGATCCGCGAATATCCCGAGCTGGTGAAGAAGTGGCTGGGCAAGGTCGTGCCGATGCACGATAATTATTTCGCGACACTCAACTGCGCGGTCTTTTCGGACGGGACGTTCGTTTACATTCCGGAGGGCGTACGCTGCCCGATGGAGCTGAGCACTTATTTCCGCATCAATGCCGAGAATACCGGCCAGTTCGAACGCACGCTGATCGTCGCCGACAAGGGCGCTTATGTCAGCTATCTCGAAGGCTGCACCGCGCCGATGCGCGACGAGAACCAGCTCCACGCCGCCGTCGTCGAACTGGTCGCGCTCGACGATGCCGAGATCAAATACTCGACCGTCCAGAACTGGTATCCCGGCGATGAGAACGGCAAGGGCGGCATCTATAATTTCGTCACCAAGCGGGCCTTGTGCCAGGGCAGGAACAGCAAGGTTTCGTGGACACAGGTGGAGACCGGTTCGGCGATCACCTGGAAATATCCGAGCTGCGTGCTGGCGGGCGAGAATAGCGTCGGCGAGTTTTATTCGGTCGCGGTGACGAACAACCGCCAGCAGGCCGATACCGGCACCAAGATGATCCACTTGGGGCGCGGCAGTCGTTCGACGATCGTCTCCAAGGGGATTTCGGCGGGGCATAGCGACAACACCTATCGCGGGCTGGTGCGCGTGGCGGCCTCGGCCGAGGGTGTGCGCAACTTCACCCAGTGCGACAGTTTGCTGCTGGGCGACCAATGCGGCGCCCACACGGTGCCGTACATCGAGGTGAAGAACCCGAGCGCGCAGATCGAGCATGAGGCGACCACCTCCAAGATCAGCGAGGACCAGCTGTTCTACGCGATGCAGCGCGGGCTGGACCAGGAAGCGGCGGTCGCGCTGATCGTCAACGGCTTCGCGCGCGAAGTGCTGCAGCAGCTGCCGATGGAGTTCGCGGTCGAGGCGCAGAAGCTGCTGGGGATTTCGCTTGAGGGGAGCGTGGGGTGATGACGGGCTCCACGCTAACCTCTCCCCTGAAGGGGAGGGGCTATGACAAGGGCTGGAACCCGAAAGCCCCTCCGCTTCAGGAGTTTCGGGTCGGCCATGCCCCCGGCATGGCCTGGGCAGTCCGGGGGACTGCCCACCCGAAACTGGGTTTGGGGTGGGGCCTGTCCGTCGAGCAACTCCGCTGGCTCCACGAACGCGCGCGAGAAATGCGTCGTAATCCGACGGAACCCGAAAAGCGTCTATGGCGGCATCTGTCCAACGGGCAGCTTGCCGGCCTGAAGTTCCGCCGTCAGGAAGCGATCGGCCCTTACATCGCGGACTTTATGTGTCCGTCGCGGTCGCTCATCGCCGAGGTCGATGGCGACACCCATGACGAGATGAAGGACCGCCTTCGGGACGATTACTTGGCTGAGTTTGGGTTTGCGGTACTGCGCGTCACCAATGCCGATGTCATGGCGAATACTGAGGGCGTGCTGGCCGCGATCCTCGCCGTTGCCCAAGGTCGCGCCTCGCGCCACCGGCCCCACCCCAACCCCTCCCCTGAAGGGGAGGGGCTTGAAGCGGTTGAGGGGCAGAAGTTGCTGGGGATTTCGCCTGAGGGGAGCATGGGGTGAGTTTCGCCGTGGCCACGGTTCTGGCGGTTGCGGCTCCGGCTGACGGCCGGGCGGTCATTCCACCTCGCTTCGGGGGCGAATGGCAGCGCGCGATCACGCAATGCGGCGGCGACCAGGAAAACACACTCCGTATCTCCGGTAGCAGCATGACTTTTTACGACGCTGTATTTGAACCACGGAAGGTGCGGCGCAGTACGTCGAACGTGCTGGTGGCAGATGGGGTGTGGCATGAGGACCGGAACGTCTGCGCGCGGTTGACGCTAACTTTGTCGCGCGACCGAAAGCACCTCGTTGTCCGCTCGCCCTGGTGGACGAATCGCTTAGTGAAATGCGCTTGAGATGGAAAAACTAGCCTTGCTCAAAATTGAAAATCTCCACGCCGAAATCGACGGCAAGCCGATCCTCAAGGGTCTCTCACTCACCGTGAACGCGGGCGAAGTCCATGCGATCATGGGGCCGAATGGCGCGGGGAAGTCGACGCTCGGCTATGTGCTCGGCGGGCGGCCGGGTTATGAGGTGACCGACGGCGCCATCACCTTCGGTGGCGAGGACCTACTTGCGCTCGATCCGCACGAGCGCGCCGCCGCCGGCCTGTTCCTCGGCTTCCAATATCCGGTCGAAATCCCCGGCGTCTCCAACCTGCAATTCCTGCGCGAGAGCCTCAACGCCCAGCGCCGCGCGCGGGGGGAAGAGCCGCTGTCGGGCGGCGATTTCATCAAGCTCGCGCGCGAACAGGCGGCAAAGCTTGCGCTCGATCCGGAAATGCTCAAGCGCCCGGTGAATGTCGGCTTTTCGGGCGGTGAGAAGAAGCGCAACGAGATGGTGCAGATGGGCATCCTCGCGCCCAAGCTCGCCATCCTCGACGAGACCGATAGCGGGCTCGACATCGACGCGCTGCGCGTGGTGGGCGAGGGGATCAACCGCATCATGCGCGCGCCCGACCGCGCGGTGGTGCTGATCACCCATTATCAGCGGCTGCTCGATTATGTGCGGCCCGATGTCGTCCATGTGCTGGCCGACGGGCGGATCGTGCGGACGGGCGGGCCGGAACTCGCGCTTGAACTGGAGCGCGAAGGCTATGCCGGGGTGGCGGCGTGAGCGACACGCTCCCCACCCGCTGCGACGAAGCCTGGCGCTATTCGGACCTCGCCGCGCTGGAGCGCGCCTGGCCGCTCGCCGCGCCCGAGGAAATCGTCGTGCCCGAGGGCGGGGCGGTCGCGCGGGTGATCGTGCAGGATGCCGCTGAAAGCGCGGTCGCCGTGCAGCGTTACGCGCTCACCATTGGCGCCGAAGGCCGCGCCGCGTTCCATCTGCTCAACACCGGCGGCACGCTCGGGCGGATCGAGATTGACGTTACCCTCCACCGCGCCGCGCATTTCGAGCTGGGCGCGGCGATGCTGGGCGGGGATGAGCAGACGCTGGAGATCGTCACCCGCGTGCAACATGCCGAGCCGGACGGCACCTCCAACCAGGTGATCCGATCGGTGCTCGGCGGCCGCGCGACCGGCTCCTATCTGGGTCGGATCGGCGTCTCGCGCCACGCGCAGAAGACCGACGCGGCGCAGAGCGTGAAGGCGATGCTGCTCGCGCGCACCGCCACCGCCAACGCCAAGCCCGAGCTGGAAATCTACGCCGATGACGTGAAATGCGCGCACGGCGCGACCGTCGGCGAGCTGGACCGGCAGGCGCTCTTCTATCTCCAGAGCCGCGGCCTGCCGCCCGCCGAGGCCAAGGCGCTGCTGCTCGAAGCGTTCGTCGCCGCAGCGTTCGAGAGTGCCGAGGACGATGCGCGCGAGCAGTTGCAGGCGGCGGCGCGCGCGGCGCTGAGGAGGTTGCTGTGAGCGAGACGGTCCTTGCCGTGACCGCGGACGATCTGGGGCGGCGGCACCGCGCCGATTTCCCCGCCATAACCGAAGGCTGGGCCTATCTCGATTCGGCGGTGACGGCGCAAAAGCCGCAAGTCGTGATCGACGCGATCACGCGCGGTTATGATACGAGCTACGCCTCCGTCCATCGCGGCGTCTATCAGCGCTCGGCGGACATGACGCTGGCTTATGAGGCCGCCCGCGCCCGCACCGGGCGCTTCATCAACGCGCGCGCGCCCGAGGAGATCGTCTTCGTGCGCGGCGCGACCGAGGCGATCAATCTTGTCGCGCAAAGCTGGGCGGCGACCACGCTCAAGCCTGGCGACCGCATCCTGCTCTCGGCGCTGGAGCATCATTCGAACAT
Source organism: Proteobacteria bacterium SG_bin6 (assembly GCA_002083435.1). GTDB lineage: Bacteria > Pseudomonadota > Alphaproteobacteria > Sphingomonadales > Sphingomonadaceae > Sphingomonas. The sequence continues at coordinate 152,177 of LWDJ01000002.1, read as the reverse complement.
CGTCCCCTGGCAGCTCATCGCCGAACGGGTGGGGGCGGCGATCGATGTCGTGCCACTGACCGAGGAGCTGCGCATCGATCTCGACGCGATGGCCGTGATGATCACCCCCGCGCACAAGCTGGTCGCGCTCGCCCATGTCTCCAACGTGCTCGGCTCGGTACTCGATGCGCGCCGCGCGGCGGAGATCGCGCATTCGGTTGGCGCCAAGCTGCTGCTCGACGGCTGCCAGGCGGTGCCACGCCTGCCGGTCGACGTGCAGGCGATCGGCGCCGATTTCTACGTGTTTTCGGCGCACAAGCTCTATGGCCCGACCGGGATCGGCGTGCTGTGGGCGCGCGGCGAGCTGCTCGCGGCGATGCCGCCGTGGCAGGGCGGCGGGGCGATGATCGACCGGGTGAGCTTCGCCGGCACCACCTTCGCGCCGCCGCCCGCGCGGTTCGAGGCGGGGACGCCGCACATTATCGGCGCGCTGGGGCTGGCGGCGGCGATCGATTATGTCGAGGGGATTGGCGTCGCCAATATCCACGCGCATGAGGCGGCGCTGGTCGCCGAGGCGCGCGCGGCGCTGGGGGCGCTCAACAGCGTCACGCTGTTCGGGCCGGAGGATTCCGCGGGCATTATTTCCTTTTCTGTTCAAGGGGTTCATCCCCATGATGTGGGGACGATCCTGGACGAGGCCGGGGTCGCGATCCGCGCCGGGCACCACTGCGCGCAGCCGCTGATGGAACTGCTCGGCGTGCCCGCCACCGCGCGGGCGAGCTTCGGCATTTATTCGACCAGCGCCGATGTCGCCGCGCTGGTGCGGGGGATTGAGCGGGTGACGAGGATTTTCGGATGAGCGATTACGACATCGAAGAGGTGGGCGGCGTGCCGACCCCGCCGCGCGCCCGGGTGGAGGATGTCCGCTCTGGGTTCGAGCGCAAGCGCGATTATCTCGAAGGCTTCCTCAATCAGCCGCCCGCCGCGGACAATGCGGAAGCGCCGGGTGGCGCGCTGTACGAGGCGGTGATCGGCGCGCTCAAGGAAATCTATGATCCGGAAATTCCGGTGAACATTTATGAGCTGGGCCTCGTCTATAATGTCGAGATCAGCGAGGGCCATGTGATCGTCACGATGACGCTGACGACGCCGCATTGCCCGGTCGCCGAATCGATGCCCGCCGAGGTCGAAATCCGCGTCGGCGCGGTGCCGGGGGTCGGCTCGGCCGAGGTGAATCTGGTGTGGGATCCGCCATGGGATCCGGGCAAGATGAGCGACGAGGCCAAGCTCGAACTGGGGATGTTGTGATGAGCGAGGTGAAGACCCGCGCGCGCCCGCAGGCGCTGTTCCTCACGTCGGCGGCCGAGGCGCGGATCGCCGCGTTGATGGCGAAGGCGCCCGAAGGCGCGGTGGGGGTGAAGCTTTCCACCCCCCGGCGCGGCTGTTCGGGGCTCGCTTATTCGGTCGACTTCGTCACCGAAGCCAAGCCGTTCGACGAGAAGATCGAGACGCCGGGCGGCACGCTTTATGTTGATGGCGGCTCGGTGCTGTACCTGATCGGCTCGACGATGGACTGGGTGGAAGACGATTTCGCGGCGGGGTTCGTGTTCAACAACCCCAACGCCAAGGGCAGCTGCGGCTGCGGGGAAAGCTTTACTGTTTAAGCGCGCCAGTCGCCAGCATCGGCACGAAGAAGGTGATCAGGAACACCACGTTGGGCACGGTATTCAGCCCGAAGCCGGTGGTGACCGAAAGCGTTGAATCGGTGGCAAACCAGGCGACCACGCCCGCCGCCGTCCAGCGCCAGAGCCGGGCGCCCGCCGCGCCCATATCGGCGGCAACGCGCATCGCGCCCAGCGTCCCCACGCCCCAGCCGACCGTAACGCCGCCGAGCACGCCATTGGCGAAATAGAGCGGTGGCGTCACCTCCAGCGGCGCGGCGCCGTTGAGCTGATCGAGCAGCATCATCACGGGGCCGGCGGTGGCAGGAATGCCGCCCGCCAGCAGCGTCGCGCCGAACAGGATCACCGCCACGCACCAGATCGTCAGCCAGTTCCGCCAGAAATCGCTCATCCTATGCCCTCCTATGGCGCCGATTTAAGCGACCGCTACATAAATCGTTCCGCGATTTTTGTCGACGGCGTGCGGGATCGGGGGAGGGGCGTCGGCGGCACCCGGCGCGCCTCAGTCGACGCGCGAAGCCGGGGTGCGGCTCAATGGGCGCTGGTCGGCAAGAATGCCTTCGAGCTTGTTTGGGCGGGGCGATCCGGTGAACCGCCGGATAGCCTTTCGCAGCGCGGGCCAGCCAGGGCAGCGCTCAAGGCAGACAGAATCTAATAGACGATCAAGCGAGAATTGGTGGAGCCGAGGGGGATCGAACCCCTGACCTTCGCAATGCCATTGCGACGCTCTCCCAGCTGAGCTACGGCCCCATCCGTTCCGGGAAGGACGCCGCCCATATCCGGGCGACGCCCCCTTGGCAAGCGGCTTTAACGCTCTTCGTCTTCGCCGCCGGTCTCGACGCCCAGATCGTCGTCGCCACCCAGATCGACCTCGTCATCGGGCGAGGGCTCGTCGGTCTCGTCGCCGATATCCAGATCCTCGGCGGCATCGGCCAGCACGTCATCGTCATCGGCCTTGGCATGGACCGCCTTGGGCGCATCGAACGGCAGCGGCTGCTTCGATTTCAGGATCGGTTCGGGTTCCCAGGCAGTGCCGCAATTGATGCAGGTGACGGGATCGTCCTTGCCCAGATCATAGAAGCGCGTGGCGCATTTCGGGCACGTCCGCTTCGTGCCCCATTCCGGTTTCACCACGTTGGTGGTCCTTTCGATAAGGGAGGTTTGCGTGTTGGCCCGCAAAGTGGCGCGCGCCTTGCCATAGCGCAAGCGCGCTGTCAAAGCGCCGCGCGTGACGCTGCCCGCCCCCCGTACCGTGGTCCGTTCCTCTCGGCTTGCCGGCACGATCGTCGTACCCGGCGACAAATCGATCAGCCACCGCGCGCTGATGCTGTCGGCGCTCGCGATCGGCCGCAGCCGGATCGAGGGGCTGCTGGAGGGGGAGGACGTGCTCGCGACGGCCGCCGCGCTGCGCGCCATGGGGGCGGTGATCGCGCGAGAGCCCGATGGTGCCTGGGTTGTCGACGGGGTCGGGGTAGGCGGGCTGCTCCAGCCGGCGCAAGCGCTCGACATGGGCAATTCGGGCACCTCGACCCGGCTGCTGATGGGCCTGGTCGCGTCGAACGCGATCACCGCCACCTTCATCGGCGATGCCTCGCTGTCGCGCCGGCCGATGGCGCGGGTGATCGAGCCGCTGGCGATGATGGGGGCTGACATCGGCGCGAGCCCGGGCGGCAGGTTGCCGCTGATGGTGCGCGGGATCGTGCCGGCCGTGCCGATCGCCTATCGGCTGCCAGTCGCCTCGGCGCAGGTGAAATCGGCGGTGCTGCTCGCCGGGCTCAACACGCCGGGCATCACCCGGGTGATCGAGCCGGTGGCGACGCGCGACCATAGCGAGCGGATGCTGAAGGGCTTCGGCGCCGCGATCAGCGTCGAGGAGACGCCCGACGGCCGGGTGATCGCGATTACCGGCGAGGTCGATCTCGCGCCGCAGCAGATCGTCGTGCCAGGCGATCCGTCTTCGGCGGCGTTCTTCGCGGTCGCCGCCGCGATCGTGCCCGGGGCCGAAGTCACGATCGGCAATGTCGGCATGAACCCGACCCGCACCGGCCTGATCACCGCGCTCAGGCTGATGGGCGCCGACATCACCGAGGCGCAGCCGCGGATCGTCGGCGGCGAGCCGGTGTGCGACCTGATCGTCCGCCACGCCCCGCTCACCGGGATCGAGGTGCCGCCCGAGCTGGCGCCGTCGATGATCGACGAATATCCCGCGCTGTTCGTCGCCGCCGCCTTTGCCCAGGGCACCACGCGCGCGCTCGGCGCCCATGAACTGCGCGTCAAGGAGTCGGACCGGATCGCGGCGATGGCGCAGGCGCTGGGTGCGATCGGCGCGCGCGTCACCGAACTGCCCGACGGGCTGGTGATCGAGGGCAGCGGTGGCGAGCCGCTTGCCGGCGGCGCGACGATCGCGACCCGGCTCGATCACCGCATCGCGATGAGCCTGGCGGTCGCCGCGCTCCATTGCCGCGCGCCGGTGACGCTCGACGATGCCGCCCCGGTCGCGACCAGCTTCCCCGATTTCTTCGCGATGCTTGACGCGCTCACCGGAAGCGGGTGTTGAGCGCGGCCATGATCATCGCCGTCGACGGACCCGCCGCCTCGGGCAAGGGCACCATCGCCCGGGCGCTCGCCGCGCATTACGGGCTGCCCCATCTCGATACCGGGCTGCTTTACCGCGCGGTGGCGCTCAACCTGCACCGGCTGGAGCTCGATCCGGCGAAGGAGGCCGACGCGGTCGCCGCATGCGGTTTCGACGAGGAGATGCTGGCGGACCCCGAACTTCGCGGCGACGCGGTCGGCAAGCTCGCCTCGATCGTCTCGGCGCATCCGCTGGTGCGCGCGGCGCTGATGCAGCGGCAGAAGCGTTTCGCGCAGCAGCCGGGCGGCGCGGTGCTCGATGGGCGCGACATCGGCACCGTGATCGCGCCCGACGCGGACGTGAAACTGTTCGTGCGCGCGACCCCCAATATCCGCGCCCGGCGTCGCCATGCCGAGCTGCGCGCGCGCGGTGCCGATGTCAGCATCGACCGCGTCCTCGCCGATATTCGCGCCCGCGATCAACGCGATTCGTCGCGCGCGACCGCGCCGCTCACGATGGCGTCCGATGCGGCGCTGCTCGACACCAGCTTTCTCTCGATCGAGGCGGCGGTGCAGCGCGCGATCGCGATCGTCGAGGAGAAGCGGGGGCGGCGGCGCTCGGCTTAGTTTCCGACCAAGCCGTGCGCGACTGGCGGCGCGACTTGTGGTAGCGCCGTGGCCACGATGCAGGTCGTTCGTCAAAATCTGGTGGCGGTGGCGGGCCTGAGCCTGATCGCGGGCATCGCCATCGGGCTGATGATCCCGCGACCCGGTCCGCCAATGCCGCGCGCCGGTGGCCAGAATATCCCTGCGACGGTCGATCCATCATCGGCTGGCCGCAAGATGTTTTCCCCGATCGTGCTGGGCGATGACTATGTTCGGGGCAAACATCTCGAGCTGGTCGTCAGCCTGGAACGCCAATGCCGCGCCACGGGAAAGGACTGCCAGCTGGCGAAAGCCGCACGGGCCGCGGTGCGCGCCGATCGCTAGCCGCTTGTGCGTTTTCGCCATCCCGGAAGCGGCATTCAAACCACTGGCGCCAACCTCCCATCAGCCTTGCCTCTCGGGCGGTCCCACGCTATAGCGCGCGCGTCCAGCGGGCGGTGTGGCTCGCGGTGGAAGGCGCGGGAGTTCACTCCGGCGCCCTTTTCGCATTTTCATGCGTTTAGCTTTTCCCCGCGCCGCCCCGTCTCATGGGCGCCTTGCCGGCATGGGGTCGGCAGGGCACACGCATTGCTCCAGACCGCCGGAGACAACCGGCTGGCCGGAAACGATGATTTAGGAACTGAACCGCTCTATGGCCTCTTCGGCAACCCCCACCCGCGACGAATTCGCGGCTCTTCTGGAAGAAACGCTCGGTGACGCAGACGGCTTTGAGGGCCGGGTCGTCAAGGGCACCGTGACCGCGATCGAGAACGACATGGTCGTGATCGACGTCGGCCTGAAGTCGGAAGGCCGCGTGCCGCTGCGCGAATTCGCCGCGCCGGGCCAGAAGGCCGAGCTGAAGGTGGGTGACGAGGTCGAGGTTTATGTCGACCGGGTCGAGAACGTCCATGGCGAGGCGATGCTCAGCCGCGACCGCGCGCGCCGCGAAGCCGCCTGGGATCTGCTCGAGGCCGAATTCGCCCGTGGCGCCCGCGTCGAAGGCGTGATCTTCGGCCGCGTGAAGGGTGGCTTCACCGTCGATCTCAACGGCGCCGTCGCCTTCCTGCCCGGCAGCCAGGTGGACATTCGCCCGGTGCGCGATGTCGCGCCGCTGATGGACCTGCCGCAACCCTTCCAGATCCTGAAGATGGACCGCAAGCGCGGCAACATCGTCGTCTCGCGCCGCGCGATCCTGGAGGAAACCCGCGCCGAGCAGCGTTCGGGCCTGATCATGAGCCTGTCCGAAAGCCAGGTGATCGACGGTGTCGTGAAGAACACCACCGATTACGGCGCCTTCGTCGACCTGGGCGGGATCGACGGCCTGCTGCACGTGACCGACATCAGCTACAAGCGGGTCAATCACCCCAGCGAAGTGCTGAACATCGGCGATACCGTGCGGGTCCAGATCATCCGTATCAACAAGGACACGCAGCGCATCTCGCTCGGCATGAAGCAGCTTGAGAGCGATCCGTGGGATGCGGCGGCCGTGAAGTATCCGATCGGCGCCAAGCTGTCGGGCCGCGTCACCAACATCACCGAATATGGCGCCTTCGTCGAACTGGAGCCGGGCATCGAAGGCCTGGTCCACGTTTCGGAAATGAGCTGGACCAAGAAGAACGTCCACCCCGGCAAGATCGTGTCGACCAGCCAGGAAGTCGACGTGATTGTGCTCGAGGTCGATCAGGAAAAGCGCCGCATCTCGCTCGGCCTGAAGCAGGCCCAGGCCAACCCCTGGGAAAAGTTCGCCGAAGAGCATCCGATCGGCTCGACCGTCGAGGGCGAGGTCAAGAACGCGACCGAATTCGGCCTGTTCATCGGTCTCGATGGCGATGTCGACGGCATGGTCCATATGTCGGACATCGCCTGGGGCATCTCGGGCGAGGACGCGCTCAACCTGCACCGCAAGGGCGAGGTGGTGAAGGCGATCGTGCTCGACATCGACGCCGAGAAGGAGCGTATCTCGCTCGGTATGAAGCAGCTCGAGCGGGGCGGTGTCGCCGCGCCGGCGGCCGATGGCACGCCGCGCCTGCAGAAGAACGCGATCGTCACCGTGACCGTGCTCGAAGTGCGCGACGCGGGCCTGGAAGTGCAGGCGGGTGAGGGCGGCGCGACCGGCTTCATCAAGCGCACCGATCTCGGCCGCGACCGCGACGAGCAGCGGCCGGAGCGTTTCCAGGTTGGCCAGAAGTTCGACGCGCTGGTGACGGGCTTCGATCGTTCGAAGAAGCCGACCTTCTCGATCAAGGCGATGCAGATCGCCGAGGAGAAGGAAGCGGTCGCGCAATATGGCTCGTCCGACTCGGGCGCGTCGCTGGGCGATATTCTCGGCGAGGCGCTGAAGGCCCGGGGCGAAAAGAAGTAAGCTTTCGGGACAGTCGCTTAATTTCATTACCCGAATTGGGGATGTCGGCACGTCCGACATCCCTTTTTTTGTTGCCTTTGCGGTTTATGCGGATCGTCAAGGGTTTACGCGGGTTGTACGCAAAACCCAATCTTTACATGAATCAAGGTGCCGACGCGGGCCGGCTGCAAGGGCAAGGCGTCGAAACATCGGATTGGGGAGGCTGGCATGATCCGTTCGGAACTGGTGCAACAGCTGATCGACGATAATCCGGGGCTCACCCCCCACGATGTCGAGGCGATCGTCACGACTTTTTTCGATACCATCGCCGATAAGCTCGCCGCCGACGGTCGGGTTGAGCTGCGCGGCTTCGGGGCGTTCAGCACGCGGGCGCGCGGCGCGCGCACCGGGCGTAACCCGCGCACCGGCGAAGTCGTCGAAGTCAGCGCCAAGCGGGTGCCGTATTTCAAGCCCGGCAAGGAAATGCGCCTGCGGCTGAACTGCGAGGCGTGAACCGCTTGACGCCGCGCCGCCGCTGCGCATGAAGAGTGCGGCCATGCGGACGTGGCGAAATCGGTAGACGCAGCGGACTTAAAATCCGTTTTCCCTCGGGAAGTGCGGGTTCGAGTCCCGCCGTCCGCACCATGCCGGAACATAAGGGGCGACGTGCGGCGTCGCTGGGAGCGCGGGCGCTGCTCGATCCGCCCCCGCCAACGGCCGACGGCATCTTTGATCCGTGGCGGGAGGCGCCACCCCCCTTCAGCCGAGGAAGCCCAGGTTCCAGCTCGACGGGTTGTAGTTGCCGATGTTGGGCAGCACCGTCGCCATCTGGCTGGGCGTCACCCCGAACCAGGTGGCCAGTGTCGCCGCATATTGATCGACCGAGATGCTCGGCAGCAGCCGCCCCTGGCCGACATCGTCGGGCGTGTTGCTGCCGATCGCGGGCGGGGTGCCGTAGAAGCGCCGGCCCTGCACCGCGCCGCCGAGCACGAAGTGCATACTCCCCCAGCCATGGTCCGAACCATCGTCGTTCGAGGTGAGGGTGCGGCCGAAATCGGACGCGGTGAAGGTCGTCACCCGATCGGCGATGCCGAGCGACACGGTGGTATCGTAGAACGCCTTCAGCGCGTTCGCGACCGTCGCCAGCAGCCCGGGATGCTGGGCGACGAGATTGTCGTGCAAGTCCCAGCCGCCGATCGAGACGAAGAACACCTGGCGCCGCGCGCCGAGTTCCTGGCTGACCGAGATCATCCGCGCGACGATCTTCAACTGATCGGCCAGGCTGCCGGTGGGGAACAGCGAGAAATTGGCCGCCGGCGCGCCACCGAGCGCGCTGTTGACCTGGGCATAGGTATCGAGCGCGCGCTTGCTGACGGTCGCGTGTTCGTTCGCCAGCAACTGCGCGCTGGGCGCGGTCATCAGGTTGCGCAGCGTCTGCGCGGCGGTGGCCGAGCCGAACAACGTGGTGCCGTTGTTGAGCAGCGCGATCGGGCCGTTCGAGCCGACCGAATACTGGATCGCGCTGCGCCCGCTCATGAACACCGCGTTGCCGCTGGCGTTGATGCAGGTGAGCGTCGCGCTGCCATTGCCCGATTGCAGCAGATCGCCGATCCGTCCGCCCCAGCCCGAGGTCGCGCCCTCGGCGTTGGAGGCTTGCCAGAAGCTCTGCTGATCGTTGTGGCTGAACAATTTGGGCGGCAGGCGTACCGATCCGGCGGTATATTGCGCCTTGGTCGTCGGCTGAATCAGCGTGCCGACATTGAGCACCACCGCCATCCGCCCCGCGCTCCACAGCGGCATCAGCGGGCTGAGCGTGGGGGCGAGCGCATATTGCCGCCCCCCTGCCAGCGCGCTCACCGGATCGAGCAAGGTCGCCGCCAGCCCGTCGCGAGCGTGCGCCAGATTGGCGCGCGCCGCCTGGTAAAGGTTGTAGCTTGCCTGGTCATAGGGCGGCAGGGTGTTGGCGTAATCATTGCCGCCATAAAGGAACACGCAGACCAGCGCCTTGTAATCGGCGCTGGTGGCGGCGGCCGCCTCGCCGATCGCGGCGAGGTTCATCACGAACGGACCCGCGCTGCCGGCGAGGCCGAGCGCCGCCGATCGCTTCAGGAAGGCGCGGCGCGATTGGTCGGTGAGCGGCGTCATCGCGGCATCCTTCTCAGCGCTGCACGAGATATTCGGGGGCGGCCATCGTCAGCAGGATCGCGGTATAGACGCGGTTCTGCGCGGCGTTGGTCGCCGTGGTGGCGATGCTGTCCACCGCCGCGCGGATCGCCGCCACGGTCGCCGCGCTCAGCTGGTTGGCGGTGAGCAGCAGGTTGACCTGATCGACCAACGCGGCGCTGTCGCCCGCGATCGCGGTCAGCGGACTGTAATCGGCGCGCACGTCGCTCGCGATGCCGTTCTGGATTGTCGCCTGCATGTAGTTCACATAGGCGACCACCGTCACATCGTTGGTGATCTGGAATTCGGGCGCGACCAGATTGGCGTTCGCGATCGCGGTGTTGGGTGGCGTGTAGCCCGGGCGGAAGAAGTTGAACACCGATCCGCTGCGGCCATAGGATTGGCCAAGCCGGGTGGTGGTGCTGGAGGTATCGCCGATCGGCCAGAGCCCGCCCGCCGAGGTCGCCCCGAACGCGCGCGCCCAGTTGGCGAGGCGGATTACCGGCTCGCGCAGCTTGCCGCCGCTGGTGCTGGTGAGCGTCGCGTCGCCGCGCGCCTCGCTATCGAGCAGGATCGCGCGCACCGTCGCCAGCAGATCGCCGCGCACGCCCTGGCCATTATCGCTGAACACCGCCGCCACCCGGCCGACATAAGCCGGCGAGGGGTTGGAGGTGACGAGCCGCTGGATCAGCTGGCGCGCGATGAAGGGCGGCAGGTTCGGGTGGCCGAAGATCGTATCGAGCGCGATGCGCAGCGCGGTCGGCCCGTCGCTGCCCGCCGGCACGGTCGCGCCGAGGAAGGTCGAGGCGCCCGTCTCGCGGATGCCGTTGTTGAAGATCAGCGGCCGGCGATAGCGATCGGGCGTGGTATTGTCGGTGCTGTCGAGCACAAGGCCGGTGAACACGCGCGCCAGCTGCGTCACGTCGGTTTGCGTATAGGTTTCGATCGGCTGGCCGTTCGCCAGTTGCAACGTGCCGTCGGCGTTGAGCCGATAGAGCCCCAGCGTGAACAGCTGCATCAGCTCGCGCGCGTAATTCTCGTCGGGCTGCGAGCCGGTGGTCGCGTTGGCGCGGCGGTTGCCGAGATAGGTGAGGAAGCTCGCCATCGCGGGCAGATAAGTGACGCGCTCCATCAGCGTGCGGAAATTGCCCAGCGCATTGTCGAGCAGCACGTCGAGCCACGCGCCGCCGTTCATCTGCCGCCAGCTGAGGTTCACGCCGTCGACGCCGATCACCATGATTTCGGACAGCGCCATGCCGACGCGCTGGCGCAGCTGGCCGGGCTCGGTGATGATCTGCCGCCACATGCTGTTGTCGAAGCCGGTCGCGTTGTTCATCGTCGCGGTGCCGGCATAGTTGTTCGCGACCAGCCAATCCCAATGCGCGGTACGCGGCTGGCTCGCCTGATCGGTGATCCAGGCGTTGAAGCCGAGCGTCTGCACCCGGGCGATCTCCGCGGTGGTCGCGCCGAAGGTTGCCTGTTGCAGGAAGCGGCTGGCCTGCGCCGCCGTGATCGCGGGTGCGGCGGGGGTCGGCGTGGGGGTTACGGTCGTTGGTGGCGCGCTGCTCGTGCCGCTGCCGCTGCCCGAGCCGCCGCACGCGGCGAGCAGGCCCGCCGTCGCGAGAACACTCCAATTGGCGCCGCCATTCTCATCCGCCGGGGTTACCGGCGGCGCAACGTCGCATTGCGTTTCGCTCATTCATCGCCCCCAGACGCGCTGCTATCGAGCACGTCCCGCGCGGGCAAGCATAGCTTTACGTAGTTACGAACTCGTTACGATGGGCAGCCGGCCGCGGCGGTGCCGAGCAATTGTGCCCGGCCTTGGCGCAAATCGGCCCCGCTGCGATCATTCGGCACCGGCCCGGTGCCGAGTCCCGACCACAAGGCGGCGTTGAAGCGATCGGTATCGAGCCGGTCTTCGGTGCTGAAATCCTGGCCGGCCATCGCCCGCGCCCAGTAATCGGCGGTGCGCGGGTGGCAAAGCCCGGGCCTTGCATCGGCGAAGGCGGCCGCCGGGATCGGCAGTTGCGTCGTCCGCAGCACCGCCGCCGGGCGCGCGGTGAACGCCCAGTTCCGCTGGGTGAGATCGAACAAATCCGCCATCGGCGCGGCGAGCGCGTCGTTCAGCCCCAGCGGCTTCAGCCCGAGCACCGCGCCGATCGTGCGCACCAGATGGACGGTCGTATAGCGGGTCGAGACCAGCGCCTTCTGCTTCACATAAGGCCCGACGACGAAGGCGATCGAGCGGCGGGCATCGACATGGTCCTGCCCGTTCTGCGCATCATCCTCGATCACGAACACCAGCGTGTCGGCGGCGAAGCGGCTCTTGGCGATCGCCTCCACCACCCGGCCGACGGCATAGTCATTGTCGGCCATCTGGGTTTCGACCGTGTTCACCCCGTCGATCGCCTTGTCGAAATCGCCGAAATGGTCGCCGCCGAGCCGGAGCAGCGTGAGCCGTGGCATCGTGCCCTTGGCCTGCTGCTCGCCGAACTCGCGCAGCCATTCCTCGGCGCGCCAATAATCGGGGACGCGCATGTCGAAGCCCCGGAAATAGGGGTCGGACAGCGGCGCGAGCGCACGGTCGGCGGCCTGGAAGATCGGCCGCTTCGCCTTGAACGGTTCGCGCACCAGCGCCTCGCCCTGGTTGTTGCGATCGTCGAGCACCGAACTGGAGAAGCCGTAGTTGCGCACCGTCAGCCCGGCCCTGAGCGCGGCGTTCCAGATGAAGCCCGCGCCGCGCGCGGCCTCGTCATCGTCATCGGCGTCGGGGGCGGTGAGCAGCGCGGAACCGGGCAGCACATCGGGGTCGGTGCCTGCCTTGGGGTTCACCCGCACCCGCTCGACGGGGCTGAGGCTGGTCGCGATGTTGCGGTCGAGCTGTTCGGATTCGTATGAGAGCCCGCGCCCGGCATAGTTCACGGGCGCCGTCTTCTCGAGCAGATCGGTTGTGCGCGCGGCGGTCGTCCAGGTCCAGCCGGTCGAGCTCTGTTCGCCGCTGTCGTAGAAATTGTCGAGCGTCACGAACTGCCGGGCGAGCGCATGGTGGTTGGGGCTCAGCCGCTCGCCCAGGATCGCGAGGCGGGGATCGCCATTGCCGATCTCCAGATCGCCGAGCACCTGGTCGTAAGTGCGGTTCTCCTTCACGATGAAGACGACGTGGCGGATGCGCGCGCGCAGCTGCGCCATCACCACCGCCGCCCGGCGCCGCTCGGCACCGTTGTTCAGCCCGAGATTGGCGGCCGCCTGCAGCGTCGTCGCGGCGAGCGCGCGCGGGCTCGGCGCGGGGAATTGCAGCAGCCCGGCCTTTTCGAGCTGGAAGATATACTGGTTCGCCGCGCCGCACGCGGTCGGCTGCGCCTGCACGGTCGCGACCTTGGGCGGGCAGCCGAGCGGGTTCGGGCCGGGCGGGCTCTTGCGGTTGGCGACGAACAGCCGGCGTCCGTCGCGGCTCGCGGCGACGGCGGACGGATACCAGCCGGTCGGCACAAGGCCGAGCACCCGCGCGTCACCCGCCGCCGGCGCGACCAAAGCGGCGGCGTTGGCCCCGCCATAGGTCACGACCAGCCGGCCATCGGGCAGCAGCGCGAGCGCATTGGGGTTGAACCCCTTGCCGGGCGCGGCGCCCAGGCTGTCTGGCAGGCCCAGCCGCGGCTCGGCGATCAGCCGCCCGCTGCCGCTATCGACCATCGCCAGCCGATCGTCATTGTCCTCGACCGCGTAGAGCCGCGCGCGTGGCGCATCATAAAGCAGCGCGGTTGGCTCGCCGATCGTGCGCAGGCGGGCGGTGACCTTCAGCCCCGCGTCGCTCACCGCCAGCGCGATCAGCTCGCGGTCGCGCGCGGCGGAGACCCAGGCGGTGCCCGCACCGGTGAAGGCGACCGCGAAGGGATAGCTGCCGCCCGGCGTGCCGCTTCGCGCGGGGTCGATCTTGCCGGGGCGCAAATCCTGCTCGGCGATCACCCGGCGGGCGACGAGGTCGATCAGGCTGACCGAATCATTGTAATAATTGGCGACGAGCGCGTGGCGGCCATCGGGCGCGATGGCGACGCCGGCGGCCTGCGGCGCGACGCCCGCGCCATTGCCCGCCTTGTGCCCCAGCGCGATCGGCGCGCCGTCCGCCGCGAAGCCATCCCTCTCGTGGCGGAACAGATAGAGCTTGTCGTCCACCCCGCCGCCCACCGCGAAGCCCTGCCCGTCGGGCGCCCAGGCGATGCCGCCGAAGCTGTTGTTCACCGTCAGCGTCTGCTGATGCACCGCGCCTGTGGCGCCGATGCGGTAAAGCAGCACATATTGCTGGGAAATCTTCGGGTCGAGCCCGCCGCTGGGCCCGTTATAGCGATTGAACCCGCTTGTCAGGATCGCGAGCCGCGTGCCATCGGGCGAGAGCGCTATCGCCGCCGCGCCATCGGCGATATAATCGGGCTTGGGGCCGCCGCGCGTGACGAGCGGCTCGAACTTGGCCCCCGGCGCGGCAAGCGGGGTCAGGCGCTGGCCGGTCGGGAGCGGCGTCGCGGCGGGCTTGCGCGGCGCGGCACCGAGCGCGGGGGCCAGGGCGACGAGGGCCAATGGGCAGGCAAGCGGCACCAAGCGCGTGAGCATCGAGTCTCTCCCCATCAGCGCGGCGAGGCATAGCGGTGATCAGCGGACGCCGTCCAGCGGCACGCATGGGAGCCAATGTAGGTTAACCTATCGCTGAGAGATGGTTGGTAGCGACGCCCGCGGGAGTCATGCACTGATGCTTCAGCTTTGCTATATCAGCACCGCTCGGCCGAGCGTGGATGCGGCCGCGATCGAAGCCATTCTGCGCACCGCGCGCACGCACAATGCCGCCGCGCAGGTTACCGGGCTGTTGCTGTATAATGGCCGGCGCTTCCTGCAGGTGCTGGAGGGCCCGGATCACGCCGTTCGCAGCATTTATGACCGGATCGCCACCGATCCGCGCCATTTCGCCATGGTGCAGCTGAGCGAGCGCACGATCGACGCGCGCGAGTTCGCGGCGTGGGACATGGCCTATCAGACGCTGGCGCTCGATCACGGCGCGCTGTGCGACCGCATCGAGCAGCTGACCCAAGGCGCTTCCGCCAGCGTCCGCGCGCTGTTCACCAGCTACGCGGCGATCTGAACACCCCCGCCGCCGCAGCGACGGGGGCGCCCCCAACCTCAATATTTGAAGCCGACCTCGAACCCGACGATGCGCGGTTCGTTGACGAAGCCGGTCAGGTTGTTGAAGTCGATGCCGCCGGTCGCCGCCACCATGTCGGTGATGTTGCGGGCGAACGCGGCAAAGTCCCACTTGCCGACCCGGTAGCCGACGCGCGCGCCGCCTTCGAGCTGGTAGTTGCTGCTGAACTCGACTGAATCGTACAGGAAGAACTGGATGCGCGAGCGATAGGCCCAGTCGGTCAACCCATAGACCTCACCGCCACGGAACGGCACCGAATAGCGCGCGGTCCAGTTGGCGATCCACTTCGGCGCCTGGGGCAGCGCGTTGCCGTTGATGTTGAAGATGCCGGGCGACCCCGGGCGCTGCGGGTTCAGCACGGTGCAGGCCGCGGCGCAGCCGGCGACGAACAGGTTCGGATCGTTGATCCGGGTGTTGTTGAGGCTGACCGAGGCGGTGACGAAGAAGCGCGGCGCCGGGGTCGCTTCCAGCTCGGCCTCGAAGCCCGAACCTTCGACGTTGCGCGCGTTGAGCAGCGTCGTGAAGTTGGAGGTGCCACCCACCGCCGTCAGCTGCAGATCGTCGGTGCTGAAGTAGAAGCCGTTGATGTTGAAGCGCAGCTTGTTGTTGAAGAAGCTGGTCTTGAAGCCGCCCTCATACGACAGCGTCCGCTCGTTCCGCGCGACCGACAGGGTGCGGCCAAAGGTCAGGCGACCCTGAATCGAGGGCGCGCGATAGCCGCGCGCGACGCGGGCGTAGAAGTTGATGTCGTCGTTGATCTTCTGCGTCAGGCTCACGTCCCAGGTAACGATGTCGCTGCCGACATTGGCGCGCTGATCGGGCACCGGGCCGCCAAAGCCCAGAAAGGCCGGGCGGGTATCAACCGGGCGCGCGGCGACGAAGTTGCGCGCGTCGTTATTGTACCGCAGGCCACCACGCAGCGTCAGGCCGAAGGGGAAGCGGTAGTTGGCCGAACCGAAGAAGCCGAACGCTTCGCTGCCCTGGCGTTGGGTCGCGATCGCCGAGGGCAGGGGATCGGTGGGGTTGTTGAAATCGAGCGATTGGACGCGCAGCTTTTCGTTGAAGTAGAAGAAGCCGCCCTGATAGTTGATGCGCCCGCCCAGCGTCGAGGCGATGCGCAGTTCCTGGGTGAACTGGTCGAGGTTCGGCACGTCATCCTGCGATTGCGCCGAGAAGGGAATGAACCCCGGGCCGAAGGGCGGCGCGAAGGCGTTGCCGAAGCCGCCATCGATGTCGCCCCGGCTGCGCAGGTCGCCGTTCCAATAGGCCGTCACCGAGGTGAGGGTGACGGGGCCGAAGTCGTAATCCACCGTCAGGCCGGCATTGTAGTTGCGCAGCGACTGGAAGTTGATGGCGTCGACCGCCACCTGATCGCGGCGGAACGGCGTGCCCGGGCCGCCAAGCCCGATCAGCCGGTTGCTGCCGGTCGCGAAGGCGTTCGCGCGGAACACGCGCGCGGTGCCATCGAGCACGCGCCACTGGCCGGTCAGCCGCACGGTGAGCGGCTGGCTCGGCTGCCATTGCAGCTGCACGCGGCCGGCCCAATCGTCAAAGCCCTCCAGGTCGCCACGGCGCGTCGTGCGCACATTGTCGAGCCAGTCCGAGCGGTGCTGATACAGCGTCGAGAAGCGCGCCGAGAGCGTCTCGCTCAGCTTCACGGTGGCCGCGCCTTCGAAGTTCACGCTGTCGAAGCTGCCATAGCTCGCACGGAAATAACCGCCCGCTTCGTCGGGGCGCACGGTGCTGAACTTGACGATACCCGCCGGCGTGTTGCGGCCGAACAGCGTGCCCTGCGGCCCGCGCAGCACTTCGAGTTGCGACAGGTCGAAGATCGGGAAACCTTTGATGATCGGGTTTTCGAGCACGACGTCGTCATAGACGAGGCTGACCGGCTGCGAGGCGTTCAGGTCGAAATCGGTGTTGCCGAGACCGCGAATGTAGAAGCGCGGGAACGCGCGGCCGAACGAGCTTTCGATGTTCAAGCTGGCGATGCGGCCCGAAAGCCCGCGAATGTCGGTGCCGCCGGCCTGGATCACCGAGAGATTCTCGCCGGTGAGCGAGCCGACCGATAGCGGCACGTCCTTGCGATATTCGCGGCGGCGCTCGGCGCTGACGATGATGTCGGGCTGCTCGATTTCCTCGGGCTGGGCGGCGGCGGCCTGCGCTTCCTGCGCGGCGGCGACGCTGGGCATCCCCAGGCCCGTCAGCATCAGAGCAAGGCCAAGCGTCCAGCGGCTGGTCGTATCGAGCATTTGGTCCCCCCAAAAGGCGCGCGCGCGCATGACATTTCCGTTTAAGCCGCGCCCTGTTCTTTCCCCCGGGCGCGGTCAAGCGCCTAGCGGCGCCCGCGTAACATTTTGGTTAAGGCGTAGCGCGGGTACCACACCGTCATTCTACGGAATAGGGGGTGCCAGCGGCGCGCCGCAGCTGGCCGGGGGGGGAGCGATCGACCCGCGCGCAGCCCGGGCGCGATGGTCGCTAAATGGGGGAGGGACGAGGGGGCGTCGCCGCCGCCCTCGCCGGCCCGGGATCAGGCCTTCACGTGCGCCGAGATATGCTTGTTCATCTCGAACATGGTGACCGACTTCTTGCCGAAGATCTTCTCCAGCTTGGCATCGGCCAGAATCTCGCGCTTGTTCTCCGGATTCTGAAGGTTATGCGCCTTGATATAGTCCCACACCTTGCTCACCACCTCGCTGCGGGGCAGCTTGTCGCTGCCGACGATCGCCGCGAGTTCGGCCGAGGGGGTGACGGGCGCATGGATGCCGCCCGTCTTGGGCGCATCGCTGGCTTTCTTTTCTTTTGCCATAGGTTCCTTCCTTGGGCGGAGCGGCTCCCCGCCGCCCCGACAGAATCACGCCTTGTGCAGCGCGCCTCTCTTGTGCGCCGCTCTGCCGCCCTTGTCACTCTCCACGATAAACTGGGGATTGTCTTTTGATGCAGCCACCTTGTGGCCCTTGATCTCGGTGGGGCTGGTTTGCTTCTTCACCACCTTGCCATGCGCGGTGCCGCCATGGCTCTTCCAGCTGACCTTGTCGCCTTGCTTCAAATCGTCGCTCATCGTGCTGCTCCGTTGCCGCTCGCTGGAGCCAAGCCTTGGCGGCGGCGAAGGTTGCGCCTAATCCCGCCTGCGAAAGGAACCGCCGCCTATGAAAACCCGCGCCGCCGTCGCCTTCGAGCCCAAGCGACCGCTCGAAATCGTCGAACTCGATCTGGAAGGCCCCAAGGCGGGCGAGGTGCTGGTGGAGATCAAGGCGACCGGCATCTGCCACACCGATGCCTATACGCTCGACGGGCTGGACAGCGAGGGGCTGTTCCCCAGCGTCCTCGGCCATGAAGGCGCGGGCATCGTTCGCGAGGTGGGGGCGGGGGTGACGAGCGTCGCGCCCGGCGATCATGTGATTCCGCTCTACACCCCCGAATGCCGCCAGTGCAAAAGCTGCCTCAGCGGCAAGACCAATTTGTGCACCGCGATCCGCGCGACCCAGGGCAAGGGGCTGATGCCCGACGGCACCAGCCGCTTCAGCTACAAGGGCCGGACCGTGTTCCATTACATGGGCTGCTCGACCTTCTCGAACTTCACCGTGCTGCCCGAGATCGCGGTCGCGAAGATCCGCGACGACGCGCCGTTCCAGACGAGCTGCTATATCGGCTGCGGGGTGACGACCGGGGTCGGCGCGGTGGTGAACACGGCGAAGGTGCGCCCCGGCGACAACGTCGTCGTGTTCGGGCTCGGCGGGATCGGCCTCAACGTGATCCAGGGCGCGAAGCTTTCGGGCGCGGGGCGGATCGTCGGCATCGACATCAACCCGGCGCGCGAGGCATGGGGCCGCCAGTTCGGCATGACCGACTTCATCGACGCGCGCGGCAAATCGAGCGCCGAGGTGATCGCCGCCGTTCAAGCGCTCACCGATGGTGGCGCGGACTATAGCTTCGATTGCACCGGCAATACCGAGGTGATGCGCCAGGCGCTCGAATGCTGCCACCGCGGCTGGGGCGAGAGCATCATCATCGGCGTGGCGGAGGCGGGCAAGGAGATCAGCACCCGGCCGTTCCAGCTGGTGACAGGCCGGGTGTGGAAGGGCACCGCGTTCGGCGGCGCCAAGGGCCGCACCGACGTTCCCAAGATCGTCGACTGGTATATGGACGGCAAGATCGCGATCGACCCGATGATCACCCATGTGCTGTCGCTCGACGAGATCAACCAGGCGTTCGATCTGATGCACGCGGGCGAGAGCATCCGCTCGGTCGTGGTTTACTGAACAGGGAGCAGGCGATGTTCACTCATGTGATGGTTGGCGCGAACGATATCGACGCCTCCAAGGCGTTCTACGACGCGACGATGGCGGCGCTCGGCGGCGAGCCGGCGCGCGAGCATCGCGGGCGCTATTTCTATCACCACAAGGGATCGCGCCTCGCGATCACCAAGCCGATCAATGGCGAGGCGGCGACCCCGGGCAACGGCATGACGATCAGCATCCTGGGCGACAGCCCCGAACAGGTCGATGCCTGGCACGAAGCGGGGCTCGCCGCCGGCGGCACGCCTTGCGAAGACCCGCCGGGCATCCGCCAGGCCTCGCTCGGCGCGGTCTATATGGCGTATCTGCGCGATCCGGCGGGCAACAAGCTGTGCGTGATGCACAGGCTGCCGGCGTGATCGAAACGCTCGCCACCGCGCGCGCCTTTGGCGGCGTGCAGGGCGTCTATCGCCACGCCTCCAGCGCGACGGGGACGGCGATGACCTTCTCGGTGTTCGTCCCGCCGCACGACGCAGGCGCGCGGCTGCCGGTGCTGTGGTATCTCTCCGGCCTCACCTGTACCCATGCCAATGTCACCGAAAAGGGCGAGTATCGCCGCGCCTGCGCCGAGCAGGGGGTGATCTTTGTCGCGCCCGACACCTCGCCGCGCGGCGCGGACGTGGCCGACGATCCGGCCTATGACATGGGGCAGGGCGCGGGCTTCTACGTCGACGCGACCGAGGCCCCCTGGGCGCCGCATTTCCGGATGCGGCGCTATATCGAGCAGGAATTGCCCGCGCTGATCGCCGCGCACTTCCCGGTCGATCTGGGCGCCCAAGGCATCACCGGCCATTCGATGGGCGGGCACGGCGCGCTCACCATCGCTTTGCGCAACCCGTGCCGTTTCAAGAGCGTCAGCGCCTTCGCGCCGATCTGCGCGCCGAGCGACTGCCCCTGGGGGCACAAGGCGCTGGGCGGCTATCTGGGCGAGGATCGTACGGCATGGCGGGCCTATGATGCCTGCGCGCTGATCGAGGACGGCGCACGGCTGCCCGAGCTGCTGGTCGATCAGGGAGCGGACGACACCTTCCTCGCCGAACAGCTCAAGCCCGAACGACTGGAGGCGGCCTGCGCGGCGGCCGGCATCCCGCTCACGCTGCGCCGGCAGCCGGGCTATGATCACAGCTATTATTTCGTCTCGACCTTCCTGGCCGAGCATGTCGCCTGGCACGCGGCGCGGCTGAAGGGGTAGCGAACGGTTCGCGCCGCTGCCACCCACCCCAACCCCTCCCTGGCAGGGAGGGGCTCAACGCCAGTCAACGAGCAGCTCCCGTCCCTGAAAGGGAGGGGTTGGGGGTGGGTCGACGTCAGGCCCCCCACCAATGAAAAACCCCCGGCGCGATCGCCGGGGGCTCCTCCCTCTTGGGCTGTTGGGGCGCCGGTGCGCCCGGGATCAGAAGGTGTAGCGGATCGTGCCGCCATAGGTGCGCGGCTGGTTGGCATAGCCCGAAACGCTGCCGGACTGCGCGACCGACGGGAAGATCGTGGTGATCGTGCGCTGATCGAGGATGTTGCGCCCGAACACCGACAGTTCCAGATTGTTCTTCAGGCGATAGCTGAACGCCGCGTTCCAGTTCTGGAACTCGCGCAGGAAGCCCGGAATCTGATCGCTGTTCTGGGTCGGCGCGTCATACTGGAAGTCGCTCGACAGGATGATGCGATCGCCGTTGGCGAGCGGCTTGTTGAAGGTCGCGCCAACGGTGAAGGTCACGTCCGGAATGCCCGAGGGGCGCGTGCCCGACAGATCGACCACGGTGCCGTTCGGGCCAGCCGCGCCCGGGAAGCGATCATAGCGCGGGCTGAGATAGGTCATCGCATAGTTCAGCGTCAGCTCGCGGGTCGGGTTCCAGCTGACATCGGCTTCGAAGCCGTGGGTCGACTGGCGACCGGCGTTGTTGAGCGCGAAGCCCGTGCCGATGAAGACGTTCGACTGGAAGCCGCGCAGGATCTGATAGAAAGCGGCGAGGTTGAACGCGACGCGGCGGAACTTGGCCTTGATGCCGCCTTCGAAATTGTCGGCGAGTTCGGGGCCGGCGAAGCGGGTGCCGGTCGTCAGGTTGGGCACCAGCAGCCCGGCGGCGCGCAGGCCCGGCAGGTCGGCCGCGAACGGCCGCGAGTCGCGCGACAGGTTCCACGACGATGCCTTGAAGCCCTGCGCATAGGTCACATAGGTGCTGACCTCGTCGTTGATCTTCCAGGCAAGGCGCGCGGTGAAGCTGAAATTGCTGTCGCGCGTCCGGCCCGCCTCCACCGCGTTCGGGAAGTTGACCGACGACGGCAGGAACTGCAGCGGCCGCAGCCCGAGCAGCGGGTTCACCGCCGGATTGTTCTGGTTGGCGTTGGCGAAGGCGGTCGCGCCCGCGTTGATCTGATTGAAGATCGCTGGCTGCAACGCGGCGAACTGGCCGATCTGCTGCGCGGTGGCGAGGCGACCGGCCGGCAGGCCCAGCGCCTGGCCGACACTGGTGGCGATCGCCTGGTTGCGGATCACGCCGTTGCCGATGGTAACGAAATCGAGCGTCGAGAAGGTGTCGGTGGTGAAGCTGTCCGACGAGACGAACTTCTCGTCCATCGTGTAGTTGAAGCCGAAGGTCGCGGTAACGCCGCGGATCAGCTCGAGATCGAAATTGCCGAAGAACGAATAGGCGCTGTTCTTGTAGCGGAAATCGTTGAACTGGCCCTGGCCGGCCTGAAAGAAGGTTCCGGGCGGGAAGCCGAGAATGCCGGTTTCGACCGTCGGGAAGATCGCGCCGCCCGCCAGCGCATTGGCGTAGTTGCGGAAATCGCGGCCGAAGCGCAGGCCGTCATTCACCCGGATCCGCTCGTTAAAATAGAAGTTACCGAGCAGGAAGTTGAATGGCCCATCGAAATTCGACTGGATACGGAACTCGTTGGTGAAGGTCTTGATGTCCGTGTTGGTGCGGTTCGATCCGATCAGGTCGGCGCTGGTGAAGTCCGAATCCTGATTGGTCCGCAGCAGCGATTCACGATAAGAGGTGATCGTCAGCAACGTGAACTTGTCGAGCGTGTAATCGGTCTGCAGCGACACGCCATAGTTCTGGACGTTGTTGGTCGACGGGAAGTTGTAGAACGCCGCGTCGGGGAAGCGCTGGTTCGGGATCAGCCGACCACCCAGCGCCTGGACGACCGCGCCGGTCGGACCGTTGACCAGGTTGACGACGCCGCAGCAGACTTCGTCGATCTTGTCGTAATCACCGATCAGGCGGAACTTAACATCGGCGTTGGGCTGCCACAGCAATTGAGCGCGGCCGCCATAGCGATTGCGGCCATTTTCCGAGACGCCCGTGCCGCGATCCTCGAAATAGCCATCACGCCGGTTGTAATAGCTGTAGATATCGTAGGCGACGGTCTCGCTGATCGGGCCGGAGATATCGGCGCGGGCGATGAATTCGTTGAACGCGCCATAGGTCAGCTCGGCGAACCCGGTCGTGGTGAAACTCGGCTCGGCGGTGACGATGCTGATCACGCCCGCCGATGCGTTCTTGCCGAACAGGGTCGATTGCGGCCCGCGCAGCACCTCGACGCGCTTCAGCCGCGGGGTGGGAAGGTCGCTGATCTGCGCGGCGGTGCGCGAGCGATAGACGCCGTCGATGAACACGCCAACCGAAGGCTCGATACCGGCGTTGTTCGCGCCGTTGCCATAGCCGCGGATGATGAAGTTGGTGTTGGCCGAGCTTTGCAGCTGGTTGACGCGCAGCGAGGGGGTGACGCGCTGCAGATCGAGCAGATCGCGGATCTGGTTCTGCTGAATCTTGGCACCGGTGACGACATCGACCGAAATCGGGGTATCGAGCAGCGTCTTGTCGGTCTTGGTCGCGGAGACGACGATGTCTTCCTGGAAGCCCGTGCCATCGTCCTGCGGCGCGGACTGCGCGGCGTCGTCCGCGGTCTGCGGCGCGGCGGCTTGCGCGAAAGCGGGCGACACCGCGAACATCGCCAGCGTCGAGGCCGCCGCCAACAGGTGGAATTGCTTCATCGATCCCCTCCCAAGCCCACGCCGCGTTTGTACGCAATCGGGCGCAATTTGAAGTTACGGTATCCGATTAGCCCTCGGCTGACGCCAGCGTCAACGCCTGAACATCGTGCTTTCCAGCACCTCTGCGATATTGTTGCTCGAATGAGACAGTTTCGAATCGGGGCTGAAAAGCGCCGGCGATCGGTTGACGTAGCGTCGATCCCGAATCACGTGAGCGGCGAGGAGGGAGCGAATGAACGAACTCGATGACCATGGCGACGCCGGCGACCTGGTGGCGCCGCCGCGAAAAATCCCGGTGCCGCCGGAGGTTGAAGCCGCCGTCCGGACCTTGATTCGCTGGGCGGGGGACGATCCGACGCGCGAGGGGCTGCGCGATACCCCTGCGCGGGTGGCGCGGGCGTGGAAGGAATATTGCCAGGGCTATCAGGACGATCCGGCCCAGCATCTGTCCCGAATTTTCGAGGAAGTGGGCGGCTATGACGAGATCGTGCTGCTGAAGGACATTCCGTTCCAGTCGCACTGCGAGCACCACATGGCTCCCATCATCGGCAAGGCGCACATCGCCTATCTGCCGAGCAACTGGGTGGTCGGCATCTCGAAGCTCGCGCGCGTGCTCCACGGCTATGCCCGACGGCTGCAGGTGCAGGAACGGCTGACCGCGGAGGTCGCCAATTGCATCTGGGAAAACCTGCGCCCGCAGGGCGTGGCGGTGGTGATCGAGGCGAGCCACGCCTGCATGACCGCGCGCGGGGTACGCACCCCCGGCGTCGGCATGGTCACCAGCCGCATGATGGGGGTGTTCAAGGACGACGAGCGCAGCCGCAAGGAGGTGCTGTCGCTGATGGGGTATCGCGAGTGACCCGCACCGCGATCGTCACCGGCGGCGCGCGGCGGATCGGCGCGGCGATCGCGCGCCGGCTGGCGGCGGGCGGCTGGCGGGTGGTTGTCCATCACTGCCGATCCGACGTTGCCGCGCAGGGGCTGGCAGCGGTTTTGCCGGGCGCGGTCGCGCTCGAGCAGGACCTGGCGTTGCCCGGCGCCGCCGCCG
The DNA here is from genome assembly GCA_002083435.1 of Proteobacteria bacterium SG_bin6. Taxonomy (GTDB): domain Bacteria; phylum Pseudomonadota; class Alphaproteobacteria; order Sphingomonadales; family Sphingomonadaceae; genus Sphingomonas. Next base: position 128,265 of record LWDJ01000002.1, on the reverse strand, counting down.
CGCTGCTCGGCGCTGCCCGGGCGGGGCTTGGTGGGCCGATCGCGGCGATCGTCAACAACGCCTCGCTGTTCGAGTTCGACACCCCCGGCGCGATCGATCCGGCGCTGATCGAGGCGCACGTCGCGCTCAACCTGACCGCGCCCGCCCTGCTCGCCGAGGCGCTCGCCGCCCAGGACGATCTGGCGGAGGGCGCGGTCGTCAACCTGCTCGATCAGAAGATCGTCAATCTGAACCCCGATTTCTTCGCCTATAGCTGCACCAAGGTCGCGCTGGCGGGCGCGACCGTGATGCTCGATCAGGCGCTGGGGCCCAGGGTACGGGTGAACGCGGTCGCGCCGGGGCTCACGCTGCCGAGCCTCGACCAAAGCGAGGCCGAATATCAAGCAGTTGCCCGCCGCAACCTGCTCGCGCGCCCGGTCCGCGCCGAGGCGGTGGCGGACGCGGTCGCCTATCTGCTCGACGCGCGGGCGGTGCGCGGGCAGACGCTGTTCGTCGATTGCGGCCAGCGTTTCCTGCCGCGCCGCCGCGACGTGATGTTCGCGACGCGAGGCGCCGATGCCTGATTACCGCATCGCGCTCGAAAATCTCGAGCTGAACATGGGGCTTGGCATCCATGCCGAGGAGCGTGCCGCCCCGCAGCGGGTGGTGGTGAGCGTGTGGATGGACTGCCGCTACGCGGCACCGCCGCCTGACGACATCGCGGCGGTGGTCGATTATGATTTCCTGCGCGCCGGCATCCGCGATCTGGTCGCCGCCCGCCATTTCGATCTACAGGAAACGCTGGTCGAGGCGGTCGCCGCGCTCGCGCTGGCCGATCCGCGCGTGTGGCGTGTGCGGGTGCGCTCGATGAAGCCCGCCATCTACCCCGACGCCCGGATCGGCTGCGAGATAGAGCGACAGCGCGGCTGATCGCGGCGGGCGGAACCCGGGGCGGTCCCCGTTATTCTACCAACAGGGTTAATGGGGACTATCGCCACGGATTCCCGCGCCCTATACTCCGTTCCGGGATTGGGGGATTTCGCGATGAAACGAGCCTTGCTGCTGCTGGCCGCCGGCACCTTGTTGAGCGGCGCCTGTGCCTTCGCGGTGGGCAGCACGCCGCGCGCCGCCGCTGAACCGAGCACGATCCTGCCCGCGCCCGTCCGTTAAGCCCGGCTGGACGAAGCGCGCGCGAGGCGGCAAGACGCTCTCCCGACGCCGCCCGCGCGGCGAAAGCATCAAGGGGAGAGCGATGCGCGCCTTATTGTCCACCGCCCCGGGCGGTCCCGATACGCTGCAACTGGCCGAGTTGCCCGATCCTGTCGCCGGCCCCGGTCAGGTGATCGTCGCGGTGAAAGCTTGCGCGATCAACTATCCCGATGTGCTGATCATCGAGGACAAATATCAGTTCCGCCCGCAGCGTCCCTTCGCTCCCGGCGGCGAGATTGCGGGCGTGATCGATAGCGTTGGCGAGGGCGTGATCGGCTGGCAGCCCGGCGACCGCGTGCTCGCGACGGTGGGGCATGGTGGGCTGGTCGAAAAGTTTGCGGTGCCCGCCGCCGCGCTCCACCGCTTGCCCGAGGGGCGCAGTTTCGAGGATGGGGCGGCCCTGCTGCTCACCTATGCGACGACGATCCACGCCCTGCTCGATCGCGGGCGGCTGCGGGCGGGGCAGACCTTGCTCGTGCTTGGCGCCGCGGGCGGGGTAGGGCTCGCTGCGATCGAGCTGGGCAAGGCGTTCGGCGCGCGGGTGATCGCCGCCGTCTCGAGCGCGGCCAAGGCGAGCGCCGCCGCCGACGCCGGTGCCGACGCGACGCTGATCTATGGCCGGGCGCCGTTCGACAAGGACGCGAGCAAGGCGCTTTCCGAACAGTTCAAGGCCGCCGTCGGCCAAGCCGGCGCGGACGTGATCTACGATCCGGTCGGCGGCGATTACGCCGAGCCCGCCCTGCGCGCGATTGCCTGGGAGGGGCGCTATCTGGTGGTCGGCTTCCCGGCCGGTATCCCGCGCCTGCCGCTTAATCTGACCCTATTGAAAAGCTGCGATGTGTGCGGCGTGTTCTGGGGTGCCTTCGCCGCACGCGATCCGCAGGCCAATGCCAAGCACGTCTCGACCCTGTTCGAACTATGGGCGGCGGGCAAGATCGCGCCCAAGGTGACGCAGGTTTTCGACTTCGCCGAGGGCGGCGCGGCGATCGCCAAAATGGCCGCGCGCGAGGCGATCGGGAAGCTGGTGGTGCGGGTCTCGGATTAGGCGACCGTGTCGTTCAGGCGAGCAATTGGAACGCCGCGCCCGGCGCGGTGGGCACCGGCTGCACGCCGATCGCGCTGTAGGTGCCGACTGCCTGCGTCGCGTGCTGAGCGGCCTGCTTCACCGCTTCCAGCCTGGCATGGTCGAGCGGCTTTCGGCTCGGGTCGCTCGCCGCGTTCTTGTTGTGCGGGCCGGAAGCGGGGTGAGCGGGATCGATGTCGCGCTTCGCCATCGCGACATCGCCACAATTCCAGCACGCGAAACCGTTGACATTGACCGGGCTTGGATAGTTGAGCGACACCGCCATCTACATGATCCTGGCTGGATTATGTCGCGCCGTATAGCCGAGCATCACTGAAAGAAGGCTTAAGCGACCGGTTGCCTTGCTTTCGGGGGCGGACTATCTGCGCTGGCATAATCCGGCCATAGATCGACGTTATCAGCGCGGGACCACGGTGCCGCGCTGGGACACAACAACAGGGAATGCCGAATGACGACATTCGACGATCGCGAACGCGCCTTCGAGGCAAAATATGCTCGCGACGAGGAAATCGCCTTCCGCGTCACCGCGCGGCGCAACAAGCTGGTGGCGCACTGGGCGGCGGAGCTGATGAAGCTGACGCCCGAGGAAACCGATGCTTATGCAAAAGCGGTCGTCCAGGCCGATTTCGAGGAAGCCGGCGACGAGGACGTGATCCGCAAGCTGCTCGGCGACCTGACCGCCGCCGGGGTCGAAATCGACGACACCGCAGTTCGCCGCGCGCTGGCCGACCAGGCGGCTGAGGCGCGCCGCCAGCAGGAAGCGCGATAATGCCGATGCCCGCATCCGAAATCGAGGCGCTGATCCGCGCCGCGATCCCCGATGCGCACATCGAAATCACCGATCTCGCCGGCGACGGCGATCACTATGCCGAGCGGGTGACGAGCGAGAGCTTTCGCGGCCTGCCGCGCGTGCGGCAACACCAGGCGCTCTATGCAGCGTTGGGCGGGCGGATGGGCGGCCTGCTACACGCGCTGCAACTCACCACCGCCGCTCCCGAGGACCAAGCATGACCGAAGATACCCAGGCACGCATCGGACAGATCGTGCGCGACAATGATGTGCTGCTGTTCATGAAGGGCACGCCGCTGTTCCCGCAATGCGGTTTTTCCAGTCGCGCGGTCGCCATCCTCCAGCATCTGGGGGTTGAGTTCGGCTCGATCGACGTGCTGCAGGATCAGGCGATCCGCCAGGGGATCAAGCAATATTCCGACTGGCCGACCATTCCGCAGCTCTATGTGAAGGGCGAATTCGTCGGCGGATCGGACATCATGATGGAAATGTTCGAAACCGGCGAGCTAGCTCAACTGTTCGAGGCGAAAGGCGTCGTCAGCGCCAGCTGACGCGACCGGAATAGGGGGCATTGATGCTGCTGGAAACCGGGGCGCCGGGGCGCGGTATGGGATCGCGCGCGCCGATGCTGATCTGCGATCTGACGCAGAGCTACTCGCCGATCGCCGGCGGTGGCGTCGGCACCTATTTGCGGGCGAAGCGCGATTATGTGCTCGATCACACCCCGCACAGCCTGCTCCAGATCGTGCCCGGGCCCGAGGACAAGATCGAAACGCGCGGCCGCCACATCTGGTGCGAGGTCGGCGCCGATCCGGTGCGCGGCAGCCCCAATTACCGCTTCATCCTGCGCACCAAGGTCGTGCGCGAATTGCTGGCGCGCTACCGCCCCGCGGTGATCGAATCGCTGTGCCCCTGGGTGCTGCCCTGGACGGCGATCCACCATCGTCGCGCGTTTCCCGAAACGGCGCTCGTGGCCGGCTATTCCACCGATTTTCCGAACGCGCACGTTTACCGTGTCGCGGGCAATCTGTTCGGGGAAACGCTGGGCCGGGGCTTCCGATGGCTGTCCTATGGCTATGCCGAGATCACCTATCGCGAGTTCGACTGGGTCTACACGCTGACCGAGGAGATCAAGGCGGTGCTCGCCGGGCGCAAGATTCATCGCACCGCCGTGCTGCCACTGGGCGTGAATATCGACATGTTCGATCCCGCCCGCCGAGACCCCGCTTTTCGCGCCGAACTCGGGCTGCCGGGCGACGGGCCCCTCCTTATCTACGCCGGCCGCCTCGACAATGAGAAGCGGGCTCGGGTGCTGGTGGAGATGATGAAACAGCTGCCGCCGGCGCTTGGCGCCGCGCTGATCCTGGTCGGCGATGGCAAGCTGCGCGCCGAGCTCGAGGCCGAGGGCGCGGGGCTGCCGATCGCCTTCCCCGGCTTCATCAGCGATCGCGCGGCGCTCGCTCGCGCGCTCGCCTCCGCCGACATCTATGTGTCGGGCATGGCGGATGAGACCTTCGGCATATCAGTGGTAGAGGCGCAGGCGTCGGGCCTGCCGATCGTCGGCGTCGCGAGTGGGGCGATGATCGACCGCGTGCCCGCCGGGCTCGGCCTGCTCGGGCCGGTGGACGATGCGGCGGCGATGGCGGCGAACGTCCAGCAAATCTGGGCGAGCGACCGTGCCGTGATCGCCCGCGCCGCCCGCGCCCATGCCGAACAGTTCCGCTGGGAGCGTACTTTCGAGCAGCTGTTCGACGAGATCTATCCGCGGGCGCTGGCCCATGCCGCCCTGCGCGCGAAGACCGGCCGCCGCGCCGCCGACCGTGCGTTTGTCGAGGCGCTGGCGGGGTAGGGGCTCCGTCGGCTGGCAGGGCGCGCACGGCTCCGACGATTGAGGCACGCCGGAAAGGACTCCAGCCTGCGCTAGGGCGCCTGCTGGCGAACCGCTTGAATGCCCTGTCACCCACCACTCCGACGAGAGCGCAGTCCCCTCGGGCAGATCTCGCGAATTTTGCGATCGGCTGAAAATGCGGGAGCCGGGTGGGCGGGTCGGCGCGAGACCGGGGGAGCGCTCGACCCGCCCTTTGAGCGGCGTGCCGCTTGGGGCGCGATACACGATGCAGGCGGCGTGCCAGACGATGCAAAGCCCCGTTTTCCGGGACTTATGCTGGTTAACGGCGCCGTGTACCAAAGCGCGATTGTAAGATCCGCCGACAGACGAAGAGCGCTCTCCAGGCATCGGCGCGAGAGCGCATCCACTGCCTCTTGACTACAAGCGTAAGCGATGAGATTACATCCGTAGTCAGTAAAAGGGTGCGACTCATGACGGAGCGGATCAGCGACGCCGAATATGCCGTGATGGAGGCTCTGTGGGCGGAGAGCCCGCTCACCGCGCAGGAAGTCGCCGAGCGGGTCGGGCCGGCGCGCGACTGGAGCGCGAACACGGTGAAGACGCTGCTCGGTCGCCTGCTCGCCAAGCAGGCGATCGTCCATGAAGAGGATGGCCGCCGCTACCTCTATCGCCCAGCCGTGAAGCGCGAGGATTACGTCGCGGGTGAATCGCGGCGGATGATCGACCGGCTGTTCGGTGGTCGGCTGACGCCGCTGGTCGCGCACCTCGCCGAGCGCGACGCACTGAGCCCCAAGGACATCGAAGAGATCGAGGCGCTGCTGAAAGGGCTGAAGCAATGATCGCCTGGGCTATCGAGGGGCTGATCGCCTCGACGCTGCTGATGATCCTGGTGCTCGTGCTGCGTGCGCCGGTGCGCCGGGCGTTTGGGGCGGAGGTCGCCTATGCGCTGTGGCTGCTGCCGGTTGCTCGGCTGGTGATGCCGCCGCTGCCGGGCGAATGGCAGCTCTCACGCATCGTCGCGCCGTTGCTCCACCATGCCGAGCATCGCTCGATCGTGGTCGGCGTGCTGACGCCGGTGGGACTTTCAGCCGAGGTGAGCGCGCGCGCGATCGAGGTGAGCCTCGGCGCGCCTGGGATTAAGGCCGCGATCGTCCCGCCGACTTTGATCGAGCAGGGCGCGAATCTGCTGCCATTGCTCGCCGGGGTCTGGGCGATCGGCGCGCTGGGCTTCATCATCTATCATCTGGCGAGCCACAGCCGCTTCTGCGCCCGCCTGCGCGCTGGTGCGGAGGCGGTCATTGCAGGGCCGGTGCGGGTGCTGCGGAGCCGCGCCGCGACTGGGCCGCTCGCCTTCGGCATCTGGCACAAATATGTCGCCTTCCCGCTCGATTTCGCCGAGCGTTACGATGCTGACGAGCAGGCGCTCGCGCTGGCGCACGAGTTGACGCACCACGCGCGCGGCGATCTGGTCGCGAACTGGGTCGCGCTCGTCACGCTGGGCATCCACTGGTTCAATCCTGTCGCCTGGCGGGCCTTCCGCGCCTTCCGCGCCGATCAGGAGATGGCGTGCGACGCACGAGTGCTCGCCGGACGCGATCAGGCGCTGCGCCACGCTTATGGCCGCGCGATCGTGAAATCGGCGCACGGTGGGGCGGTCTCCGCCGCGTGCCACCTCCATACCATCAACGAACTGAAAGGAAGGCTGAGGATGCTGGCGAAGGATAGTGTGTCGCGCGAGCGACGCTGGGGAGGGTTGGCCGGCGTCTCGGCGTTGGCGCTGGTCGCGCTTGGGGTGACGGCCTCGGGCACGGCGGCAGCCGAGAAACTGCGTGAGCAGGTGCGGGTGACCACCGGCGTCGATCTCGCGCGGTTCGACGCGCCTCCCGCTCCGGAGGCGCCGCTTGCGCCTCAGGCACCGCGTGCGCCAGCGCCGGCAAGTGGCGTGCCGGTTCCGCCGTCGATCGTCGCGCCCGCGCCGGAGGCTCCCGAGGCTCCCGTTGGCGCAACCCCGCCGGCGCCGCCCCGTGCCGAGGAGGCTAAAGAGCAGGTCTTCATCTGGCGCGACGGCGAGGGCGGTGTGGTTCGCTCGCATTCGCGCGGCAAAGGCGAGCAACAGTGGATCATCGAGCGCCGCTTCGCAGAGGCTCAGGTGCCTGAGGTGCGCGACCGTGATTGCGGCGATGGCGATCGACCGTTGGTAGAGCACCGGCAGGATGGCAAACGCACAACCATCATCGTTTGCCGCAACCGGGTGGAACGTTTCGCCAAGGAAGCGAGCGAGCGCGCCATGCGCGCCCGGGAACTCGCGATGAACACGCAAGACATCGAGCGGACCGCCCGCCGCACCGCGCTCGAAAGTGTCCGACAGGCGCGTGCCTCGATCATCGCCAATTCCGGCTTGACCGAGGCGCAGCGCGCCGAGGCGCTGAAGGGAATCGACGAGGCGATCGCCGAATTGTCGAGCGGTCGCGACTGAGGTCAGGGACCTAGGGCGGGCTCCGGTCCGCCCGTTTTGTCAGTCGTCCTGGGTCAGTTGCTTTTGCAGGAAAAGCAGGTCGCGCCAGCCGCCGCCCTTGTGGCCGATGCCGATCAATCGCCCCGCCTCGGTGAACCCCAGCCTCCGGTGGAGCCGCAGCGAAGCATCGGCTCCGGCGTCCACGCCTGCGACCATCATCCGCAACCCCTGCGTCCGCGCCCGCGCGATCAGCGCCTCCATCAGCGCGAGCCCGATCCCACGCCCCCGCGCATCGGCCGTGACATGGACGCTGTGCTCCACGGTAAAGCGATAGCCGTCGCCCGTGCGGAACGGGCCGTAGCTGCCAAAGCCGAGCACTTCGGCGTCGCGCGCGACCAGCACCGGGAAACCCGCATCGATCCGCCCGCGCCACCAGGCCGTGCGTTCTTCGATCGTGGTCGGCTTGTCGCGCCAGATCGCGTTGGTACCCGCGATTACCGCGTTGGTGATCGCCAGGATGGCGGGCAAATCCTCGGGCGCTGCATCTTCGATCCGCATCACCAACGAGTGTAGCCGCCCTCCGCCCAAACAAAATACTCCCAAGGGGCGGCGCATTGCGTTTGGCAACGCCTTGGCAGGATATTGCGTGGGGATGAGATAAAAGAAGCGGGGGCTCGTTCCGGCCAAGTGCTTGTTTCATGACGCTTCTCAGCCATATGTCAGCGCTAAGCGCAGCGCGGCCTTGCTCGCTCGCCGCCGGCGCCTTAGAAGCGCCGCAAATCCCACCTCCAGCGCATGGAACCAACGCCTTGGTCGACCTGTCGCAATATCTGCCGATCCTGCTTTTCCTGGCCGTCGCGCTGGTGCTGTCGGGCGCGTTCGTGTTCCTACCGATGCTCGTTTCGCGCGTCACGGGCACGCACAACCCGACGCCCGAAAAGCTCGCCGAATATGAGTGCGGCTTCCCTGCCTTCGAGGACAGCCGCAGCCAGTTCGACGTGCGCTTCTACCTGATCGCCATCCTGTTCATCATTTTCGACCTGGAGGCCGCCTTCATCTACCCCTGGGCGGTATCGGTCTTCACGCTCGGCTGGACCGCGTGGTTCGCGATGATGATCTTCATCGCCGAACTCGCGCTGGGCCTGGCCTATGCCTGGAAAAAGGGAGCCCTGGATTGGGAGTAGAGCTTTCGCGCGTCCCCGCCGACGGGACGCTGCCCGACCAGTCCTTTCTCACCGGGCTCAATGACGAGTTGACCGACAAGGGCTTCGTCGTCACCAGCGCCGAGGAACTGTTTCAATGGGCGCGCACCGGCTCGCTCTGGTGGATGACCTTTGGGCTGGCGTGCTGCGCGGTGGAGATGATCCACGTCAACATGCCGCGCTACGATCTGGAGCGCTTCGGCGTCGCCCCGCGCGCCAGTCCACGCCAGTCAGACGTGATGATCGTCGCGGGCACGCTCTGCAACAAGATGGCACCCGCCTTGCGCCGGGTTTATGATCAGATGTCCGACCCGAAATATGTGATTTCGATGGGTTCGTGCGCCAATGGCGGCGGCTATTATCATTATAGCTACAGCGTGGTGCGCGGGTGCGACCGGATCGTGCCGGTTGACATCTACGTCCCCGGGTGCCCGCCGACCGCCGAGGCTTTGCTCTATGGCGTGATGCAGCTGCAGCGGAAGATCCGCCGGGTGGGGAGTCTGGACCGGTGAGGGCGCCCGCACCCGCCTATGCCCCCAACGAAGGCGTAATCGACACCGCGCGCGCCGCGCTCGGCGATCTGCTGCTCGACGCGGTCGACGCGGTGGGCGAGGTGTCGTTGAACATCGACCGGGAGCGGCTGGTCGAGGCGATGATCCTGCTGCGCGATACTCCTGGCCTGGAATATCAGCAGCTGATGGAGATCGCCGGCGCCGATTATCCGCAGCGCGAAGATCGGTTCGACGTTTGCTATCACCTGCTCTCGCTCACCCGGAACCACCGGCTGCGGGTGCGGGTGATGACCGACGAGGTGAAGCCTGTACCTTCGGTAACGGGCATCTGGCCGGTCGCCGGCTGGCTCGAGCGCGAGGTGTATGACCTGTACGGCGTGCTGTTCACCGGCAATACCGATCTGCGCCGTATTCTGACCGATTATGGCTTTCGCGGCCATCCGCTTCGCAAGGACTTCCCGCTGACCGGCTATGTCGAGATGCGCTATTCGGAAGAGGCCAAGCGCGTGGTGTACGAACCGGTGAAGCTCGCCCAGGATTTCCGAACCTTTGACTTCACCTCGCCCTGGGAAGGCGCCGAATATGTGCTGCCGGGCGATGAAAAGGCCAGGCTGCCCGAGGCCAAGGGGGCGCCGACCCCGCTAAAGGCAGATGAAGTCGCCAAGGCCGACGCCGTGCAGACACCAAAGGACGCGCCGACCGAGGTGAAGACCACCGAAAGCACCGCCCAGAGCGGCGCGGGCAAGCCGCATCCCCATGCCGGCCCCACGCCCGCCAATCCCGATGTCGTTCCGTCCAAGGGGCAGAACCAGTGACCGATTTGCGCGAACACCAGCTGCGCCACAATGTCGAGATCGACCCCGAGACGGGCGAGGTCGCGATCCAGAATTACACGATCAATTTCGGCCCGCAGCACCCGGCGGCGCACGGCGTGTTGCGGCTGGTGATGGAGCTGGACGGTGAAATCGTGGAGCGGCTCGATCCGCATGTCGGCCTGCTCCACCGCGGCACCGAAAAGCTGATCGAGTACAAGACCTATCTTCAGGCTTTGCCCTATTTCGATCGCCTCGATTACTGCTCGCCTTTGTGCATGGAGCATAGCTATGTGCTCGCGGTCGAGAAGCTGCTCGATCTGGAGGTGCCAGCGCGCGCGCAATATTTGCGGGTGTTGTTCGCCGAGCTGACCCGGATCAGCAACCACATGCTGAACCTCGGCAGCCATGTGATGGACGTCGGCGCGATGACGCCGAACCTGTGGCTGTTCGAACTGCGCGAGGACTGCCTCAATTTCTTCGAGCGCATATCGGGCGCGCGGATGCACTCGGCCTGGTTCCGCCCCGGCGGCGTGCATCAGGATGTGCCGCTCAAGGTGCTGAGCGACATTGGTGACTGGCTCGACACGCGCTTGCCCAAGCTGTTCGAGGATGCGATTAGCCTGGTCGCCGACAACCGCATCTTCAAGCAGCGCAATGTCGATATCGCGGTGGTGAGCCGCGAGGACGCGATCAAATGGGGCTTTTCGGGGCCGATGATCCGCGGTGCGGGCATCCCCTGGGATTTGCGCAAGTCGCAACCCTATGACGCTTATGCCGCGATGGAGTTCGACGTGCCGGTGGGCACGCGCGGCGATTGCTATGATCGCTTCATGGTCCGTGTCGAGGAGGTCCGCCAGTCGGCGCGGATCATCAAGCAGTGCCTGGCGAACATGCCCGAGGGGCCGGTGGCGAGCCTTGATCGCAAAGTGGTGCCGCCCAAGCGCGGCGAGATGAAGCGATCGATGGAAGCGCTGATCCATCACTTCAAGCTCTATACCGAGGGCTTCCATGTCCCCGCGGGCGAAGTCTATGTCGCGACCGAAAGCCCCAAGGGCGAGTTCGGCGTGTATCTGGTGAGCGACGGCTCGAATAAGCCCTATCGCTGCAAGATCCGGCCGACGGCTTTCTCGCATCTGCAGGCGATGGATTTCATGTCGCGCGGGCATATGCTGGCGGACACCACCGCTATTCTGGGTGCACTCGACATCGTGTTCGGGGAGTGCGATCGGTGAAACTGGCCGATTGGAACTCTCCTAAGGCGGTGCGCTGGCGCGGCGTTGCGTTGATTTTGGCCGCGGCGGTAATCGTAATGGGGCCGGCAACAAATATGCTCTGGTTGCCGCTATGGCTCGTCGTGCCGCTGGTGCTTTACATCGCTATTGAGGGTGCGATGTCCTTTTGGGGCGCCGGGTCTGCACCGGGCAGGGATGGCGATGAGGTTATGCGTCGTGGCTGACGGATGGGGCATTATTAGCCTTGCCGACAAGCTCGCGCAGTTCCAAGATCATTGGAACCCGCGCATCGTCGCGCATTACAATGGCAACGAAGTCCGCCTGGCCAAGGTTCAGGGCGACTTCACCTGGCACGCCCATGCGGAGACCGACGAGTTGTTCCTCGTCCTCTCGGGCGAACTTGGCATCGAGTTCCGCGATGGCGTCCGTCGCCTAAAACCCGGCGAGCTGGTCGTAGTGCCCAAGGGCACCGAGCACCGGCCCTTCGCGGAAGGCGAGTGCCACATCCTGATCATGGACCGCGAGGGCGAGCCCAATACCGGCGTCAATCCCAGCGCGTTGACGCGCGAGTCACTGGAAACGATTTGATGGCTGACACTCCCCCAATCCCTGACGAAGCCGAGGTCCGCGCGCGCTGGGGCGATTTCGCCTGGACGCCCGAAAATGCCGAAAAGGCGCGCACCATCCTCGCGCGCTATCCCGCCGGGCGCCAGCAATCGGCAAGCCTGCCCTTCCTCGATCTCGCCCAACGCCAGGTCGGGGCGGAGACGAAAACGCAAGGATGGCTGCCGGTGCCGGTAATCGAGTTCGTCGCGCGCGAGCTGGGGCTGCCCTATATCCGCGTGTTCGAGGTCGCGACCTTCTACACCATGTTCAATCTGGCGCCGGTCGGCCGCTATCATGTGCAGGTGTGCGGGACGACGCCGTGCATGCTCGCCGGATCGGACGAGGTGATGAAGGCGTGCAAGAACCACGGCCTCGCCAAGGGTAAGACCACGCCCGACGGGCTGTTCACCCTGACCGAGGTCGAATGCCTGGGCGCGTGCGCCAACGCGCCGATGGTGCAGATCAACGACGACAATTACGAAGACCTGGACTATGATCGCACCACCGCGATCCTGCAGGCGCTGGCGCGCGGCGAGACGCCGCCGGCGGGCTCGCAGATCGGGCGGCGGGCGAGCTGCCCCGAGGGCGGGCCGACCTCGCTGCAGGCGATGGTCGATGACAATCACGACTATCGGGGAGAATGGGCATGAACATTATCATCGCCATCGGCGTCGCGCTGCTCGCGATCTTCGTGCTCGTCGCGTTGCTGAAGCTCGCCTTCAACCTCATCATCCTCGCGGTCGCGATCGGGCTGGCGGTCGCCGCCTATCTGCTGATCGAGCGCGTCGTGGGGCGGGGGCGTTAACGGCCATGCTCGCGGACAAGGATCGTATCTTCACCAACGTCTATGGCTTCCAGCCCTGGACGATCGACGCGGCGATGAAGCGCGGCGATTGGGACAATACCAAAGCGCTGCTCGAGATCGGGCAGGACGCGATCATCGACCGGATCAAGGCGAGCGGCCTGCGCGGGCGCGGCGGAGCGGGGTTCCCGACCGGCACCAAATGGAGCTTCATGCCGAAGACCCCGCGCGAGGATCGGCCCAATTTTCTCGTCATCAACGCCGACGAGTCCGAGCCTGGCAGCTGCAAGGACCGCGAGATCATCCGCCACGATCCGCACAAGCTGATCGAGGGCGCGCTGGTCGCGGGCTTCGCGATGCGCGCGCGGGCGGCCTATATTTACATTCGCGGCGAATATATCCGCGAGGCGGCAACGCTCTATGCGGCGGTGGCGGAAGCCTATGCCAAGGGCTTCGTCGGCAAGAATGCCTGTGGTTCGGGCTATGATTTCGATGTCTTCGTCCATCGCGGCGCGGGCGCCTATATCTGCGGCGAAGAAACCGCGATGCTCGAAAGCCTGGAGGGCAAGAAGGGGCAGCCCCGGCTGAAACCGCCTTTCCCGGCGGGGGCGGGGCTCTACGGCTGCCCGACGACCGTCAACAACGTCGAATCGATCGCGGTGGTGCCGACGATCCTGCGCCGTTCGCCCGAGTGGTTCGCGAGCTTTGGCGCGGAGAACAACAAAGGCACCAAGCTGTTCCAGATCAGCGGCCATGTGAACAAGCCGTGCGTCGTGGAAGAAGCGATGAGCATTCCCTTCCGGGAGCTGATCGAGAAGCATTGCGGTGGCATTCGCGGCGGGTGGGACAATCTGCTCGCGGTGATCCCGGGCGGCTCGTCGGTGCCGTTGGTGCCGGCCGAGCAGATCATCGACTGCCCAATGGACTTCGACGGGCTGAAGAAGCTCGGCTCGGGTCTCGGCACCGCCGCGGTGATCGTCATGGACAAGTCGACCGATATCGTCCGCGCGATCAGCCGCCTCAGCTATTTCTACAAGCATGAAAGCTGCGGCCAATGCACCCCCTGCCGCGAGGGCACCGGCTGGATGTGGCGCGTGATGGAGCGGCTGCGCACCGGCGACGCCGAAGTGAGCGAGATCGACACGCTCTATCAGGTGACCAAGCAGGTCGAAGGCCACACAATCTGCGCGCTGGGCGATGCGGCGGCGTGGCCGATCCAGGGCCTGCTGCGTCACTTCCGCCCGGAGGTCGAGCGGCGGATCGCCGAGCGTAAGGGCGTGGCGCCGATGGCGGAGGCGGCGGAGTGACGGTCATCGCCAGCCGTGTCGCCGTGCGCTTGACGAGTGGCGGGCAAAGCTTATCCGCAGCCTCGTCTTTCGCTCGTTTGCATCGACGTTACACTCTGAAAAGTTTGCGATATTCTGCAAATACAATGATGGCCGACAGGGCTACACACGCTATGCACCGTCCCTGCTCAATCATGAGCAACGGAGTTCCATCATGAGCATAGCCGCGACGATCATTCGGTCCCTTAGTGCTATCGCTGCCGGCACCGCCATCGCTGCCAGCCATGCCCCTGCGCAAATGATGCCGAAGGCGGAACAACTGGGCAACTTTGGAGCGTGCCTTGTGCGGCAGGGGCCGACATTGTCGGCGAAGCTCGCACGAACGCCGCTTGGCACCCCGGCCGAGCGCGAGGCGGCGCTGACGCTCAGCCGGGCGCATAATGGCTGCGTGCGGGGCGCGGTGCTCAGTGGGCAGGTGGGGGCGATCCGCGGTTCTGTCGCCCAGGCGCTGCTTATGCGCCAAGCGGCCATGCTCGATACGCTCGCCGCGCGCCCCGATGCGCCCGCGCAGCGCCCGGCCAACGCCGAAGGGCGTGCGTTGGTGATCGCTTATGCGACCTGTCTGCTGAATGCGGCGCCGGCGCGCACCGCCGCGTTGCTGCGCACGCCGGTCGCGAGCGCCGAGGAGCGGCCGGCGCTGCTTGCTTATGGCGAGGCTCTGAAGCAATGCACGCCGGAGGGCATCGGGTATCGGATCGATCTTCCCGACCTACGAAACCATTTGGCGTCGATTGCCTATTTGCAGCTCGCCGCAGGCCAAACGGAATGACTTATGCCTAAACTCAAAGTCGATGGGATCGAAGTCGAGGTCCCCGCGGGCGCCACGGTGATGCAGGCGTGCGAGGCGGCGGGGAAGGAGATTCCCCGCTTCTGCTATCACGAACGCCTGTCGATCGCCGGCAATTGCCGCATGTGTTTGGTCGAGGTGAAGCCGGGGCCGCCCAAGCCGCAGGCTTCGTGCGCGCTGCCGGCGGCCGACAATCAGGAGGTCTTCACCAACACGCCGATGGTGAAGAATGCGCGCGAAGGGGTGATGGAATTCCTGCTCATCAACCACCCGCTCGATTGTCCGATCTGCGACCAGGGCGGCGAGTGCGATCTGCAGGACCAGTCGGTGGCGTATGGCCGGGGCGCCAGCCGCTATGTCGAGAATAAGCGCGCGGTGACCGAAAAATATATGGGTCCGATCGTGAAAACGGTGATGACCCGCTGCATCCAATGCACCCGCTGCGTGCGCTTCGCCGAAGAAGTTGCAGGTGTTGAGGAAATCGGTGCGATCTATCGCGGCGAGAATATGCAGATTACCAGTTATCTAGAGCACGCCGTTACCAGCGAGCTTTCGGGCAATATCGTCGATCTCTGCCCGGTGGGTGCGCTCACCTCCAAACCCTATGCGTTCGAGGCGCGGCCCTGGGAGCTGAAGAAGACGCTGACGATCGACGTGATGGACGCGGTTGGCACCAACATTCGGCTCGATAGCCGCGGACGGCAGGTGCTGCGCTGCCTGCCGGTGATCAACGAAGATGTGAACGAGGAATGGGCGACCGACAAGACGCGCCACGCCGTCGACGGGCTGGTGCGCAAACGGCTCGACCGGCCCTTCGTGCGGCGGGACGGCAAGCTCCAACCGGCGAGCTGGGACGAGGCGTTCGCGGCCATTGCGGATGTGGCGGCCGGTCGTTCTGTCGCGGCGGTCGCGGGTGATCTGGTCGATTGCGAGACGATGTTCGCGGCCAAGGCGCTGCTCAAGGCGCTGGGATCGTCGCTGCTCGAAGGGCGGCAAACGGGGCTGGATTATGACGTCAGCTCGATCAGCGCGCTCAATTTCAATACCACGATTGCAGGCACCGAGCAGGCCGATGCGATCCTGCTGATCGGCACCAATTTGCGCTGGGAAGCGCCGCTGGTGAACACCCGGCTGCGCAAGGCGATCAAGCGCGGCGCCAAGGTGTTTGCGATCGGCCCTGAGGTCGATCTCACCTATAAGGTCCAGTGGCTGGGCAATGATCTGGCGGTGCTGGGCGACCTGCCCGAGGCGGTGGCCGAGGCGTTCGGCAAGGCCGAGCGGCCGATGGTGATCGTCGGCGGCGCGGCGCTGAAGAACGGCTTGGGCGGCGCGCTCGCCTTCGCGCAGCGCTTCAACCTGGTGCGCGAGGGCTGGAACGGCTTCAATACGGTGCATATGGCAGCGGCGCGGATGGGCGGGTTGATGCTCGGCTATGCCCAAGCGGGCGGGATCGCCGATCTCGTCGCGGCGGCGCCGAAACTGGTGTTCTTCCTCGGCGCGGACGAGGTCGATTTCAGCAAGTTCGCGGGCAGCGTGAAGGTCTATGTCGGCCATCATGGCGACAAGGGCGCGGCGGCGGCGGACATCATCCTGCCGGCGGCGAGCTATGCCGAGAAATCGGGCACCTGGGTCAATCTGGAAGGGCGCGTGCAGCGCGGCGAGCGGGCGGTGTTTGCCCCCGGCGACGCGCGCGAGGATTGGACGATTTTCCGCGCGCTCTCCGAGCGGCTGGGGCAGCCGCTGCCGTTCGACACGCTCGACGAATTGCGCGCGCAGATGGCGGCGGAGGTGCCGGCGCTGGGAGAGCTTGGCCTGGCGCGGTTCGAGTGGAACCCGCCGGCGCTGCCCGCCGAGGCGTCGGGCGTGATCGAACGCTATCCGATCGCCGATTTCTACCTCACCAACGCGATCTGCCGCGCGAGCCCGACGATGCAGCGTTGCTCGGCCGAGCTGATCCACGGCGAAGATTTTGCGGAGGCGGCGGAGTGACGCGCTGGACGGAAGCTTATCTCGGCTATGGCTGGTCGTGGTTCCTGTGGACCCTGATCGACATTCTCGTCATCGCCTTCCCGGTGATGCTCGCGGTCGCGATGATCATTTATGCCGACCGCAAAATCTGGGCGGCGATCGCGCTGCGCAAGGGGCCGAACGTCGTCGGCCCGTTCGGGTTGCTCCAGTCCTTCGCGGACGGGATCAAGGTGTTCCTCCAGGAAACGATCATCCCGGCGAGCGCCAACAAGGGCCTGTTCCTGATGGCGCCGATCATCACCTTCACGGTCGCGCTGATCGTGTGGGCGGTGATCCCGTTCGCGCCAGGGGTGGTGCTGGCGAATATCAATGTCGGGCTGCTCTATGTGCTCGCCGCCTCGTCGCTCGGGGTGTATGGCATCATCATCGCGGGCTGGTCGAGCAATTCGAAATACCCGTTTTACAGCGCCTTGCGCGCGTCGGCGCAGATGGTGTCGTACGAAGTCGCGATCGGCTTCGTGCTGATTTCGGTGGTGCTGTGGGCGGGGAGCTTCAACCTTTCGACCATCGTCGACAAGCAGCAGGGGCATATTTTCGGGCTGCTCAACGGCTTCGGCTTCAATCCATTGCTCTTCCCGATGGCGGTGGTGTTCTTCATCAGCTCGATGGCCGAGACCGCGCGCGCGCCTTTCGACCTGACCGAGGCGGAAAGCGAGCTCGTCGCGGGGTTCCAGACCGAATATTCGTCGATGAGCTTCGCGCTGTTTTGGCTCGGCGAGTACGCCAACGTCATCCTGATGTGCGCGCTGAACGCCATCCTGTTCTGGGGCGGCTGGCTGCCGCCGCTCAACCTGCCGTTTCTCGATCTGCCGTTCGGGCTCAACATCCTGTGGCTGTTCGCCAAGATCTGGGTGTTCTTCTTCCTGTTCAGCTGGGTGAAGGCGACGGTGCCGCGCTACCGCTATGACCAGCTGATGCGGCTGGGCTGGAAAGTCTTCCTGCCGTTGAGTCTCGTTTTCCTGTTCCTCGTCTCGGGCTATCTGATGCTCGTGCGTGTGGGAGTGCCCGCGTAATGCTTGCCCAAACCCTCAAGGCCTTCACCCTCTGGGAATTTCTGAAGGCACACGCGCTTACCCTGAGCTATTTCTTCAAGCCCAAGGCGACGATCAACTATCCATTCGAGAAGAACCCCATCTCCCCGCGCTTCCGGGGCGAGCACGCGCTGCGCCGCTATCCCAATGGCGAGGAACGCTGCATCGCGTGCAAGCTGTGCGAGGCGATCTGCCCCGCGCAGGCGATCACGATCGAGGCCGAACCGCGCGCCGATGGCAGCCGGCGCACCACCCGCTACGACATCGACATGACCAAGTGCATCTATTGCGGCTTCTGCCAGGAAGCCTGCCCGGTCGATGCCATCGTCGAGGGGCCGAATTTCGAGTTTTCGACCGAAACGCGCGAGGAGCTGATTTACGACAAGGCCAAGCTGCTCGATAACGGCGATCGCTGGGAAAGCGTGCTGGCGGCCAATCTTGCCGCCGATGCGCCCTACCGCTAAAGCCGCCGCAACATTGATTCAAAGAACGCCGGTGGCCGATCGCGCCGCCGCTGCCCGGGCCCTTCAGCGGCTCAGGCGATGCCGGAAACAGGGGCCTAAAACTTGATCCAGGTCTTCGCCTTCTACCTCTTTGCCGGCATCACGCTGCTATCCGGCGCGATGACGATCGCCTCGCGCAATCCGGTGCATTCGGTGCTGTGGCTGATCTTCGCTTTCTTCAACGCCGCCGGGCTGATGGTGCTGGTCGGCGCCGAGTTCATCGCGATGCTGCTGGTGATCGTTTATGTCGGCGCCGTCTCGGTGCTGTTCCTGTTCGTAGTGATGATGCTCGATATCGACTTCGTGCAACTGCGGCGCGGGGTGTATGCCTATTTGTGGCCGGGCCTCGCGCTCGCCGCCGCGCTCGCGATCGAGATTTTCATCGCGGTCGGTGCCTGGCAGACCGGGCCGATCGCGCTCGGCCGCCGCATCGCGCCGACGCCGCAGGGCAAGCCCAATATCGAGGCGATCGGCGAGCTGCTCTATTCGCGCTACCTCTACATATTCGAGGCGGCGGGGCTGGTGCTGCTGGTCGCGATGATCGGCGCGATCGTGCTCACCCACCGCAAGCGCCAGGGGGTGAAGCCGCAGAACATCGCCCGCCAGATCGCGCGCCGGCCGGAAGAAGCGGTGCGCAACGTCAACCAACCGGTCGGCCAGGGGGTGGAGCTGTGATTTCTGGAGTCCGAGCGAGCCCGTCGCTCACGCACCCCGCCGTCACGCCGGGCTTGACCCGGGGTTCCGCTTCATCTCGCGTCGCACGGCAGCGGGACCCCGGCTCAGGGGCCGGGGTGACGAAGTTTTGGAGAGAGATGTCAGTCGCTGATCAAGGAGCGGCGCTGTGATCGGCCTGATCCATTATCTCATCGTCGCCGCGATTCTGTTCACGATGGGCGTGCTCGGCATTTTCCTCAACCGCAAAAACATCATCGTCATCCTGATGGCGATCGAGCTGATCCTGCTGGCGGTGAACATCAATTTCGTCGCGTTCAGCGCGTTCCTGGGCGATCTGGTCGGCCAGATTTTCGCGATGTTCGTGCTGACGGTGGCCGCCGGCGAGGCGGCGATCGGGCTTGCGATCCTGGTGATCTTCTTCCGTGGCCGCGGCACGATCGCGGTTGACGACATCAATCGGATGAAGGGGTAAAAGGTGGGCACCTCCATCCTGCTTCTCGTTTTCCTGCCGCTGTTCGCGTCGCTGATCGCGGGGCTCGGCAACCGCGCGATTGGCAATGTCGCGGCGAAGAGCTTGACGACCGGGGCCCTGTTCGCCTCGGCTGCGCTCAGCTGGTCGATCTTCGTGCCGTTCCTGCAAGGCGCGGCGGTGGTGAGCGTGACGCCGGTTGGCGCCTGGATTCATTCGGGCGGCATGGTGATCGACTGGGCGCTGCGCGTCGACGCGCTGACGGCGGTGATGTTGGTCGTCATCACCTCGGTTTCGGCGCTCGTCCACCTGTATAGCTGGGGCTATATGGCGGAGGATCCGGACCAGCCGCGCTTCTTCGCTTACCTTTCGCTATTCACTTTCGCGATGCTGATGTTGGTGACGGCTCAGAACATCGTCCAGCTGTTCTTCGGCTGGGAAGGAGTGGGCCTCGCCAGCTATCTGCTGATCGGCTTTTGGTTTAGGAAGCCGAGCGCGAAGGCGGCGGCAATCAAGGCGTTTGTCGTCAACCGCGTCGGCGACCTGGGCTTCATGCTCGGTATTTTCGCTGTGTATCTGGTGTTCGGCACCATCTCGATACCTGAAATCCTGGCGGCGGTGCCGCAACACGCCGGCTCGACGATCGGTTTCCTGTGGTTCCGCGCCGATACGCTGACCGTCTGCTGCCTGCTGCTGTTCGTCGGGGCGATGGGTAAGTCGGCGCAGCTTGGCCTCCACACCTGGCTCCCCGACGCGATGGAGGGGCCGACGCCCGTCTCCGCGCTGATTCACGCGGCGACGATGGTGACGGCGGGCGTGTTCATGGTCTGCCGCCTGTCGCCTTTGTTCAACGCGAGCCCCATCGCGCTCGACGTGGTGATGGCGGTGGGCGCCGCGACCTGCTTCTTCGCCGCCACTGTCGGCCTGGTGCAGACCGACATCAAGCGCGTAATCGCTTATTCGACCTGCTCGCAGCTCGGCTATATGTTCTTCGCCGCCGGCACCGGCGCTTATGGCGCGGCGATGTTCCACTTGTTCACCCACGCCTTCTTCAAGGCTTTGCTGTTCCTGGGCGCGGGATCGGTGATCCATGCGATGCACCATGAGCAGGACATGCGCTTCTATGGCGGCCTGCGCCGGCATATTCCGCTCACCTTCTGGGCGATGATGATGGGGACGCTGGCGATCACCGGCGTCGGCATTCCAGCGGTGTTCGGCAATGAGCTCGCGATCGGCTTCGCCGGCTTCCACTCGAAGGACGCCATCATCGAGGGGGCCTGGGCGGCGGGCCGGCATGGCGCCGCGATCACCGGGATCATCGTCGCGCTGCTGACCAGCTTCTATTCGTGGCGGCTGATGTTCCTCACCTTCTGGGGCAAGCCGCGCTGGGCTGGTTCGGAGCATATCCAGCACGCCGCCCATGCGCATGATCATGGGGAAGCGCACGCGGTCGCGCATCGCGGCGAGGTGGCGCATGAGGATGCGGGGCATGAGCCCGATCCGCACCACACCGCGCACGATCACGGCCATGAGGGCACCGCCGGCTATCATCCGCATGAAAGCCCCTGGACGATGTTGCTGCCGCTCGGGCTGCTCTCGGTCGGCGCGGTGGTCGCGGGCTTCGTGTTCCACGGCGCATTCATCGAGCCGGAAGCTGGCAAGGACTTCTGGCGCGGCGCGCTCGCCTTCAACGAGCATCTGGCGCACGCGACCCATGAAGTGCCGGTGGTGGTGAAGCTTTCCACCGCGATCGTGATGCTGCTCGGGCTGTTGGGCGCGTTCCAGGCCTATATCCGCGACCCCTCGCTCCCGGGGCGGACCGCGAACGGCGCGTGGCTGCTGTACAACTGGCTGATGCACAAATGGTATTTCGACGAGCTTTATGACCGACTGTTCGTCCGCCCTGCCTTTTCGATCGGTCGCTTCTTCTGGAAGCGCGGCGACGAGCAGACGATCGATCGCTTCGGCCCCAATGGCGTCGCGGCGGTGGTCGCGAGCGGCAGCCGGGGCGCCGCGGCACTCCAATCCGGCTATCTCTACACTTATGCCTTCGTCATGCTGATCGGGCTCACCGCTCTGGTCACCTGGGCAATCGCGAGCTGAGGGGGCAATGAACGGTTTTCCCATCCTGTCGATCATGCTGCTCGTCCCCGCGCTCGCCGCGGCAGGCTGCCTGTTCCTCGACGCCAAGGGCGCGCGCTGGCTGGCGCTCGCGGCGACCATGGTCGATCTCGCGCTCGGTATTTTCCTCTGGTCCAATTTCGACATCGGCGGCGCGCAGTGGCAGTTCGTCGAGCGTTCGGCGCCGATTTTCGGCCAGTTCGGCTGGGCGCTGGGTATCGATGGCTTCGCGCTGCTGCTGATCATGCTCAGCGTGTTCCTGATGCCGATCTGCATCGGGGCGAGCTGGGAGTCGGTCACGAGCCGCGTGCCGGAATATATGGCCGCCTTCCTGTTCACTGAAGTACTGATGATCGGCACTTTCGCGGCGCAAGATCTGTTCCTGTTTTACGTCTTCTTTGAAGGCGGGCTGATCCCGATGTTCCTGATCATCGGCATCTGGGGTGGTGCGAACCGGATTTACGCGAGCTATAAGTTCTTCCTCTATACGCTGCTCGGATCGCTGCTGATGCTGATTGCCATGCTTTACATGGCGCAGCAGGCGGGGACCAGCTACATCCCCGATCTGCTGCGGCACGATTTCCCGGTCGCGGCGCAGACCTGGCTGTGGCTGGCTTTCTTCGCTTCGTTCGCGGTGAAAATGCCGATGTGGCCGGTGCATACCTGGCTACCCGATGCGCACGTTCAGGCGCCGACCGCGGGGTCGGTGATCCTGGCGGGCGTGCTGCTGAAGCTGGGCGGTTATGGCTTCCTGCGCTTCTCGGTGCCGATGTTCCCGCAGGCTTCGGCCGAGCTGACCTGGCTGATCCTGACGCTTTCGGCGATCGCGGTGATCTACACCAGCCTCGTGGCGCTGGTGCAGAACGACATGAAGAAGCTGATCGCTTACTCGTCGGTCGCGCACATGGCGATCGTGACGATCGGGCTGTTCGCCTTCAATCGCCAGGGCATTGAGGGTGCGATGATCGTGATGCTCAGCCACGGGCTGGTCTCGGGTGCGCTCTTCCTGTGCGTTGGCATCATCTATGACCGGCTGCACACGCGTGAGATCGCGCGCTATGGCGGGCTTGCGATCAACATGCCGCGCTATGCCGTGTTCTTCCTGCTGTTCACGATGGCCTCGATCGGGCTGCCGGGGACGAGTGGGTTCGTGGGTGAGTTCCTGGCACTCGCGGGCACCTATCAGGTCTCGACCTGGGCGGCGTTGCTGTGCACCACCGGCATCATATTGGGTGCTGCGTACATGCTGTATCTTTATGCACGCGTCGCGTTCGGCGATCTGGTGCATCAGGACGTGCGGCTGATGCCCGACCTTTCGCCGCGCGAGCTGGCGATGCTGGTGCCGCTGGGCCTCGCGGTGCTGTGGATGGGGGTTTATCCCGAAAGCTTCCTGGCGCCGATGCGCGGCGATGTCGGCAAGCTGGTCGCCCGAGTGCAATCGGTGAAGCCCGCCGGGGACTCGCTCCCCACCCCGGGCAAGCCCGTCGCGACGCTCGCGGCGGCGGAGACGCATTGATGAGCTACGCAACCAATCTTCTGATGACTCTGCCCGAACTGGTGCTGTCGATCGGCGCGATCGCGCTGATGATGGTCTCCGCGTGGGGCGGGCAGGGCGTGGCGCGGGCGATCGGCTGGGCCTCGGTCGCGGTGCTGATCGGCGCGGGGGTTTCGCTCGGCATTTCCACCGGGGGCGACGCCTTTGCCGGGCTGTACAAGGCCGATGCCTTCGCGGTGTTCGGCAAGGTGCTGATCTACGCTGCCGCCGCTGTCGCTATCTTGATGGCGCCGGGCTTTTTCGCGCGCACGGCGGGCGATGATCTCCGCCCCGAATATCCGGTGCTGATCCTGCTTTCGGCGGTCGGCATGGGGATGATGGTGTCGGCGGGCGATCTGCTGACGCTTTATGTCGGGCTCGAGCTACAGAGCCTCGCGGCGTATGTGCTGGCGAGTTTTATGCGGCGGGATACGCGCTCGGCGGAAGCGGGCCTCAAATATTTCGTGCTCGGCGCGCTGGCGAGCGGCATCCTGCTCTACGGTATCTCGCTGGTCTATGGCTTCAGCGGCACGACCCTGTTCGATTCGATCGCGACCGCCTATGCGGGCGCGCATTCCAAGGGCCTGCTCTTCGGGCTGGTATTCGTGTTCGCCGGCCTCGCCTTCAAGATGAGCGCGGTGCCGTTCCACATGTGGACCCCCGACGTTTACGAAGGCGCGCCGACCCCGGTGACGGCGTTCTTCGGCTCGGCGCCGAAGGTCGCGGCGATCCTGCTGACCGTGCGCGTCGCGGTGGAGGCGATGGGGCCGGCGCAGCTCGAGTGGCGCCAGATCGTGATCTTCGCCTCGCTCGCCTCGATCGTGCTCGGCGCGGCGGGGGCAATCGGGCAATCGAACATCAAGCGGCTGCTGGCGTATAGCTCGATCAACAATGTCGGCTTCGCGCTGATCGGGCTCGCGGCGGGCACGCCGCAGGGCGTGTCGGCGGTGCTTGTCTATATGGCGATCTATATCGTCATGACGCTCGGCAGCTTCCTCATCGTGCTGCAGATGAAGGACGCCGAAGGAAGGCATATCGAGGAAGTGGCAAGCCTTTCGGGCCTGTCGCGCACGAAGCCATACCTTGCCTTCGCCCTCGCTGTGATGATGTTCTCGCTCGCCGGGATCCCGCCGCTGTTCGGTTTCTACGCCAAGTTCGCGGTGTTTTGGGCGGCCGTGCAGGCCGGGCTGTTCCTTTATGCCGCGATCGGCATCGCGCTCTCGGTGGTAGGCGCCTATTATTATCTGCGGATCATCAAGACGATGTATTTTGATGACCCCGCGCCCGAGTTCGCCCCCGTTGAGAGCGGCGTGGAAGGCGGGCTGATCGCCGCATCCACCGCGTTCCTGTCGCCGCTTGGCTATCTCGCGATCCCGGCGCTCGCCGCGTGGAGCCTGGCCGCCGCGAAGGCTTTGTTCTGACGATCCGTACTGTCGCGGAGACGGGATCGACCAACGCCGATCTGCTCGCGCTGGTGGGGCAGGTGGAAGAAAGTTTCTGGCTCCGCGCCGAGCGCCAGACTGCGGGGCGCGGGCGGCAGGGGCGGGCGTGGGTCTCGCCGCCGGGCAATTTTTATGGATCGACGCTCGTGCGGCTGCGCCCGAGCGATCCCGCAGCGCCGGGGCTCGCGCTGGTGGCGGGCGTGGCGCTGTTCGAGGCGGTGGCGGGCATATTGCGCACCACCAGTTTAGGAGAGGGACTTGAGACCGCTCTCCAACTGAAATGGCCCAACGATCTGCTGCTCGGCGGGGCCAAGCTCGCGGGCATTCTGCTCGAACGCGCGGGTGACGGCGTGGTGGTCGGGATCGGCGTCAACCTGGTGCACTATCCGCTTGATCTCGATCGGCCGGTGACGAGCCTTGTCGCCCATGCTTCCGCGCCAACGCCCGAAGCCTTCGCCGAAACCCTCGCCGAACGCTTCGCGCATTGGCTCGCGCGGTGGCGGGGGGAGGGGCTCGTCGCGATTTCCGCCGCTTGGGAGGCCCGTGCGCACCCGCGTGGCACGCCGCTCGTTGCCGCGCTCCCCGATGGGCGGCGGGTCGAAGGTGCGTTTGCCGGGCTGGACCCGGATGGGGCATTGATCCTCGGCTTGGCGGATGGCGGTCGCCATGTCATTCACGCCGGCGACGTCTTTCTGATTTAGGGGGTACCGATGCTGCTCGCGATCGATGCCGGCAACACCAATATCGTGTTCGCGCTAGTGAAGGACCAGCAGATCCTCGCACGCTGGCGCATCGCCACCGAAGCCCGGCGCACCGGGGACGAATATGCCGTCTGGCTCAGCCAGTTGCTCACCCTGGAGGGCTTCGCGCGCGAACAGGTGACGGGCGTGATCATCGCCACCGTCGTCCCGCGCGCGCTGCACAACCTGCAGACGCTCGCGCGCAAATATTTCAACACCGAACCGCTCGTGGCTGGTCACCCGCCGATCGAATGGGGGTTCGAGATCGACGTGAAGGAGCCCGCCTCGTTGGGGGCCGACCGCGCGGTGAACGCGATCGCCGCCCATGCCCGCCATCCCGGCGACCTGATCGTGATCGATTTCGGCACGGCGACCACCTTCGAAGTGATCGACTTCAACGGCGCCTATAAGGGCGGTATCATCGCGCCGGGTATAAACCTGTCGCTCGACGCGCTCGTCACCGCCGCCGCGAAGCTGCCGCGCATCGCGATCGAGGCGCCCGACGATACCCAGGTGATCGGCCGTGACACGGTGAGCCAGATGCATATCGGCATCTATTGGGGCTATGTCGCGATGATCGAGGGGCTGGTCGCGCGGCTGAAGGCCGAAATCGGGCGCCCCGCCAAGGTGATCGCGACCGGCGGGCTCGCCATCCTGTTCGAGCGGCACACTACCGCCTTCGATGCGATCGAGCCCGATCTCACGATTCAAGGGCTGGCGCTGATGTGGGAACGCGCCCATATCGGGGCATGAAGTGGCCCGACCGGGCTAGCTTGACATCATGCCTCATCGTCATGCCGGAGTCGTCTGGACCCGCGGGTGCGGTGGCGGGCGGACGTTACGCCGGACTTGATCTAGCGGTAGATGCTGTCACGACCGCCCGGCGCCGTGGTGCGAATTTGATTGAGAGAGAATAGCTTGAAACCAGGGAATGAACTGATTTTCGCGGCGCTTGGCGGATCGGGGGAGATTGGCATGAACGTCAATCTCTATGGTTGCCAGGGCAAATGGATCATGGTCGATTGCGGCATCACTTTCGCCGATCCGGCCTATCCGGGGATCGACCTGATCCTGCCCGATCTGAGCTTCATCGAGGAGCGGATCGACGATCTGCTCGGCATCGTGCTGACCCATGGGCATGAGGACCATATCGGCGCGCTGCCTTATCTGGCCGAGGACCTGGGCGTGCCGCTCTATGCCTCGCCCTTCACCGCCGGGCTGATCGCCGGCAAGCTCGATGAAGAGGGCAATCGCCAGCGGGTGACGCTGAAAGTCGTCGCCCCGGGCGAGGATTTCCTGCTCGGGCCGTTCGGCCTGCGCTTCGTGCCGGTGGCGCACTCGATCCCCGAGGGCAATGCGCTGCTGATCGACACCCCGCTTGGGCGCGTGTTCCACACCGGCGACTGGAAGCTCGACGAGACGCCGGTGCTCACCGCCGGCGCGGCGCCCGAAACGCTCGCGGCGATCGGCGATGCGGGCGTGCTGGCGCTGGTGTGCGATTCGACCAATGTGTTCAACGTCGAAGCCTCGGGCTCCGAAGCAAGCGTGCGCGCCGGGCTGACCGAGGCGGTAGCGGCGGCGCGCGGCCGAGTGCTGGTGACGACCTTCGCCTCCAACGCCGCGCGGCTCAAGACGCTGGCCGAGGTCGCCGAGGCGTGCGGGCGGCGGCTATGTGTCGCGGGCCGCTCGCTCGACCGCATCCTGAAGGTATCGCGCGCGACAGGCTATCTGCGCGATCTGCCCGAGCTGATCGACGTCGATCAGGCGATGCGGCTGCCCGCCAATCAGGTGCTGATCATCGCGACCGGCGGCCAGGGCGAGGAACGCGCGGCACTCGCGCGGATCGCGGGGGACAGCCACCCGATCCGGCTCGGCACCGGCGACACGGTGATCTTCTCGTCCAAACAAATCCCGGGCAACGAGGTCGCGATCGGGCGGATCATGAACCAGCTGGCTGCCAAGGGGGTGGTGATGATCACCGATCGCCAGCACCATGTCCACGTCTCTGGCCATCCCGGCCGGCCCGAGCTGGAGGCGATGTACCGCTGGATTCGCCCCGAAATCCTGGTGCCGGTCCACGGCGAGATGCGTCACCTGATGGAGCAGGCGCGCTTCGGCCAGGCGTGCGGCATCCCGCAGGCGGTGGTGCAGCGCGATGGCGAGATCATCCGCCTTGCCCCCGGTAAGCCTGTCAAGATCGGCCATGCCCCGGTCGGACGGCTGGTGCTCGATGGCGATGTGATCCTGCCGGCCGATGGCGGCACGATCAACGAACGCCGCAAGATCGCGATCAACGGCCAGATTTCGGTCGCGGTGGCGCTTGGCAAGGGCGGGCGGTTGCTCGGCCGGCCGCAATTGCGGCTGAACGGCGTGCCCGTGGAGGAGGAGCGCGAGCCGTTCATCGCCGAAGCGGCGGCGGCGGCGACCGAGGCGTTGCTGGACGGCGGACGCGACCGCGAGAAGCTGCGCGAGGAGGTGCGGCTCGCCGTGCGTCGGGTGGCGACCCGATGGACGGGGAAGAAGCCAGTGGTCGACGTGCTGCTGATCGAGGCGTAGGAACGCGGCCATGCCCATCGGCTCGGCGCTCGCGATTTATTTCCTGTTCTGGGTGTTCACGGTGTTCATCGTGCTGCCCTTTGGCGTGCGCACCGCTGATGAGGCGGGCATGCCCAAGGTGCCTGGCCAGGCCGATAGCGCGCCCGCCGAATTCCGCCCCTGGCGGATCGCGCTGCGGGTGACGGTGGTGGCGAGCATCTTGTTCGGCCTGTTCATGCTCAACTACCGTTATGGCTGGGTCACCCCGCAGATGATCGACTTCTTCACCTGGGCTGGGCCGCGGCATTGAAGCGGGGCACGGCCAAAGTTTGATCATAGGGCCGCAATGGCCGCGCGGGATCAGCCGGAGGTCGATAACGATGTATGTTCCCCCTCCCTATCTGGAAACGCGGCGATCGGTGCTGCTGGCGGCGATCGAGGCGCGATCGTTCGGCACGCTGATCACCGCGCTGGATGGCGAGATCATGATCAGCCATTTGCCCTTCGCGGTTGCCGGCGAGGCCGGCGCCGAGACGCTGATCGCGCATCTCGCCCGTTCAAACCCGCAGTGGCGCGCGATCGCCGCCGGGGCGACAGCGCTCGCCTCCTTCCTGCTCGACGATGCCTATATCTCGCCCGGCTGGTATCCCTCCAAGGCCGAGACCGGGAGGGTCGTGCCCACCTGGAATTATGTCGCGGTCGAGGCGCGCGGGCCTATGGCGCTGGTCGAGACCGGGCCGGAGCTGCTGGCGCTCGTCGACAAGCTCACGGGGCGCCATGAATCGGGGCGGGAGCATCCCTGGTCGACCTCGGACGCGCCCGCTGAGTTCACCGCCGCGCTTCTGAACGGCATCGTCGGGGTACGGATGACGATAGAAGCGCTCACCGGGGCGTGGAAGCTCGGTCAGAAGAAGCGCCCCGAGGACCGCGACGGCGCGGCGAGAGGCCTCAGCGCCGAAGGGGCGAGCCTCGCCTCCCTCATGCGGGCTGGGAGAGCTCCGGTTGGGGATGAAGCCGCCGCTTAAGTCCGCAGCCGCTCGATCGCCTGGGCGAGCGCGACGTAGAGCTTGCCCATGTCGGACGAGAGCAAAGTAACCCCGATCGGCGCGCCGTCGCGCTGAGCGAGCACGACGCGCAGCATCGCCTCGAAATCGTGGATATAGCGGTTCACCTGATCGCGGAAACCGGCGTCTAGATCATACAGCCGCGCCACCTCGCGCGCCTCACCGGCCTCCAGCAGGCGCACCGCGCGGCGCGTGAACACCCCACGATCGCCCTTCAGATAGGCCGCCCAGGCGCTGTCGGTGACTTCGGCGGAGAAGGCCTTGGCGATGTCGATCGCCGCCGAATTGAGCGCTTCGATCAGCACCGACGAGCGGCGGCCGAAGCTTTCGGTTTCGGCCTGGTCGCGTTCGGATCGCGCCTGTTCGATCCGCGCATCGACTTCGCGCGCGGCGCCTTCGATCGTCAGCAACTGCTCGGCGAGCCGGTCCGACGCGCGCTGCGCGGCGCCGACCGCGCTGTCGGCGGCATGGCTCAATTCCTGAAGGTGCCGCTCAAAGCTTTGCCCCAGCGCGCGTTGCATCGCCTGGGTGCTGGCATTCTCGATCAGCGCCGCCGCTTCCGGAATTACCGCGCCCAGCGTTTCGCGCGCCCGCTCGGCGGCGATCGCGGCCGAGTCGCGGACCTTGACCAGCGCCTCCATCAGCCGGGGCGCGGCCTGACCGGTGAAATCCTGGGTGCGGCCGATGGTTTCGTCGAGTGCCTCGCCGATCGCCTCGGCGCGCTCGCGGCCCTGGGCCAGCGCGTCGTTCAACAAGCGTGACAGCTCGTCGAGCGTGCGGCGCTGCCCCTGGATCACCTGGGCGATCGCCTCGATCGCGTCATGGGTGCTTTCGGCCGCCGTGACGAGCGCGAGCAGTTCGGGCTTGGCGGCGCCCACCGCCTGGCGGCTCGCGGCGACGCGCGCGTCGAGCCGCGCGAGCGCCTCGGGCAAGGTCTCGTCGATCTCGCGCGCGGCGGCGTCGAGCGCGATCAGCAGATCCTCGCTGGTCTTGATCGTATTGCGCGCGAGCTGTTCGCCGATTTGCAGCGTCTCGCCCATTGCCTCCGCCGAGCCGCCCAGCGCGCTGATCGAGGCGGCGAGCGTCTGGTTGCGCTCGATCGCGTTGCGGTGGAAATCGCCCACCCGCGCCTCGATCACCTGGAACTGGCGATCGAGGTCGCTTGCGAGCGCCTCGCCCGCGCGGCGCTGTTCGGCGAGCCGGGCGGCCATGCGATCGACCACCGCGTCCACCTCGGCGATGCGCGCGGCGAGCGCATCGATCGCGTCATGCCCGGCACGTTCGAGCCCGCCTTGATGCGCGCTCAGCAATTGCAGCATCGCCTCACCCTGCGCGGCGATCCCGGCGCGGGCCTGATCGACCGCATCGGCGGTTTGCCCGAGCAGCCCGGTGACGCGCTGCGCGCTCGCATCGGTCGCGCCCTCCAGCCGCGTGACTGCCTGCGCCACCATCGCATCGAGCGTCTCGCTGCTCGCGTTCAGCCGCTCGACCGCGCCGTGCGCCGCCGCTTCGCTCGCGCGCGCCTCGGCGCCCAATTGCGCGAATCGTTCGGCGAGTTGACCGCTGGCCGCATCGGCGGCGGCGGCGCTGGCGTCGATCGCCTGGGTGATCGTCTGCGCGGTCGCCCCGGCCCGGGGGAGCGCTTCGAGCAAGTCGGCGAGCTGGCGTTCGGCGCCGGTCACCGCCTCGTTCAGCTGGCGCGCCTGCGTATCGGCGCGGGCGATCTGCTCGGCCATCCCGTCGCTGGTCGCGGTTAGCCGCGCGGCGGCCTGATCGCCCATCGCCTGGAGCGCGGCGTTTTGCGCGGCGAGGCGTTGCTGCCCCGCCGCCAGCTGCGCCGCGACGCGGGCGAGGCTGGCCTCGAGCGCGTGGGCCTCGGCGCGCATCGCCGCCGCGACATCGGCGAAGCCGCGCGCCTCGACCCGGCTGTTGCGCTGCGCGATCAGCCAGACGAGCGCGATCAGCGCCAGCGGCACGCACAAGGCGCCGACCAATTCGACCTGCTCGATCGCCGTCAGCGCCGCGATCGGGACCGGGCGAAGCAAGGCGACCGCGGTGCCGAGCCAGGCCAACGCCGCCAGGCTGGCCAGCAATGGCGCCACCCAACGCCGGCGGCGCGCCGGCGGTGCCGGATCGAGTGGGACGGAGGGATCCATGGCCACTGCCTCGGCGGGCGGTAACGCCTCGAAACTATCTTCGAGCAGCAGCACGTCCTCGGCCCCGTGATCGGGCGCGTCATCGGGCGCGTAGCGCGGGTCGAGCCTCGTTCCCCCATCCATGCCGCCTGCGTATCACGAAAGCGCCGGCCGCAAAAGTTTTCGCAACCTTCGCTTAACCTTGGAGAACTACGGTCCTCGCCATGGCCTATGATCCAGGGGCAATAGATGCGACCTTGGCGGCGGCGGTGGGTGAAGACCCGCAGCTGATCGCCGAACTGCGCCACGCATTCGTCGAAAGCGCCGAGCGCTGCATCGCCAGCCTGCGCGCGGCTGAAAGCGCCGACGCTTGGCGCGGCGCCGGAATGCGGCTGAAAGGGCTCGCCGCCAGCTTCGGCGCGGTGCGGCTGATGGCACTCGCCGAGGAAGTCGCCGCCGCGCCGCATGATATGCGGCTGGTTGCGCGGGTCGAGCGGACGCTGGCTCGCTTCTAGGCCGCTCGCGCCAACGGGGCTTTGCCAAGCGGCGCGCGCTCGCTTAAGCCCCTCGCCAATGCTTGCCGGACTCCTTTTCGCGATTGCCGATGCCGACGACAGCCCCGAGACGCTGGTCGCGACTCTGCCCTTTGGCGGGCACAGCCTGATCGAGTTCCAAGCGCGGCTGCTCGCGGGCGCGGGCGCGGGGCAAATCGTGGTTGTGGTCGAACGGCTCACCCCCGAACTGCTCGGCGCGGTGAACCGCATGGCGCGCCACGGCATCGCGATCGACGCGGTGCGCGGTGCGAGCGAAGCGGTGGCGAAGCTGCATCCGCTCGCCGAACTGCTGGTGATGGCCGACGGCCTGGTTACGACCGCCGAAACGATCGCACCGCTCGCCGCCGCGCAAGGCGACGCACTGCTCGTGACGAGCGACGCGGATGCGCTGCCGGGGCTCGAGCGCGTCGGGCGTGACGCCATCTGGGCCGGTATGGCGCGGGTGAGCGTGCGCCGCCTTGCCGATGTCGCGCGGCTGCCGGCCGATTACGACTTCCAATCCACGCTGCTGCGCGTCGCGGCGCAGGCGCGCCCGGAGCTGATCACGCTACCCGGCGGCGCGGCGCGGGCGAGCCATGGGATCGAGGCGAGCGCGGCGCCGCTGCAGGCGCGCAACCAGGCAGTGGTCGGCGCGGAACTCGGGGGGCGCGTCACCTGGGCTGACCGGCTGGTGATCGCGCCGCTCGCTCGCGCGTTGTTGCCGCTGGTGTTGCCACGCGCGGTGATGAGCGCGACGGTCGCGGGCGCGAGCGCGGTGCTGACGCTGATCGGCCTGGCATTGCTCGCGATGGGCTGGGCGAGCGCGGGGGTGGCGCTGGTCGCGCTCGCGCATATCGGCTGGGCGCTTGGCGGCGCGCTCGCTTGGCTGCGCGACGAGCTGCGGCTGGCGGGCGCGGTGCGGCTTGGCGCGGTGATCGCCAGTGGCGCCGGCGCGGTGCTGCTCGGGCTTAACCTGTGGCGCGCCGATGCGACCGCGAGCGGCCCGATCGCCGCCGCCGCGCTGATCGGCCTGGGGGCATTGCTCGAACGCGCGGCGCCGCCCGAACGCCGGCGTCGCTGGTGGCCGAGTCCGTCCGCCTATCCGCTCGTGCTGCTGCCGTTCGTCGCTGCCGGCCAAGCGCTTGCCGGATTACTCGCGGCGGCGGTCTATGCCGGCGCGGCGCTGGCGGCGGCCATTGAGGCCGGGCGCGAAAAGGCTTAGCCTGAATTTAATCTTGTTTCCCTAGGCCGTTTGGCATGTCGGTCGATCAAGGCGACATCGACGAGGGCGTTCGCGCGAACGCCGGCCGTTTGCTCGCGCGCGGGGCAGGCGATGACGTAAGCGCCGATCGCCGCCTTGCAGCCGCGATCGACGATCTCGGCTTGCCTGATGCCTGGCGGCTGAGCGAGCGCACCCGCGCCTTGGTACATGAAAACTTCGCCGACCAGTGCGGTCTGATCGAGCGCGCGCTGCGCCATAGGACGAGCCGCCTGCTCGCGGAGCGTGGCGCGGGGGAGCTCGCGCTCGCGGTCGACCAGCGTGGGCCGAGCGTCCACACGACGCTCGCCGCCGCCGGGATGCTCGCCGATCGCGGGCTGATGCGCGAAATGATCGGCCGTGCGCGCCAGGCGGCGCTCGCCGACACCCTCGTCACCGCCGCGCCCGAAAGGGCCGACCGGCCGAGCCTGATCGTCCGCCTGGTCGAACATCCCGACCCCGCCGTCGCCAATCTCGCCAGCGCCTTGATGGTGGCCGAGGCAAAGCGCCGCGATGGTCTCGCAAAGCCGCAGCACAGCGATCTGCCGGCTGAATGCCATCATCAGCTAGTGTGGGCCGCTGCCGCCGTGCTCCGCGCCGAACTGTCACCGCGGCCCTTGACCGAGCAAGCCCGGATCGACGCCGCGCTCAGCGATGCAACGCTCGGCGTGCTCGCCGAGCATGACGAGGGCGAGCGGCTGGAGGCGGTGGCGATGCGGCTCGCGGTCGCGCTCGCTCCGTCAGCGACCGAACTGGGCGCGCTGCTGGTCGAGGCATTGAGCGATCGCCGTGTCGCGCTCGCCATCGCCTTGCTCGCGCAAGCGTTGGGCCTGGATTATGACATTGTTCGTGACGTGTTGCTCGATCCCGTGCCCGATCGCTTGTGGCTTGCCTTGCGCGCGGCGGGGCTGGCGCGCGCAGCGATCGCGCGGATCGGGCTCGCGCTCGCCGATAGTGAGCCGGCGCGCGACCTCGAGGCCTTTGCCGATCAGCTCCCGGCGATCCTCGCGATCCCACCCGCCGACGCCCGCGCCGCGCTCGCGCCGCTCAGGCTCCATCCCGACTTCCGCGCGAGCCTGGTGCGGCTGGCGAGGGCGCTTGCATGAACCTGATTGACCCCGCCTTGCCGATCGTGCGCGGCCTGATCGACCCGCAGGGTCGGCTGGTGCAGGCCGATGATCGGCTGAGCGCGCTCAACGATCGCGCCGGTGGCGGGGTCGGGGCGCCGCTCGCGGTGCCGGCACTGGCGCGACTGGCGCGCCTCGCGCAGCGGCTGGGCGTGCTTGTCAGCCGCGCGGTGGTGGTGGCCGAGGGCGAGGACGATATCGACATGTGGGTCCGCGCCGAGCCGACCGTGGCGGGGGTGCGGCTGGCGATTACCGGCTGGCGTCCGCGTCGCCCCTGGGAAGCGGCGGCGGCACCCGAACGGCTGGTCGATTTCGTCGCCGCCGAAGGCAGCTGGCGCTTCGCAACCGATGCCAGTTTGCGGCTGACGAGCCTGTCCGCCGACGCGCTCGCCCGTCATGGCCTCGATATGAAGACGCTACTTGGCCAGCCGCTCACCCGGCTGTTTCGGCTGGAAGAGGACGCGCAGGGTGTGGTGCCAATGCTGGGCGCGCTCGCGATGCGCGAACGGCTGGTCGATCAGCCCGCCGAATTGCGCGGGACGGGCGTGAAGCTGCGCCTCAGCGCGGCGCCGCGCCTCGATACGCTGGGCGGCTTCGCGGGAATCGAGGGGGCGGTGAGCGAACTGGCGCCACCCGCCGCCGCGCCGGTGACGTCGGCGTTCGCCGAACGGCTCGACGCCGCGCTGCGCGCGCCGCTCGGCCGTATCATCGCCCATGCCGACAGCATCCATGCCCAGGCAGAGGGGCCACTGCGCCAGGACTATGCCGATTACGCGGCCGACATCGCCTCGGCCGGGCGCCATCTGCTCGCCTTGGTCGACGATCTGGTTGATCTCCAGGCGATCGAACGCCCTGATTTCCGTCCAGCCGCCGAGGCGATCGATTTGGCCGATGTTGCCCGCCGCGCCGCGGGGCTGCTCCAGCTGCGCGCCGCCGAGCGCCGGGTGCGGATCGACAAGCCCGCGGCCGACGAAGCGCTCCCCGCGACCGGCGAGTTTCGGCGCGCTTTGCAGATCATGGTCAATCTGATCGGCAACGCGGTGCGCTATTCCCCCGCCGACGCGATGGTCTGGGTCCGCGCCGAGCAGGAAGAAGGCCGCGCGCTGATCGTGGTCGCCGATCAGGGCAAGGGCATCGCGATCGAAGACCAGGCGCGCATTTTCGACAAGTTCGAGCGGGTCGACAAGAGCGAGCCCGGCGGCAGCGGCCTCGGCCTCTACATCGCCCGCCGCCTGGCCCGCGCAATGGGTGGCGACCTGACGGTTGACAGCGCGCCGGGGCAGGGGGCGCGGTTTAGCTTCTGGTTGCCGGGGCGGTGACGAGCGCGAGCTTGTAGTTGTACCTCAGGACGTACATATAGCTGGCGAAAGGTGGTTCGCCAAATGGAAGTTCTCAACTATACCGATGCGCGCGCGCGGCTAAAGGATGTGCTCGATCGTGTGGTCGAGGATCACGAGGAAGTGGTGGTCACCCGCAAGAACGGCAAGCCGGCCGTGATCGTGTCGCTCGATCGCTGGAACGCCATCCGGGAGACGATGCACCTGCTCTCGACGCCCGCCAATGCTCGCGCGCTGCGCGAGTCGATTGCGCAGCTCGATGCAGGTAAGGGGACCGAGCGCAGCCTGATCGAGCCGACCCGCACGTGAAGCTGATTTTCTCGGATGCTGCTTGGGACGATTATCGCTATTGGATCGACGCCGATCCAAAGGTCTTGGCCAAGCTCAACGAGCTCATCGATGAGTGCCGTCGTAGTCCTTTCAAGGGGAGGGGCAAGCCGGAGCCGCTGAAGGGTGATCTGGCCGGCTGGTGGTCACGCCGGCTGACGTCGGAGGATCGATTGGTTTACCGCGTCGCGGGTCGGGCGCCGGAACAGTCGCTCGAAATCGCCCAGTGCCGCTTCCACTATTAACCGGTCCGGCAACGAGCAGTCTAAATGGCCATCATACGTGCTGCACTGGCCGCAGCACTATTCTCTTTACTGCCGCCGCGCCCACAGCAGTAGCGCTACTCCCAGTATCGCCACCACACCCCCGCGCCACGCCCAGGGCCGCTGATCGAGCATGAAGCTTTCGGGCGGCCAATGGACCCAGCCGAGCCCCTGGCACACCCAGAGCGAGCCCATCGCGATCATCAGCACGCCGAGGATCGCGAGGGCGCGCTTCATCGCTCAGCGCTTGCTGAGCGGCACATAATCGCGCTGCACCGGCCCGGTGTAGAGCTGGCGCGGGCGGCCGATCTTCTGTTCGGGATCGGCGATCATCTCGTTCCACTGCGCGACCCAGCCCACGGTGCGGGCGAGCGCGAACAGGGCGGTGAACATCGTCGTCGGGAAGCCGATCGCCGACAGGATCACGCCCGAATAGAAGTCGACATTGGGGAACAGCTTCTTCTCGATGAAGTAATCGTCCTTCAGCGCGATCTCCTCGAGCCGCAGCGCGGTTTCGAACACCGGGTCGGTCACGCCCAGTGACTTGAACACTTCGCGCACCGTCTGCTGCATCACCGTCGCGCGCGGATCGTAATTCTTGTACACGCGGTGGCCGAAGCCCATCAGGCGGAAGGGATCATTCTTGTCCTTGGCGCGCTCGATATAATGCGGGATGCGGTCGGGGGTGCCGATCTCGCGCAGCATGTTGAGCGCCGCCTCGTTCGCGCCGCCATGCGCCGGCCCCCACAGGCAGGCGATGCCCGCCGCGATGCACGCGAACGGATTGGCCCCCGACGAACCCGCCAGCCGCACGGTCGAGGTCGACGCATTCTGCTCGTGATCGGCGTGGAGGATGAAGATGCGATCGAGCGCGCGCTCGACGACGGGGTTCACCTCATATTCCTCGGCCGGCACGCCGAAGGTCATCCGCAGGAAATTGCCGGTGTAGCTCAGCGAGTTCTTGGGATAGAGGAAGGGCTGACCGATCGAATATTTATACGCCATCGCCGCGATGGTCGGCATCTTGGCGATCAGCCGGTGGCTCGCGATCATCCGCTGGCGCGGATCGGTGATGTCGGTCGAATCGTGATAGAAGGCGGAAAGTGCGCCGACCACGCCGCACATCACCGCCATCGGGTGCGCGTCACGCCGGAAGCCGCGATAGAAGGTCGCCAGCTGCTCGTGCAGCATCGTGTGGCGGGTGATGGTGTGGCTGAAGCTGTCGAGCTCGTCCTGGCTGGGCAGTTCGCCGTTGAGCAGCAGATAGCAGACTTCCATGAAGCTCGAATGTTCGGCGAGCTGGCCGATCGGATAGCCGCGGTGGAGCAGCACGCCCTCGTCGCCATCAATATAGGTCAGCCCTGATTCGCAGCTCGCGGTTGACGTGAAGCCGGGATCGAAAGTGAACATGCCCGTCTGGGCATAGAGCTTCCTGATATCGATGACTTTGGGGCCGATCGTCCCGGCGCGCACCGCATAATCATGGTCGGCGCCTGCGGTGGTGAGCTTGGCGGTTTCGGTCATGCGTCCTGCTCCTTCTTGGTCTCGGCGGCCGGCTCGGCCAGTTGATCGGCGATGCGCCCCAGGCTTTCCCCGCGCCCGAGCAGTTCGAGCACTTCGAAAATCCCGGGCGAGGTCTTGCGGCCCGTCAGCGCCGCCCGCAGCGGCTGCGCGACTTGCCCCAGCGTTACGCCGGCGGTTTCGGCGACGTTACGCACCGCGTCTTCCAGATTTGACGTATCCCATGCCGCAACCGCGTCAAGCGCGGCATGGGCCTGGGCGAGCAGGCCGCGCGCCGGACCGCCGAGCAGCTTGGTCGCGTCCTCGTCAAGCATGAGCGGCCGCTGGGCGAATAGGAAGGCGGTGCCGGTGGCCAGGTCGTTCAAATTGGCGGCGCGTGGTTTCAGCGCGGGCATTGCGCGTTGCAGCAGGCCCTGTTGCGCCGCGTCCGGCTTGAACGGCAGTCGATCGGCGAGGAGCGCGGCAAGCCGGGCATCATCGGCCTCGCGCAGATAATGGCCGTTGAGGTTCTCGAGCTTCTTCAGATCGAACCGCGCCGGGCTGCGACCCACCCCATCGAGCGCGAACCACTCGATCGCCTGCTCGCGGCTGATGATCTCGGCATCGCCATGCCCCCAGCCGAGCCGGAGCAGATAGTTGAACAGCGCCTCGGGCAGGATGCCGAGCTCGTCGCGATAGCTGTCCACCCCGACGGCGCCGTGGCGTTTCGACATTTTGCCGCCATCCGCCCCGTGAATCATCGGCACATGGGCATAGACCGGCTCTGGCCAGCCCATCGCCTTGATGATGGGGAGTTGGCGAAACGCGTTGTTCAGGTGATCATCGCCGCGAATAACATGCGTCACGCCCATGTCGTGATCGTCGACCACGACGGCGAGCATATAGGTGGGCGTGCCATCGGAACGGAGCAGAACGAAATCGTCGATTTCGCTATTCTGGACGGTGACGTCGCCCTGAACGCGATCGACGATCGTCGTCGCGCCCTCACGCGGCGCTTTCAGGCGCACGACGAAGGGCTTGTCGCCGCCTTCGGCCGGATCGCGATCGCGCCAGCGGCCGTCATAGCGGATCGGCTGCTTGGCGGCCGCCTGCGCCGCGCGCAAAGCGGTCAGCTCCTCGGGGGCTGCGAAGCACTTATAGGCGTGGCCGCTCGCGAGCAGCTGGTGCGCGACTTCGGCGTGACGCCCGGCGCGGGCGAATTGATAGGTCTCCGGCCCGTCCCAATCGAGGCCGAGCCACTGCATCCCATCGAGGATCGCGGCGATCGCCGCATCGGTCGATCGGACGCGGTCGGTATCCTCGATCCGCAGCAGGAACTTGCCGCCCCGCGCCCGCGCGAACAGCCAGTTGAACAACGCGGTGCGGGCGCCGCCAATGTGCAGGAACCCGGTGGGCGACGGGGCGAAACGGGTGACGACGTTCTGAGGATCGGCGGCCAAGCGCGGCTGCTCCAACTGAAGAAAAACCATGGCCGGAACCGGCGCGGCGCGCTCTAGCACGGGCTTTCCCGCGCTTCAAATCGCCGCAGGCGTGCGGTGGCGGCGCGCGCTCGAGCGGCGGCTGGAGGCGGAGGCCGACCGCCTGTTCCTGTTGACGCCGGTGGCACTCGGCGCGGGCATCGCCTCGTGGTTCGCGCTGCCCGACCCGCGCGGCTGGACGCTCGCGCTGCTGCTGATCGCGGGGCTGGGCATGGGCTGTTGGGCGGTGCAGGCGGGGGGGCGCGCGGCACGAAGCGCGGCGTTCGCTTTCGGTCTTGCCGCCGCCGGGCTCGCGCTGGTCTGGGTGCGCGCCGAACGGGTCGCGGCACCGGTGCTGACGCGGCCGCTGGTGGCGACGCTCACCGGGCGGGTCGAGCGCGTCGAGCCCTTGCCGCCGCGCGGGCTGGTGCGGCTGACGCTTCGGGTTGAACAGTTGGCGCCCGCGATCAACGCGGTGCCAGCGCGCGTGCGGCTGAATCTCGCGGTCGAGGATGCGCCGGCGGGGTTGGGCGAGGGCGCCCAGCTGCGGCTGCGCGCGCGGCTGTTGCCGCCGCCGCCACCCGCGGTGCCCGGCGCCTATGATTATGCACGCGTCGCCTGGTTCGCGGGCATTGGGGCGACCGGACGAGGGCTGGCGCCGGTCGCGCTGCTCGTCGCCGGACGCGGGCAGGGAAGCCTGCGCGCCGGCCTCGCCGCGCATATTCGCGAAAAGCTGCCGGGGAGCGCGGGCGGGGTCGCCGCCGCGCTCGCGACCGGCGATCAGGGCGCGATCGGTCTGGAGGATGCCGAGGCGATGCGCCGCGCTGGGCTCGCGCATCTGCTGTCGGTGAGCGGCCTCCACATCACCGCCGTGGTCGGTGCGGTGATGCTGCTGGTCGAGCGGCTGCTGGCGCTATGGCCCTGGGCGGCGCTGCATCTGCGGCTGCGGCTGATCGCGGCGGGGGCGGCGGCGGTCGCCGCGATCGGCTATACGTTGCTCACCGGCGCCGAGGTGCCGACGGTGCGATCGTGTGTCGCGGCGATGCTGGTGCTGGCGGCGCTCGCGCTGGGGCGCGAGGCGTTGACGCTGCGGCTGGTGGCGAGCGGCGCGCTGGTCGTGCTCGCGCTGTGGCCCGAGGCATTGATGGGGCCGAGCTTTCAATTGTCATTCGCCGCGGTCGCGACCATCGTCGCCTTGAGCGAGGCGGGGCC
Source organism: Proteobacteria bacterium SG_bin6 (assembly GCA_002083435.1). Lineage (GTDB taxonomy): Bacteria > Pseudomonadota > Alphaproteobacteria > Sphingomonadales > Sphingomonadaceae > Sphingomonas. The sequence continues at coordinate 88,286 of LWDJ01000002.1, read as the reverse complement.
GCTGCGCGCCTGGCTCGCGCCCCGCGAGGAGGGGCTGGTTGCACGACTCGGGCGGCAAATGGTCGCGCTGCTGGTGACCGGCATCGTCGTCGAGGCGGCACTGATCCCGATCGGGCTGTTCCATTTTCACAAGGCGGGGGTTTACGGCGCGCTCGCCAATATCGTCGCGATTCCGCTGACCACCTTTGTCGTGATGCCCGCCGAGGCGCTGGCGCTGGCCGCTGATGCGATTGGGCTCGGCGCGCCGTTCTGGGCGGTGACGGGGGTGGCTATCGACGCGCTGCTGTGGCTCGCACGCGTGACGGCGGCGGCGCCGGGCGCGGTGGCGCTGCTGCCGGCGATGCCGAGCGTGGCCTATGCGCTGATCATCGGCGGCGGGCTGTGGCTGGTGGTTTGGCGAACGCGCTGGCGGCTATGGGGACTCGCGCCGGCGCTGGCTGGGGCGTTATGGACCGCGCTCACCCCGGCGCCCGATCTACTGGTGACCGGAGATGGCCGCCATGTCGCCTTCCGGCTCGACGATGGTCGGCTCGCGATCCTGCGCGAGCGGACCGGCTACTATGTCCAGGCGCTGCTGGGCGAGAATGCCGGCGAGGCCGGCGTCCCCTGGCTGATCGACGCGAGCAAGGATGCGCGCTGCAGCCCCGACCTGTGCCTCGTCGATCGCCGCGCGGCCGGCGGCCGCGTTCGCATCCTCGCGACCCGCAGCAGCTATCCCGTGCCCTATGCCGCGCTCATCGCCGCCTGCGCCGAGGCCGATATCGCGATCAGCGAACGCCGCCTGCCCAAGGCCTGCGCGCCGCGCTGGCTAAAGCTCGATCGTCCGGCGCTCGCGCGCAGCGGCGGGGTCGCGATCACTCTCTCGGACCGCCACGTCACCACCGTCGCACGCGCGGGCGACGCGCATCCCTGGCTCAGTCGTAGCGACGCAGCAGCCCGGCCAGCTTCCCCTGCACCCGCACCTGCTTCGGGTGGTAGCGCTGCGGATCATAAGCGCGATTGGCGGGATCGAGCCGTACCATCGTCCCCTCGCGGCGGAAATATTTGAGCGTCGCTTCGCTGTCTTCGATCAGCGCGACGACGATCTCGCCATCGCGCGCCACCTCGGTGCGGCGAATCAGCGCATAATCGCCATCGAGAATGCCGGCCTCGACCATCGAGTCGCCCGCCACTTCCAGCGCATAATGATCGCCCATGCCGAGCAACGCGGCAGGCACCGCGAGCATCGCCGAGTCCTCGAACGCCTCGATCGGCACGCCCGCGGCGATGCGGCCGTGCAGCGGGATTTCGACCACGTCATTGGCGGGCAGCGGGGCGGGGCGGAAATTGTCGGGCTTGGGATCGACCTTGGCGGCGCGCTTCTTGGGCTCCGCACGCTCGGGCATCCGCAGCACCTCGAGCGCGCGCGCGCGGTTGGGCAGGCGGCGGATGAAGGCGCGTTCCTCGAGCGCGCTGATCAGCCGGTGGACGCCCGATTTGGAACGCAGATCAAGCGCTTCCTTCATTTCCTCGAACGAGGGCGACACCCCCGTGTCGGCCAGGCGATCGTTGATGAAGCAAAGCAATTCATGCTGTTTGTGCGTCAGCATAGAGACCTCCGGCGCGAACGAACGCCGAACGATTAGGAAACATCCGAGCAGCTGTCAAGCAAGGTCGAGGATTTCTACCGAGTCGCCTGGCTTGGCCGCCGGCGCGTGTGGCGGGCGGACGATCAGGCAGGTCGCGCGCGCCAGGGTTGCGAGCATCGCGCTGTCCTGCCGGCTTGCCGCCACCACGCCGCCATCCTGCCACCAACCGCGCAGATAATCTTCGCGCGCGTCATTGGCAGGAAGCGGCGCGGCCAGCGTCACGCGCCGGCGGCGCGGCAACGGGTCGCCCGCGCCCGCCATCGCCGCGACCAGCGGGCGCAGGAACAGGCTCGCAGTGACGAACGCCGAGACGGGATTGCCCGGCAGGCCGAGCACCACCGCGTCGCCCAGCCGCCCGGCAAGCAGCGGCTTGCCCGGGCGCATCGCGATCCGCCAGAAATCGATCGTGCCGCCCGCGGCTTCGAGCGCGGGACGGACGAGATCATGATCGCCCACGGAAGCGCCGCCGATCGTGACGACAATGTCCGCCTCGGTCGCGGCGAAGGCGGCGGTGAGTGCTTCCAGCCGATCGGGCAGGATGCCGAGCGGGGTAACGTCCGCCGGCAGATCGGCGATCAGCGCGGCGAGCATCGCGCCATTGGCCTCGGGCAATTGGCCGTCGTTTACTGGCGCACCGGGGGGCACGAGTTCGTCCCCGGTCGCCGCGATCGCGACGCGCACACGGCGGTGGACGGCAAGCGCGCCATGCCCCGCCGCCGCCGCGAGCCCGATCGCCGCCGGGCTAAGCCGCGCGCCGGCGGGAAGCAGTTCGGCGCCGTGCGCGAAATCCTGGCCGCGCCGGCGGATATGCCGGCCTGCGGCGCCGGGGCCTTCGCCGGCGAGGTGGAGTTGATCGCCGGCGCGCGCTGCCTCTTCCTGCACCAGGATTGTGTCCGCACCGGCGGGCACGATCGCGCCGGTGAAGATGCGCACTGCCTCGCCGGCGCCGACGGTGCCCGCGAAGGGCCGCCCCGCCGCGCTTTCGCCGATCACGCCCAGCGGCCCAGAGAGATCGGCGAAGCGCAGCACATAGCCGTCCATCGCCGAGAGGTCCGCGCTCGGCTGATCGCGCCGGGCGATGAGCGGCGCGGCGAGCCAGCGCCCGGCGGCGGCGCTGAGTGCGCACGTCTCGACCGCCACGCGCGGGGCGGCGGCGAACAACCGCGCTTGGGCTTCGGCGACGCTGAGCAGGCTCATGCTGTTTGCCGTGCCACGAGGGCGAGGGTGGGGGCAAGCGGGGCGGCAAATATGAAGCCACAGCTTGGCTTTCACCTTGATTGCGCACACAGGCACCGAGGGTTAGACTACGCCGTCCTTGGGCAGGGAGTTTGCCGTGATGACGCTTGCTGCCGCAGCTTCTTTGGCTCTCTCCAACGTCTCTCCTATTCCGCTACGGGCCGGAAATAATCCGGTGCGGAACATCGCGGGAGACGGAATGGACGGTAGCATCACCCTTGATTGGCGTGAAAACGGCAACGCTTGGGGCTATAACGTCATCACTGTAAGGGTGGGGGGATCAATCGCAACGGTCGATGAAGTTGATCGCTTCGTAGATCGGCCGCACGCTGACGAAGATGCGATAACCTCAATTCGTTTTGCACGTGCCCGCTATAGAGGCCGAATGACGACCGTTGCGTTCATAGCGGATCGGGAAATTGTGGATAGCGTCCCCAATCCCGCAAAAACAATTATAAAGAGTTATGCTCTCGTTCGTAACACAGGCGGGCTGGGTACGCCCTATCAATTCGTGCAAGTCGCTCGTTCTCAAGCGAGCCGGCTCTATTGCAGCGCTGACATAGCCCTTAAGTCCGAACTCGGATTTCCGCTCCGGCCAAGCTATTCGGGACCGAAGAATATCGACGGGTGCTATCGCTAGCACAGACTTTTGATTGCGCCCTTGCCGCTTAAAACGGGTAACAGAGGTTCCCCCGTCCAAGTATTCACCCTTCACGCCCGCCGCCGCCGGCTGAAGGGCACCGAGAGGATCGCCTTCACCGTCACATCGTCCGGGTTCGCGCCGAAGCCGTGGCCGACGCCGAAATTCACCCCCCAGCCGCCGCCGACATCCACGTCGACCACCGCGAACACCGTCTGCTCGCTCTGCGCGAAGGAACCGAAATCGCGGGTGCTCCCAAAGCCGTCATAGGCCTCCACCCCAATCTCCAGCTTTTTCGATAGCTTATAGCTTATTCTTGTATCGAGATCGAAGGACAGCGGCGCGGGTTGCGATCCGGCGACGACGAAATCCATGTTGAGATTGCCCGCCACCGTCCACCGGCCAAAGCGCCCGCCCAATATCGCCTTGAACTCGGCATTGCCCGGGTTGATCGAGAGCGCCTTGGCCTCATAGCCGACCTCGAAATTGGCGCCCCACCACCAGGTCGCGCCCTTGGGCACTGGCCCCAGCCATTTGAGCCGGCCCTTCACCCCGTGCGCGGCGATCCGCCCCTCGCGGTCGATCGTGCCGAGCGGAGGATAGAGCCCAAGCTCGAAATTGCCGGGCAGCCCCAGCGAGAATTCGGGGGTGTAGCGGAAGCGGTTCACCGAGGCCTGCTCGCCCTCGTAATCGATGCCCGGCAGGCCGCTCGGCACATAGTTGAAATGGATGTCGAGCCCGGTTTCCCAAGGCGCGTTCAACTCATCCATATAGACCTGGATTTCCTCGGGCGCGGCGCGCGCGGGCGCGGCGATCAGCCCAAGGCCGAGCAAGACGATCGAGCAAATTCCTCGATTTGGCATGAGGCGGACGATGCCAAAGCGCAGGGCGAAGCGCTTGCGAAATCGGGCTGTGTTGATGCGGCTAGAGCGATTTCGAGGCAGGTGGAATCACCTGCCGGCTCGGAAATCGCTGATAAACAAAGGCCTAGAGCGGCGATCCGATTTTGTCGGATCGAGAACCGCTCTAAGTGCTCGCGCGCACCCAGTCGCCGGACTGACCGCCCGATTTGGCGAGCAGCGCCACCGAGCCGATCACCATCGCCCGGTCAATCGCCTTGGCCATGTCATAAAGCGTCAAGAGCGCGACCGAAGTAGCTGTAAGTGCTTCCATTTCAACGCCCGTCGGCCCCGTGCAGGCGCAGGTCGCGCGCACCGTGACGCCGCTTTCATCGGGCAGCAGCTCGACGCGGACATGGCTGAGCGGCACCGGATGGCACAGCGGGATCAGCTCGCTGGTGCGCTTGGCCGCCATGATGCCCGCCACGCGCGCGACGGCGAGCGCATCGCCCTTCTTGCCCGATCCTTCGGCGATCGCGCGCGCCGCCTCGGCGGACATGGTGATGCGCCCCTCGGCGGTCGCTTCGCGCGTGGTGGCGGGCTTGGCGCCCACATCGACCATGCGCGCGGCGCCGCTTGCGTCGAGATGGGTCAGCTCAGCCATCGGCCCGCCCCAGCAGCGTGCGGGTCGCGGCCGCCACGTCGCTCGCGCGCATCAGCGCCTCGCCGACGAGGAAACAGCTCACCCCGCGCGCGCGCATGGTGTCCAGATCGGCGCGAGTCGAAAGCCCGCTTTCGGCGACAAAGGTGCAGCCCGGCGGCGCCTTATCGACCAGCGTGAAAGTCCGCTCGAAACTCACGGTGAAATCACGCAAATCGCGGTTGTTGACCCCGATTAGCCGCGATTTGAGCTTCAGCGCGCGCTCCAGCTCCTTGGCGTCATGCACCTCGACCAGCACGTCCAGCCCGCAATCGATCGCCGCCGCCTCGATCTCGGCGAGCGTCGCGTCGTCGAGCGCGGCCATGATCAGCAGGATCGCGTCCGCCCCCAGCGCGCGGGACTCGGCCGCCTGCCAGGGATCGACCATGAAATCCTTGCGCAGCACCGGCAGTGCCGTGACGGCGCGCGCCGCCTGAAGATAAGCGTCATGCCCCTGGAACCAGGGTTCGTCTGTCAGTACCGACAGGCACGCTGCGCCCCCGGCCTCATAGGCGCGGGCATGGGCAGGGGGATCGAAATCCGCGCGGATCACGCCCTTGCTGGGGCTCGCCTTCTTGATCTCGGCGATGAGCGCGGGGCCGATCGCCGCCTTGGCGTCGAGCGCGGCGCGGAAACCCCGGGGCGCGGTCTGCTCGGCGATCTGCGCGTCAAGCGCGCTCCACGGCGTGCACGCCTTGCGCGCGGCGACATCGGCGCGCTTGGTTTCGAGGATACGGTCAAGGATGGTCATAGCTAATCCAGCGATCGAGCAGCGCGCCGGCGGCGCCGCTATCGAGCATGTCGGCGGCGAGAGCCGCCCCTGCGGGCAGGTCGGTGCTGCATCCGGCGAGCACAAGCGCCGCGGCGGCATTCAGGCACACCGCGTCGCGATAGGCGCCGCGCTCGCCATCGAGCAGGCGGCGCAGCGCGGCGGCGTTATAGGCGGGATCACCACCCCGGATCGCGGCGATCGGGTGGCGGGGGAGGCCGGCATCCTCGGGCGCGATCCGGGGCGGGAGCGTTGCCAAGCCGACGCGCTCGACCACGCTGTGGCCGGCACCTGAAAGTTCGTCCAACCCTTCCTCGCCCGAGACGACCGCCGCCGCCTCGGTCCCCAGCCGGGCGAGCGCTTCGGCATAGACGGGCGCGTAATCGGGCCGGGCGATGCCGATCAGCTGCCGCGTCACCCGCGCGGGATTGGCGAGCGGTCCCATCAGGTTGAAGATGGTGCGCTTGCCGATGCGGCGACGGATCGGGGTGATCCGTTTCATCGCCGGGTGATGGTTGGCGGCGAACAGGAAGCAGATGCCGATGTCGCGCAGACTCGCTTCGGCGGTCGCGCCGGCACGATCCATATCGAGGCCCAGCGCTTCAAGCGTGTCCGCCGCGCCCGCCTTGGACGAGGCGGCGCGGTTGCCATGCTTGGCGACCGGCACCCCGGCGGCTGCCACCACCAGCGACACCGCCGTCGACACGTTGAGCGTATGGTGCCCGTCCCCCCCGGTGCCGCACACGTCGATCGCACCCGGCGGGGCGTCGATGGGGATCAGGCGTTCGCGCAGCGCCTTGGCGGCTTCGGCGATTTCGGTCGCGGTTTCGCCGCGTTCGGTGAGGCCAATCAGGAAATCGGCGATTGCCTGCTCACTCGTCTTGGCGTCGAGAATATCGGCGAAGGCGCGCGCTGCCTGCTCGGCATCGAGCGGGCCGGCGGGGTTGGGGAGAGTAACCAAAGCCGTCACGCCCCTAACGCCTTCCCCGGCGAAGGCCGGGGCCCAGCCGCGTACGGGTTGACACGGTGCGCGACGCTTGCGGCGACGGCACCATTGGCCCCCGGCCTTCGTCGGGAAGGTTGGATGGAGCCGGAAGGTGTCACCAACGTCGCCAATCGCTCACGCCACGGCCTTCACGCCGGCGAGCGCCAGGAAATTGGCGAGCATCGCATGGCCATGCTCGGTCGCGATGCTTTCGGGGTGGAACTGCACGCCGTGGATCGGCAGGTTTTGGTGGCGGAAACCCATCACCGATCCGTCCTCGGCGGTGGCGTTCACCACCAGCTCCTCGGGCACCGGATCGACGATCAGCGAGTGATAGCGCGTCGCCTGGAAGGGCGAGGGGAGGCCGGCGAACAGCCCGGTTCCGTCATGCCGCACCGGACTGGTCTTGCCGTGCATCAGCCCGCCGCGCACCACTTGCCCGCCGAAATGCTGGCCGATCGCCTGATGCCCCAGGCAGACGCCGAGCAAGGGCTTCCCGGCCTCGGCGCAGGCGGCGACCAGATCGAGCGAGACCCCCGCCTCGTTGGGCGTCTTGGGGCCGGGCGAGATCAGGAAGGCGTGCGCGTTACTCGCCAGCGCCTCGGCAGCGGTGAGCGCGTCGTTGCGCACCACTTGCACCTCGGCGCCCAGCTCCATCAGATAATGGACCAGGTTCCAGGTGAAGCTGTCGTAATTGTCGATGACGAGGATCACGCGCGCGCCCTTAGCGGGCGGGCGGGGTGGTGGGAAGAGCGAGCAGCGCGGCGAGGTCCGCCTTCCAGAACTTCGCCCAGGTGTGGGTGCCGTGGCCCTTGGTCTCGGTGCTCGCCGGGATCAGGATTGTCCGCGCGCGCGGCATCCGCGGGCCGAGCGTCGCCTGAAAGCCAAGCTCGGGCGGGTTGATGAAATCATCCGCCGAATTGATCCACAGCACCGGCACCGCGATCTTGTCCAAGGCGGGCGAGGGATCGTAGTTGCGGGATGCGTCGAGGAAATAGAGCGCATCGTTCGCGTCGAACTGGCGCGCGCGCTCGAACGCCACGTCGAGCACGGCATCGGCGGCGGCGCGGGTCGGCGCCTGGACCTGCGCGGCGAGCGGGTTGATCCCGGCGAGGATCAGCAGGTTCGCCGCCGCGCGAACGCCCATCGCCGGCAGACTGGTATAGTCGCCGCCGTTCCAGGCTGGGTCGGCGCGGATCGCGTCGATCGCCATCTTGCGCCACATGCGGTTGCGCCCGGCGAGCGGGACGGGGTTGCACGCGAAGGGCGCGAGCCGCTCGGCGAAGCCCGGATAGGTCTCCCCCCACACAAAGGCGTGCATACACCCCATCGAGGTGCCGAGGATCAGCCGGAGCTTGGTGACGCCCAGCCCCTCCACCAGCAGCCGGTGCTGCAGCGCGACCATGTCGTCATAATCATAATGCGGGAACTTCATCCGCAGCCCGTCGCTCGGCTTGGAGGAGGCGCCGTGGCCGATATTGTCGGGCAGGATCACCAGCGTCCTGGCGAGATCGAGCGGCGCGCCGGGGCCGTAGAGTTCGTCGGCGAACTGGGGCACCAGGAAGTTGCGCCCCGATCCGCCGGTGCCGTGGAGCACCATCACCGCATTGTCGATCCGCCCCTTGGCATCGCGATGTTCGGTGCCGAGCAGGCGATAATGCAGCCGCACCTCGGCGAGCGTTTCGCCCGATTTGAAGCGCACGTCGCGCAGCGTGACATCGCCCTCGCGCACTGGCCAGTCGGCGCGGGCCGGGGCGGCGATGGTGAGGACGAGGGCGAACAGCAGGGCGAACAGGCGAGCGATCATGCGACCAAGCCTAGCGTGGGTCGTTGCGCGATCAAACCCTTGTTCATCCGCCCGCAAGCTCCCACGTGCCAAGGCGTTGGGCGAAAGGATGGGCCGATGCGGCTAGTGTTGATGGCGGCGTTGATCGCGCTTCCCGCGGTGGCCTCCGCGCAGCAACCGGCGGACGACAGCTATCAGGCCGAACCACCGCAGCGCATCCGGTCGATCCTGGTCAAGCCCGGCGAGGATTGCCCCAAGGCGGAGGGCAACGAAGTCGTGGTGTGCGCGCCGATCGAAAGCCCCTATCGCGTGCCGCGCGCCTTGCGGGACGAAGGCCCGGTCAAGCCGCAGAACCAGGCCTGGGGCGCCCGCGCGCTGGTGCTCGACGAGGAAAGCCGCCGGGCGAGCGGCATCCCCAACACCTGCTCCCCCATCGGCACCGGCGGGCAGACGGGGTGCACGCTGCAACTGATCCAGCAATGGCAGGCCGAACGCGCGGCGAAGGCGCGGGGGCAGTAGGGCGCGCATTCGGACCACTCTGTTGGTTACTTTTGCCGAGACAGCAATGCCGTCATACTTGGGACAGTAGCCGGAGGTGGCCAGTATATGTCATCCCCGTACGTCAGGTTGAGTGCGTTGCCGAATAAGCTAATCGGAGTTGTTGCCACTACGGCAGCGACCATCGCCCCACTCACCATTCGGATATTTACCGTACACGGTACATAGCCGCGCAGTGTGCACTTTATCAAACACGTCATAATAACGTGCTGCAACTTGTAGCTCAATTTTATAATTACCGGAGTTTAGAAGGATGACCTGCTGCTGCGTGAGTGGTTTTGTTGTAAATATTGTTTTAGAAAGAGTCTGGTTTATCGACGGATTGCCAGTGCTGTCTTTGAGAGCGTTAATATAGTTGTCGATAGGCGCGGATATTTTATTGTTTGGTCGAATCTTCCACCGATAAGTAAATGAAACACGTAGCGCAGGTGTGTGTCCAATATTTCTTGTTTCAATAGACGATTTCAGCGGCTTGCCTACGGTTAGGCCAATTAAATGTTCATTATCTATCGACAAATAAGCGCGTTCGGTACGTTGACGGTCGAGTTCGCTCAGATTCAAAGCATCTCTTGCAATGTAAGTATTTAAGGAGCTAGCGACAGCCGAAAAAAACTTACTGCAAGCGCGAAGTATGCAATCTGAGAAGACTTTCTCGTATTTTCCGACTGTCGAGTGATTTCACTTCCCAGCTCATCAACAGAACTCGAATGGCCACTCATTGATATTCCTAGGATAAACGAATATTAGTTTACATAAGAATCATAATAACAATTCCGTTTCACAATGTAAACAACCTCCAGAGCGAAAATGTCGTTCAAAGGCTTTGACGTTTTCGTTAATTGCATCTCGGGACGTCGTATCGACGAGGCTGCAAGAAACATTTCTCTCTCAAATCTGTGTTCTTCTAGAAGGTTGGCGGTTTAAAGCCCTACTGCCCGAACCCCGCGTCGCTCGCCCGCGCGACCGCCTCGTGCGCGGCGGCGAGCAGGGCGCCGGCCTTGGCCTCGCATTCGCGCTGCTCATAGGCGGGGTCGCTGTCGGCCACGATGCCCGCGCCGGCCTGGACGTGCATCATCCCGTCCTTCACCACCGCGGTGCGCAGCACGATGCAGGAGTCCATCGATCCATCGGGCGAGAAATAGCCGACGCCGCCGGCATAGGCACCGCGAGCTTCATGCTCCAACTCGGCGATGATCTCACACGCGCGCACCTTAGGGGCGCCCGAGACGGTGCCGGCGGGGAACCCCGCGAACAGCGCGTCGAGCGCGTCGTGCCGGGCGTCGAGCCGGGCGACGACGTTCGAGACGATGTGCATCACATGGCTGTAATATTCGATGAAATAGCTGTCGGTGACCTTCACCGTGCCGCCCTCGGCCACGCGGCCCGCGTCGTTGCGCCCCAGATCGAGCAGCATCAGATGCTCGGCGCGTTCCTTGGGATCGGCGAGCAGGCTGAGGCGGTTGGCATCGTCCTCCAACGCGGTGCGGCCGCGCGGGCGGGTGCCGGCGATCGGGCGGATCGTCACCTCGCCGTCGCGTACGCGCACCAGGATCTCGGGGCTTGATCCGGTGAGTGCGAAGCCCGGCAGATCGAGGTGATAGAGGAAGGGCGAGGGGTTCACCCGCCGCAGCGCGCGATAGAGTTCGAACGGTGGCAGCGCGAAGGGCGCGGTGAAGCGCTGGGCGAGCACCACCTGAAAAATATCGCCCGCGACGATATAATCCTTCGCCGCCGCGACCATCTCTGCATAGCGGCCCGGCGGCAGCACGGGCTGGAGCGCTATCTCGGTCGCGTCGCCGCGCACCTGCGGGGGGAGCGGCGCGGTGGCGAGCCGGGCGGCGGTCGCCTCGATCCGATCGGCGGCGGCGGCGATCAGCGCATCGGCGTTGCGCGTCGTATCGGGCCAGACGGGGGCGACAATGAACAGGCTGTCCGCCAGCCGATCGAACAGCAGGATCACCGTCGGCCGCACGAAGATCATGTCGGGCAGGCCGAGCCCCGGATCGGCGGCGCGGGGCAGACGCTCGACCAAGCCCACCGTCTCATAGCCGAAATAGCCGACCAGGCAGGCGAGCGCGCGGGGGAGTTCGGGCGGCACCTCCATCCGGCATTGCGACACCAAGCCGCGCAGCGCGGCGAGCGTGGGCTCGGCGCAAGCGGTGAAGGCGTCGCGATCGGTGAGCCAGTGGCGGTTGATCGCTGCCGCCTGCCCCTCGGCCCGGAACACCAGATCGGGGGCGATGCCCAGCATCGAATACCGCCCGCGCACCGCGCCACCCTCGACCGATTCGAGCAGATAATCGCCGCGCCCCGGCTCGATCAGCTTGAGCGCGGCGGCGACCGGGGTTTCGGTGTCGGCGATCTGTTGCTGCCACAGCAGCGCCGGCCGCCCTTGCGCCAGCGCCGCGCGCGCGGCGGCGATGCCCTGGACCGCGCTCAGGGCGTCGTCCCCATCAGTTCGGCGCGCAGCTTGGCGACTTCGGCGTCGTTCACTTTCACCTTCAGCTGCGCCCGCACCGCGCGCACCAGCTGCTCCAGATATTCGTTGCCGATCGTCTGCCCCAGTTCGCCCCGGCGCGCGGCGACGATCTGCGGCGGGGCGCTGCCGTCGCGGCGGTTGATCTTGTCGAGATAGACGACCAGCCAGCCCTGGCCATCGGGCGCGGCCTGGAGCTTCGCTTTCTTGGGCGCCATCGCGAAGGCGAGCGTCACCGGCGCCGGCGCGCGCGCGCCGAGTAGCTCCAGCTGCGCCCGCGCCGCGCGCAGCGGCTGCACCGGCGGCAGCGTGAGCCCGGTTTCCTTGAGTGCCTGGGCGAGCGGCTTGCCCTGATTGACCTGGGCGACGACTTTCGCCGCGACGCTCCGCGCGCCGCGCTGGGCGCGATCGATCGTGAAGTCACGCGCGATCACCCCGCGCAGCTCGGCGAGCGGCGGCGTGAAGGGCGGCAGCACGCGATCGACGATCATCACCGCGAAGCTGCCATCCGCCCCCAGCGGCACCAGCTGCGGGCCTTCGCTCGGGTCGATCTTGAACCCCGCGTCGAGCACCGGGCGGAGTTGCGGGTTGGGGCGGCGATCAGGGTTCGTCGGGTCGATTCCGGCGGCGGTGACGGGCGGCACCGTCTCCACCGTCAGCTTGCGCTTGGCGACGATGTCGCCGAACGTGCCCTTGGCGTCGATCGCGTCGCCAATCTGCTCCTGCGCGTCCGACAATGCCTTGGCGAGCTTGGCCTTGCCGAGTTCCTCGCTCAGCGTCGCGCGCGCCGCCGCCTCGCTCTTGGCCGGGAGCCTCGCGACCTTTTCCACCTGCACCACGGTGAGCCCCAGCGGCCCCTTCACCGGGCCGGCGACACCGCCCTGGGGCACCGCGAACACGGCTTTCGCGAGCGCCACGCTTGTTTGCGCGGCATAGCCCGTCTGATCGACCCCGGTGAGCTTGGCAGCTTCCAGGCCGATCGCCTTGGCGGCGGCCTCGATCGGCGTCCCGCCGCGCACCTTGGCGGCGAGCGCGTCGGCCTGCGCCTGGCCGCTCACCACCACCTGCGCCAGATCGCGCGTCTCGCGCGCGGCGAAGCGCGCGGCCTGCGCGCGGTAAGCGGCGGCGATCTCGGCTTCGGTGGGCGCGGCGGCGGCCTTAAGGCTTTCGGGCGAGACCACCGCGACACGGAACGTGCGCCGCTCGGGGATGCGGTAGCGGGCCTGGTTGCGCTGATAATAGGTCTTCAGCTCGTCGGCGGTCGGCACCGCGCCGGCGCCGATCGCCTTGGCGGGGATGAAGCCGACTTCGCCGACGCGCTCCTCCAGCAGCAGTGCGGCATAGGGCTCGGCGAGCTTCGCCGGCACCTGCGTCGCGCCCTGGATCGGCAGCTGGAGCTGCTCGATGATGATCGAGCGCGCGATGTCGCTGCGCACCTGCCGATCGGTGAGCCCGCGCTGCTGGAGCAGCTGCTTGTAAACATCATTGTTGAACTTGCCGTCGACGCCCTGCAGCCCGGGGATCGCGGCGAGCTGCTGGTCGATCAGCTTCTTGGGCGCGGCGAGCCCGATGCGCTTGCCGAACTCCTCCAGCGCGATGCCGCCGATGGTGCGGTTCAGCGTGCCATCGAAGCCGCCGGCCGCCACATATTGCTGCTCGGTCAGCGTCGGCTGCTGCTGGCGGAAATTGTTGACATCGCTGCGGATACGCTCGCGCAGATCGGCCGCCGTCACGGTCTGGTCGCCGATCGTCGCGATCACCGCCTGCGGCCCGCCCTGCGCGCCACCGCCCAGTTTCAGCCCGCCGATATCGCCGATCACGAAGGCGATCGCGATCACGACCAGCGCGGATAGCGCGATCACCGCCCCCAGGCGCGAATAGATTAAGCGACGAAACAGGGTGAGCATGGCGGGAAAGCGCGTCCTTCAGGTTGGAAGGCGCCTCGTTTAGGGGGGCTTGGCGCGGGCATCAAGCTCGGGCATCAGCCGCGCCAACGATGGGGAGGATGCGATGCGGCGCAAATTGGTGGCGGGCAATTGGAAAATGAACGGATCGCGCGCGGCGCTCGCCGAGCTTGACGCGATCGGCGCCGCCGCCGCCGCGCACCCCGGGGTCGATGTCGCGGTGGCGGTGCCCGCGACGCTGATCGCGCTCGCCGCCGAGCGTGCGCCGGCGCTGCCGGTCGGTGCGCAGGACATCCACTTCAACGACGCCGGCGCCCATACCGGCTGCGTTTCGGCGGCGATGGTCAAGGAGGCGGGCGCGCGCTTCACCATCGTCGGCCACAGCGAGCGGCGCGGCGATCAAGGCGAAACCAGCCAGGATGTTTGGGCGAAGGCCGCCGCCGCCCGCCGCCACGGCCTCGACGTGATTCTTTGCGTCGGCGAGACCGAGGCCGAGCGCGAGGCCGGCCGCGCCGCGCGCGTCGTCCAGGCACAGATCGAGAAATCGGTGCCCGATGATGCCGCGCCCGACTGGTTCACCCTCGCTTACGAGCCGCGCTGGGCGATCGGCACCGGCCGCACCCCGACGATGGACGAAATCGCCGAGGTCCACGCGATCGCCCGCGCCAAGCTGCGGAGCCTGGTGGGGACGGCGGCGGACGGCATCCGCATCCTCTATGGCGGATCGGTGACGGGCGCGAACGCCGCCGAGATCCTGGGCACGCCCGATGTCGATGGCGCGCTGGTCGGCGGCGCGAGCCTGACGGCGGCGAAGTTCGTGCCGATCATCGACGCGGCGGGCTAGGGCGCGTCAGGCGCCGAACGCGCGCGCCCGGTCGGCGTCGCGGTAGCTTGCCTGGAGCGTGAAGCCGAGCCGGCGCAGCGCCTGTGCCTCGATCTCGTGCAGCAGCGGCTCGGCGAAGCGGCGGCGGCCGGCGACGCAGAGCGCGATCACCACGCCAAGCTGCTCGGCGCCGATCGCCGCGTCGATCGCGTCGAGCCAGGCCTGGTAATCGGCATCGTCCCTTAGCGCGTCGGAGGGCAGCGACTCGGCGAGCGCCTGATCTCGCCAGCCCGCCACGTCATACAGATGCGCGGTCGAGGTGCCGAGCGCGGGATCGCGCAGCGTCTCCAGAAACGCCAGGTGCAGCGGGTGGGTGCGATCGGCGACGTTCTTGCGCGCATAATCGGCCGAAAGATGCGCCCCGGTGTGCTGCATCATGTAGAGCCGCATCGAATCGGCTCCAAGCTGCCGGGCAAAGTCGATCAGCGCCGGCATCTGGTGGAAGTTATCGAGCTGGATGGTCGCGTTCATGTGGAATTCGCGGAAAACGCCGGCGGCGCGCTTCTCCGCGATGAAGGCGAGGTTGGCCGCCAGCTTCTCCCATTTGCCCGGGCGGCGGACGATTTTGTAAACCTCCGCCGTGCAGGCATCGATCGAGACGTTCACCAGCGGCCGGTACTTTTCCAGCCCGGCATAGGCGGTCCAGCGCTCGGGGCTCAGCAACAGGCCGTTGGTGTGGAGATCGAGTTCCAGCTCATAATCATGCGCGGCGAGCCGCTTCAGGATCGAGCGGTAATGATGGCTGGCGAAGGGATCGCCCTGGCCCGACAGCGATAGCGTCAGCGCGCCGCGCGCGAGCATCGGTTCGAACACTTCTTGCTCGATGATGTCGAAGCGGCGCTCCTCGGCCTCGCTCGCGCTCATCAGCTCGCCGCGGCACGAGGGGCAGGCGAGGTTGCACGTCGAATCATGCGCCAGGAACAGCCAGCGCGGCGGGTGGGTGAGCGCGGTGCTGTGATCGGCGATCACTCCGCGCAGCACCGGGTCGGTCACCTCGGCGCGGCGGGGCAGGGCGTCCTCGCGAATATAGGTGCAGCGCTGCTTGTTGCAGAAGCGGAAGCTGCCATCGAGAATGCTCTCGCGCATCTCCTGCGCGTCGGCGCCGTTCCAGATTTGCTCGGCGCTCATCTCGTCGAGCCGGCCCAGCCGCTTCTGCGTCCAGATCGAGCAGCACGGCGCGACGGTGCCGTCGATCAGCGTTTCGAACTTCACGAAGGGCGCGTCGCAGAAGCGATCGGAAAGATCGGCGGTGCGCGCCGGATCGCCGTGGCGTTCGGCGAAGAAGATCGCGCCCGCCACTTGCGGGCAGAGCGAGAAATGCGCCTCCAGCTGGCGCAGGCTGGCCATGCCGCGCACCCGGTCGCCGTCGATCACCTCGATCAGCGCGAGCAGCAGCGCCATGACCTTGCGCAGCGGCGGCGCCTGAAAGCCTAGGATGCCGGTGATCAGTTCGCGCAGCGCCCCGCGATGCGCGGCGCTGAGATCGCACAGCGCGGCCCAGGCCTCGGGATGGTCGAGACCGTCCCCGAGCAGCCCGGCGCAGGCCTCGAGAAAGCCGTAGAGCGGGTGTTCGGTGATCGGCGCTTCGCTGGCGGGCGCGTGGGCGGGCGACTCCGCATCTGCATTCCAGGCTTCGCTCGTCACCCCAGGCTCCATTGATGGCTTGCTGGAATCGCTCTTGATGGGCGGGGTTTGAAATTGGGTTAACGCACGCGAAACCATCATCGCTAACCCGCTGAAAACGGTGTTCGCCGTGGCCGGGCCCCGCGGAAATACGGGGCGACGTGCCGCGCCATCCCGCAGCGGTGCTGGGGTTAGCGCTAAGAAAGTCTTTACGGGCTTCTCTCAAATCTCGGTAAAGCTTTGGCGGCATCGCCCCGGATGCCGCGCGGGCAGCCTCGCCCCGGGCAAATCTGGGGGATAAGCGATGGCGGATAACGGCGCACGGAATCGCAAGCGGCGGAAATATCTGGGTTATGGCGGGTTGCTGTTGGCCGGCGGCGCCGCGATCGCCTTCGCCGCGACGGTGCCGGACGGCAACACCGCCAGCACGCTCCAGATCGTCAGCGGCGCGGCGCCGGCGCCCAGCGCCGCCACCACCACCACCACCACCACCACCACCACCACCACCGCCTCGGCCACTCTGCTCGCCGGCGCGCCGAGCGAGAGCGATTACCGCACCGCGCTCGCGATGT
Organism: Proteobacteria bacterium SG_bin6; assembly: GCA_002083435.1. Taxonomy (GTDB): domain Bacteria; phylum Pseudomonadota; class Alphaproteobacteria; order Sphingomonadales; family Sphingomonadaceae; genus Sphingomonas. The sequence goes on along the minus strand of LWDJ01000002.1, from coordinate 71,687 downwards.
GGCGGGTGCCGCGTGAGAAGGACTCGTGCGTTTCGTGCCACGGCCCCGATTTCATCGATCTCGCGCGGATCGGCACGCCCGACACCGACTTGATCCGCCGCGCCGTGCTCGATGGGGCGAGCAGCGAGGAAGCGCAGGCGCTGGTGCGCGGCGTCAAGTATCTGCGCGTGCGCTATGCCCTGCCGGCCGAAAATCCGCGCACCTTCCGCCCCTTCCAGCCCGGCGGCGCGCTGCTCCCGGGCGCCAACAGCGTCGAGCGCGACGCGGCGTTCGGCGAGGAGCTGGCGAAGGTGCTGCCGACGCTCACCAGCACCGCCCGCGTCGCGACGCTCGCCGATGCCAAGCGCGCGCGCGACGAAATGCTCGCGCTCGATTGGGACAAGTTCCGCATCGGCGTTCCCTTCCCGCGCTGGTCGGCGGATATTGCCCATGGCCCGCAGGAAGGGACGATGAATGATTGGGTGAGCGATCTGCCGCGCGTGCCCCGCGCCGCCTTCGCCGCCCAATGGCAGGCGTTGCAGGACTCCTATCTGAACGATCCGAGCGAGACCAATTTCTGGCGGCTCTATTTCGCCGCCGACGATATGACCGAGGGCTTTGCCGGCGTCACCCCGGTTGACCCTGCCGATACGCGCAAGGTGCATGATTTCTCGCTGATCAAATACCGCTCCACGCTGATCGGCCAGCATCTGCTGCGGATGGAAGCGCTGCGCCGCCAGGGCTTCACCCGCGGCCAGATCGCCTTCTCCTATCTCGCGACCGACCCCGGTTTCGCGGCGCCGTTCAAGGCCGAAGGGGTGACGCTGCACGCCGGCTACCGGCTGGAGGAATTCCTGCCCAACCCGATGTGGGAAGTGGGCGATTTCCAGCGCCGCGAGCTTGAACCTTCGGCATTGACCGCCGGCCAGCCGGGCAACCGCACCACCGCCGATCGCTTCCGCGATCAGCTCCGCCTGCTCGGCTATCCGCAATTCGTGCTCGACAGCATCGATCCCAACATGACGATCGGCCAGGCGGATGACGAGCTGCGCACCGCCTGGTTCATGCTCGGCTTCCGCTATGATCCCAGCCTGCTGCGCGTCTCGCCCAGCAATTCCACAAAGGTCGGCGAATATCTGCTGGGGCAGTTGTGGAAGGAAGATATGTTCATCCACCGCGCTTTCCTGCAATTCACCCGGATGGTCGCGGCGAGCTATAACCCGCAGGCGATGGTGAAGGCCTCACCGCCATTCAAGCTGCAGTTCAACTATTTCACCGCCTATAATCGCGCCGTCCCCAGCCGCTGGAATACCGACGCGAGCGCCAGGCCGAGCGCCACCGCCAAGGCGCGCCAGCTGGAGCTCTACAAGCGGATCACCGCCAACATGTTCCGGATGAGCCTGTTGCTGCACGAGGAAGCACTGAGCACCGGCCAGATCGCCCCCTATGGCAATGCGACCAACGACGGCGAGTATGACCGGATCAACGAGTTCTTCAACTATGCGGGCCAGCCGGGCCGCGCCGCCGACGATGCCCTGATCCGCCGCGTCGCCGCCCGGGCGGGGAAGGCGTTAACTTTCTAGCCCCCTCCGGCGGGGTCAGCCGAACCGCGCTTTCAGCACTTCCCAGGCGGCGCGCAGGCCAAGCGCCTCGCCGCCCTTGGGACGTGCGGGCTTGGGCGTCGGGCGCCAGGCGAAGGTGTCGAGATGCGCCCAGGGCGTGCCGGCGGGGACGAAGCGCTGAAGGAACAGCGCCGCGGTGATCGAACCAGCGAACCCGCCATCGGGGGCGTTGACCATGTCGGCGATGTCGGACTTCAGCATCTCGTCATAGCCGCGCCACAGTGGCAGCCGCCACAGCGGATCGTGCACCGCCTCGCCGGCGGCGAGCAGATCGGCGGCGAGCGTTTCGTCATTGGCGAAGGTGGCGGGCAGATCAGGGCCGAGCGCCACCCGCGCCGCGCCGGTGAGCGTCGCGAAATCGAGGATCAGGCCAGGTTTGGCCTCGCCCGCCTTGGTCAGCGCGTCGCCCAGGATCAGCCGGCCTTCGGCGTCGGTGTTGGTGTTCTCCACCGTCAGCCTGGCGCGGGTGCGCAGCACGTCGCCGGGGCGGAACGCAGCGGCGGAGACCGCATTCTCCACCGCCGGGATCAGCAAATGCAGCCGCAGCTTCAGCCCCGCCGCCATAACCAGCTCGGCGAGGGCGAGCGCGTGCGCGGCGCCGCCCATGTCTTTCTTCATCAGCCGCATGGCGGACGAGGGCTTCAGATCGAGCCCGCCGCTGTCGAAACACACCCCCTTGCCGATGATCGCGACGCGCGGCGCATCGGCAGCACCCCATTCCAGCTCGATCAGCCGGGGCGCGCGCTCGCGGGTGGCGGCGGCGCCCACCGTGTGGATCATCGGATAGCCTTGCGCGAGCGCATCGCCGCGCGTGACGGTGAGCGTCGCGCCATGTCGCGCCGCCAGCGCCTCGGCTTCCCCCTCCAGCTCGGCGGGGCCGAGATCGCTCGCGCCCAGATTGACGAGATCGCGCACCTTGGCGACGGCGGCGGCGAGGCGCACCGTCTCCTCGATCCGCGCGGGCTCGCCCGTCAGCAGCACGCGCGGCCCCTGCGGATCGACCTTCTTGTAGCGATCGAACCGATGCTGGCCGAGCAGCCAGCCGAGCCCCGCCGCGCCCAGCGGCCCGCTCTTCAACCGGTAAGTGCCTTCGGGCAGAACCTCGCTTTGGCTCGCGATCCGCCAGGGCGAGCTTTCGGGCTCGTCGCACACCAGCAGCGCCGACCATTGCTCGGGGTCATCCCCCGGCAGGATCGCGCGGTTGCCGGCTTTGCCCGTCACCTGCGCGGCGGCGAGCAGCGCGCGGGTGCGCGGCGGCTGGCCGGCGAGCCAGGTGGCATAATCCTCGGGACGGACGACCTCGATCGTCCGCGCCGGCTGGCCGCGATCAGGCTGGAGCAGGGCGGCGAAATCGGTCATTGCGCGGGGTAGATCAGGAATTGCTCATAGCGCCCGGCGTCGCCCGGTTCGGCATAGGTCACCGCCACCAGCTTTTGCCCATTGGGGTAGGTGATGCGGTAATTGCGGTTGACGAAGCCGCCACGCAGCCGGGCGGGGCCGACGCTTTCAAAGCTGCTCGGCTCGCCAAGGCTGCTCAATGACTGGCGATAATCGCCGGCGACCTGCGGCGTGAAGAAATAGTTCCAATTCTCGGTCATCAGCTTGGCGTCGAGCGTGCCAGCGCGCATCGCGGTGAACAGCGCGCGTGCCTGTGCGGTCTTGGCGGCTTCCGGCTCGGGGCGGGGCGGCAGGATCGTGTCGGCGATCTTGCGCGCGATCGTGCCTTGCGCATCGCCGAAATCGGCGTTCACCGCGACGGTGATCGCGACCTTTTCATCGGGCAGCACGATATTCTGCGTGAGGAAGCCGACGGCTTCGCCGCTATGTTCGATCGAGCGGCGGCGCCCGCTCGCCGGATCGGCGTCGAGCACGAACACGCCAAGGCCATAGCGCGTGTCGCCGCCGTTGGTGAGCTTCACCACATTTTCCTGCTCGGCCCATTCGGCGGGGGTGAGCAGGGTGCGGTCGATCCGGGCGATGTTCCATTTGGCGAGGTCGCTGGGCGACATGGCGAGTTCGCCCGCCGCGAACAGCCAGCCATAGGCAGCGGGCGTCGCGAACCGCACCGGGCCGAGCGCGAAGCGGTGATAGCCCGCCGGGAACTTACCGCCCACCGCCCTGTCCTGATCATAAGCGGTGATGCCGAGCGGCTTGAACACGCGGCGCTGGAGCTGATCGAACAGCGGCGCGCCGCCCACTTTTTCCGCGATCATCCCCGCGACCACATACCCGGTGTTCGAATATTGCCACTGCGTGCCGGGATCGAAATCGAGCGGCTTCTTGCCCCAGCGATCGACGATCGCCTGCGGGGTGGTGGGCTTTTCCATCGCGGCGAAGCTGTAATCCTGCGGCCAATAATCCTGCAGCCCGGAGGTATGGCTGAGAAGCTGGCGGATGGTGATGCGGTCCGCGCCCGAGATATCGGGGAAATATTTGCTCACCTTGTCGTCCATGCTCAGCTTGCCGTCGCGCTGGAGCAGCAGCAGCGCGGCGGCGGTGAACTGCTTGGAGACCGAGGCGATCTGATAGGGGGCGTCCGCGCGGGCGCTGGTCCAGCCGGGCGCTTGCTGGCCATAGGCCTTGGCGAACACCAGCCTGCCTCCGCGCACCACCGCGACCGAGGCGGAGGGCACGCCGGTCGCCTGCAAACTCTCGGCGACGGCGGCGTCGATCTTGGCGGTCTCGGCGGGGCTCAGCTCCTGCGCCACGGCGGGGGCAGCGATCAGGGCGAGGGGGAGGAGATAGCGGATCATGGCGTGTCCCGGCGGTGAGAAGCGCAGGGAAGCCGAGGACGCGGGCAGAGTCAAACGTTGGGACGCGGGAACCTTCCCGCCTTCCCCGGCGAAGGCCAGGGCCCAGCTGCGCCGGCCGTGCCAGCGTCGCGCTTCCTCTGCCGACCGCCCGATTCTGGGCCCCGGCCGTCGCCGGGGAAGAGGGTTGGAGTGGCGTGGTGGCTCTGTGCCTAAACCGGCACCCCGAACAGATCGTGCGCGTCGGCCTCTTCCACGCGCACGCGCACGATCTCGCCCGGCGCCAGATGGCCCGCGTCGCGCAGATGGACTTCGCCGTCGATCTCGGGCGCGTCCGCCTCGCCGCGCCCTGTCGCGCCGCCGCTTTCGGGGTCGACGGCGTCGATGATCACCTTGATCTCGCGCCCCACCTTGGCTGCGAGCTTTTCCGCCGACAGCCGCGCGGTGAGCTCCATCAGCCGGGCGTAGCGTTCTTCCTTCACCGCCTCCGGCACCGGATCGGGGAGCGCATTCGCAGCGGCCCCTGCAACCGGCTCGAAACGGAACGCGCCGACGCGGTCGAGCTTCGCTTCCTCCAGCCAGTCGAGCAGATAGGCGAAATCCTCCTCCGTCTCGCCCGGAAAGCCGACGACGAAGGTCGATCGGATCGCGAGATCGGGGCAGATCGACCGCCAGGCGCGCAGCCGCTCCAGCACTTTCGCCTCGTTCGCCGGGCGGCGCATCGCGCGCAGCACCTTGGGGCTGGCGTGCTGGAAAGGGATGTCGAGATACGGCGTGATCAGCCCTTCGGCCATCAGCGGGATCAGCTGATCGACATGCGGATAGGGATAGACATAGTGCAGCCGCACCCAGGCCCCCAATGACCCCAGCGCGCGCGCCAGATCGGTGATGTGCGCGCGCACCTCCTCGCCCCGCCACAGGCGCGGCTGATAGCCGATATCGACGCCATAAGCCGAGGTATCCTGGCTGATCACCAGCAATTCGCGCGTGCCGGCCTGGACCAGCTTCTCGGCCTCGCGCAGGATCGCGTCGGGGCGGCGGCTGACGAGGTCGCCGCGCAGCTGCGGGATGATGCAGAAGGCGCAGCGGTGATTGCAGCCCTCGCTGATCTTCAGATAGCTGTAGTGGCGCGGGGTGAGCTTCAGCCCCGCTTCGGGCACCAGATCGAGATAGGGGGAGGGGGTGTGCGGGGCGGCTTCGTGGACCGCCTCCACCACCTGCTCATATTGGTGCGCGCCGGTGACCGCGAGCACCTGCGGAAAGCGCGCGCGGATGCGTTCGGCCTCCTCGCCCATGCAGCCGGTGACGATCACCCGGCCATTCTCCGCGATCGCCTCGCCGATCGCCTCCAGGCTTTCCTCCTTGGCGCTGTCGAGAAAGCCGCAGGTGTTGACGAGCACGACATCGGCGCCGGCATAATCGGCGGACAGGCCATAGCCTTCGGAGCGCAGCTTGGTGAGGATGCGCTCGCTATCGACCAGGTTCTTCGGGCAGCCGAGCGAAACCATGCCGATCTTGGGCGAGGAGGGGAGGGTGGTGGCCATGAACGCCGCGCGATGTAGCGAGGCCGGGGCCTGATTACCAGCGGGGCTTGCCGAAGCGCGCCGGGCGCGTCAGTCTGATGATCCTGCCATGACGATGCTGACCTTGCACCCGCATCCGAGCAACCCGAGCGCCGCGATCCATGATGTCGCGGTCTCGGTGCGCCGCCGCGACGACCGCCTCGCTCTCTCATACCGCCCGATCGGCGACCCCAGCGCCATCGTCTGGCCCGCCGAGCAGCCGGCGGGGTTCAGCGACGGGTTGTGGCGGCACACCTGTTTCGAAGCGTTCGTCACCGCGCCCGGATTGCCCGGATATGTCGAGCTCAACCTCGCCCCCTCCGGCCGTTGGGCGGCGTATCGCTTCAGCGGCTATCGCGCGGGGATGGCGCGCGGGGCGTCGGCGCCGGGGCCGATCTGCGCCGCCGCCTGGCCGCCGACGCTGATCGCCGGCGTGCGCCTTGCCGATCTGCCGCCGCGTGCCGACTGGCGGCTGAACCTGTCCGCCGTCATCGAACTCGCGGACGGCGCGCGCGCCTATTTCGCGCTCGCGCATCCGGACGGGAACCCGGACTTTCATCACCCCGATTGCTTTCGCCTGAGCCTTCCGGCAGGCGGTTGAGCCATGAAATTCGGTATCGACCGCCTGCTCGCCGAGCCTGAGCTGCGCGCGCCGCTCGCGGGCAAGCGCGTGGCGTTGCTCGCCCATCCCGCCTCGCTCACCGCCGACCTGACCCACAGCCTCGACGCGCTGATCGAAGCGGGCGTGCACGTGAGCGCGATGTTCGGCCCGCAGCACGGCGTGCGCGGCGATCTGCAAGACAATATGATGGAATCGCCCGATTTCACCGATCCGGTGTACGGTATTCCGGTGTTCAGCCTGTACGGCGAGGTCCGCCGCCCGACCGGGCAATCGATGAGCAGTTTCGACGTGATGCTCGTCGATCTGCAAGACTTGGGCTGCCGCATCTACACCTATGTCACCACCCTGCTTTACGTGCTGGAGGCCGCCGCCGCGCACGGCAAGAGCGTGTGGGTGCTCGATCGCCCCAACCCCGCGGGGCGCCCAATCGAGGGGCTGACGCTTCAACCCGGCTGGGAGAGCTTCGTCGGCGCGGGGCCGATGCCGATGCGCCACGGGCTGACGCTGGGCGAACTGGGCCACTGGTTCGTCGATCACTTCAAGCTTGACGTCGATTACCGGGTGATCGCGATGGAGGGCTGGGCGCCCGGCGATGCGCCCGGCTTCGGCTGGCCCGTCGAGCGGCTTTGGATCAACCCGAGCCCCAACGCGCCCAATCTCAACATGGCGCGCGCCTATCCGGGTTCGGTGATGCTTGAAGGGACGACGCTCAGCGAGGGGCGGGGGACGACCCGCCCGCTCGAACTGTTCGGCGCGCCCGATATCGTCGCGCGCGACGTCATCGCCGAGATGCGCCGCCTCGCGCCCGGTTGGCTCGCCGGCTGTGCCTTGCGCGACATCTGGTTCGAGCCGACCTTCCACAAGCATGCCAAGACGCTGTGCAACGGCGTGCATATCCACGCCGAAAGCCATTTCTACGACCATGGCCGTTTCCGTCCGTGGCGCTTGCAGGCGCTGGCCTTCAAGGCGATCCGCCAGCTTTACCCCGACTATCCGCTGTGGCGCGATTTTCCTTATGAATATGAGTTCGGCAAGCTGGCGATCGACGTGATCAATGGCGGGCCGGAATTGCGCGACTGGGTGGACGATGCCGGTGCCGCGCCGGGCGATCTGGATATGATCGCCGCGCGCGACGAAACCGCCTGGGCCGAGGTGCGGGCGGCTCATTTGTTGTATTGACGCACGGGCTTGCCCGCGCCACTCCTTGCATCCGGGGCGCCGCTGTAGAAACAGAAGGTATGTGCCGATGATGGCAGCCCTCGCCGCCCTGCTGATGGCGCAACAAGCGGCACCCGTTGAGCAGCAGCCGCCGCCCGATCAGGCCGACGTCGTTGTCGAGACGCAGCGCGACCTGCCGCGCGAGGCGGTGAAGACCTATGTCGGCCAGATCACACAATATGCCGAATTGCAGATCGCGCGCTTCCACGATCCGATCTGCCCGGTGGTGGCGGGGATGCCCGAACAATATGGCGGCTATATCGCCCGCCGCATTAAGGACATTGCGCGGCAGCTGAAGCTGCGGGTCGCGGACAAGCCCAATTGTCCCGCGAACATCCTGGTCGTCATCGCGATCGACGGTGCCGCGTTCGTCCGTGGCGTGCGCAGCGATCATGCCGACTGGCTGGCGGGGATGCACACCCCCGATGTCGATCGGCTCGCCCGCCCGGGGCCGCCGGTACGCGCCTGGAGCGCGACCTCGGTGCGCAACGAGGATGGCGCGTTCGTGTCGGGCGGCACCCTCATCGTCAAATCGGCGTCGATCCTGCGCGAGTCGACGCGGCAATATATCGACAGCTCGTTCGTGGTGCTCGATCGCACCGCGACCTATGGGCTCACGCTGCGCCAGATCGCCGATTATGCGGCGATGCGCAGCCTGGCGCGCACGCGCGAACCGCCGCCAGGCGGCGGGATCAACACGATCCTTAGCCTGTTCGACAAGAGCGCGCCGACGCACCCGGCAGGGATTACGAGCGCGGATATGGCGTATTTGCAAGCTCTGTACGCGCGCGAGGGCGCCGAAAGCGGCGTCCAGGAACGCGCCCGGATCGCGCGGCGCATCAGCAAGGGCCACGAATAGCGCGGACTGGGTCGCGCGATCGGGTACGGCCGCCGGCGCTATTGTCGCGCCGGCGGGTCGGTCAGATCGGGATCGCACGCGGCATCGAACCCGCCCGCCGCGTTCCGGATGAAGGCGCTGCCGATCGGCGCGTCGATCAGGTGGAGCCAGCTATCGTCGCGATTGAGCACCGCGCCGAGCGCGACATATTGCGGCGGCAAATCATGCTGCTTGTCGTCGGCGATGGCGTCGTCCGTGCCGCGCAAGCGCCAGCCGCTGTCCGGATGGCGGTCATCCGGTTCATCCATGTTGGGCACTTCGCGGTACAGGTAATCGACGGGACTGCGGCCCGCGAGCACGCAATCATCGACGAAGCAGCGATCCCAATATTCGCGCCGCGCGGGCACGGAGGGCGGCGCCACGGTCCGGCCTTCCTGCCAGATGATGTCGATCACCGCGGCGCGGGGAAGGTCGATGATCTGTCCGAGCGCCAGCTGCGGTATGTCGTAGGGCTGATTGTCGAGCATCGCCCGAAGCCGGTCGCCCTCGGCGGTCAGCACGGTGAACCACAGCCGCTCGGCGCCCTATTTCGGGCTCGGCGGCACGCTTTGAATCGTCACTTTAACCAAGTCCCCGGGGCCGATGGCGAGCAGCTCGTTTTCGCTGGGGAGGTAAAAGGTATAGGGAGCCTCGCTCGCGATCGGGCGGGGATCGACCACCAAGGTGCGCCCGAACCAGCGCCGCCGCGCGCGTCCGAACATGGTCGCCAGGCGGGCGAACGGCTTCACCGCTTCCGCGTCAACTCGCGCATCGCCTCGTCGAGCCCGGCGAGGGTGAGCGGGTACATGCGGTCGTTCATCAGCTCGCGCACGATGCGGATCGACTGCGAATAGCCCCATTGCTCCTGCGGGATGGGGTTAAGCCACACCGCCGCCGGATAGGTGTTGGTCAGCCGTTGCAGCCACACCGCGCCGGCTTCCTCGTTGAAATGCTCGACCGAGCCGCCGGGATGGGTGATCTCATAGGGGCTCATCGACGCGTCGCCGACGAACACCAGCTTGTAATCATGGCCGAATTTGTGGAGCACATCCCAGGTTGGCGTGCGCTCGGCGAAGCGGCGGCGATTGTCCTTCCACACCCCTTCATAGGGGCAGTTGTGGAAGTAATAGAATTCCATGTTCTTGAATTCGGCGGTGGCGGCGGAGAACAGCTCCTCGCACAGCTTCACCCACGGGTCCATCGAGCCGCCGACGTCGAGGAACAGCAGCAATTTCACCGCATTGTGGCGTTCCGGGCGCATCTGGATGTCCAGCCAGCCCTGGCGCGCGGTGCCCTCGATCGTCGCGTCGAGATCGAGTTCGTCGGCGGCGCCTTCGCGGGCGAAGCGGCGCAGTCGGCGCAGCGCGATCTTGATGTTGCGGGTGCCGAGTTCGCGGGTGTTGTCCAGATTGCGGAATTCGCGCTGGTCCCACACCTTGATCGCGCGCTTTTCCTTGCTTTCGCCGCCGATCCGCACGCCTTCGGGATTATAGCCCGAATTGCCATAGGGGCTGGTGCCGCGCGTGCCGACCCAGCGATTGCCCCCCTCGTGCCGGCCCTGCTGCTCGGCGAGGCGCTGTTTCAGCGTCTCCATGATCTCGTCCCAGGAGCCGAGCGACTTGATCTGCTCCATCTCCTCGGGAGAAAGATAGCGTTCGGCCACCGCCTTCAGCCATTCGGCGGGGATTTCGGCCTGGGCACTCGCGAAACTGGTTTCTATACCCCTGAAAACCTTGGCGAACACCTGGTCGAAGCGATCGAGCAGGCCCTCGTCCTTCACATAGACCGAGCGCGAGAGGTAATAGAAATCCTCGGGCCGGCGCTCGATCACCTCATGCTGCAGCGCTTCGAGCAGCGTCAGATGCTCCTTCATGCTCGCCGGGATGCCGGCGCTGCGGAGCGCGTCGAGAAAGTTCAGGAACATGCCGCGATCATGCCCGCGCGCCTTGGCGGACGCAATGCCGGGCGTGCTCTTCAACGGGCCGGGGCGGGGGCCGTTATGGCCGCCGCGCGCCGCGTAGGTGACCGGGGCGAGCGTCGCCGCGACCTCGCGCAGCACGCCGGGGGCGATCGCGGCAGCTTCGGCGGCGACGGTGCCGGTGGCGCTCGCGGCGAGCGTCTGCGCGGCGGGCGGGGGCGTCGGCGTCTCACCGTTCACGCCGGGGCGCGTCTGCGTGGCGAGGGTCGCCCCCAGCGGCAGCAGCGGCGACATCAGCGATAGGCGTCGAGCAGCGCGCCGACATAATCCGGCGCGGCGCCGCTCAACTCGGGCGATGGGCGCGCCGGTGGCACGCGGGGGTCGACCGGCTTGCCATAGATGAAGCCCTGGATCGGATAGACGCTCGATCCCAGCCCGTCATTGTCGCGGTACCAAACCTTCACCGCCGACCAGTCATTATCGGCACTGACATCGGTGAGCGTCACGTCGCGTTCGGCATGGCCACGCTCGCCGCCAAGCCGCGACCAGTTGGCGTGGGTGACCATCACCACCCGCGGCTCGACGACGCGGCTGACGACCGCGACATGGCCGCGCGGCAGGCGAGCGGTGCGGGAAAAGACGATCACCGCGCCCGCTTTGGGCTGGAAGCCGCGCGCATAGCGTCCCTCGGCCTGATCCCACCAGGTCCAGGCGTCGCCAAAGATCTGGATGCCCGAGGCGGCGCGGGCGAAGGGCACGCATTCGCCGACATAATCGAGCAGGCCGGCGCGCGCGACGCCCGCCTGCACCATCAATGCCGCCAGCACGGCTGCGATCACGCCCTTGCGCATGGCGCCACTGTAGCCGCGCAAGCGTCAGCATCGGGTGCCGAGGCTTGGTTAAGCGGCGATTAGCAGATGCGCCGCGTGGTCATCGTCATTGGCGCCCGGCTTGGGGGCGGGCCGTGCCCGGCGCGGCCTGCGGGCGCGGGCGCGCGGTCGCAGCCGCCCGGCGAAGCGCAGCAGCGGCATCGTGCGCGCGACGCCCGCGACCAGCGCCGCGCCGAGTACCGCATCGACATAGAGCGACACGTCCCACGCCATCAGCAGCGCCAGGTCGAGCGGCCCGGCCATCACCAGCCATTCGCCGGCGAACAGCACCAGCCCCAAGGCAACCGCATAGAAAATCAGGTGCCGCCGATCGAGCCGATTGAGCAGCGCCGCGAACGGCCGCACCGTCAGGCGGTGCAGCGCGGCGATCGCCGGCAGATGCGGGTACCGCCACAGCAGGAACAGCAGCATCGCGCCAAGTCCGAAAATCATTCAGGTAGCGTAGCAGCTTCGCGCGACAAAAACGTGACCCGATCGGCATGTTTCACATTATAAAAACCCAATCAGCTTAAATGTTATCAAACCGATCGCCAAATTTGGAAAGACTGAGCGGGAAGAGGGGATGAATTCTATGCCCAGTACGATGGCGGAAGTCGCGGTGCGCGAGGTCGCGCGGAGCTGCGGCGCGCTTGTGATCGAATGCGCGGAGGTCGGCGGGCACGTCGCCGCCGCCGCCGATCGCACCGCCACGACGCTATCCGGTCTTGCCGATTTCGATCAGGCCGCCGCCGCGCTTACCCAGCACCGCGCCAGCGTGGGCGCCGCCATCGCCCGTGCCCGCCAATCCTCGCAGCTGATGAAACAGCGGCTCGACCACTGCCGCACCACCGTGGTCGACTCGGGGGCCAGCTTCACGCAGCTCACCGATCTGGTGGTCGATCTGAACGCGCGGATGGAGCGGATCATGGTCGCGCTTTCCCAGGTGCAGCAGACGACGGAAGTGATCGGCGCGATCGCGCGGCAGACCAACATGCTCGCGCTCAACGCCGCGATCGAGGCGTTGCGCGCCGGGGCGGCGGGCGAGGCGTTCGGGGTCGTCGCGAACGAGGTGAAGAAGCTGGCGCAGGATACCCGCCAGGCCACCGCGCGGATCGAGACGACCATCTCCGCGCTGGCGACCGAAGGCGCGGCGCTGGGAGCGGCGATCGCGGCCGGCACCGAAAGCGGGGCGCGCGCCCGCCAGGGGTTGGACGGGATCAACCAGGCGATCGACGAGCTCGGCCGTTTCGTCACCCTGATCGATACGCAGAGCGAAAGCGTCGCGATGAGCAGCGACCTGATCTATTCGAGCATCGCCACGGTTCAGGGCGAACTCGCGGCGACGGCGGATGCGACCCGGATCAACCGCGAAACGCTCGCCTCCGCCGCCGAGCGGCTCGCCCGGCTCGAGGCCGTTGGCAATCAGATGCTCGATCGCATCAGCCAGAGCGCCGCTGAAACCGACGACACGCCGTATATCGCGCTCGCCCGGGATCATGCCGGCCGGATCACCGCGCGGGTCGAGCAGGGCCTCGCCGCGGGCGAGATCGATCTGGCCGGACTGTTCGACAGCGATTATGCGCCGGTCGCCGGCACCAACCCGCCGCAATTCACCACCCGGCTGAACAGCTTCGCCGACCGCGCCATCCGTCCCCTGCTCGACGCGGCGACCGCCGACACCCCGCGCGGCATCGGCTGCGTGGTGCTCGATCGCAACGGCTATCTGCCCACGCACCTGACGCTGCGCTCGCAGCCGCAGGGGGCGGACCCTGAATGGAACAACACCTGGTCGCGCCACCGCCGGATCATCATTGGCCCGTGCGAGCGCCGGGCGATCGACAGCGAGGCGCCGTTCCTGCTCAACTGCTACCGCATGGCGCTCGGCAACAACGAGTTCCTGCCGATCAAGAGCGTGTTCGTGCCGCTGGTGTTTGGCGGCCGGCGCTGGGGCGTGTTCGAGCTGGCCTATGTCGACCAGATCACCGCCCAGGCGGAGGCGCTCACCGCCCAGGCGCTGGCGCGCAACGCCACGCAGCAGGCGGCATAGCCCAGGCTTCTTACCCCTTGGGCGCCTGCCGCCGCGCCATGAAAGCCAGGCGTTCGAACAGCATCACGTCCTGCTCGTTCTTCAGCAGCGCGCCGTGGAGCGGCGGGATCGCCTTGGTCGGATCGCGGTTCTGCAGCACTTCCAGCGGCATATCCTCGTGCAGCAGCAGTTTCAGCCAGTCGAGCAGTTCGCTGGTCGAGGGCTTCTTCTTCAGCCCCGGCACCTCGCGCACGTCGTAGAAAATGTCGAGCGCCTTGCCGACCAGGATCTTCTGGATGCCGGGGAAGTGGACGTCGATGATCGCCTGCATCGTGTCGCGATCGGGGAATTTGATATAGTGGAAGAAGCAGCGGCGCAGGAAGGCGTCGGGCAGTTCCTTCTCGTTGTTGCTGGTGATGACGACGATCGGCCGTTCCTTGGCGCGGATCGTTTCCTTCGTCTCGTAAACGTGGAACTCCATCCGATCGAGCTCGTGGAGCAGATCGTTGGGGAATTCGATATCGGCCTTGTCGATCTCGTCGATCAGCAGCACGGGCAGTTGCTCGGCCTCGAACGCCTCCCACAATTTGCCGCGGCGGATATAGTTGGCGATCTCATGGACGCGCGGATCGCCGAGCTGGCCGTCGCGCAGCCGCGCCACCGCGTCATATTCATACAGGCCCTGCTGCGCCTTGGTGGTGGACTTGATGTTCCATTCGATGAGCGGCGCGCCCACCGCCTTGGCGATTTCATAGGCGAGCACCGTCTTGCCGGTGCCGGGCTCGCCCTTCACCAGCAGCGGACGGCGCAGCGCGACGGCGGCATTGACCGCGACCTTCAGATCATCGGTCGCGACATAGCTTGCGGTACCTTCGAAACGCTTCATGGCCATCCCCGAATTCGAATATCGGGTTTGGCATAGCGGGGCGCGGGCGCGCCGCCAAGCCGGGCGATGTCAGGCGCGGTTGCGGGCCGAGGCGCGGGCTTCGAGCAGGCTCCACAGCCCGCGATGCTGCGCCAGCACCTGCTGCGCGCCAAACGCCATCGCGCGTTCGACCGAGGGGCTCGCGGCGGCGGCGGCGACCACCATCGCGCTTTCGGCGGCGCTCGGCAGCTGGCTGGTGGGGCAGGGAATGCCGAAGCGTTCGGCGGCGACTTCGACCAGCACGCGCATCGCCTGCCAATCGAGCACCAGCGCAACCGAGGCCCCCATGGCGACGCCCTGGCGATCCGACGCGGCGAGGGTTTCGAGCGCGTGGCGCTGGGCGAGGATCGTCGCCTCGCTCTCCGCCTGGCCGGGCGTGGAGGGCAGCGGGCCGACCGCCGACGTAAGCCGCGCGACCAGCGCGCGTTCGGCCGCGAAGCCCGCGACCGCGTCCTCGAACCAGCCGCTGCACGGCCCCTTGGGTTGGCGGCGCAAGGCATGGTCGAGCAGACCGGGATGGCGGCCATGCAGCAGGCACAGCGCATGGACCGCGTCGGCGACGTCACGCGCCAGCGCGGTGCTGCGGGCAAGCGGCGCGAACGCCGGGTGCGCCGCGCTGCCATCGGCGTCGATCAGCGTCTGGAGCGTCGCCCAGCCGCCCGCCATCTGCCCTGTGCGTGCCGAAAAACCCGTCATGCCCTGTATGCCTCGTTGTCGTTCTCGCATCCCTGCGCCTGTTGTTGTCGCCCAATCTCTATACCGAACCCCGTAAAGACTGGGTTTATGGCCACTTAACCTTTCACGCTTCACCCTTGTCCTCGCCCGGTCCGTCGCGCAGTGGTGACGGCGGTGGAATTAGTTACGAGGTTAAACGGTGGCGATGCGATTGGTTGCCTTAACCTTTGCCCTGTTGCTGGGCGCGGCGACGGACGAGCGAAAGCCGGTGGACGCGCTGCTCGTGCGGCCGGGGGAGCCGGTGCCCGCGACGATCGAGGGGCAGCCCGTGCGGCTCCGGGTGGAATCGGGCGGCCTCAACCGGCTCACGCTCACCAGCGCGACCGTCGCGCGGCTGGCGCTGAAGCCGGCGCCCATTTTGGGTAAGGCGTCGCTGCGATTGGCGGGACGCAAGGAGTTCGTCGGCCACAACCGGCCGCTGGACTTCGCCATCGATGGCCTCGCCGCCAAGGGACGCGCCTTCTGGTTCGACGCGGCCGAGCTGGGGAATACCGATGCGGTGATCGGCCCCTGGGGGCTGCCGCAAGCCCGGGTGACCTTCCAGCTGCCGGGGCCAGGCGAGGGCGCCGAGCTGTATCGCTATCCGCTGCGCGGCGATGTCAATTCGCTCGCCGTCACCGTGCTCACGACATCGGGCAAGGCGGTCGGGATCGCGTTCGAGACGGAGGGGAGGCGGACGCTGCCTTTGGTTTCAGCGGCGTTTGGCGCGCTGCTCGCGGAGCAGCTGGATGGCCATGTTTCGGGGCCAAGCTGGGACGAGCCGGTGCTGCTGGGCATCACCCGCCCGGTGCGGCTGTTGACGCTTGGCAAGCCGCTCGAACTGGGGCCGTTTCGCTTCACCAGGCTCGCCGTGCGCGTGCCGGACCGTGTGGACGAGGCGGGCCGCGGCCCCGCGATCCGCGAGGCGGGCGAGGACGATCCGGCCGAAGTGGTGGTCGCCGCCAACGCCAAGGGGCGGCAGCCGGTCTATTCGCTGTTCATCCCCGCCGCGGCGGTGAAACGTTGTGCTACATTGGCATTTGACAAGGTTTCCAAAATGATCGAGCTTCGTTGCCGGCCGCAGCATGACGGTTGACCCCTGCGGCGTGAGGGAGTGAACCATGCTCATCCGCCCCGGGACAGCTTTGCGTTGCGCGGCCGCGCTGATGGCGTTGCCGCTGCTGGGGGCGGCGCCCGCCGTTAAGGAAGTGACGCTGCCCCGGGACGCGCGCGTGACGGTGTTCGCCGATGGCGAGCTGATCCGCGCCCAGGTTGTCGCGGGTCTCCCCAATGTCATGGTGATCGCCCCGCAATCCAGGATGCGGCTGCGGCTGCGCCAGCAATTCGACGACGATCAGGCCATATTACGCGTGTTCGGCCGTCGCGTTCTGTCCGGGCGCGTGCGCGACGTTACCCTGATCGTCGACAACGAGCTTCGCCAGACCGAGGTTTATTGGTTCCCACAGCCGCTGATCGACGGGCCTGAGGCGACGCTCGGCCCGCTGATGTTCGTCCAGCCCCGGGTGACCTTCCCGCTCGATGGCATCGGCAACGCCGCGGCGGCGCGCTATCGCTTCAAGATGACCGGCGGCCCGACGACATTGGTGGGCACGCGGCTGCGCGATCACGACCAGCCGTTCCTGACGGTATTCAACCTGGAGCATCCGCGCGATTACCCGGTCGCTTCCGCCGCGCTCGGCGCGCATCTCGCCCGGATTTACGGTGGCACTCTCAGCGGACCGAGCTGGGACAGCGAGATCGTGTTCGGCATCAAGCGTCCGGTGCGCTGGCTCACGCTAGCCCGGCCCGTGCGCTTCGGGCCATTTACCCTGTCACGGCTGGCGGTGCGCGTGCGCGACCGGATTGATGGATCGGGGACCGCGCCAAGCCGAATTCGCGACGCCAATGAGCAGGTCGATCTGGAGGAAGTGACCGTCGAGGCCGGTCGCGCCGGACCGCGCCCGATCTATTCGCTCACCCTGCCACGCGCGCTGATCGCGCCCTGCGCGCGGCTGACGTTCGATCGCCGCGCGGGGCAGATCGAACTCGTCTGCCCCGCCGGGAAACAGATCACGGCCGCGTAGAAAGGGGCGCCGCGTCGCGAGCGGCGGGCGCGCTGCCGCCGCTATTGATCGAGGAACGAGCGCATTTTCCGGCTGCGGCTGGGGTGCTTCAGCTTCCTGAGCGCCTTGGCCTCGATCTGGCGGATGCGTTCGCGCGTCACGCTGAATTGCTGGCCGACTTCCTCCAGCGTGTGATCGGTGTTCATGCCGATGCCGAAGCGCATCCGCAGCACGCGCTCCTCGCGCGGGGTGAGGCTGGCGAGCACCCGCGTCACGGTTTCCTTCAGGTTCGCCTGGATCGCCGCGTCGACCGGAATCACCGCGTTCTTGTCCTCGATGAAATCGCCCAGGTGGCTGTCTTCCTCGTCGCCAATCGGCGTTTCGAGGGAGATCGGCTCCTTGGCGATCTTCATCACCTTGCGCACCTTCTCCAGCGGCATGGAGAGGCGCTCGGCGAGCTGTTCGGGGGTCGGCTCAAAACCATGCTCGTGCAGGAACTGGCGGCTGGTGCGCACCAGCTTGTTGATCGTCTCGATCATGTGCACCGGGATGCGGATAGTGCGCGCCTGATCGGCGATCGAGCGGGTGATCGCCTGGCGAATCCACCAGGTCGCATAGGTGCTGAACTTATAGCCGCGGCGATATTCGAACTTATCGACCGCTTTCATCAGGCCGATATTCCCCTCCTGGATCAGGTCCAGGAATTGCAGCCCGCGATTGGTGTATTTCTTGGCGATCGAGATCACGAGGCGCAGATTGGCCTCGACCATTTCCTTCTTGGCGATCCGCGCCTCGCGCTCGCCCTTTTGCACCATGTTCACGATGCGGCGGAATTCGGCGAGGCTCATGCCGGTCGCTTGCGCGATTTCGGCGACTTCGGTGCGGATGCGATCGACGGCGGCCGCTTCATTCTCGGCGAACGCCTTCCACTTCTTGTCGAGCGGGCCGACGACGCTCAGCCAGTTCTCGTCCAACTCCTGGCCGACATAGCGATCGAGGAAATCCTTGCGGCTCACCTTGTGGCGTTCGGCGAGGCGCAGCATCTGGCCGCCCAGCGCGGTCAGGCGCCGGTTATAGGCGTAAAGCTGATCGACCAGATATTCGATCTTCGCCTGGTGGAACTGCACGCTTTCCACCTCGGCGGTCAGATCCTCGCGCAGCTTCTGATATTTGCGCTCGTCGGCCGGCGTCAGATCGCCGCCGGCGGCCATCGCCTCCAGCCGCTTGACCTGCATCTTGGCGAAATTCTTGTAGATGGAGGTGATGTTGGCGAACTTCTCCAGCGCCTGCGGCTTGAGCTGTTCCTCCATCTGAGCAAGGCTCAGCGTGTTGTCTTCCTCCTCGTCGTCGCTCAGCCGCGGCGCGCGGCGCTCGGTCATCGATTCCTCGTCATCCTCATCGGCGACGACTTCCTCGACGTCTTCTTCCTCCTTGAAGCTGGGGCCGGCGCTGCGCTCGGAAATCTCGCCGTCGGCGGCGGCTTCTTCCATGCTTTCGGGCGCGGGGTCCTTGGAAAGCATCGCCTCCAGGTCAAGGATTTCGCGCAGCTGCATCGTGCCGGCGTTGAGCTGGCTCGACCAGTCGATGATTGCGTTGAAGGTGATCGGGCTTTCGCACAGCCCCAGGATCATCGTGTCGCGGCCCGCCTCGATCCGCTTGGCGATGGCGATCTCGCCCTCGCGGCTCAAGAGTTCCACCGCGCCCATCTCGCGCAGATACATGCGCACCGGATCATCGGTGCGATCGACGGTTTCCTTCTTCTTGGTCTCGAACGCGGGGGCGCTGCCGTCGCCCGGATCGGCGACATCCACCTCTTCCTCAGGCTGTTCCTCGGCCTCGGCGTCCTCGCCCGCGTCCTCGTTCTCGACGATATTGACGCCCATTTCGTTGAGCGCCGACATGATGTCTTCCAGCTGATCGGACGACATCTGCTCCTGCGGCAGGGCTTCGTTCAGCTCGTCATAGGTGATGTAGCCGCGCTTGTTGGCGCGGGCGATCAGCTTCTTGATCGACGCATCGTTCAGGTCGATCAGCGGCGCGTCCCCCGTTTCGATCGTATCCTCGCCGCCACCATTTGCTTTCGCCATACTCAACCCAACTCCGATTCGCCCCCGGCGTTGCCGGCTAGATAAGCCGATTCGTGCAACGCCCTATACCTAGAACGCAAGGCCGCGCGCCTCTGCTCCAACTCGTCATAGGCCGCCAGACTGGGATCATCGTTGATCCGCTTCGTCAGCGCGTCCAGTTCGGCCAGCAGCTCCTGTTCCTCGTGCAGGAACTCGACAAGCGATCCGATCATCCGCACCGCTTCGCCCGGCTGGACGTGCCAACGGAAGCGCAGGTCGGATTGCATGTCGATCCGGGATTGGGGCTTGAGCTGGTTGGCCGTCAATATGGATTGGACCGCGTCTTCATCAAGACCCGGGCGCTGAATCACCGCCTCGACCAATGTTTCGCGCCACGGCAGCAATTCCTCGTGGCGGATAGGGAGCAGGCTGATCGGCTCGAGCACCGCACCGAGCGCCTGCGGAAAGCGCGACAGGCCATAGAGCACCGAGCGGGTGAATTGTTGGTACAGATCGCGCCGCCCGCCGGGGCCGGTCGCGACGATCGCCTCGCCGATCGCGCGGCGCTCCTGCCGCTTCCAACCGAACTCCTCGAAGAACAGATCGTTGAGCGCGCGGCGATATTCATATTGCACGAGACTGTCCGGGACTGCCCCGGCGAGCATTTGAATGCGTTGGCGCAGCGCGGCACGGCCTTCGGGCGTTTCGGGACGGGTCTGGGAGCGCTCCGCATCGTACAAAACGCGGATCAGCGGGCGCGTGGTTTGGGTCGCGGCGGCGAAGGCCGGGGCGCCGCCCTCGCGCACCAGATCGTCGGGATCCTTGCCATCGGGGAGAGTCACAAAGGCGAGCGACTTGCCCGGCGCGAGCTTCGCCACCGCCCGCTGCGCCGCGCGGATCGCGGCTTTCTGCCCCGCGCTATCGCCATCAAGGCACACGAGCGGCACGTCGACGTGGCGCCAGAGCAGCTCCAGCTGCATCTCGGTAAGCGCGGTGCCGAGCGGGGCGACCGCCTCCTCGACCCCCGCCTGGGCGAGCGCGATCACATCGAGATAACCCTCGACCACGATCAGCCGCCCCGCCTTGCGCGCGGCGGGCGCGGCGCGATCGAGATTGTAGAGCGTGCGGCCCTTGTCGAAGAGCGGTGTATCGGGCGAATTCAGATATTTAGGCTCGCCCGCGCCGATCACGCGGCCCCCGAACGCAATCACCCGCCCGCGCGTGTCGCGGATGGGAATCATCAGCCGGCCGCGAAAGCGGTCATAAGGCTCCTTGTCCTCGACCTGGATCAGCAGCCCGGCCTCGACCAGCATCGCGTCGCCATAATCCTTGAGCGCCGCGCGCAGCTTGCCGCGCGCGTCGGGCGCGAAGCCCAGACCGAAGGCGCGCGCCGTCTCCGGGCTGATCCGGCGCTTATCGAGCAGCGCGCGCGCCTCGGCACCCTCGATGCCATTCAGCTGCTCGGCGAACCAGCGCGCGGCGTCGGCCATCGCCTCGTGCAGCCCCTTGGCGCGCTCGGCACGGGCGGCGGCGCGAGGATCGGGGGCGGGCAGGTCGAGCCCCGCCGCCTGGGCGAGCTCCTTCACCGCGTCCATGAAGGGCAGGCCCCGCTGATCCGTCAGCCAGCGGATCGCATCGCCATGCGCCGAGCAGCCGAAGCAATGATAAAAGCCCTTCTCGTCATTGACGTAGAAGCTGGGCGTCTTCTCCTGGTGGAACGGGCAGCAACCTTTGAACTCGCGGCCCGCGCGCGTGAGTTTCACGCTCTTGGCGATCAGCGTCGAAAGCGTGGTGCGGGCGCGGAGTTCGTCAAGAAATTGGGGCGAAAGGCTCACCCCGCCAGCGCCGCCTTCACCAGCCCGCTCGCCTTGCTCATGTCGAGCTGCGTCCCGTGGCGCGCCTTCAGCTCGGCCATCAACCGGCCCATGTCCTTCATGCCGGCAGCGCCGATCTCGGCCTTGATCGCGTCGATCGCGGCGCGGGTTTCGTCGTCGCTCAGCGCCTTGGGCAGGAACCGCTCGATCACCGCGACTTCCCCCGCCTCGGCGTCGGCGAGCTCCTGGCGGCCACCCTTCTCGTACATCTCGATCGATTCGCGGCGCTTCTTGACCATTTTCTGCAACACCTCGACCACCAGCGCGTCGTCGTCGGCTGGCGCGCCGCCGGTGCGTGCCTCGATGTCGCGGTTCTTGATCTCGCTCTGGATCA
The DNA here is from genome assembly GCA_002083435.1 of Proteobacteria bacterium SG_bin6. Classification (GTDB taxonomy): domain Bacteria; phylum Pseudomonadota; class Alphaproteobacteria; order Sphingomonadales; family Sphingomonadaceae; genus Sphingomonas. Next base: position 50,268 of record LWDJ01000002.1, on the reverse strand, counting down.
GCCGGATCGCCGCGGTTGTTGGCTTGTCGCCGCCCTTCATCGCCGCCACCAGCGCCGCCTTGATGTCGTCGCGAATCATGCCTCGTTCCTTTTGCGCGTGAATCGCAAGCCTAGCGTCCCCGCCGCAGGTTTAACAGATTGACGCCCGCCGCCCGGGGAACTAGCGACGGCGCCTTAGCGACATCGCCACAACCCCGATTGGAGTGCCCGCCCGCATGGCCGACGCCAAACCCTCGCCCGTGCCCGCGACCCCGCCCGAGGGGGCGACCGGCGTGCTCGTGCTGGCGGACGGTAGTGTGACCTGGGGCCATGGCTTCGGCGCGCAAGGCGAGGCGGTGGGCGAGGTGTGCTTCCACACCGCGATGACCGGCTATCAGGAAATCATGACCGACCCGAGCTTCGCCGGGCAGATCATCACTTTCACCTTCCCCCACATCGGCAATGTCGGCGCCAACCCCGAGGACATCGAGGCCGACGCACCGCACGCGCTTGGCATGATTGTGCGAGAGAATGTCACCGAGCCCAGCAATTTCCGCTCGGTCGAGCGGCTCGATGCGTGGATGGAAAGGCACGGGCGGATCGGGCTGTCGGGCATCGACACGCGCGCGCTGACCAAGCGCATCCGCGGCGGCGGCGCGCCCAATGGGGTGATCGCGCATAGCCGCACCGGCAGCTTCGACGTGCCCGCGCTGCTCGCGATGGCGCGCGCCTGGCCGGGGCTGGAGGGGATGGATCTCGCCAAGGACGTATCTTGCGCCGCCCATTTCGGCTGGCAGGCCGGCATCTGGCGGCTGGGCGCGGGCTATGACGAGAGCGCGGCGCTGTCCGGGACGACGGCCGAGGCGGGTGAAGCCGACAGCAACCGTCCTCACGTCGTCGCAATCGATTACGGCTCTAAGCGCAACATTTTCCGCAACCTGGTCAAGGCCGGCGCGCGGGTGACGGTGCTGCCCGCGACCGCGAGCTTCGCCGATGTGATGGCGCTCGAGCCCGACGGCTTCTTCCTCTCGAACGGCCCCGGCGATCCGGCGGCGACGGGGGACTATGCGGTGCCGGTGATCCGCCAGCTGCTGGAGACGGGCAAGCCATTGTTCGGCATCTGCCTGGGGCACCAACTGCTCGCGCTCGCGGTCGGCGCGCGGACGACCAAGATGCACCAGGGGCACCGCGGCGCCAATCACCCGGTCAAGCGACTGGCGGACGGGGTGGTCGAGATCACCAGCATGAACCACGGCTTCGCGGTCGCGCGCGAGAGCCTGCCCGAGGGCGTACGCGAAACGCATGTCTCGCTGTTCGACGGCTCGAACGCCGGGCTGGAACTGGCGGACAAGCCGGCGTTCAGCGTGCAATATCACCCCGAGGCGAGCCCGGGGCCGCAGGATAGTTTGTATCTGTTCGAGCGGTTTGTGGGGATGATGGGGTGAGCGATAATTTCGTATACTTTGCTGAAGATGTGCTGATCCGTGGGGCTGAAATTCAGAGACAATTCGATTGTTACGCCGTCGATCTCCAGGCTGTGCTTGAGAGCATTCGCTCCGAGTATAATACTCAGTGGTTATCAGAAGTTATTCCATATCTAGAAGAGAAAGGTTTCGTCCAAGACCAGACTACCCACAGCGCGAGGGCGTTTCGTGTAAATGGCTCGGGTTTCGCCGCTGCTGACAGAGCTTTAGAGGCCCGGAAACCTCTTTCGACGTGGCAAAGGTTAAAACGTTTTGACTGGAGCGTGGTCAATGCTTTTACAGCAACTATTAGCGCGCTTGCAGCTGTTATTGCAGCGATTGCAGCATGTATAGCAGCATATCCTGTTATTGAAGGATGGCTCAAGTAATGCCCAAACGCACTGACATCTCCTCCATCCTCGTCATCGGCGCCGGGCCGATCGTCATCGGCCAGGCGTGCGAGTTCGATTATTCGGGCACGCAGGCGATCAAGGCGCTGAAAGAGGAAGGCTATCGCATCGTCCTGGTCAATTCGAACCCGGCGACGATCATGACCGATCCCGAACTCGCCGACGCGACCTATGTCGAGCCGATCACGCCAGCGATCGTCGCCAAGATCATCGAGGCGGAGCGGCCCGATGCGGTGCTCCCCACCATGGGCGGGCAGACCGCGCTCAACACCGCGCTCGCGCTGTTCCGCGACGGCACGCTGGAGAAGTTCGGCGTCAAGATGATCGGCGCCGATGCCGAGGCGATCGACAAGGCCGAGGATCGCCAGAAATTCCGCCTGGCGATGGACAAGATCGGCCTGGAATCCGCCCGCTCGGCGATCGCGCATACGCTGGAGGAGGCGTTCGCCGGGCTCGACAAGGTCGGGCTGCCGGCGATCATCCGCCCGAGCTTCACGCTCGGCGGCACCGGCGGCGGCGTTGCCTATAACCGTGAGGAATTTGAAGAAATCGTCCGCAAGGGCCTCGATGCAAGCCCGACGAACGAAGTGCTGATTGAGGAGTCGCTGCTCGGCTGGAAAGAATATGAGATGGAGGTCGTGCGCGATCGGAACGACAACGCCATCATCATCTGCTCGATCGAAAATGTCGATCCGATGGGGGTGCATACGGGGGACAGCATCACCGTCGCCCCGGCGCTGACGCTGTCCGACAAGGAATATCAAATCATGCGCAACGCCAGCATCGCGGTGCTGCGCGAAATCGGCGTGGAAACAGGCGGTTCGAACGTTCAGTTCGCGGTCAATCCCAAGGATGGCCGGCTGATCGTGATCGAGATGAACCCGCGCGTCAGCCGCTCCTCGGCGCTTGCATCCAAGGCGACCGGCTTTCCGATCGCCAAGGTCGCGGCGAAGCTGGCGGTCGGCTACACGCTCGACGAGATCATGAACGACATTACCGGGGCGACCCCAGCCTCGTTCGAGCCGACGATCGACTATGTCGTCACCAAGATCCCGCGCTTCGCGTTCGAAAAGTTCAAGGGCGCCGAGCCATTGCTGTCCACCGCGATGAAGTCGGTCGGCGAGGTGATGGCGATCGGGCGCAACATCCACGAGTCCATGCAGAAGGCGCTGCGCGGGCTGGAAACGGGGCTGTCGGGCTTCAACCAGGTCGATGCGTTGGTCGGCGCGAGCCGGGCGGAGATCGAGGCGGCGCTCGCCCGGGCTACGCCCGATCGCTTGCTTGTCGCCGCGCAGGCGCTGCGCGAGGGGTTCAGCGTCGCCGAAGTGCACGCCATCGCCAAATATGATCCCTGGTTCCTCGAGCGGATCGCCGAGATCGTCGCCGCCGAGCAGCGGGTGATCGAGCACGGCCTGCCGCGCGACGCCGCCGGATTGCGGCGGCTGAAGGCGATGGGCTTTTCGGACAAGCGCCTCGCCTGGCTCGCGCTCAAATCGGTGAATATCCGCGGCGGCATGGCGCGCGGCATCGCCCGCGCGGGCGGGCTGGTGCATGAAGCGGTGAAGGCGCTTGCCGGCGGGGTGACCGAAGAGGAAGTCCGCGCGCTGCGCCACAAGCTGGGCGTGCGGCCTGTGTTCAAGCGCATCGATACCTGCGCCGCCGAGTTCGACGCCAAGACGCCGTATATGTATTCGACATATGAGGCCCCCAGCTTCGGCGCGCCCGAGAATGAAAGCGATCCCAGTGACGCGCGCAAGATCGTGATTTTGGGGGGCGGGCCGAACCGGATCGGGCAGGGGATCGAGTTCGACTATTGCTGTTGCCATGCCTGTTTCGCGCTGGCGGATGCGGGGTTCGAGACGATCATGGTCAACTGCAACCCAGAGACGGTGTCCACCGATTACGATACTTCGGACCGGCTCTATTTCGAGCCGCTGACCGCCGAGGACGTGCTCGAAATTCTGGAGGTCGAGAAGTCGCGCGGCGAGCTGGTGGGCGTGATCGTCCAGTTCGGCGGGCAGACGCCGCTCAACCTGGCGCAAGCGCTGGAGGATGCCGGCATCCCGATCTTGGGCACCAGCCCCGATGCCATTGATTTGGCCGAGGATCGTGAACGTTTCGCCGCAATGATCACCAAACTTGGCCTACGCCAGCCCGCGAACGGCATTGCCCGCAGCCGCGACGAGGCGGCCGCGGTCGCGGGGCGGATCGGCTATCCGGTGCTGATGCGCCCCAGCTATGTGCTCGGGGGGCGCGCGATGGAAATCGTCGATTCGCTCGCCCAGCTCGACGATTATATTCAGACGGCGGTGCAGGTATCGGGTGACTCGCCCGTGCTGATCGACCAATATTTGCGCGATGCCATCGAGGTCGATGTCGATGCGATTTCGGATGGCGAACAGGTCGTCGTCGCGGGCATCCTGCAGCATATCGAGGAAGCCGGTGTCCATTCGGGCGACAGCGCCTGCTCGATCCCACCCTATTCATTGCCGGCCAACATCGTTGCCGAGATCGAGCGTCAGACCAAGGCGCTCGCCAAGGCGCTGTCGGTCAAGGGGCTGATGAACATCCAGTTCGCGGTGAAGGCGGGGCTCGTTTACCTGATCGAGGTCAATCCGCGCGCGAGCCGCACAGTGCCCTTCGTCGCCAAGGCGATCGGAACCCCTATCGCGAAGTTCGCCGCGCGGGTGATGGCGGGGGAAAAGCTAGCCGATCTTCCGACGATCGACCGTGCGATCGATTATTACGCGGTGAAGGAGGCGGTTTTCCCGTTCAACCGCTTCCCCGGCATCGATCCAGTGCTCTCGCCCGAGATGAAGTCCACCGGCGAAGTAATGGGGATCGCGCCCGATTTCGCGACCGCTTTCGGCAAGGCGCAGCTTGGTGCGGGGACGGTGCTGCCGCAGGCGGGCACGGTGTTCGTCTCCGTGAAGGATAGCGACAAGCCGGTGATCGTCCCAGCAATCCGCGCGCTGATCGAGCTTGGCTTCAAGATCGTCGCGACCGGCGGCACCGCCGCGTTCCTGGAAGGCCAAGGCGTCGCGGTGGAGCGGGTGAACAAGGTTGGGCAGGGGCGGCCGCATATTGTCGACCGGATCAAGGACGGCGAAATCGCGCTGATCTTCAACACGACCGAGGGCTATCAGTCGCTCAAGGAATCCAAGTCGATCCGCGCGTCGGCGCTGGCGCAGAAGCTGCCCTATTTTACCACCGCCCCAGCCAGCGTGGAAGCGGCACAGGCCATCGCGGCGCTTGCCCAGCGCCCGCTTGAAGTAAAGCCTCTACAAGCCTATTATGAACGTTCGCACATTTGACTCCGACAATTTGGCAACGGTGCGGGCGGGCCGAGGGCGGCGCGCTTGAGGTTCAGGCTTTAGAGGACGCGTAAGAATGGCCACGGTCGAAAAGATGCCGATGCTGGCGGAAGGCTATGACAAGCTGACCGTGGAACTTAGGCGGCTGAAGGAAGAGCGACCGCTGATCGTCGACGCGATCGAGGAAGCGCGCGCGCATGGCGATTTGTCCGAGAACGCCGAATATCACGCCGCCAAGGAGCGCCAGGGCCAGATCGAGGCGCAGATCGCCGACATTGAGGATAAGCTAAGCCGCGCCCAGATCATTGACCCGACCACGCTTTCGGGCGAAAAGGTGGTGTTCGGCGCGACGGTGACTTTGCTCGACGAGGACGACAAGCCAGTGCGCTATCAGATCGTCGGCCAGACCGAGGCCGATGCGAGCGCTGGGCGCATAAGCTACAACTCGCCGCTGGGGCGTGCGCTGATCGGGCGTCGGGTGGAGGATGAGGTCGAGGTGACGGTGCCGTCGGGCGACCGCTATTACCTAGTCTCGAAGATCGAGTTCATTTGAGCGGATCGCGCGGGTGGCAAGCTGCCTGTGCTGAGCGGTGCTGCGCGGCCTCTGGCCGATTTGGCGTCGGTCGGGCCGGCATCGGTAAACCCGCAATAATGATCGTGACGCAATCGGAAGCTTGTGGAACGCGACTTTTTATTCGCGACGCAACAGCGTTAGCCGTGCCTTGCCGTGGACCCGTTCAGCATCGATCGCGAAGCCCGCGACGCGCACTTCCTCGTTGAACGCGGTTTCCACGCTCACCCAGCTGTGCGCGCCGATCCAGCCGAGCCGGGCAAGCTTGTCGAGTGCGACCGCACCCGCGCCCGAGGCATAGGGTGGATCAAGCAACAACAGGTCGAGCGGCGCGGAAGCAGGGCCGAGCGCGAGGACCGAAGTAGCGCGGACATCGCCCGTGGCGCCAAGCTTGCCGAGGTTCGCGTGCAATGCATTTAGCGCAGCGCGGTCCTGCTCGACGAACAGGCAGCTCGCGGCACCCCTTGAGAGCGCCTCGATCCCTAGCGCGCCCGATCCCGCGAACAGATCAGCCACCGCGAGCCCCTCAAAGCCACCGAGACGACTGGTGAGCATCGAAAACAGCGCTTCGCGCACCCGGTCCGCGGTAGGGCGGGTGGCGCCACCGCTGGGGGCGATGAGTGGTCGCCCGCGCCAAGTGCCGGCGATGACGCGCATCAGTGGCCTCCGCGTGGTGGCCGCCTGCCGGAGCGGCCGCCATGTGGTTTGGCGGGACCGGAGCGGGCGCGGTCGGGGCGCGCCGGGCGTTCACGCCGCGCCAGCTCGCGTGCCTCGCCGGGCGTGACAAGGCTGAGCTTTCCACTTCTGCGCCCGCGCGGTGCGGACGCGCTTCGCTCGCCGGTCGGGGGGGCGGCGGCACGGGCATCTGCGCGCGGTGGTTTGCCCCCGCGCAGCTTTGCAGCGGTGGGAACTGCGCCCGACCCCTTGCGCGGATAGCGCCCGCGTGGCGCCTCCGCCCCGGTCTCGCGCGGGATGGGCGGCTTTGGGGCAGTGCGGGCGGCGTGGCTCGCGGCGGGCTTCAAGGCCATCGGCTCGGCGCCCGGGCCACGACGCGGGTCACGGCGGAAGCTCACGAGATCATGCTGGCGCACTTCGCCAATCTCTCCCGGCGCCAGATCGCCGAGCACGAAAGGACCATATCGGGTGCGGATCAGTCGCGAGACCTGCAGGCCCAGATGCTCGAGCACGCGCCGGACCTCGCGATTCTTACCCTCGGTCAGGATCATTTCGACCCACAGGTTTGCGCCGGTGCGGCGTTCCATATTAGCGTCAATCGGGCCGTAGCGGATGCCGTCAATCTCCACGCCTTCGATCAGTTCCTCGAGCTTTGCCTGGCTCACCTGGCCGTAGGCGCGGGCGCGATAGGCGCGCTCTACCCCGGTCGCGGGAAGTTCGAGCTGGCGCTTCAGCCCGCCGTCGGTGGTGAGGAGCAACAGCCCCTCGGTATTGAGGTCGAGGCGGCCGACCGGCATCAACCGCGGCAAATCCTTGGGCAGGCGATCGTAAATTGTCGCCCGCCCGCCCGGATCACGCTCGGTCACGAGCAGACCCGCCGGCTTGTGGTAGAGGAACAGACGCGCCGGCGCGGGTTCGGACACGGGGTTGCCGTCCACCGTGATCCCGGCGAGCGAGGGCAGGATCGTTGCCGGTGTCGTGAGCATCGTACCGTTCAGCGCTACCCGCCCGTCAGCGATCATCCGCTCGATCTCGCGGCGCGAAGCCACCCCGGCGCGGGCGAGCAATTTTGCGATGCGGTGGCCCGGCGCGGGCGAGAGTGGCTTGCTGGTCACGCCCCGTCCCATAATCGCTTTTCGGGCGGGTACAAAAATTATTGCCCCCTTGGGCGTTCCAAGGGGCATCCCCATTTACGGATAGCGATGGCGCACGGGAAGGGTGGACGCGAGGGAGGCGTTGGACAGCTGCATGATGTTTACCCGTAAAGCCCCGGTGCTGCGGCGGATTCTGATCGTCGAGGACGAGCCACTGATCGCCTTCGACACCGAGCATTTCCTGGAGGACGAAGGATTCCAGATCGTCGCAACGATTGATCGGGCCGACGCGGCGGTGACATTGATCGAGGACGACACACCGCTCGATCTGGTGATCGTGGATGTGGCGCTCGCCGAGGGCGGCAGCGGCATCGACGTCGCGCGCGCCGCGTTCGAGGTTGGAGTCCGTGTGCTGTTCGTTACCGGTGCCTGCCCGCCCGAGGCGCGGCTGCTCGCGGACGGCTGTCTCGCGAAGCCCTATTCCCAGCGCCATCTGCTCGCGGCGATCCGGGCGATCGGTCAAGTCGCCGAGGGCGGGCGCCCGCGTAAGCTGCCGAGCGGGTTCAGTCTTTACCGAGCGGTGTAAGCGCGGCGTCAACAGCCGCGTGGAAGCGGGCTATTCCGCCTTCGAGCGAACCCAGCGTCACCCGATCAATCGCGCCGGCCGCCAGACCTTCCTGACCGAGCTCAGCGGCGCGAAAATCCTCGCCGGCGAATACCTGGCCATCAAGCAGCGTCCAGCTCCGCTCCCAATGATCACGCGCGGCATCGGTCGCGGGCGGCTCGGGGATCAGCATGAAATCCTCGACCAGCACCTCGCCGGCCGCCTGGGGCATCAACACCATCAGGTTCATATAATCGGGGCTGACGATCAACACCGCGCCAGGGAACAATTGATAGGTATAAGTGATCGCTGCCCGCAAAGCGCCCCAGTCATCCCCCGCCGCCGCGACCAGCTCGGCGGCACGCCCTACCGCCGAGCGTTGATGCGGGCCGACCGCGTCGGCGGTCGCCACGCCATCCTGGAAGAAGCGCGCGATCGTGGCCGCGTGCAGCCGCTGAACGTGATAGCTTTCGAGGAAAGCGTCCATGATCAGCTTCCAGTTCGCCGCGACCCGGTGGGTGCGTCGGCGGAACAGGTGCTGCTTGCCGAGCGCGAAGGCATCGAAATCGGCGGCGAGATCGTTCGGCAAGGTGAAGTCGGCGCTCTCATCGAACGCGAACCAGATCAGCCCGCCCGCCTCGCGCGTCGGCAGTCGCTTCAGGCGATAATCGCCCTTGTCGAGCCCAGGAAAGGTCTCGCCCCGCGGCAAAGCGAGAAGCTTGCCGTCCAGGCCATAGCTCCAGGCGTGATAGGGACAGTTCAGGCGGCTAGCGCATTGCGGCTCCGCGCCTTCGACCAGCCTTGTGCCCCGGTGGCGGCAGACGTTGAGGAGCACATGCGCCTGCCCGTCGCGGTCGCGCGTGATCAACAGCGGTTTGCCGAAGCCGTCATGCGTCACCGCCATGCCAGGCTCATGCAGCAAAGCCGAAGGAGCGATCACGAGCGGGTGGCGCGCGAAAATCGCCGCCTGCTCGGCGGCGTGGCGATCGGGCGACGTATAGACCGACGCGAGCACGAAGCGCAGCGCGGCCTCCTCGCCGCTGCCGCCCCGGGCGAGCTGCTCGGCGAGCGCGAGCTGCGCGGAGGTGGGGCGCAGCGTGGCGAGGTCGTTCATGGCTTTTCCTCTCCGCTTTTGGCGCTAGTGTGATTGGATAGCGCGTGGGGAGCAAGCGATTGAGTGAGTGGTGGGTTGGCGCGTTCGTTGCCGTGATTCTGGGACTGGCGGGGCTGTCCCGGCTGCCCGCCTTCGCCGGGGTGCTCGCACCGATGCGTCCCTATGCCGAGCGCGAGCCGCTGGCGGCGTTCTTCCTCGGGGTGTCGTCGGCCTTTCCGTTCACGATGATCGGCGCGACGCTGACGTCGCGACTGGCACAGGCGGGGATCGACAAGAAGTCGGTCACGGCCTTCGCACTCGCTATCCTGATCTACAACCTCAAGCCGCTCTGGGCGTGGGTGGTCGAGGGGGTGCGCCTGCCGCTGCTCGGGCGCCTGGGGCAACGGTTGAGCTGGCTGGTGCTCGCGGGCTCGCTGGCCGCGCTCGCGGTGCTGAATCTGGCGCGGGTCGATCCAGCCGCCGGCCTGGGGGAAACGGTGGTCGCCGCTTTGCTCGTCGCCTTTACTGGCGCCACATACGACATCGTGATCGATGCCTATCGCATCGAGATCCTGCGACCTGAACAACTCGGGGTAGGCGCGGGCATGTCGCAATATGGCTGGCGGATCGGCTCCGTCGCCGCTGGCGCCACGGCGCTAGTCGTCGCGCAGACTTATGGCTGGAACTGGGGCTATGCCCTGTGCGCCGTTTATGCATTGCCAGCGATGCTGGTGGGGCTCCTCCTCGGCGAGCCGAGCCGCCACCGCCCACCCGCCGAACGCCGGGGCTGGGCGGAGATCGAGGCGGCGGTCGTCGCGCCGTTTGTCGAATTCTTTCGCCGGCGCGGGGCGTGGCTCATCCTGCTGTTCATTCTGGTCCACAAGATCGGCGATACACTCGGCCAGCTGACCGTGCGGCTGCTCTATAACGACCTCGGCTATTCGAACACCGAGATCGCGGTCTATGACGTTGGCGTCGGCTTCTGGGCCTATTTGTTCGGCATTTTCGCGGGTGGCGCGCTCTACACGCGGGCTGGGCTCAAACCGTCGGTCCTGCTGAGCCTGATCTTGATGGCGGTGTCGAATGCGAGCTTCGCCGGGCTCGCGCTGGTCGGGCACAACAATGTCGCGATGGCGGGCGCGCAGGGGTTCGAGAATTTCGCGAGCGGCGTTGGCGGGGTGTGCGTGGTCGCCTATTTCTCGGCGCTCACCGATCTGCGCTACACAGCCGCACAATATGCACTGATCTCGGCGGCGGCGAGCGTTGTAGGGCGGATCATCACCGGCACCACCGCCGGGACACTCGTTGAACAGTTCGGCTATCTGAACTTTTATCTGTTCACCACTGTCGTGGCGCTGCCCGGCGTGTTCCTGTTCTGGTGGATGAGCCGCAGCGGGCTGGTCGACGCCTCGATCGGCAGCGCGGGCACCGAGGAGCCAGAGGGCGCGCTAAGCTGAGCTTATCCCCCGATCGGCTTGTCTAGCGCCGCGAACGCCTCGCTGACCGCGTAGAGCGAGGCGAGCATCCCGTCGATCTGGCGCGTGCCGAGCAGATCGGCGAGCAGCAGCCGGGCGGCGGGGACGTTGTTTGGCAGCCGGGTGGCGATCGCGATCAGTGTCGCTTCGCTCTCGGTCATTCGGGTGCGGCGGCAGGTGCCGAACTTGACGCCGGGTTGCTCGGCGAGCCTTTCCGCGAGCATCCGGGTGACGAACAACACCCGACGAAAATCGCGCCCGAACAACATGATAAAGCGCTGGGCGAGCCCCGCATCCGCGATGCCGTACCAGCGCAACGTCCTGAGCGAGGCGAGCAGCAGGCGGGCGCCGGGGTCGCGGGGGAGGGGGCGGCTGGGGACGGCGAGATCGGCGAGCAGCGTCATGAGCGCTCCTTTCGCCTGCCTTGTGCAGGAGCGGGCGCGGTCGCGTAATTGGCGGGAATACTTAGACAGTTTGGCGCGCACCCGCGCTCAATCGGGCAGTTCGTCATTGGCGGCGAGCACGCTTCCGGCGAGATAAAGCGAACCGAGAATGAGCACATTCGCCCCGCCCGGGCAGTGCGCGGCAATCCGGTGCAGCGCCGCGCCAACCCCGGGCGCCGCCGACGCGCTCAAATCCCGTGCCAGGCCCGCCTCGGCCAGCGCCGCGGGGGGATGATGCGCGTGACCCTCGACCGGCACCGCGACCAACCCGGCCGCGACCGGCGCCAACGCCGCCAACATGGCGTCCGCGTCCTTGTTGGCGAGCATCCCGAGCACCAGCCACAGCGGCGCATCGCCGCCGGCCTCGACGATCGCCGCGCGCACCGCACCGGCGGCGGCGGCGTTGTGCCCGCCATCGAGCCAGACCGCGCTCCCCGCCGGCAGCAGCGCGGTGAGCGGGCCATCGGCGAGCCGCTGCATCCGCGCCGGCCAGCGCGCTTGCGCCCCCGCCGCGACCAGCGCCGAGTCGGGCAGCGGCAGAGTGCCTTGCGCGCGCAGCATCGCGGTCGCGAGCCCCAGGTTGCGGCGCTGATGCGCCCCCGGCAGGCGCGGCGGCGCCAGCGTGAGCGCGCCCGCCGTGTCGCGGTAGCGCGGGGGCGTGCCCTCCACCCACCAGTCGCGTCCCTCGATCAGCACCGGTGCGCCTCGCGTCCGCGCGACCGCGTCGACCACCGCGCGCACATTGGGCGGATAGGCCATCGTCACCAGCGGCACCCCGGCCCGGGCGATGCCGGCCTTCTCCCCGGCGATCGCCTCGATCGTGTCGCCCAGGAACTGTTGGTGATCGATCCCGAGCTGCGCGATCCCCGTCACTACCGGCCGCAGCACATTGGTCGCGTCGAGGCGACCACCCAGGCCAACCTCGATCACGCACGCGTCCGCGGGCTTCTCGGCGAAGGCGAGGAAGGCGGCCGCGGTCGTCACCTCGAAGAAGCTCGCGCCGATATCGCCCCCGGCGTCGAGCACCCGCGCGAGCAGCGGAGCGAGCGCTTCGTCGGTGATCAGCCGCCCGGCGACGCGGATGCGTTCATTGAAGCGCACCAGATGCGGGCTGGTATAGACATGCACGCGGTAGCCCGCCGCCTCCAGCCCGGCGCGCAGATAGGCGCAAGTCGAACCCTTGCCGTTGGTGCCCGCGACATGGAACACGGGCGGCAGCCGGTGCTGCGGATCGCCGAGCCGCGCGAGCAGCCGAGTGATCCGCTCCAGCCCCAGCAAATCGGCGCCGGGTGAAAGCGCCCATAAGCGATCGAGCTGGGCCTGGACGGCAGGGGCGGTCGATCTGGCGTGATCGGGCATGACCGGGCTCAGTCTTCAAGCTGCGCGAGCAGGCAGACGATCCATGGGCCGTCTGGAAAATCCCAATCCTGACGGTACCAGACCTTCTTCACCAACCAATATTCGAAATAGCCGCCCATTGCCTTGGCCAGATGCTCACCCACCCGGGGGACCGCTGGCAGCTGCATGACGAAGACCGGCGGGCCGTTCGCCTCCGGGTCGTCATAGACCTCAATGAGGATCAGCTTTTCGGGCACTTATAGTCAGGCGGCGGCGCGCGGCGCCAGATAGCCGATCAGCCGCGCGAGCGTCGCGCGCAGATCGTGGCGCGGCACGACCATGTCGATCATGCCATGCTCCAGCAGATATTCGGCGCGCTGGAAGCCTTCGGGCAGCTTCTCGCGGATCGTCTGTTCGATCACCCGCTGGCCGGCGAAGCCGATCAGCGCCCCCGGCTCGGCGATCTGGACATCGCCCAGCATCGCATAGCTCGCGGTGACGCCGCCGGTCGTCGGATCGGTGAGCACGACGATATAGGGCAGCCCGGCATCGTGGAGCATCTGGATCGCGACCGTCGCGCGCGGCATCTGCATCAGCGACAGGATGCCCTCCTGCATCCGCGCGCCGCCGGCGGCGGTGAAGATGATATAAGGGGCGTGATCGGCGATCGCCGCTTCCACCCCGGCGATGAACGCCTCGCCCACCGCCTGGCCCATCGATCCGCCCATGAAGGCGAAATCCTGCACGCCGACCACCGCGCGCTGCCCCTCGATCAGGCCGCGCGCGTTGACCAGCGCGTCCTGCTCGCCGGTCGCCGCGCGCGCGGCTTTCAGGCGATCGGGGTAGCGCTTGGTATCGCGGAACTTCAGCGGGTCTTCCGCGACACGGGGCGCGGCGAGCGTCTGCGCGGTGCCGGGATCGAAGACGTGCGCGAAGCGCTCCGCCGGCCCGATCCGCTCATGGTGGCGGCAATGCGGGCAGACGTGGAGATTGTCCGCCAGCTCCTTGGTGAACACCATCTGCCCGCATCCCTTGCACTTGTGCCAGAGATTGTCGGGCGTCTCTTTCTTGGTGACGACCAGCGAGAGCGCGTTGCGGACGTTCGAGAGCCAGCTCATGCCATGGCCCTTTGCGCGCCGTGGACGGCTTGCGCAAGCGCGGCGGTGAAGGCGCGGACCGGCTCGGGGGCTTTCGCGCCGTGCCGCGCGACCAGCTCGACGATCGCCGAGCCGACGACCACGCCATCGGCGACGCGGGCGATGGCGGCCGCCTGTTCCGGGGTGCGCACCCCGAACCCGACCGCGACGGGGAGATCGGTCTGGCTCTTGAGCCGCGCGACGGCTTCCTCGATCGAGGCTTGCGCCGCCTGTTGCAGCCCGGTGATGCCCGCGACCGAGACATAATACAGGAACCCGCTCGCCCCGTTCAGCACCGCCGGCAGCCGCGCGGCATCGGTGGTCGGGGTGGCGAGGCGGATGAAGGCGAGGCCGCGTGCGGCGAGCGCGGGGGCCAGCTCATCCTCCTCGGGCGGCAGATCGACGCAGATCACGCCATCGACCCCGGCTTGCGCGGCCTGCGCCGCGAACCAGTCCGCCCCGCGCCGCAGCATCGGGTTGGCATAGCCCATCAGCACGAGCGGGACGCCGGGGTGGCGAACCCGGAAGTCGGCGGCGATTTGCAGGATGTCCGCCGTGGTGGTGCCGGCGGCAAGGCTGCGCAGATTGGCCGCCTGGATCGCGGGGCCATCCGCCATCGGATCGGTGAACGGCATCCCCAGCTCGATCACGTCCGCGCCACCCGCGACGAGCGCGTCGAGGATGGCAGGGGTGGGGCCGTCCCCTGCGGTGACGAAGGTGACGAGGGCTGGGTGGGGGGCGGCGAAGGCCGACTTCAGAAGATCAGGCATCGCCAACGTCCGAACCAAATTTGTCCGTGAGCGTAAAGAGCAGGCCAAAGAAAAATCCGGCCACCACCGTTCCTACCCAAACTTCGTTCCAGACGATCGGCTCGCCGCGCATATAGTGGTTGAACGGCGATACAGCCGCAAAGCATAAGGCATTGGCCGAGCCGTACACCAGCCCGCGCTTGAAGTTGAGTTTCACGCTGACGCTGCTCGCGCCTTGGCGCCATCCAATCTGGTCTGTCTGGCCTCGGCGAGCGCGTCGATCATGGTCGGCGGCGGGCCACCGCCTTCAACGATGAAGGTGACGAGGGTGGGGCGGGGGGCGGCGAAGGTGGTGGCGAGGCGGGTCATTCGGGTCATATAGCCCTCTCCCCTTCAGGGGAGAGGGTTGGGAGAGGGGACGTTGCGGCGAACGCGACGCCGGCGATCGTCGCCAACACCCCCTCCAAATTGCCCATCACCTCGGCATTGGTAAATCTGATCACCTGATAACCCTGTTCTTCCAGAAAACGTGTCCGCTCGGCGTCGTAACGCTCCTGCGCGGCGTGGCTGTCGCCGTCAATCTCGATGACGGGCATCGGCGCGCGGGCGGCGAAGTCGACGATATAGGCGCCAATTACCTTCTGGCGGCGGAATTTGAGTGCTTCGAAGCGTTTGGCGCGGAGGGCGAGCCAGAGGTGCTGTTCGGCGGGGCTAGGGGCTTTGCGATTGGCGCGGGCGAAGGCGGTGAGGCGGGAGTCGCGCATCGAGTTACCTCCGTTGTGCCCTGCATCGGCCCCTCTCCCAACCCTCTCCCCTCAAGGGGAGAGGGCTATGATGGAGCTCTGCTAAAAAGCTCTCTCCCCTTCAGGGGAGTTCCAGGTAAACCGTGCCCCGCACGGTTTAGGATCGTCCGGGGGACGATCCGACCTGGAACTGGTTGGGAGAGGGGGAAGCCAGGCACCACGCCATCATATCGCCACCCCCAGCGCCTCGGCGACGGTGAAGATATCCTTGTCCCCGCGCCCGCACAAATTGGCGAGCACGATCTGATCCCGCCGCATCTCGCGCGCCACCTTCGCCACGGCGGCGATCGCGTGGCTCGGCTCAAGCGCCGGGATGATCCCCTCGGTTCGACACAAAAGCTGGAACGCATCCAGCGCCTCGCCATCGGTGACGGCGGTGTAGTCCACCCGGCCGATGTCGCGCAGCCAGGCATGTTCCGGCCCGATGCCGGGATAATCGAGCCCCGCCGAGATCGAGTGCGCCTCGGTAATCTGGCCGTCGTCGTCCTGCAGCAAATAAGTCTTGTTGCCGTGGAGCACCCCGGGCGCGCCCCCGGCGAGGCTCGCGGCGTGGCGCTTGTCGAGCCCTTCGCCCGCCGCCTCGACGCCGAGCATCTTCACCTCGGCATCATCCAGGAACGGATGGAACAGCCCGATCGCGTTCGATCCGCCGCCGATCGCCGCCACCAGCAGATCGGGCAGGCGGCCGGTGCGGGCGAGCATCTGCGCGCGCGCCTCGCGGCCGATCACGCTTTGGAAATCGCGCACGAGTTCCGGATAGGGGTGCGGGCCGGCGGCGGTGCCGATGATGTAGAACGTGTCGTGGACGTTCGCGACCCAATCGCGCAGCCCCTCGTTCATCGCATCCTTCAGCGTCGCCGCCCCGCTCGTCACCGGGCGGACCTCGGCGCCCAAGAGCTTCATGCGGAACACGTTCGGCTGCTGCCGCTCGATATCGCGCGCGCCCATGTAGATGACGCAGGGGAGCCCGAAGCGCGCGGCGACGGTCGCGGTCGCGACGCCGTGCTGGCCGGCGCCCGTCTCGGCGATGATCCGCGTCTTGCCCATGCGGCGCGCGAGCAGGATCTGGCCGATGCAATTGTTGATCTTGTGCGCGCCGGTATGGTTCAGCTCGTCGCGCTTGAACCAGATTTGCGCGCCCATCCCCTCGGGCGCCGACTCGCGCAGAGCCTCGGTCAGCCGCTCGGCGAAATAGAGCGGGCTGGGGCGGCCGACATAATGTTCGAGCAGATCGTCGAACTCGGCCTGGAAGGCAGGATCGGCCTGGGCGCGGCGATATTCGGCCTCCAGCTCAAGGATCAGCGGCATCAGCGTTTCGGCGACATAGCGGCCGCCAAAGGCGCCGAAATGGCCGCGATCATCGGGTTGGGCGCGGAAGCTGTTGGGTGCGTTCATGATGGCCGCAACGCATTAAGGAACGCGGCGATCTTGTCCACATCCTTCACGCCCGGTGCGCTTTCGACCCCCGAGGAGACATCGACATAGCGCGCGCCGCCGGTCGCCACCGCCTCGGCGACATTGCTCGCGTCGAGCCCGCCCGAAAGCGCCCAGGGCAGGGGATGGGCGTGGCCCTGCAGCAGCCGCCAGTCGAAGCGCACGCCCATGCCGCCGGGCAGCGCGCCCTCGGGCGTCTTCGCGTCATAGAGCAATCGGTCCGCCGCGCCCCGGAACGCGGCCGCGCCGGCGAGATCGGCGCGGGTGCGTACCGCGACCGTCGCCCACAGCTCCCGCCCGGTGCGCGCCTTCAGCGCGGCGGCGCGCGCGGGCGCGACCTTGTGGAGCTGCAGCGCATCGAGCCCGGCGGCGGCGATCGCGGCATCGACCAGCGCATCATCGGGATCGACGAACACCCCGACCTTGGCGACATGCCCCGGCACTTGCCCGGCCAGCGCGCGCGCCCGGTCGAAGTCCAGATGGCGCGGCGAGGGCGGGTAGAACATCAGCCCGATCGCCGCCGCGCCGTGGCGCGCGGCAGCGTCGAGCGTCTCGGGCGTCGAGAGCCCGCAAATCTTGGCGCGCACCGGCATCGCCCGTGCTATAGGCGCGGCCGTGGCGCCGCGAAACCCCGAGCAAATTCTGGAAGCGATCGACGCCGCGCGGCGCATCGCGATCGTCGGCTCGCCCGGCTCGGGCAAGTCGACGCTATCGCGCGCGCTCGCGGCGCGCACCGGGCTGCCGCTCGTCCATCTCGATCAGCTCCACTGGGAAGCGGGGTGGACCGAGCCCGAGGAAAGCGTCTGGCGCGCCCGCGTCGCCCGGGCGGCGGAGGGCGAAAGCTGGATCATCGACGGCAATTACGGAGGCACCATGGCGCCGCGCCTCGCGCGCGCCGATCTGGTGCTGTGGCTCGATTTCCCGACCGCCTTGTGCCTGTGGCGCCTCGGCAAGCGGATCGCCGGCAACTATGGGCGGGTACGGCCCGACATGACCGAGGGGTGCCCGGAAAGGCTCGATTGGGGGTTCGTCTGGTACGTCGCCTGCTTCCGCCGCGATGGGAGGCCGCGCCTGCTCGCCGCCTTGCCTGGCGCGGCGGGGACGGTGGTCCCGATCGTGCGGCCCGCCGTGCTCGACGCGCTGCTGGCGGAGCGCGACGTTCAGCGTGTCGCCTCGCGCAGCCCCTCCTGATAGGCTTCGATCGCGGTCGATCGCTTCAGCACGCGGGCATCGGGATCGAGCACGACATGCGCGCCCGCCGGCACCGGCAGATGGCCGACCCCGCCCGGCATCGCCACGCTCACCCGCTCGCCGCCGACCAGCGCCTCGACCGGCATCGGGAACGGGCCGCCGGCGCGCCATTCGAGCTTCAGCCCGCCGGGCTCGGGCGTGCTGACCAGCTCGGGGAGCGCGGCGCGGCGCAGATAGGCGTCGAAGAACCAGCCCAGATCCTGTCCGCTCTCGGCCTTCACCAGTGCCTCGAACTCGGCGGTCGAGCCATAGCGCGGCGCGAAATTGCCGGGGGCGGGATCGGCGCGGCCATAGACCAGCCGGCGCACGCTCGCGAAAAAGGCCTTGTCGCCGATCAGGCCGCGCAGCGTGTGGAGTACCCAGGCGCCCTTGTAATAAATGTCGGTACCCGGGCCACCCGCGCCGCTTTCGTAAACCTCTTCCTCGGTGCGTGAGCGGCCGCTGACGAGCGGGCTGCGATTTTCGATCCGATTGCGATAGCCGTCCAGCATCGCACCGTAGCGCGCGCGCCCCTCGCGCCATTCGCCATAGAGCGGCTGCATGAATTGCGCGAAGCCTTCATGCAGCCAATAATCATCCCAATCGCCGGCGGTTAGCTGATTGCCGAACCATTCATGCGACAATTCATGTTGAAACAGCCAATCGAACCCCTCCGGCGCCTTTTTATAATTATTACCGTAGGCGTTGATTGTTTGATGCTCCATGCCCAGATACGGGCTCTCGACGACGCCCAATTTTTCCTCCGCGAAGGGGTAGGGGCCGATTATTTGCTCGAAGAAGTCGAGCGTCGGGGCGAACTCGGCGAACAGCGCGCGCGCTTTCTCGCGTGCCGGCGGCAAGTACCAGTAGTTTAAGCGGATCGAGTTGCCGTAGCGGCTGTGGTAGCTGTCGCTCAGCAGCTCATAAGGCCCAACCGTCAACGCTAGAGCATAGGTGTTGGGATGTTTGATGCGCCAATGCCAGCTCGTTCGGCCTCGCGGCAGCGCCTCGCGCCCGATCAAGACGCCCCCCGCCGGCGCGACCAGCCCGCGGGGCACGGTGATGTGGAGATCGGCGACCGCCGGCTCGCCCATCGGGAAATCCAGGCACGGCCAGAACAGATCGCAGCCATAGCCTTCCTGCGTGCTGGCGATCCAAGGCTTGCCGTCGCGCGTCTTGCTCCACACGAACCCATCGTCCCACGGCGCGTTCACGGCGACATGCGGCGTGCCGGCGTAGCGGATGCGCGCGACGATGCGCTCGCCGGCGGCCACCGGGCGGGGCAGGGAGATGCGCAGCCGCCCTTCGGGATTGCTCCAGGCGGAGGGGCGCAGCGCGGTGTTGCCGATGGTGATGGTGCGCACCGGCAAATTGCGATCGAGATCGAGCAGCAGCGTGTCGAGCGGCGCGCGCGCGGTGAAGCTGAGCGTGGCGGTGCCGGCGATCGCCTGGCGATCGGGAAACACCTCGATCTGAAGGTCGACCGCGTCGAAATTGAGCGCTGCCTGCAGCGGATCGACCGGCCCGCCCGATCGCGCGGTTTGCGCGGTGAGCGGGGGCAGGCCCTTTTGCGGCGCCGGTGCGTTGGCGGCGAGCGCCAGCGCCCCTGCCAGCGCCCCTGCCGGCGCCATTGTCCCCCTGGCGACCAAGCGGCACAGGTTGATGGCTTTACGCGACGCCCCATATGTTGAAAAACTGCCGCGCCGGTAAGGCGTGTTCGGAGAATTCATGAAAACCGTTTATCCCCTTCTTCCCTTGCGCGACATCGTCGTGTTTCCGCACATGATCGTGCCGTTGTTCGTGGGGCGCGACAAGTCGGTCGCCGCGCTGGAGGCGGCGATGGCCGACAGCAAGGAGATCTTCCTGGTCGCCCAGCTCGATCCCGCAGAGGACGATCCCGTTCGCGACGATCTCTACGATGTTGGCGTCACCGCCGATGTGTTGCAGCTGCTCAAGCTGCCCGATGGCACGGTGCGCGTGCTCGTCGCCGGCAAGCAACGCGCGCGGCTGGAGCGGCTCGATGTGCTGCCTGGCCACCTGATGGCCGAGGTCGAAATGCTCGAAGGGACGGCCGGCGAGGAGGAGCTGGCCGAGCAGGATCGCGAGCTGGTCGCGCTGATGCGCTCGGTGGTCGATCAGTTCGAGAATTACGCCAAGCTCAACCGCAAGCTGCCGCCCGAAACCGCAGTGCAGCTGCGCGAGATCGAGGACGCGGCGCGGCTGGCGGACTCGGTCGCCGCCAACATCCAGGTGAAGGTCGCCGACAAGCAGGCGCTGCTGATGGAGCGCGACCCGCAGAAGCGGCTGGAGATGGTGTTCGCCTTCATGGAGGGCGAGCTCGGCGTGCTGCAGGTCGAAAAGAAGATCCGCAGCCGCGTGAAGCGCCAGATGGAGAAGACCCAGCGCGAATATTACCTCAACGAACAGTTGAAGGCGATCCAGCGCGAGCTGGGCAATGAAGGCGAGGATGGCGAGGGCGACGAGATCGCCGAACTCACCCAGAAGATCGCGACGCTCAAGCTATCCAAGGAAGCCCGCGCCAAGGCGCAGGGCGAGTTGAAGAAGCTGAAGACGATGGCGCCGATGTCCGCCGAGGCGACGGTGGTGCGCAACTATCTCGACGTGCTGCTGGGGCTGCCCTGGGGCAAGAAATCGAAGCTGAAGCGCGACATCGCCTCCGCGCAGGCGATCCTCGATCAGGATCACTATGCGCTGGAAAAGGTGAAGGACCGGATCATCGAATATCTCGCGGTCCAGGCGCGCACCAACAAGCTGAAGGGACCGATCCTGTGCCTCGTCGGCCCGCCGGGCGTGGGCAAGACCAGCCTTGGCAAGTCGATCGCCAAGGCGACCGGGCGCGAGTTCGTGCGCCAATCGCTGGGAGGCGTGCGCGACGAGGCCGAGATCCGTGGCCACCGGCGTACCTATATCGGCTCGCTGCCGGGCAAGATCGTGTCGAACCTGCGCAAGGCCGGCGCCAGCAACCCGCTGTTCCTGCTCGATGAGATCGACAAGCTTGGCCAGGATTTCCGCGGCGATCCCGCCTCGGCGCTGCTCGAGGTGCTCGATCCGGAGCAGAACAACAAGTTCCAGGACCATTATCTGGAAATCGACATCGACCTGTCGGACGTGATGTTCGTCACCACCGCCAACACGCTCAACCTGCCGCAGCCCTTGCTCGACCGGATGGAGATCATCCGGCTGGAGGGCTATACCGAGGATGAGAAGGTCGAGATCGCCGAGCGCCATCTGGTGCCCAAGCAGATCGAGGCGCACGGGCTGAAGGATGGCGAGTTCACGCTCACCAACGAGGGGCTGCGCGACCTGATCCGCTACTACACCCGCGAGGCCGGCGTCCGCACGCTGGAGCGCGAGATCGCCAAGCTCGTGCGCAAGGCGCTGCGCCGCATCCTGGAGGGCAAGGCCGAGACGGTGACGATCGCGCCAGATAACCTTCCCGACTTCGCCGGCGTGCGCAAATATCGCTTCGGGATGAGCGAGGAGGAGCACCAGATCGGTGCCGTCACCGGGCTCGCCTGGACCGAGGTGGGCGGCGAACTCCTGACCATCGAAAGCGTGACGGTCGCCGGCAAGGGCGGGATCAAGACCACCGGCAAGCTGGGCGACGTGATGAAGGAGTCGGTCGAGGCCGCGCTCAGCTTCGTCAAGGCGCGGGCGCCGACCTATGGCATCAAGCCCAGCCTGTTCGCGCGCAAGGACCTCCATATCCACTTGCCCGAAGGCGCGGTGCCCAAGGATGGCCCTTCGGCGGGCATCGGGCTGGTCACCTCGATCGTCTCGACGCTGACCGGCGTGCCGGTGCGGCGCGACGTGGCGATGACCGGCGAGGTGACGCTGCGCGGCCGCGTGCTGCCGATCGGCGGCCTGAAGGAAAAGCTGCTCGCCGCTTTGCGCGGCGGGATCAAGACGGTGCTGATCCCGGAGGAAAATCAGAAGGATCTCGCCGAAATCCCGGCGAATATCCGCGAGGGGCTGGAGATCGTCCCGATCCGGCACGCCGACGAGGCGCTGCGGCTCGCGCTCACCGCGCCGCTCGCCGCGATCGATTGGACCGAGGCCGATGAATTGGCCGCGCTGCCGCCCTCGGGCGTGTTGCCGGCGGCCGAAATTCCGCACTAATTGGCATCGGGCAGCGGGAGCAGGCTATATCGGCTCCCGCCGTTCAATCATGTTCCCAGCGAAATAACGGTTTCGCGGTGGATTGTGACGTTTTTGTTTTGACTAACAGTGGGCAAACCGCCTTATTGGCCGTCCAGCCTGGCGCGAGTCCCGCAGGCCAGGCCGCGATACACCGAACGGGGGTTCCAAAGGGATGAATAAGCAAGAATTGATCGGGGAGGTTGCCGAGGTCTCGGGTCTTAGCAAGGGCGATGCTTCCAAGGCGGTAGAGGCCGTGTTCGGCAGCATCACCGGCGCGCTCACCAAGGGCGAGGAAGTCCGGCTGGTCGGCTTCGGCACCTTCTCGGTGAGCAAGCGCAAGGCGTCGACCGGGCGCAACCCGCGCACCAGCGAGCCGATGACGATCAAGGCTTCGGCGCAGCCCAAGTTCAAGCCGGGCAAGCTGCTGAAGGACTCGGTCAACTAAGGCTGGACAAAAGGCAGCGCGCTCCGTAGGGAGGCGCTCCGCGAGGCGGCCCCCGGGCCGCTTCTCCCGAATATCGGGCGCGTAGCTCAGTGGTAGAGCACTGTGTTCACACCGCAGGGGTCGCGGGTTCAATCCCAGCCGCGCCCACCATCATCGCCCCGGCCCGCAACGGCCGGGGCGTTTGCTTTTGGGGCGACGCCGGTTGCCTGGGCGCGGCGGCTGGGGCAAGGGGATGCCGATCAATTCACGGGGGAAAAAGACGTGCGTCATCCGCTGATTGTCGCGGCGTTGGGGCTGGCGAGTTGCGGCCAGAACGCCTCGGCACCCAAGCCCGCCCCAAGCCCGACCGCGCCTCCGGCCGCCACCGGAACGCGCGGGGCCGCCGCGCCCAATTCACCCGACGCGCGCGCGGCGATGGCGACGGTGCAAGCCTATTTCAAGGCGATCAAGGCGGGCGATTATCCGGCGGCCTATGCGATGTGGACCGAGGGCGGCCACAGCGCCGCCCCCTCGCTCGCCGAATTCAAGGCGAGCTTCGCGCCCTATGCCGAATATGAGCCCAGCGTCGGCCGCGCGACCGCGGTGACGGTGCGCGATGGCACCCAGTTCGTGCTCGTCTCGGCAAGCGCGTTCGTGAAACAGCGCGGCACCGGCGCGACCGCCGAACGCGACGGCTTCGTGATGCTGCGGCGCTCGGCCAACCCGAACGACCCCGATCCGGCCAAGCGCGACTGGCGCATCTGGGCGACTGACATTCGCGTTCGGCACTAGAGCGGTTTTCGATCTGATAAAATCGGATCGCCGCTCTAGGCTTTTGTTTATCCGCGATTTCCGAGCCGGCCGTTGATCGCCAGCCTCGAAATCGCGCTAGGCGGGGTGGCTTTTCCGCCGCCTTCGGCTTCGTCGCCGACCGGCCGGCAAGGAGCGGGAAGCGCGCGTCATCGGCGCCAGACGATGAACGTCGCGTTCGATGTGCACCCCATCGCCTTGGTCATCTCGACATTGTCGAAACCCGGTAACGACTGAAGCTCGTGCAGAACGCTTTCCTCGCCTGTTGCACCTCCAGGGAAGCCGCAGATGAGCTGCCCGTCCACACCGTAAAACAGCCACCACAGATCCGCGCCCCAAGGTCCGCTATCATTGGTTTCAATGACGATTGCGGCCAAATTTTCGCGGGGGGCGACCATTGTCTTGCCGGTTTGATCGGTCGCGCGAAAACCGGATGCGTCGGCAGCGACATGCCATAGGCTTTCGGGTTGAAGCCGCTTGGGCTTCCTGAACCGATCGCTGAAAAATCGAAGCCAGTTCATTGCCATTGGGAAACATTCTTTCCCCAGATCACGGCGCCTGGCGACGTGTCGGCGGCTTGCACAAGCAAGTCAACGGACCAATCCACAGTTACGGGGGCGCTGGCGCCGTGGCCGCCCCCCCGCGCGTCCGGCATCGAAGCCGGCCCTGGTGGCATCAATCCCCCGTGGGCACCACCCAAGCGCGCCGCCAGTGCGAGCAAGCTTGGCAAGGCCAGCTTCGGCTGTATGGGACGAGCCTGTAATTGTTGCCGGTAAAGCGCAAATGCAGTCGCTCGCCACGGCTTTGGCATTATCCATGAGATCGTTCTTGCCGCGGCCGGTAACGTTGGCCGGCTGATGAAATCGGCGCAGATTGAAGGCTTTTCGTGACGATCTTGACCCGTCAAGCCAAATCAATGCGCAGCATTGGCTCCAGCGACCCGGGCTTGGTTTCCGAAAACAAAAAAGCCGCCGCACCTCGTTCAAGGGACGGCGGCTGTGGCCCGCTGCCGTTCAGAACTTCACGCCCAGTGACAGATTCAGCTGCGTGCCCTGGTTATAACGGTTGAAGAAGATGCGGTTGGGACCGTTCTCCTGCAACTCGCGAAACAGCGTGCCGGTGATGTTGCGCGCTTCGAACTTCAGCTCGGTCATCACGCCCGCCAGCTTGATGCCCTGGCGCGCGACGAAATCGAGCCGGATGCCGGGAGTTTCATAGACATCGGGCTGGTTCGGCCCGCCGCGCTGCGTCACCCGGCGGCTGGCATAGTTGAACAGGATCGTCTGCTGCGACAGCCCGTTCTTCTGCTCCAGCCCGATCTCGAGGTTGGCGAGATGGTCCGACTGGCCGGTGAGCGGCACGCCGTTGCGGAACAGCTGGGTCGCCCGGGTGATGTTGAGCGGGAACACCTGCGCCGGATCGTTGGCGCCGACCTGAATTTCCGAACTGGTATAGGTGTAGTTCGCGATCACCACCGCGCGGCGCGATCCGAAGAACGCCGAATTGCCGAACAGCCCGTCGAGGTTGAAATATTTCTGCGTCTCGACCTCGACCCCGTAGAGCTGCGCGCGCGGGGCGTTGGCGAAGCTGACGACATAGTCGTTATCGCTGAGCAGCGAGACGAACGGCTCGATCGGATTCTCGATCCGCTTGTAGAAGCCGGCGAGCGTGAAGCGCTGATCGCGCGCGAAATACCATTCGTAGCGCGCCTCGGCATTATAGAGCTGGCTGTCGTTGATCAGCGGGTTGCCGCGATAGGTGCGGTTATATTCGGGATCGTAATAGGGTTGGAAGATCAGCTCGCGGAACTGGGGCCGCGCGATCGTCTTCGATCCGCTGATCCGGAACTGCATTTGCGGGTTGAGCTTGTAGGTGAGCGTCACCGCGGGCAGCCAGTAATCACGGTCGATCCGCGTCTGCGGAATGCCGATCCCGCCGCCGGTGGTGAACACCGGGATCGCGCGGGTGAACTGGCTGCCATTTTCGTAGCGGAAGCCCACGTCGAGGTTCAGCTTGTCGAACAGATCGAGCTGGAGCCGGCCATAGCTCGCATGGGTGGTGAGCCCCGCGCCGAACAGCGCGTTGCCGCCTTCGGTCAGGTCTTCGAGGAAGATGCCGAACGCCCGCACCGGCGCCGGGCTCAGCAGCAGATCGGGGCGCAACGCGCCGACGCCGAGCGGCAGGTTGAGGCCGTTATAACGGAAATCGCGCCGTTCGGTGGTGCGGCCCGTGTCGTTGAAGGTGTAGCCGAACGACGCGGTCAGATTGTCCTGCGGCTTGTAGGTAACGTCGACGCCGGCCGCGTACAGATTCTCGCGCAGCTGCGAATAGGCGATCGTGGCGCTGCCGTTCTGGTTGTTCAGCTGGTTCAAGAAGACGTTGCGGAAATCAACGATCGGGTTGTTGGTGTTGCGCGAATATTCGAAATTCAGCTCCGCCGGCGCGTTGCGGCGCGAATTGGCGAACGAGCCGCGCAGCTCGACCCGCCACAGATCGCCGATCTTGAACTCGCCGACCAGCTGAGTGTCGAGCAGCTGGCGCTCATACCAGGCGGTGTCCTGATCGCGGAAGATCAGATCGGGCTGCTGGGCGGGGCGGGTGCCCTCGCCGAGCCGCGCCTGCTTCAGCGTGTCGCGGATATAGAGCGTGGTCCAGCGCAGCTTCTGCTCGCCAATGTCGAGGTTCACCCCGATCAGACCATCGACCACCAGCCGGTTGTCGGTGATCACGCGGCGGAAATTCTCCGCGAACTGGCTGAGATCACCCGAGCTTGCCAGCTGCTGGGTGTTGTCGCGCGTGCGCCACTTGTTGCTATAGCCGAACGCCGCGATCACGCCGAGCGTGGTGTCGCCGATGTCCCACGACTTGCCGCCCGAAAAGCCGAGCGACCAATTGGGCGGCAGCGCGCCGTTGCGCTGGACGACCGCGTTGCGGCCGTTGATCAGCTGCGAGGCGATCTCGATATTCTGCGCGAACGGCAGCTGGCTGAGCCGGACGCCGTTGTTGAAGTAATTCTGCAGCGCCGGCGGCGGCAGGCGGCCGCCATTGCCGAAGCCGGTCCAGTCGCTCGCGGTGCCGAAATAGGTATAGCCGAGCTGGCCGGTCGTCACCGTGTCGGCGCCGATGCCCGCGTCGATGCTGAAGAAACCCTCCTTCGGCACCGATTTGGTGGTGAGGTTGATGACACCGCCGCCATATTCGCCGGGGAAGTTGGTCGAATAGGTCTTTTGCACCAGCGACGAGGCGATGACGTTGGTCGGAAAAATGTCGAGCGGTACCACGCGGCGCAGCGGTTCGGGGCTGGGCAGCGGCAGGCCGTTGAGCAGAGCGAGCGAATAGCGGTCGCCGAGACCGCGGACATAGACGAAGCCGTTGCCGACGACGCTCAGGCCCGTGACGCGGGAAAGGGCGCCAGCGATGTCGCCTTCGCCGGTACGCGCGATGTCCTCGCTCGACAGCAGCGACAGCGCCTGGGTGCTCGAACGCAGCAGGTTGGTGCGGCCGCGCCGGCCGGTGACGACGACTTCGCCGCCGGGGACGGAGACTTCGGGGGCGGGCTCGGCGGCGGGCTCGGCGGGCGCCTGGGCGGCGTCGGCGGCGGGCTGATCGCCGGCCTGGGTCGGTCCGGTCTGGGTCGTTCCGGTCTGGGTTGGGGCGGGCGCCGGGGTCGTGGGACCGCTCTGACTCGGGGCCGGCGCGCTCTGCGCGCGCGCGGCCGGCGGAGACACCAGTGCCGACGAAACGAGCAGCAAACTCGCCAGTTCGAACGACCTCGACATTTTCAACCCCCTTGAAATCTTCTTGAAATGGGGGCGGAGCGCGGCCTTGCGGCGACGCCCCGCCCCATCAGTGCGTGCCGAGGATCAGGAGAAGACCGGCAGCGCGGTGCAGGCGCCCGTGTTGTTGGTGCCGAGGTTCAGCACCGAGCTGGTGCAGGTCCACTGCGTGTACCAGGTGTCGTTGGCGTCGCGCACGGCACCGGCATAGGTGACGTTGTCGAAGAACGCCGCCGCCCCGTTCAGGCTGCCGCTGGTCGAGGCGACACCCGACGCGGCGTTGAGCGTGGTCGGGTTGAACACCGGCACCGCGGTTTCGGTCGCGCCGTTGATGAAGCCGTTGGTCAGCGTCGGCACATAGGTGATGCTGTTGTTGTTGGTGCCGGCGCCGAAGATCGTCGCGACCTGCGCGTCGGTCACGCCGTTGATGCCCTGCAGCGCCGTGGTCGGGCAGCGGAACTGCACCGAGCGGAACACCGGCGCGCCGAGCTCGTCATTGCCCGTCGTCGCCCCCGCCACGACCACGTTGGTCGCATTGACCCCCAGGCTCGCGGTGGTGTCGGCGGTCGCGGCGCGGCTGATGCGCAGGCACGATTGCGAGTTCTGCGCGTCCATGAAGCCGTTGACGAGCGTGTAGTCGGTGCCGCCGCGCAGCAGGATCGCGGTCGAGTTGTTGGCCGAGGCGACCCGGGCGAGGAACACGAAGTTCGAGATGATCGTGTTCTGACGCGGCAGCTGCTGATCGAAGGCGTTGTCCGAATCAGCTTCGATGATCGAGTCGGCGCCGAGCGCGGCCGAACCGTCACGCTGGGCGACGATCACATATTGGAAGTTGCCCTTCAGGCCGGTGTCGGTGTCGAGATTGTCGTCCAGCGCACCCATCGAGATGTAGTAGCGGAAGTTCACCCGGCCGCCGAAGAACTCGGCGCCGTCGTCCGAGCTGTTGACCGACTGGACGAAGCTGATCTGGGTGCCGCCGCCGGTGCCTTCGGTGGTGAGCGCCTGAAGCTCGCTGTTGCCCGAGAGCACGAAGCCCGAATAGCGGATCTGCATATATTGGATGCGCCCGCTGCTTTCGGTGTTGTTCGCGCCGCCATAGAGCGACGGATCAGCGGCGCCTTCGGTCTGGCGCTCGCACGCCACGGTGCCCGGCTGCGCGCCGGTCGCGGCGCAATCGGTGATCTGGGCGCGGCCGAGCAGCACGACGCCGCCCCACTGGCCGGCCGAGCTATCGGTGTTCAGCCCAAGCACGTTGTCGCGGCTGGTGAAGATGATCGGACGGGTGGGGGTGCCGACCGCCTGGAGCTGATTGCCGCGGTTGACGCCGAGCCACGAAGCGCCCGGCGCGCCGATCACGATCACGCCCGGTTCGATCGTCAGCACGACGTTGCTGGTGCCGGTGGTCGAAGGGCCTTGGTCGTTGCCGACATCGACGCGGCCGTTGAGCTGGTACAGCACGCCGCGCACGAAGGGCAGCGTCGAGGAACGCGTGATACGCGCCGGCATGTTGCAGACGAGATACTGGCCGGTCGGGCCGGTAAGTGTGCCGGCGCTCGTCAGCTGCGCGTCGTTGGCGATGGTCGGGCAGCCGGCGGCCGGCGTCACCAGCGTCGCGGTCGGGGTCGGCGTGGGGGTCGGCGTCGGGGTCGGCGCGGGGGTGACGTTGTTGATCGTCACATTGCCGCCGGTGCCGGGCGAGGCGATGTCGTTGGCGCCGCAGCCGCTCAGCGCGGCGACCGAGCACGTCGCGATCAGCATGCGACGAAGATTGATGGTGTTCATGGTCCCTGTCTCCAGCGTTTTTCTGACCGGCTTGGGTCTGTGCCACGACGATGTCGCCACGAGTCGGTTCGCCCCCTCGCGCAGTCGTCGGACGGCGCTTAGGCGGGCTCCATGACGCTAAGATTGGGAAACTGTTACAAGTTGACGGACAAAAAATTACAGTCCCGTGAATCGTCTTAGGAAAACGGTAAGCTTTGGCCATTCAGCATTGGGCGTGCGTCATTTCGGGAAATTGGCCGTGGCGTGTTGCCGAATCGTCTCACCCCCAGCGACGCTGCCGATACCATTTGGTGAGGACATATTTGGTGCCGGCGCGCACCTTCATCCCCTGGTGCAGCGTCGCGGGGTTGCCGCTGCCGTCGGGGCGCAGATTGTTCCACAGCAGCAGCTTGCCGGGTTCGGGCTGGACGATCTTGTCGATCGTCTTGAACCGGGTCGCGCCGCCCGCTTCGGGCGCGTTCAGATAGAGCATCGCCGTCCAGGTCCGCTGCCCCGCCACCGCGCAGAACCGCTCATAATCGGGGCTCAGCGGCTCGAAATAATCGGTATGCTGCTTGAACTCCTGACCAACCGCGTAGCGCTGCCCCTGCAGCGGCTCGCCGAACGCCGGATCGAGCCCGAGCAGTTCGGCGAGCGCGGCTTCGACCTGCTGGGTCAGCGGCTCGTCCGCGCGCAGATCGCAGGTCTCGCTCGTGCGATAGCGCGGGTCGCCATTATCGTCGGACACGGTGGAGGGGCGGCGCTCGGCGTCGATCCGCGCGATCAGCGCCGCGCACAGCGCCGCGCTCGCGAAGCCGCGCTTGATGAACAGAGTGAGCTTGGGGCTCGGCACCTTCTGCACGCCGGGCAGCGCCGCCAGCCGGGCGATCAGCGCATCGGGTGGGAAGCCATTACCGCAGGGATGAACTTTCATAGCCATAACGTTGCCAAAGGCCGACACCATGCGCCAGCTTTAGCTTGATCGACCGCAAGACCGTGGCGATAGTCACAAAAACGACACCAAATTGAAGCCTTGCCGTAAAGCCTTCCGCCTAGGCCCGGCCGGCTAGGGGATCACGGAATGCGATTGTCGATCGACGCGCGGGCGCGCGGTCTGTTGCGGCGGCTGCCGCTCAACATCGCCTACAGCGCGCTTGAACTCGCGCTGATGGCGCTGCTGGCGGTCCAGGCGGCACGATTGATCTGGGCGATCGTCACCCCGGTCGGCCCGCTCGGCGATTGGCGCCTGCCGCCGGCGGGCGTCGGCGCTGCGGCGCCCGAACTGCTCGCGCGGTTCGATCCGTTCTTCCGGCTGGGCGGCGGCGCGACGGCGGCGGCGCCGGTCGCGGTCACCGCGCTCCAGCTCACCTTGTTCGGCACGCGGCTCAACGAAGCCAGCGGACGCGGCTCGGCGATCATCGCCGGCGCCGATGGGGTGCAGACGAGCTTCGCGGTCGGCGAGGAGGTCGCGCCGGGGGTGACGCTGAAGGCGGTCTATTTCGATCATGTGACGCTCACGCGGGGCGGGCGCGACGAGCAGCTGTTTCTAGATCAGTCGGCGGGCGGCGGCGGGACGGTCGCGGCCGACGGCGCGGCGCCCGCCGAAATGGTCGACGCTCCCACCGCGCCGGGGGTGTCGCTCGCCCGGCTGCGCGCGGAGATCGGCTTCATTCCGCGCATCGACAATGGCCAGGTGACCGGGCTGGTGGTGCGCCCGCAGGGTTCGGGGCAACTTTTCCGCCAAGTGGGTTTGAAGGACGGGGATATCGTGACGCAAATCGGGGGACGGCCGGTGACCGGGCCGGGGGATATCGACAAGCTGGCGGGGCAATATGCCAAGGGCGGCAACATTCCGCTTTCGGTCGAGCGCGGCGCCGAAGTGCTGCCGATCGTGATCGCGGTGACCGGGGCATGATCCGCCGCCATCGCCTGGCGGGCGCCGCCGCGCTCGCGCTGACCCTCGCCGCGCCCGCGCTGTCGCAGATGACGCTCAACGTCCGCGACGCCGACATCCGCGCCTTCATCGCCGATGCGGCCAAGGCGACGGGGCGCACGTTCATCATCGACAACCGCGTGCAGGGCAAGGTGACGGTGGTGACCGACCGGCCGCTGTCGCGCTCCGAATATCTGGAGGTGTTCCTCTCGACGCTGCGCGCCAACGGCCTGGTCGCGGTGCCCACCGCGAACGGCGCGTTCCGGGTGCAGCCGATCGAGGGCGCGGCGCAGCAGCCGACACGGGTCGGCGGGGCGGGGGCGGCGGCGCGCAACACGCTCGTCACCGAGATCGTGCGGCTGCGCTCGATCGACGCCGCCTCGGCGGTTGATACCGTGCGCAACCTGGTGAGCCCGCAAGGGACCGTCACCGCCAATCGCGGCGGCAATTCGGTGGTGATCGTCGATTTCGCCGACAATGTCCGCCGCGTGCGCGAGGTGCTGCGCCAGATCGATACCGACAATGCCGCGACCCGGCTGGTCGCGCTGAAGAACGCCGGCGCGCGCGAGATCGCGACCGCGCTGCAGCAGCTGGTGCAGGGTAGCCAGCAACAGGGGGCGCCGGGTGCCTCGACCGTGTCGGTGGTGCCGGTGACGAGTTCGAACGCGGTCGCGCTGCGCGGGGATCCGGCATCGGTCGCACGCCTGGCCGAGGTCGCCGCCGAGCTCGATCGCCGCGCCTCGCTCGGCACCGAAGTGAAGGTCGTGTTCCTGCAGAACGCCGATGCCGAACAGTTGCTGCCGGTGCTGCAACAGCTTGTCGGCCAGCAGCCGAGCGCGCCGACTCAACCGCAGCAGCTCAGCCAATCGAGCGGCTTCGGCAATTCGAACAGCGGATCGAGCGCGAACGCGCGCAACATCGTCGCGCCCCAGGCGCAGCAATTTCCGGGCGCGGCGCAGCAAGGTGGGGTCAACCCCAATGCGCCGCCGGCGATCGTCGCCGAGGGCGGGCGGACGGCGGCGGTCGTCACCCGCTTCGCCGGCGCCAACGCGATCGTGATCGCCGCCCCGGCCGAAGTGCAGCGCCAGCTCGCCGAAGTGGTGCGCCAGCTCGACACGCGGCGCGAGCAGGTGCTGGTCGAGGCGATCGTCGCCGAGGTGTCGGACCAGACCGCGAACCGGCTCGGCCTGCAATTCCTGATCGGCTCACTGGGGGGTAGCGGGGTGCCGATCGCGACCACCTCGTTCAGCAACGCCGCGCCCAATTTGCTGCAAATCGCGGGCGCGGTGGGTGCGCGCCAGCTGAACACCAGAACGACGACGACGAACGCCGGCGGCACGACCACCTCGGTCAACAGCACTGTCAGCGACGCGCTCGCCCAGAGCGCGCTCAACGAGATCATCGGCGCCTCGGGCGGCTTCGGCGGTTTCGCGACGCGGATCGGGCGCGACGGGGTGTTCGCCGGCATCGTCAACGCGGTGAAGAGCGACACCACCTCCAACCTGTTGCAGGCGCCGCATATCGTGACGCTCGACAATCAGCCGGCGCGCATCCTGGTCGGCCAGGAAGTGCCGATCACCACCGGGCAGGCGCTCAGCCAGAATTTCGACAATGCCTTCCGCACCGTGCAGCGCGAAAACGTCGGCATCGAGCTGGAAGTACGGCCGCAGGTCAATTCGTCGGGATCGGTGAAGCTGTTCCTGCGCCAGCAGGTCAGCTCGATCGCGGGGCCGGTGTCGCAGGACAATAGCGACCTGATCCTCAACAAGCGCGAGGTAGAAACCACGATGACCGTCGATGACGGCCAGATCGCGGTGATCGGCGGCCTGCTCGACGATAATGAGCGGCGCACGCTGGAGAAGGTGCCGCTGCTCGGCGACATCCCGGCGCTGGGGCAGCTGTTCCGCTCGCGCGCCAAGACGCGGACCAAGACCAACCTGATCATCTTCATCCGCCCGACGATCCTGCGCACCGCCGAGGATGCGCGCAAGCTCGCCGAGCAGCGTTACGGCTATGTCCGCTTGCAGCAGGGCATCCAGCCCGGCGGGCATGAACCGACGATCGACCAGCTGGTGCGCGATTACTTCGGCGCCGAGCCGCCGCTGCCGCCGCCGGGCACGCCGGGCAGCATCGAGGATCCGCGCGTGCCCGTGCCCGTGCTGAAGGAACCCGCCGCACCGTTGCGGCCGCAGGAGGGAGCGCCGCGATGATCGGCCAGCCGCAGGATCTGCCCGTGCTCACCGTCGAGGAACCGGCATCGTTGCCGCCCACGATCGTCGCCATCCCCTATGCCTTCGCGCGCAAGTTCGGGGTGGTGCTCGACGCCGGGGAGGACGGGCATTTCGCGGTTTCCTTGCGCGAGGGCGCCGATCCCAAGGTGCTGATCGAGCTGCGTCGCTTCCTGGAACGCCCGTTCGACGTGCGCTTCGCGGCACCCGAGGCGTTCGATCGGCTGCTGTCCGAGAAATACGCGATGGACGGGCAGGCCGCCGCCGCCGCCGCCGGCTCGCTGGGGTTGGGCGACGAGCTCGATCTGATCGCGGGCAACATCCCGACCGCCGAGGATCTGCTCGATTCGGCCGATGATGCCCCCGCCATCCGCCTCATCAACGGCATCATCGCCGATGCCGCGCGCAACGGCGTGTCCGACATTCACATCGAGCCCTATGAAACCGGCCTCGTCGTGCGGATGCGGATCGACGGTGTGCTGCGCGAAACGCTGCGGATGCCGCCGCACGTCGCGCCCGTGGTCGTCAGCCGCGTGAAGGTGATGGCGCGGCTCGACATCGCCGAGCGGCGCGTGCCCCAGGACGGGCGCATGGGGCTGTCGCTCGGCGGCAAGCTGCTCGACGTGCGCGTCTCGACGCTCCCCAGCCGCGCCGGCGAGCGGGTGGTGCTGCGTATCCTCGACAAGGCGAACGCCGCGATCGACCTCGACGTGCTCGGCATGAGCCCGGCGATCAACACGATGCTGCGCGGCGCGATCGGCGAGCCCAACGGCATCGTGCTCGTCACCGGGCCGACCGGCTCGGGCAAGACGACGACGCTCTACGCGGCTTTACGTCTGCTCAACGATGGCACGCGCAACATCCTGACCGTGGAAGACCCGGTTGAATATGCGATCGAAGGCGTCGGCCAGACGCAGGTGAACCCGAAAGTGGGCCTCACTTTCGCGGCCGGCCTGCGCGCGATCCTGCGGCAAGACCCGGACGTGGTGATGGTCGGCGAAATCCGTGACCGGGAGACGGCGGAAATCGCGGTGCAGGCCTCGCTCACCGGGCATCTGGTGCTTTCCACCGTCCACACCAACGACGCGGTGGGCGCCATCACCCGGATGCGCGACATGAAGATCGAGCCGTTCCTGCTCGCCTCCACGCTGCGCGGGGTGATCGCGCAGCGGCTGGTGCGGCGGCTGTGCCCCGAATGTCGGCGCCCGGTGCAGGCATCGGGCTCGGTCTCGGCGCTGCTCGGCTTCGATCCGGGCACGATCGTCTATGAACCGGTGGGCTGCGAGGCGTGCGGGCATAGCGGCTATAAGGGCCGGATCGGCGTGTTCGAGGCGATCCGGGTGGACGACACCATCCGCCGGCTGATCAACGATGGCGGCGACGAGGCGATCATCGCCCGCCACGCCTTCGTCAACGCGCCCAACCTTGGCTCCGCCGCCCGCGCGATGGTGCGCGAGGGCGTGACGACGCCCGAGGAAGCGGTGCGCGTTTCGCGCAGCGACATGGCCGAGGCGTAAGACGTGGCCGATTTCGATTATCTCGCCATCGACACCCAGGGCCGCGAAAGGCGCGGCGCGGTGCAGGCCGAGACGATCGACCGCGCCCGCGACCTGCTCGACGCGAAGAAGCTGTTCGTCGTGCGGATCGAGCCGGGCAAGCCGAGCGAGGGCGTCGCCGCCAAGCCGTCGCTGCTGGTCCAGCTGCGCGGCCAGCGGCTGAGCGCCAAGCAATTGACCCTGTTCACCCGCCAACTGGCGACGCTGAGCCGGGTGAGCCCGCTCGAGGAAAGCCTGCGCACGATCAGCCGCCAGACCGAGGCGGCGCATGTCCGCGAGATCGTCGGGCGCGTCCATGCCGGCGTGGTGGAGGGGCGGCGGCTCGCCGAGGCGATGGCGCGCGAACCCAAGAGCTTCCCCGCGCTCTATTGCGCGATGGTGTCGGCGGGCGAAAGCTCGGGCTCGCTGCCGGCGATCCTTGAGCGGCTGTCGGCGCTGCTCGAACGCCAGGCGGAAATTCGCGGCAAGCTGATCACCGCGCTCGCTTATCCCGGCGTGCTGGCGACGGTCGCGATCGGGGTGGTCGCGGCGCTGATGATCTTCGTCGTGCCGCAGGTGGTGCAGCAATTCGATACCGTGGGGCAGGCGCTGCCGCTGCTCACCCGCATCGTCATCGCGATCTCGGCCTTCCTCGCCGGCTATTGGTGGGCGGTGATCATCGGCCTGGTGCTGCTGGCGTTCGGCTGGCGGACCGCGTTGCGCCAGCCGGCGATCAAGCTCGCGTTCGACAGCTGGGTGCTGCGCGTGCCGCTGATCGGGCGGCTGCTGCGCGATCTGCACGCCGCGCGGATGGCGCGCACCCTGTCGACGATGGTGGCGAGCCGGCTGCCGCTGCTCGAGGGGCTGAACCTCACCGCCGCGACGATCCACAACGCCAGGCTGCGCCAGGCGAGCGAGGAGATCACCGACGCGATCCGCCAGGGCGGGAGTCTCTCCGCCGCGATGCGCCGCTCGGGCGTGTTTCCGCCACTGCTCACTTATCTGGCGGCGTCGGGCGAGGCGGCGGGCCGGCTCGACGAGATGCTGGAGCGCGCCGCCGATTATCTGGAGCGCGAATTCGATCGCTTCACCGCCACCGCCCTGTCGCTGCTGGAACCGGCGATCATCGTTGTGATGGGCGGCGTGGTCGCGACGATCGTGCTATCGATCCTGCTGCCGATCTTGCAGCTCAACACGCTTGCCGGGCAATGAGGAAGACCATGCCTAAACCGAAGAACCGCCGCCGCCGCGAGGGCGGTTTCACCCTGGTCGAGCTGATGGTGGTGATCGTGATCATCGGCCTGCTCGCGACGATCGTGGTGCTGAACGTGCTGCCCTCGGGCGATCGCGCGCGGGTGGAGAAGGCGCGCGCCGATATCGAGACGATCGACCAGGCGCTCGAACTCTACAAGCTCCACAATTTCAACTATCCGACCACGACCGACGGGCTGAACGCGCTGCTCGCGCCGCCCGCCTCGCTCACCGATCCGTCGCGGTATCAGAAGGGCGGCTATATCAAGAAGCTGCCCAAGGACCCGTGGGGCCGTGACTATCTCTATGCCGCGCCAGGGCAGCACGGCGCTTATGACATCTACACGCTCGGCGCCGATGGCAAGCAGGGCGGCGAGGGGCCCGACGCCGATATCGGCAACTGGCCGGCGGAGTCCGCGGCAAAGTAGCATGGTCGCGGCGTCGCGTCCTGCCCAGGCCGGCTTCACGCTCATCGAGCTGATGATCGTGATCACGGTGATCGCGCTGATGTCGGCGTTGGTGGTGCTCGCCTTCCCCGATCCGCGCGGCCGGCTGATCGACGAGGCCGAACGCTTCGCGGCGCGCGCGCGGACGGCGCATGATCTGGCGATCGTCGAGGGCCGCTCGACCAGTATCTGGGTGAGCCCCGGCGGCTATGGCTTCGATCGGCGCGAGGGCGGCAAATGGGTGCCGATGGGCGACAAGGCGATGACCGTGACCAGCTGGGGCCGCGACGTGCGCCCGGTGCTCGATGAGGCGCGGGCGCGGATCATTTTCGATTCGACCGGCCTCGCGAGCGCGCCGATGCGCGTGCAGCTGCGGCGCGGCGCGGACGCGGCGGCGGTGGTGACGATCGGCGCCGATGGTCGGGTGACGATCAATGGGTGAGGGGGGGGCGGTGCGATCTGTCCCTCGCCGTCCGCCGATCGTAGCCGGCGACCGGGGTGGCCGGAAGAACGGCTTCACCCTGCTCGAAATCATCGTCGCGCTCGCGGTGTTCAGCCTGGCGGCGCTCGCGCTGCTGCGGCTGGAGGGGCAGACGGTGCTGAGCGCGCGCATCCTTGATGACACGATGGTCGCGCAGATGGTCGCGCGCAATCTGGTGGTCGACGCGATCACCGACGCGCGCGTGCCGACGCGGGGCACGGCGCAGGGCGTCGAGCAGAATGGCGGGCGCGCGTGGCGCTGGCGGCGCGAGGTGCAGCCGCTGGGTGACCAGGGCGCGTTCCGCGTCGATGTGACGGTCGCCGGCCCTGAAGGTGGCGTGCTTGGTCGGCTGAGCGCGGTCCGTCCGCCCGCGATCCCGCCGCGTCAGCCCAAATCGCCGCTCGTGCCCCCCGCGGGCGGCACGCCGCCCCCGGCGGGGAGGACGTGATGCGGTTTACAGCCGGTAACGCAATGATGAACCTGAGCCCCTCCCCTTCAGGGGAGGGGTTGGGGAGGGGGCTGTCAGAACGGGGCGCGGCGCCGGCTATACCGCCCCCGCCCCCATCCCCTCCCCTGAAGGGGAGGGGCTTGAATGAGACACAAGTAAACCAAGCCGGCTTCACTCTGATCGAAGTCGTCGTCGCGCTGTTCATCTTCGGGCTACTCGCCGCCGCCGGCGTCGCGCTGCTCAGTGTCAGCGTCCGCGCCCAGACCGCGACCAGCGCGCGGTTCGACGAGATGGCCGCGCTCGGCCGGCTCAACGCCGCGCTTACCGCCGATCTGGCGCAGGCGGTCGAGCGGCCGGCGCGCGACGAGAATGGCCTGCCGCTCCCGGCGTTTCGCGGCGAGGGCAGCGGCCCGGAACTGCTGGGCCTCGTCCGGCGCGGCTGGACCAACCTCGACGACGCGCCGCGCGCCGAGCTGCAAAAGGTGGAGTATCGGCTCGACAATGGCGTGCTCCGCCGCGAGGCCTATGGCGCGGTCGACGGTGCCGCGCCGCTCGCCAGCACCGAGATGATGGTAGGCGTTCGCCAGCTGAAGATGCGCTATCGGTGGCAGGGCGCGTGGAGCGAGCGCTGGGACAGCCGGCCCGACGCGCCGCTGCCCGAGGCGGTCGAGCTGCAGTTCGTCCGGCAGGATGGCGTCGCTTTGCGGGCGCTGTTCCTGGTCGGCGCGGGCTATGTCCCGCCCTTGCCGGAGGGAGGGCCGAGTGCCCCGGCAAGTTAGGAAATACGCGAAGCTCCTCCCCCAGGGGGGGAGGTGGCAGCGCGAAGCGCTGACGGAGGGGTGTGTCCGGCCGCTAAAGGGTGTCACCCCTCCGTCAGGCGCTAGCGCGCCTGCCACCTCCCCTTCCAGGGGAGGAGCCGAGTGGTTCGCTGCGTCCGATGAACGCGGCGCGGCGCTGCTGACGGTGCTGCTGATCGTGGCGGTGATCGCGGTGCTCGCGGCGACCGCGCTCGAGCGGATGCGGCTGTCGACGCGGCTCGCGCAGAACGCCGTCGCGCTCGATCAGGCGCGCGCCTATGCGATGGCGACCGAGACGATGGCGACGACGCGGATCAGCGCGATCCTGGCGCGCGATCCGGCGCGGGTGACACTGCAGGGCGATTGGGCGAACCGGCCGATCCCGCTGCCGGTGCCGCAGGGCAGCGCGACCGCGCGCGTGCGGGACGGCGGCAATTGCTTCAATCTCAACGGTCTGGTGCTGCGCGGCGGCGATGGCCGGTACCTCGCCCGCCCGGCGGCGATCGAGCAGTTCGCCCGGCTGATGCGGCTGCTCGGCGTCGGCGCACAGAACGCGGCGGGCGTCGCGGCGGCGACCGCCGACTGGATCGACAGCGACGATGCGCCGCAGCCCAATGGCGCGGAGGACAGCAACTATGCCGGCCGCAGCCCGCGCTATCGCACGGCGGGCGCGCTGATGGCGGATGTGAGCGAGCTGCGCGCGGTGGCGGGCGTGACCCCCGAACTCTACGCCCAGCTCCGCCCCTGGCTCTGCGCCCTGCCGCGCGCGGACCCGGTGAAGCTCAATGTCAACACGCTGATGCCCGAACAGGCGCCGCTGCTCGCGATGCTGCTGCCCGATACGCTCGATGTCGGGCGCGCGCGCGGTTTGCTGGTGGCGCGGCCGCCCTTGGGCTTTACCAGCACCGTCAGCTTCTGGCAGGGGCTTAGCGCACAGGGGGTGAGCCCGGGCCAGGAAGGACCCGCCCAGACGGCGGTGACGACCAAATGGTTCGCGCTCGATATCGAGGTTGAGCTGGGGGGCACGCAGTTGAGCGAAAGCGCGTTGATCGACGCGACCGAAGTTCCGGTGCGCCTGGTGTCGCGCGGCTGGAGCGACCCGTCATGACGCTGGTCGTGTTCCTGCCGAGCGAGGGCGAGGGTGCGGCGCGCCGGCTGCGGATCGAAGGCGGCGCGGTGGCGGCGCGGGGGGCGCTTCAGCCCGCGGCGGGCGAAACCGTGGTCGCGATCGCGCCCGCGGCCGATGTCGCGCTGCATTGGGCGCAGGTGCCGGCGCGTTCGGCGGCGCAGGCGCTCGCGGCGGCGCGTCTGCTCGTCGGCGATGTCGTGCTTGGTGGTGCGGCCGAACAGCATGTCGCGGTCGGCGCGCCCGAGGCGAATGGCGAGCGGCCGATCGCGGTGGTGAAGCCGGCGCGGATCGCCGGCTGGCTCGCGGCACTCGCGGGCGAGGGCATCGATCCCGCCGCCGTCATTCCCGTCGCGCTGCTCCTCGCCCGGCCCGAGGCCGGCTATGTCCGCGCCGATCTGGGCGGCGAGGTGGTGCTGCGCGGCGCGACCAGCGGCTTCGCCGAGGAAGCCGGGCTCACCGAGCTGATCCTGGGCGACGCGCCGGTCGAGACGATCGAGCGAGAGGCGATCGAGGCTGCGCTGGTCGCCGCGGTCGCCAATCCGCCGCTCGATCTGCGCCAGGGCACGTTCGCGCGGCGCGAGAAGCTCGATTTCGACTGGCGCCAGGCCAAGCGCGCGTTGTGGTTGATCGCGGCGACCCTGGTGGTGACGCTCGCCCTCAACCTGGTGCTGATCCTGCGCTACAATCTGGAGGCCGCCGAGCTTGAGCACCGCGCCGACGTGCTCGCCGCGACCGGGCTGCCGCGCGGCGAGACGGTGAACGACGCGCAGCGCCAGCTCACCGCCCGGCTCGCTGGACTGCGCGGCGCGGGGCTCGGCTTCACCCAGACGGCCGCCTCGGCCTTCGCGGCGGTGCGCGCGGTGCCGGGGAGCGAACTGCGCGCGCTGAGCTTCGATCAGCAGGGTGTGTTGCGGATGACGCTGGTGACGCAGACCGAGGGCCAGATCACCGATGTGCTGCTGCGGCTGCGCGCGCTGGGGCTCACCGTCACTGCCGGGCCGTTCGCGGGATCGGCGGGGCGCTATCAGGGCGAGCTGACGGTGGCGCCGCGATGAGCGCGCTCCGTGCCTGGCTGATCGGGCTTTCGCCGCGCGAGCGCCTGCTGATCGGCGTCGCCGCCGCGCTCGCGCTGGTCGTTGTGCTGTGGTTCGGCATCCTTCGTCCGGTGAGCGAGGGGCTCGATGCCGCGCGCGACCGGACCTTCGACGCGGCGACCCGGCTCGCGGGCGTGCGCGGCGCGGTCGCGGCGGTCGAGCCGCTTGCCAAGGCATCCGCGCCCGAGCGCGGCGGCAACCTGGAGGCGGTGGTGCGCGAGCGCGCGACGACCGCCGGTTTCGTCTTGTCGACGGTCAATCCGCAGTCGGACAATGCGGTCGCGATCGCGATGGCATCGGCCCGCCCGGCCGCCTTGTTCGCGTGGATCGCCGAGCTGGAGGGGCAGGGGATTCTCGTCGACCAGTTGCAGACGACCGACAATGGCGACGGCACGCTGTCGGTCGCGCTCACCTTGCGCGCGCGGGGGGCATGATGCGCTTTCGGATCAACGCCCGGCCGCGCGTGCTGTTCGGCCTGTTCCTCGTCATCGCGCTGATCGGCACGCTGCCGATGCGGCTCGCGCTGGGGATGCTCGGGCTCGACCGCGAGGGGCTCAGCCTGCGCGCGGCCGACGATTCGGTGTGGGCGGCGACGCTGCGCGAGGTGCATTGGGGCGATGTCGATCTGGGGGACAGCTATGCCGCGCTCTCGCCGATCCAGTTGCTCGTCGGGCGCGCGCGGGTGGACCTGAGCGGCGCGCAACTGGGCCAGGGCGCCCCGCTGCGCGGCGCGTTCAGCGTTTCCGCCGCGAGCTTTGGCGTCGACGATGCGACCGCGGCGGTGCCGGTCGGGCAATTGTTCGCGCCGCTGCCGATCACCCAGCTCGATCTCAGCGACCTGTCGGTGCGCTTCGATCGCGGCCGCTGCGCGCGCGCCAATGGCCGGGTGAAGGCGATGCTCGGCGCCGGCATCGCCGGAATCGCGCTCGATCAGGGGATGAGCGGCGAGGCGCGCTGCGTCGCCGGCGCACTCAGCCTGCCGCTCGCCAGCCAATCGGGGGCGGAGAGGATCGCGCTGACGATCGAGGGCGATGGCCAGTATCGCGCGCTGCTGGAAGTGCAGGGCGGTGATCCGGCGACCGTCGAGCGCCTCACCCAGGCGGGGTTCGTCGCGGTGGGCGGCGGCTACCGGCTTTCGGTCGAGGGGCGTCTCTGATAGGGTTGACGCTGTAGTCCGGCGGCCCTATCCGCCGCGCTTCACGGCGACCGTAGCTCAATCGGTTAGAGCACTGGTTTGTGGTACCAGGGGTTGCGGGTTCAAGTCCCGTCGGTCGCCCCACGAAGCGCAGCCAACATAAGGGGTAGGGCGTGACGACCTGGGGCTTTCCAGACTTCGACGAGCATGAGGGCGTCCACCTCTTCACCGATCCCGCCTCGGGCCTGCACTGCATCATCGCCATCCACTCGACCAAGCTGGGGCCGGCGGGCGGCGGCGTGCGTTTCTGGCATTATGCCAACAGCGGCGAGGCGATCACCGACGCGCTGCGCCTGTCGCGGGGCATGAGCTACAAGAACGCGATGGCCGGGCTGCCGATGGGCGGCGGCAAGGCGGTGGTGCTCGCCGACGCCAATCGCACCAAGAGCGAGGCAATGCTGAAGGCGTTCGGCCGCGCGATCGAATCGCTCGGCGGGCGTTATGTCACCGCCGAGGATGTCGGCATGTCGGACAAGGACATGGTCGTCATCTCCAGCGAGACCAAATTCGTCACCGGCCTGCCGGTGGCAAGCGGGCAGGCGGGGGGCAACCCCGGCCCCTCGACCGCGCTTGGCGTGTATCTTGGCGTCAAGGCGGCCGCCGCGCGCGGGCTGGGCGCCGGCGACATGAAGGGCGTGCGCGTCGCGATCCAGGGCGTCGGCTCGGTCGGCGGCGGGCTCGCGCGGTTGCTGGCGGCGGATGGCGCGGAGCTGATCCTGGCCGATGTCGATGCCGGGCGCGCCCAGGCGCTCGCCGCCGAGCTTGGCGCGCGCGCGGTGGACGCGGGCGAGGTGCTGTCGGTCGATGCGGACATCGTCAGCCCCAACGCGCTCGGCGCGATCCTGACCGAGGCGTCGATCGCCGCGCTGAAGGCGAAAGTGATCGCGGGCGGCGCCAACAACCAGCTCGCGACGCCCGAGGATGGCCGCCGCGTGCACGAGCGCGG
The DNA here is from genome assembly GCA_002083435.1 of Proteobacteria bacterium SG_bin6. GTDB lineage: Bacteria > Pseudomonadota > Alphaproteobacteria > Sphingomonadales > Sphingomonadaceae > Sphingomonas. The sequence goes on along the minus strand of LWDJ01000002.1, from coordinate 8,042 downwards.
CATCCTCTATGCCCCCGATTACGTGATCAATGCCGGTGGCATCATCAACGTGTGCCTCGAATATTTCGGCAACAGCAATCGCGCCGAGGTCGAAGCGCGCATCCATAAGATTCCCGAGCGGCTCGACCAGGTATGGGATGAAAGCGCGCGGAGCAGCGCGCCGGCGGCCGAAGTCGCCGACATGATCGCGCAGCGGCTGATCGGGCGCGCCTGATGTTCTCCGCGCCGCTCCCCAAGGGGATCGCGGCGCTGATCGACGGCTATCGCGCGACCCGCGACGCGATCGGCGAGTCGGGCGCGGTGATCCACCGGCTCGACGCATCGCGCATCCCCTCGCTGTATCTAAAGCAGGGCAGCGGGCAGGTCGCGACCGACATCGCGGATGAATATGCCCGGCTGCGCTGGCTGCAAGGCCGCTTGCCCGTGCCGCGCCTGATCGCCTTCACCGAGGAAGAGGGCAAGGCCTGGCTGCTGAGCGAGGGGCTGCCCGGCACCGCCGCTTATGCCTGGCTGGAGGGCAATCCGGGCCGCGAGGCAGGGGCGGTGGCCGGGATGGCGCGCTTCCTGCGCCGGCTCCACGCGCTGCCGGCGGCGAGTTGCCCGTTCAACGCGTCGCTCCCGGTGCGGCTGGTCGCCGCGCGCGCGAACATCGACGCGGGCCGCGTTCCCGAGGACGAGTTCGATGATGCCCGCGCCGGCTGGACCGCCGAACAGGTGTGGGACGCGCTCCAGGCGCTCCTGCCGATCGAAGGCGAGCCGGTGGTGACGCACGGCGACTATTCGCTCGACAATATCTTCCTCGACGAGGCCGGCGAGGTGACGGGGGTGATCGATCTCGGTCGGCTGGGCGTAGCGGACCGCTATCAGGATCTGGCGATCCTGCTCAATTGTCTTGGCGAATTCGACGCTGGGCTCGGCGCGGTGCTGTTCGAGGCTTACGGCGAAACACCCGATCCCCGCCGGATCGAGGCGCATCTGCTGCTCGACGAGCTGTTCTAGCCGACCGCTTCCGCGCGCGCCGGCCGGCCACTCTCCCAGCGCGCGATCACCGCGGTCGCGACCGCGTTGCCCACCACGTTGGTCGCCGAACGCCCCATGTCGAGGAACTGATCGACCGCCAGGATCAGCAGCAGCCCGGCCTCGGGAATGCCGAACAAGGGCAATGTCGCCGCGACCACCACCAGGCTCGCGCGCGGCACGCCGGCGATGCCCTTCGAGGTCACCATCAGCACCAGCAGCATCGTGATCTGCGCGCTCAGCGTCAGCTGGATGCCGTAAGCCTGGGCGATGAACAGCGACGCGAAGGTCATGTACATCATCGAACCATCGAGGTTGAACGAATAGCCGAGCGGCAGCATGAAGCTGGCGATGCGCGGCGGAACGCCATATTTCTCCAGCGCTTCCAGCGTCTTGGGATAAGCAGCTTCCGACGAGGCGGTGGAGAAGGCGAGCAGCAGCGGCGCCCGGATCGCGCGCACCAGCGGCACCACGTCGCGCCCCAGGAACAGGCCGCCGATCGCGATCAGCACCGTCCACAGCAGCATCAGCGCCAGGTAGAAGCTCGCCATGAAATAGCCGAGATTGCCGATCACCTCCGGCCCGCGCTCGGCGAGGCTGTTGGCGACCGCGGCGAACACCGCCACCGGGGCGAGCGCCATCACATAGTTGGTGACTTTCAGCATCACCTCGGCGAGCGCCTCCGCCCCGCGCACCAGCGGCGCCGCGCGTTCGCCCAGCGAGGTGATCGCGACGCCCGCGAACACCGAGAAGACGACGATCTGGATGATCTCGTTCTTCGCCAGCGCCTCGACGATCGAGGCGGGGACGATGTGGGTGACGAAATCCTTCAGGTTGAAGGCGGCCTTGTCCACCCCGCTCGCCTCGCTCACCGGCGGCAGCGCGAGCGCGAGGCCGGCACCCGGCTGGAGCAAATGGACCAGGATCAGCCCCAGCGTCAGCGAGACGAGACTCGCGCCGATGAACCAGGTCAGCGCGCGCAGGCCCACCCGGCCAAGCGCCGAACTGTCGCCCATGTGCGCGATGCCCACGATCAGCGTGGAAAACACGAGCGGCGCGATGATCATCTTGATCAGCCGCAGGAAAATCGTCGTCAGGATGGGAAAAAGCTGGGTCGCGTCCTTCAGCACCGCGGCGGTGGCCGGGGCGCTGGTCTTGATCGCTTCGTGCATCGCCCAGCCGGTGAACAGGCCGAGGATCAGCGCGATCACGATGTAAATGGTCAAACGATTGGCCATGCCCCAATTCCCGTCCAGCTTGCCCCCAACCCGCTCCCCGTCCTATCGAAAGCGGGCACGGAGGCAAGATGATCGATCGGCGGCGGATGATGGGGCTGGGCCTGATGGGGGCCGCGGGGCTGTGGCTGGGGGCGGCGCGCGCCGCCGAGCCCGATCTGCGCGGGCTCGCCACGATGACCGGCGATGTCCGCCCGATCGACGCCGCCGAGCGCGGGCGGCGGATCGACGCCGCGCGCGCGCTGATGAAAGCGCATGGGCTCGACGCGGTGCTGATCGAACCCGGCGCGAGCCTTGTCTATTTCACCGGCATCGAATGGCACCGCAGCGAACGGTTGACCGCGGCGCTGATCCCCGCCGAGGGGCCGGTGCTGGTCGTCACCCCGTTTTTCGAAGAACCCTCGGTCCGCCAGACGCTCGCCATCCCGGCGGAGGTGCGGGTGTGGCAGGAAGATCAAAGCCCGTTCGCGCTGATCGCGGGCTTCCTGCGCGACAAGCGGCTGCCCGCGCGGGTGATCGGCATCGAGGAGAGCGCGCGCTTCTTCGCGAGTGACGGGCTCGCCCGCGCGACGGGGGCGCGGCTCGCTTCCGCGAACCCGGTGGTGCGCGGTTGCCGGATGATCAAGAGCGCGGCCGAAATCGCGCTGATGCAGAAGGCGGCAGACATCACCATCGCCGCCCTGCGCTTCGCGGTGCCCCGCATCGAGGCGGGCATGGCGCCGGGGGACATCGCCGCGCTGGTCAACGCGGCGACCGCGAAGCTCGGCGGCAGCCCCGAATTCGCGCTGGTGCTGATCGGCCCGGCCTCGGCGCTCCCGCATGGCAGCCGCGAGCCGCAGCGGGTGGCGCCCGGAGCGATGGTGCTGATGGACTGCGGCTGCGCGGTCGAGGGCTATCAGTCCGACATTTCGCGCAGCCTGGTGTTCGGCACCGCCACCGCCGAGCAGCGCCGCGTGTGGGACCAGGTGCGCGAGGGGCAGCAGATCGCTCTCAAGGCGGCGCAGGTCGGGGCTCCAGCGGGGAGCGTCGATGACGCGGTCCGGCGGCGCTACACCGGCTGGGGCTATGGCCCCGATTATCGCCTGCCCGGCCTTTCGCACCGTACCGGGCACGGCATCGGGCTCGACGGGCATGAGCCGGTCAATCTGGTGCGCGGCGAGGCGACTCGGCTCGCGCCGGGCATGTGCTTCTCGAACGAGCCGGGGCTCTATCTGCCCGGCAAGTTCGGGGTGCGGCTGGAGGATTGTTTCTACATGACCGCCGCCGGTCCGCGCTGGTTCAGCACCCCGCCGCAAAGCCTCGACGCGCCCTTGGGATAATCCCTAGATCGCAGATTTACGAGGAGGTTAGGCAAGGTTTTGATCGGTATCGCCGGCCTAATTCAGGGCCGGCGAAAGGGACGATCATGGCTTGCCTGGCGATGGACATGAGGGAGAGGGGACACGGCACGCCGGCCGCGGAATGGCGTGAGCGCCAGCGGCTGGCGGCGCTGCCGGTGCTCGATGCGCTCGATGTGCTCGGCCGGTTAACCCGTGCCGAGGTGCCGGCGCTCAGCGCGGTCACCAAGGCGCGGCTGGTCGTCCAGCGTTCCGAACTCGCCCGCCGCGCCGAACTCGATCCGTTCCTCGCGCGTCGTCAGGCACTGGCACTGCTGGCGCTGCGCCGGCCCTATGACACTCGGCTGCGTGAGCAGATTTGCCGCTGGTCAGTGCCCAGCGTGGTCGCCGATTGGAAGGGCTATTGCCGCGAGTCGCGCATCTGCCAGGGGATGATGCACGATCTGCTGCTCGCCGAGCAGCGCTGGTTCGCGCTTGAGGTCGGCGGGTAAGCGCGCAAATCGGCTCACCGCGCCCGGCTTTCGCTTGAGCGCGCGCGCCGCGCCGCCTAGACGGAGCGCATGACTTCGACCAACGACATTCGCCGCTCCTTCCTCGATTATTTCGCGCGTGAGGGCCATGCCCGCGTGCCCTCGGCGCCGCTGGTGCCGCAGAACGACCCGACGCTGATGTTCGTGAACGCCGGCATGGTGCCGTTCAAGAACGTCTTCACCGGGCTGGAGAGCCGCCCCTACGTCACCGCGACCAGTTCGCAGAAATGCGTGCGCGCGGGCGGCAAGCATAATGATCTCGACAATGTCGGCTATACCGCGCGCCACCACACCTTCTTTGAAATGCTGGGGAATTTTTCCTTCGGCGATTATTTCAAGGAACGCGCGATCAGCCTCGCCTGGAACCTCATCACCCGCGAATGGGGCATCGCCGCCGATCGGCTGGTGGTGACCGTCTATCACACCGATGACGAGGCGTTCGAGCTGTGGCGCAAGATCGCCGGGCTTCCCGAGCAGCGGATCATCCGCATCCCGACCAAGGATAATTTCTGGGCGATGGGTGATAACGGCCCGTGCGGCCCGTGCTCCGAAATCTTCTACGATCACGGAAGCCACATTCCCGGCGGGCCGCCGGGATCACCGGATGAGGATGGCGACCGCTTCGTCGAAATCTGGAACCTCGTCTTCATGCAGTTCGAGCAGGCGGCGAACGAGATCGTCGGCGAGCTGCCCAAGAAATCGATCGACACCGGCATGGGGATCGAGCGTGTCGCCGCGGTGCTGCAGGGCGTGCATGACAATTATGATACCGACACCTTCAAGGCGCTGATCGCCGCCTCCACCGCGCTCACCGGCGCGCCGGCGGAAGGGGCTGCGCGGGCGAGCCACCGGGTGATCGCCGATCATCTGCGTTCGGCGGGCTTTCTGGTGGCGGACGGCGTGCTGCCGGCGAACGAGGGCCGCGGCTATGTGCTGCGCCGGATCATGCGTCGGGCGATGCGCCACGCGCATCTGCTCGGCGCCAAGGAGCCGCTGATGCACCGGCTGGTCGGCGCGTTGGTCGCCGAAATGGGCGCGGCTTACCCGGAGCTGGTCCGCGCCCAGCCGCTGATCGAGGCGACGCTTGCCCAGGAGGAAACCCGCTTCCGCCAGACCCTTGACAAGGGGCTGAAGCTGCTCGACGAGGCGACCGCCGGCATGACCCCTGGTGGCACGCTGCCGGGCGAAACCGCGTTCAAGCTCTACGACACGTTCGGCTTCCCCTATGACCTGACCGAAGACGCTCTGCGCGCCCAGGGCTTCGGCGTCGATCGCGCCGGGTTCGACGCGGCGATGACCGAGCAGAAGCGCATGGCGCGCGCCGCCTGGAAGGGATCGGGCGAGCGCGCTTCCGATGAAATCTGGTTCGACATCGCCGAGGACTTCGGCGGCACCGAATTCACCGGCTATGCGGCGGAAGAAGGCGAGGGCGCCGTGCTCGCGCTGGTGCGCGGCGGCGCGCGCGTCGAGCGTGCCGAGGCGGGCGAGACGGTGGAGGTGGTGCTCAACCAGACGCCCTTCTACGCCGAAAGCGGCGGCCAGCAGGGCGACACCGGGCGCGTCTTCGCCGAGGGCAAGGCCGCGCGGGTGGAGGATACCCAGAAATATCTCGGCCGCGTGTTCGCGCACCGGGTGACGGTGGAAAGCGGCAGCATCGCGGTGGGGGATGCGCTCCATCTGCTGGTCGATGGCGCGCGGCGCGCGGCGCTGCGCGCGAACCACTCGGCCACCCATTTGCTGCACGAGGCGCTGCGTGAGCGGCTTGGCGCGCATGTCGCGCAGAAGGGCAGCCTGGTCGCGCCCGATCGGCTGCGTTTCGATTTCTCGCAGCCGGTCGCGATCGAGGCGGCGCGGCTCGCCGAGGTCGAGGCCGATGTCAACGCGCATATCCGCGCCAATGGCGCGGTCGAGACGCGGCTGATGACGCCCGACGAAGCGATCGCGGAAGGGGCGATGGCGCTGTTCGGCGAGAAATATGGCGATGAGGTGCGCGTCGTCTCGATGGGCAGGCGCGAGGATGGCCGCACTTATTCACTCGAACTGTGCGGCGGCACGCATGTGCGCGCGCTGGGCGAAATCGGGCTGTTCAAGGTGGTGGGCGAAAGCGCCGTCTCCTCGGGCGTGCGCCGGATCGAGGCGCTGACCGGCGAGGCCGCGCGCCGCTGGTTCGCCGGGCGCGACGAGAAGCTGCGCGAGGCCGCCGCCGTGCTCAAGGCCGCGCCCGACGAGGTGCCGGCGCGCGTTGCCGCCTTGGTCGAGGAGCGGCGCCGGCTGGAACGCGAGCTGGCCGAGGCGAAGAAAGCGCTGGCGCTGGGCGGCGGCGCGGGCGCGGCGCCGGCGGGGCCGGAGAGCGTGGGCGGCGTCGCTTTCCTGGGGCAAGTGGTCGAAGGGCTCGATCCCAAAGGCTTGCGCGGCGCGGTCGACGAGCTGAAGGCGCGGCTCGGCTCGGGCGTCGCGCTGATCGTCGCGGTGAACGAAGGCCGCGCCTCGGTCGCGGTCGGCGTGACCGAGGATCTGACGGGGACGCACCATGCCGTTGCCTTGCTCAAGGCGGCGGTGGCGGCGCTCGGCGGCCAGGGCGGCGGCGGTCGCTCGGACATGGCGCAAGGCGGCGGGCCGGACGGCGCGAAGGCTGCGGACGCGGTGGCGGCGGTTAGGGCGGTGCTGGGGGGCGGTGTGCCGGCATGAAGCTCGGCTTCGCGGCATTGGCGATGGCGGCGTTGCTGGGTGGCGCAGCGCCTGCTGATCGGTTCGCTGCCGGTTCGAGCATTGAATGTTGGAAAAACAAAGGCGGGTGGCACGCCAGTTAAACGAGAGTTGGAAGCGATGCAAGATCTGAGAGGGGCTGGAATTGAAACAGATTTCACGCCATATGACCGATGACCGGTATGTCTCTTCAGTTTCACGCGATGCCTTTTGAGATCGGCGATCTTGTAGCCGGCTTGATTGAAGATAACGATTTGTTTATGGTTGATATTATTGGAAATCCACCGCATTTTTACGAGAGGTTATCTCCACGTGTAGAATTGGTAGACTCCAGTGACCGTAAGGCGTTGATATTCTCAATCAGCCCACCAATTATATCGGCCAAAAGTATTTACGATTTCAAGATGTCTAATCCAAACGCCCTAACTCTGACGATTGGCTCGCTGACGTCGATTGGATTAGAAGAATCTTGGCTTTCATCGACGACGAATGACCCAGTCGTGTTGAGACGTTGGAGAATGGCTTCTAAAATGGTACGGGCTAACATGCTAAGTGGGTCTTATGCGATAGATCCTGCCACCGGGAAGAGCGTGATTCTTAAATGGCACCGCTTCACGAAAGCTGCGCAACAAGCTTTTTTGCAGGGAGTGAAAATTTTGCCCGCTGGCGGGAATAGTTTGATAATGCTGCCTAGTCCAGATACGTTTTAATTGCTTGTTATCCGGTTCGGCGGCAAGCAACTGGGTTATACCGGGAACAACGGCACGCTTGAGGTGAATTATCTGCGCTCGGTGGAACTGCGCACGACGAGCCCGGGGAACGGCGCGTTCCGGGGCGGCGCGACGACCGAGACTGCTTATGCCGATTTTGATCAATCGGGCGTGACGCCGATCACCAGCTATGATCAGGGCTCGGACGCCGGCGGCTATGTGGTGCGCGCTGGCGACACGCTGCAGGGCATTGCCCAGCAGCTCTGGGGCGATGCTTCGGGGCGCGTTGCCGCGCCCGTGCGGCGCTGAGGCCCGCGCCCCGCGCGGTCCTCCGGGCGCTCCGCACGGTATAAGCTCGCGCAAGCCAACGGCTGAACCTGCCCTCGGGCGTCCAGCGCGCAACGTTCAACGCGACGACGCTCAACCCCTATGACCCGGCGAGCATCATCGGCGACACCAGCCCGACCACGCCGCTTGACGTGATGGGGTGGACGGCCCCCGCACCCA
>LWDJ01000001.1 GCA_002083435.1 Proteobacteria bacterium SG_bin6 | reverse complement strand
CCTCTAGACGTGGCTTCCGACAGCCACATCATTACACACCTCTCTGGGTGCGGGGGCCGTGCACCCCATCACGTCAATGACGCGTACGCGTTGCGCCACGTCTTCGTTCCAATCCCCGGATGCTTGGATGTCGGCGACGGTGCCGTCGATGACATCCGCGAGGCGGCGCGTGTCGGTCGTCAAGAACGGCGTTGGGATTGGCGCCTCGGCAGGCACCGGCGCCGCTCGCGCTGGCTGGCTAGCCTTGCCTCGAAGCTGCATGACCAAGTTGTCGTCGAGGAGAATCGACATAGGATTGCCGCAGGCTGTAACTTCAGCGCGATCAAGAAGCTGAGCCCTGGCCTGGGCTTCGGCTTTGGCCAACAAGATTTGTGCCCTGGCGTCACGGCTCGTGGCGGCGTTGATCGGGGCGCCGATCGACGCGAGGCAGGCATTCGCGCTGGCTGCGGCCGCCCGGTGCGGTGCCAACGCCTTGAGCATCAGCACGACCGCATGGCGGTCAGCGTCTGAGAACCCCACCGTGAAGCTATTCAACAACTCGAACGATATCGTGTCCGTATCCGGGGCAAGGCGGGCGGCGATGCGATAGGTCGCCTCAAGCACTCGAGCGGTGCGAGTATCACTCGGTCCATCTCCGTCGAGCCGCGCGGCGGTTGCCAGACCGAGCTCCTCGTCGAGGCCGCGCTTAAACAGAGCAACGGCCTCACTTGCGGTCATAAAGCCGCGATCAATCCGCTCGTTCATCATCATCGTCATCGCATCCCATCGGACCGACAGCCGACAGACGAGGCGGCGTGCCTCGAGGGGGTCGGCGGTCTTCAACGGAACGGTTATAGGACGGTTTACGAATTTCCGCCGGTAGAGCCTGCGGCGGTAATGGTAACGCGCACCACGCCGCGTGAGATACGAAATCGTCGCCACTTCCAAGCCTCGCCGCGGTCGGCGGCACCGGCTCTTTTAGCGGGTGGACGGTGATGGTGTGTGCGCAGCTTGGTGCACAGTCGCGTGTCCCGCAGAACCGGTTCCGACGCCGGAATGGCGGATTTCTGCGGGTTTAGCGCGAATGTGGAGCGGGTGAAGGGAATCGAACCCTCGTCGTAAGCTTGGGAAGCTTCTGCTCTACCATTGAGCTACACCCGCGAGATGCCCGTGCCTTGGCACAGTCGCGGGTAAGGCGTCAACCAGCGGCGAGCGCAACTTTCGGAAAGCTTCGTTCACGAAGCTTGGCAATCGTCATCGAACGGAAATCGCGTAACGGATGGCCCGCCTGTATGAAGATGACCATAGACCAACTCTGTACCCGCTCCCTCCCCGTTGTAACGGTCTTTCGACTCGCCGCGAACCTAGCACAGAACATCGCGCACTGACGGGAGGCCAGCCACATGGAAATGCAACAGGTCCGCTATTTTCTGGCGGTGGCCGAAACGCTCAATTTCACCCGTGCGGCGGCGCAGTGCCAAGTGAGCCAGCCCGCGCTGACGCGTGGTATCAAGCTGCTTGAGGCAGAGCTCGGTGATGAACTGATCCGCCGCGAGGGGCGGTTTACCCATCTGACCGAACTGGGCACGCGACTGCTCCCGATGCTGCGCCAGTGTTATGACAGCGCAGTCTCGGCCAAGGCGCTGGCAGCGGCGGTGACGGCGGGAGAGGCGACGACGTTGCGGCTCGCGATCGCGCGTGTGCTCGATCTGCAACTGATCATGCCGATGCTGCGCGAGCTGCGGCGCGTTTTTCCAGGGTTACGGCTGAAGCTGCGCCGCGCCGCGCCGGACGGGATCGCGGCGATGTTGAAGCGTGGCGAGGCGGATCTGGCGATCTGCGGGCTGCTCGAGGATGACTGGGATCGGTTCGAGGCGCGGCCGATCTTCACCGAGGGTTTCGATCTGCTGTTCCCCGCCGACCATCCGCTCGCGGCGGAGGCCGGCGCGGTCCCGGTGTTGGCGGCGGCGCAGGCGGGCGAGACCTTCGTCCTCCATCGCGGGGCGGGGTTGAACTGCGGCGCGGTAGCGGCGCTGGAAGCGGCGGGGGTCGATTCCGGCCGCGCGCACGAGGTCGATCAATGCGATGACATGATCGCCCTGGTCGAGGCAGGGGTGGGTGTGGGCCTGGTGCCGGCCAGCGGCCTTGCGGACACGCAGCTGCGGCGCCGGCGCGGCCTGGGACTTCCGCTTTCGCGCACGATCGCGATTTATGCGGTGACCGGCCGGCCGCAGCCGCGCGAGGCGGCGGCGCTCGTCAACCTGCTGCGGTCGGCGGATTGGTCGGCGGTAGCGCCCCCGGCGGCGGCGTGAGCGTAGCTAACACCGCACGCAGATCGAGCCGCCGACGATAGTCCGGATCGACATGGGCAACCCGGATCACGCCGTCCCGGTCGACCACGAACACCGCCGGGATCGGCACGATCCACCCGCCGCCATTATGGTAACTCGGCACGTCGACCCCCGCCGCTTCGATCTGCCGGGCGACTCTGGGGTCTATCAACACCGCGAGCCCTATCGACAGCAAATAGCCCGCGCCGACATCGCACAGGAACACGGCATCGTCTCCTATTTTCGCGCGGAGGGCGGCGGCCGGGCCGTGAGTTTCGGCGGAGATGAACACCAGCCGCGCTCGGCCCGCGGCCGCCGCGAGATCGGCAACTTGGACGCGGCAATAATGGCACCAATGGCCCCTAATGACGACGATCGCGACGGGCCCCTGATCGAGCAGCTCAGCGAGCGATACCAGCCGATGCGCATGATCGGGCAAACGGAAAGCCGGCATTGGTTGACCGGCGCGCGGGGCCTGGAGGCCGGCGCCGGCATGTTCCAAGCGGTTGATAAACTGTTCGATCGCCGCAACAAATTTGGGGCTTACACTTATCAAGCGCCGGGTGACGACAGCCAGCTTCTCGGCCAGCGGGGCGTCGAGGCCGATCGCTGATTCGGCCGCCTTATCGAGTTCTCGAACGACATCGTTCAAGTTCTTGGCCTTTCCGTGCTAGCCCCGGTGGCACCGATCGTGCTTTTATGCACTACTGGTCGACGCCGCGCCACGCATCGAAACGATACACCCTGTCATGCCGGGTTGACGCTAATCTGGTGTCCAGAGGCAGCGATTGGCGTAAGGGCCAGCGCGATCAAAGGGATAGCTTGGTGACTGTCGCCAATCGCCTACCGCTGGGAGCACTCCCATCGCCGCATTCGGCGGGGGGCTCGCGTCGCCAGCGCCGGCTGCGCGGGCGTGATTGGTTGCCCCCTAATGCCTGGGCCGAATGGGCCGAGGGGCGGCCGCCGGTCGCGGTGTGCAATCATCTGTCGGGCGCGCTGATCCAGCGCTGGTCGAGCACCGCGCCCGCAATGATGCAGCCGCCGCTCGATCATCATTTGCTCGTCCTGCACCTCGGCGGGCCGAAGCGCATCGTTCGTTCCGGCGGTCTGGGCACCGCGCATGTCGATATTGGTAGCGGCGCCTTTACCATGGTGCCGGCGGGCAGCAGCTATCGTTGGCTCACCGCCGGGCCGATCGATTTCGCGCATCTGTTCCTCCATCCCGACCGCTTCGCGCACGACGTTTCCGAGACCTATGGCGTCGCGCCAAACCAGGTTCGCTTCGCCGACCAACTGGGGCGCGGCGATGCGATCGTGCGGGCGCTGTTTGAACTGCTGCTCGCTGATAGCGGTACCGATCCGCTGGCGGCCGAGGCGCGTCTAACCCGGCTCAACCTGCGGCTGGCGACGCTCACCGGGCCGACGCCGCGCGCGTTGGTCGATGCGCCCTTGCCGCCGGCACGGGTCGCGCGGGTACGTGATTATGTCCGCGCGCACCTCGCCATGCCGATCACACTCGATACGCTCGCGGCGGAGGGGGGCATGAGCCGCTATCACTTCATCCGCGCGTTTCGCGCTGCGACCGGGCTCACCCCCTATGCTTTCGTCATCGCCGAGCGCGTAGCTGCCGCGGTCGACGAACTGCGCGCCGGCGACCGCTCGATCGCCGAGATCGCCGCCGAGACCGGTTTTTCGAGCCCGGCGCGCTTCAGCGAGCGCTTCCGGGCGTTGATCGGTCACACGCCGGCCGAATTCCGCCGCGCCTGTCGCTAAGGCGCGGCGGCGCAAGCGCTTCAGAAACCCTGAACGATCTGAACGATGAACCGCTCACGGAACGAGTCGCGATAGGGCGTAACCGGGAAGGTGATGCCGCCCAACAAAAACAGATTGCCGCCCAGATGGGTACGCAGGCCCGGCGTGATGCTGACGAAGCTCGGCGCGTTGCGGGTCACCGGCTGGGACCAGTTTGCAGCGACATACCAGGTAAGATCGCCGAACGGCGTTTTGGAATGTGGCGTCACCGTTTGCCCGATCGTCGCGTTGACGACGACCGCGTCCGCGTCGCCGCGATCGGCGAACTGGTAGCCGACGCGCCCGCGCAACGAGAAGCCGTGGCCAACGTCGGTGAACACGTTCACCTGTGGGGTGGGGGAGAAACGGTTGTTGCCCAGTAGCACTGATCCGGTTGGCAGCCGCCAGCCGACGCCGGTGTTGATCGACAGGTTGCGCGTTTCGGCGAGCATCACGAGCGTCGACAAGGTGATGTCGCCGAAATTGTCGCGTCCATTGGTAAGGCGCTGATAGAAGGGCACCTCGAGCCCGGCCCAGAAGCGGCGCGACAAGGGATAGTTGAAGCGTACCAGCACCTCATGGGCATCCGGCCCACGACTGTCAGTATAATCATAGGCGAGGTGAAATTCGCGGGTGAAGAAGCCATCCGCTGTCGCCAGCCAACCCTGACGTGGCGCGCCGCTGGTGCCGTTTGGTACGGGGATCCACCGCTCGGTGAATTCCTTGCCAAAGTTGCTGAATTTAAGCGGCGTCCATTCGCGCGGAGCCGGGGCGGGATCGACTTGGGTAACGGCGATCGCCGGCTCGCCCACAGGAGGTTCAGCTGTGGCTGCTGCCGGGTCGATCGGATCAGCAAGGCAAATCGTTGGCGAAGCAACCAATGCGATAGATAAGGCGAAGAACCCGCCCTTGATAATACCGGTCATATTCGAGCCCTTTTATTAGCGGCTCAGGATAGATATGATCGGTTGGGGAGATAATATTCTTCGTTTCGTATACCGATTGCGGATCTCTGCGCTGTTATCGAACATATTCGCGGCGATAGCGCCCTGGCGAGGTGCCGAGCGCTTTGCTGAACACCGATGTGAAGTGCGATTGGCTCGCGAAGCCGCATTCGAGCGCGATCTGCACCAGCGGCAGCTGGCTGTCGCTCAGCAATTGCTGCGCGCGGGCGAGGCGGCGGAGGCTGACATAATGATAGGGGCTTTCGCCCGTCGCCAGCTTGAAGGTTCGCGAGAAGTGGAAGGGCGAGAGGCCCGCAACCGCCGCCAAAGCGCTCAGGCTGATGTCGCTATCGAGATTGGCCTCGATATAAGCCAGCACCCGGCTGAGCTTGGCGGGTGACAGATGCACCCGTTCGCGCGGGCCTGGATCGTTGCTGCGCACCAGCACCGCCGCGATCGCCCGCATCAGCCCCTCCACCAGCAGATCGGACGCCAAGCTGGGCGCGCGCATTTCTTGCTCGATCATCATCACGAGCTGCGCGAGCCGCTGATGCGGTTCAGCATGGAAGGCTGTCGGTATCCCGGTGCCCAGTTCGCACGTCAGCTGTGCGAGATATTCGCGCGGGATACAGAGGATCAGCGCGCTGTGCCCGGCAGGGCATTCGACGTCGGCGACCGTGCCCGCCGGCACGAAACTGACATGATGACGCAGCAACGGCTTGTCGATCTGTTCGCCATCGATCTGACCGCGACAGCGACCCTGCGCCCCCAGATTGACGAGCAGCGCGGCGTGTCCATCATCATGGCTGCGAACGCGTACCTGGCCATCGCCGCGCGCACCGAGATGACGGACCATGCTCAACCGGTCTGCATGAAGATAAACGAGCTCGGCGACGGGTGGCAGCGAGAATTGGATCGCGTCATACCCGGCGCTACCGGTGACGCCGTGGTACATCAGGTCGTTCGGCCTAAGCGCGTTGCACATCGGTAGACTCCCTGGTCGCTGGGTAACGGCAGCACATTGCTGCTTCATCGCTGCCAACCCGTGGGTGCTAGCTCGGTCGATCGTGACACAGGCGCAAGGGGTCGAGCGGCAGAACCGCAATAAAGCGGAAGTGCCGGAAAACAGCCAACCAGCCGCCAAGGTGACGTCGGCAACCGATTGTCGCCGTGAAATTTTGTGAGTCAGATGCCTCTTGTCGGTTTTCGAACATAATCGTCGAGCGCCACCCTCGACCGGGCAAGCATCCACAAAAGCGACCGCGAACCTGAAAGCGTGCCTGCTCGATTCACGGCATTTCGGCGCCGCCACGCAATAGATGCGCGATGAGCGGAAGTCGCTGAACAGGAGAAACCGATGTTGTCGAAAGCCATCACGAAGAAGGCCGCGATCCTGGCCGGCATCCTACTGACCGGAACCGCGACAAGCGCTTTCGCAGGGGAAGTCGTTGTGCGCGGTAAAGAGGGCAAGCCCCTCGACGAGGTACGCCGCGCGCCAGCCTCGATTTATCAAGATCAGCGCACGATCGTCGCGCAACCTTCACCTTCGGAGGTGAAGCCTGAATTTCTTGGGCCGGTGCTGTTGATGAAATCGGCCCATGTCGATCTCGAGAAGGGCACCGCGACGCTGCCGCTGCGCAAGGGCAAGCTGAAGGATGGCCGCCCGGTTTGGTTCATCATTACCGACACCACCGATGAGAACCTCGCCAATTTGAGCGGCGTCAACTACTCGCCGAAAATGGCCTATGGCCTCACGGGCGCCGCCACCCGCCACGCGACGATCGAGAAGGACGGCACCTTCACCTTCAATGCCGGCTCGGTGGACTTCAAGCCGGCGCTGTCGATCGTTCCCGGCCCGGCCAATGCGCCGTTCCCGCCCAAGAGCTTCCAGCCGGGCGCGGTGGGGGACGCCGCCTATACGCCCATGGTCTATATCGATAACTCGGCCAAATCGGTGATCTTCAATGCCCCCGTCGTCTCGATGGCGAGCGAGGCCGAGCTCAACACGATGTGCGACGGCAACGCCGATTACAGCAAGGTGCATGACAAGGTTGTCGCGATCTGCCCGCGTGACGAAACCGTCACGCTCAAGCTGACGCTGGGCTATACCTTCGACAAGCCGATCCAGTATCTCTCCACCGAGGCGAACGATCCGCTGGTCGCGACGCTTGAAAACGCCATCTACGCGCCGGCGCTCAAGGATCTGCCGTTCGCGCTCGAGGATGCCTCGCCGGGTGAATCAGCCGAGCGCATCGTTGTCGTGGTGAACGGCGCGACCGGCAAGGACAATCCGCACCGCCAGGGTCTGGTGAGCGCGCTGAGCGGCGAGGGCGGCCCGCTGAACGTGCTTGGCGGCATCCCCACGATCAATCTGGACTATTCGCCGATGTGGCGCATCTTCCCGCTGGTGTGGACCGACGAGGCAATCCAGAAGGGTTATCGCTATCGCATCACCAGCGCGCTGCAGGCCGCCGAGATGGATACGCGCGGCTTCCTGAAGAGCCTGGACGGCGGGCCGTTCCGCGCGGTGGGCTTCGTGGTCAACTGCCCGGTGGTTTATCGTATCAACTAAACTCAACCGTGTCCCGAGCCGGGTGACCAGCCTGTCCCCTATCCAACTGGCCACCCTAAGTGCGGCGCTGGCGATTGCTGGCGCCGCCGCTGCCGGGGCGGACGCGCAGACACCCGCCGACCCGACTGCGTCGTCCGCCCCGGCACAACAATCTCCGTTACCGCCCGACATGCCCGCGATCGAGGGCATGACGCCCACCGAGGTGGCACAGATGGCGCCGATGGCGGCGTTGCCACCCGACGTCGTCGTCACCGGCGCGCGGGTGCGTCGCCAGACCAGCCTGGTCGCGAGCGGCGCGGTACTTTCGGGCGACGAACTCGTTGCCCGCGCTCGCGCGACGATCGGCGAGACGCTCGCGCATCAACCCGGCATCAGTTCCACCGCCTTCGGCCCCAGCGCGTCGCGCCCGGTGCTGCGCGGGTTTCAGGGCGAGCGCGGGCGGTTGCTCATCGACGGAGTGGGGACGCTCGACGTATCGAACACCAGCCCCGATCACGCGGTCGCGCTCAATCCGCTGGTCGCCGACCGGATCGAGCTGCTGCGTGGACCGGCCGCGCTGCTCTATGCTTCGGGATCGAACGGCGGGGTGGTGAACACCGTCAGCGGCCGCATCCCGCGCCGCGCGCCCGCTGGGATCGAGGCGACGACGCAGCTCGGCTATGGCAGCGCCGCCACCGAGGCGAGCTTCGGCGCCCGCGTCGATGCGCCGCTCGGTGGCCCCTGGGTCGCGCATTTCGATAGCCAGTATCTGCGCGGCGATTCGGTCGAGACCGGCGGGTTCATCCTCGCGCCGATCGCGCGCGCCATCGCCGCTGCCTCGCCCGATCTGGCGATCGCGCGGCTGGCGCGGCTGCGCGGGCCGCTCCCCAATACCGGGTTCCAGACCTGGGAAGTGGGCGGGGGGCTGAGCGCGGTGTTCGGCGGCGGCCATGCGGGCTTTTCGCTCTCCAACTACGGCAATCAATATGGCCTGCCGACGCGGCTATCGCTCGATCCGGCAACGCCGCAGCCCGACACCTATATCGCGCTCAACCAGCTCCGCATCGACGGCCGGTTTGAAGTGGACCTGCCTGCGGGGCTGCTGAGCACGCTGCGGGGGCGCTTCGCCTGGGCCGATTACCGCCATTTCGAGATCGTGCGCGGTGGCCCGATCTCGGCGGCGTTCCGCAACCTGGGCTATGAAAGCCGGGTGGAAGCGGTGTTCGGCCGCCATGCCTGGCGCGCGACGCTTGGCGCTTCCTATGCCGATCGCGATTTCAAGGTGCTGGGCGCGGCGCCGCTGCTGCCGCCCAACCGCACCCGGCAATATGCGCTGTTCGCGCTGCACGATCTCGATCTCGGCCGGCTGAAGCTGGAGGGCGCGGTGCGTTTCGACCAGAGCGACGTGCGCGCGGTGGTCGATCCCATCCTGCGCAACCCGCCACTTGGGCGCGGTTTTGGCGTCTGGGCGATTTCGGGCGGCGCCAATTATGCGCTGCTGCCCCAATGGAAGCTCGCGCTCAACGCCAGCTATCTAGAGCGCGCGCCGGTGGTCGAGGAATTGCTCACCCAGGGCATCGACCCCGGCACCCAAGGCCAGTTGATTGGCAACCCCGCGCTCCCGATCGAGCGCAGCTGGGGCGTCGAGGCAGTGCTGCGCGGGCAGGGACGCTGGGGCAGCGCGACGATCGCCGCGCATTACACCGATTTTTCGAGCTATATCTTTCCGGCTGAAACCGGCGCGCTGGTGCAGGGGCTGCCGGTGTTCGCCTTCACCGTCGCCCCGGCGCGCTATTGGGGGATCGAGGCGCAGGGCCGGGTGCCGATCGGACGCTGGCATGGTCTCGCCATCGCTGGTAATGCACTGGTCGATTACACCGAGGCGACACTTGCCGGCGGGGCGCCGGTGCCGCGCATCCCGCCGCTGCGCCTGCTGGCGGGGATGAGCGCCACCTCCAACCGGATCGACGGGCGCGCTGAAATCGAGTGGACCACGCCGCAAAGCCGCGTCGCCGCGTTCGAAACGCCGACGCGCGGCTTCGTGATGGTGAACCTGAGCCTCGCCTGGAAGCCGCTGCCGCGCCTGAGCCGGCTGCAGCTGCGCCTCGCCGCGAACAATTTGTTCGATGCCGAGGCGCGTCGCCACGCGAGCTTCCTGAAGGACTTCGCGCCGCTCGCCGGGCGCGACGTGCGGCTGAGCGCGCGGTTGGGGTTTTAGGGGGCCGTGATCCCAAATTGACGTGCCCCCAAAACAACAGCGTCACCCCGGACGTGATCCGGGGTCCCACTTCTTCTGCCGTCGCTAGCCAGTGGGACACCGGCTCAAGGCCGGGGTGACGGGCGGTTGGTTTGCAGGCGCTTACTCGCCCGCCGTCTCAAAGTCCCTCGGGCTTCGGCCCGCGCCGGACGGTGTCGAGCGTCGCGCAGTGGAACGCGCCGCCGAACGGACCGTAGGCGATGAAGTCGCACGGGATTGGTTCATAGCCCCAGTCCTTGAACGCCTTGATCAGGCTTGGCTGGCGCTCTTCCACGATCACGCGTTTCTCGTCGAGCGACAGCACGTTGATGCTGGTCCACGGGCTGCACATGGAGATTTTCTCCATGATGTCGTCGACCGGATCGGGGCGCGGCGCGATCAGCAATTCCCAGTCCTTCAGCACCGGGGGCAGCGCGTCCATGTCCAGATAATCAGGGTTCACCAGCGCGCGCTTGGGGCCGAGGATCAGGAAGGTGGAATCGATGTGCATCGGGTTGCGGCACTTGCTCGGCATCCGGTGGACGCGGAACCGGTCGCCCAGATGACGTTCGAGCCAAGTGATGCCCATCTCGTTCGTCACGTTGGAGCGGGTGACGAAAATGTCGCGCCCGGCGCGCGCGAAGTCGGCCGCGTCGAACACCGGCTCGAACTCGGTCGTCAGGAAGCGCAGCGGCTCGCCATATTTGGGAATGGTGTAGTTATAGTCGAAAATCTCGTCGGTCAGCTGCGGGCGCGGGGCCGAGGTCCAGCGCGCGCCACGGCGGAAATAATCCTTGAACAGCCGGCGATAGGCGTCGCCCTCGAAATAGCGCGAACGCCACGCCATCGGCGTTTCGATGATCTCGTCGCCGATCACCAGATAGCCGTCGCGCGGGCAGGCGACGCAGAAGCCCTTGCTCGACCACAGCGGCGAGCCGAAGCTCCGATAGTGCGGCACCTGATCCGGGCGGACAACCTTGACGTTCGCCTGTTCGAGCACGCGGATCAGGTTGTCGAGCGCCGCCTGGCCGCGCTTGACCATCCATTTGGGATAGCGGCGGCCCGCGACCAGGCGGTGAAGCCGGCCGGTGAAGCTCGGCACGTTGAGCGTGACCGAGACGTGATAGGGCGGGATCGTCGCGCCTTCCAGCCGGCCGACGATGACTTCCTCAAGCGGATCCCACTCGTTCCACGACCACACCGCGGGCAGCGCGGCCTCCGGCGTGCCGCTGTGCGAAGGCGCATCCTGTTCAAGCAACATCTAGCGACTCATTCCCCTGGCTTCGGCGCCTCCGTATCCGGCAACCGGACCAGGCGCACTTCCACTTCGCGCGCGACATGGCGCCATTCCTCGGTCTCGCGCAACCTTTTAAGTAGTTTATCGAAGGCGCCCTCATGCTCGGGGGCGAACTCGAACCAGGTCAGAAAATCGAACTCGCCGCCCAAGTCCCGGCAATGATAGAGTTTTCGGGCGACCTCTGGCAGATACTCGTGCCCGATCGAGAAATGGCCGCTGCGCGCGTAGATCGCGCGGCGCTCGTCCTGCGCCAGCGCCCACCATGCGCTGCTCTTGCTGATCGGAATCAGCACGCCGTGGAGCGCCTCCCGCCGGTCGAGCGGGGCGGAGACCGGCTGCAGCGCGTCGCGTTCATCGGCGGTGGTGTAGCGCAGATTGCTGGCGATGCCGCTCAATTGCCACGCGCCGTGCCCCGGCGGGCCGACCGCGAGCCGTTCGGCCGGGGGCAGGGCGCCGCCGATGATCGGCTCGATCGAGGTTATCTGCCAGCGGCCGGTGGCGCCAGCGGTGAAGTGGGTGGGTTGAGCGAACATGGCGTCGTTGTGCGCGTTGGTCTGGCGCCGGTCTTTTCAACCATTGCGCCCCCGTATCGGCCACGCCGCGACACCGGCGGGCGGGAGCGGGTCGGCGCCGATCATGGGCGCGCCGAGCCCGAGCGGGGCGAGCGGCACCGCTTCGGGGCCATAGTTAAACGCGAAGCACCAGCGATCGGTGCGGCGCACGCGAAGGTCGGTGGGCAGGGGGGTGAGCTTTAGGTCGGCCTCCAGCGCCATGCGTCGCATCAGCCGGTCGAGCAAGGCAGCGTCGGGCCAGGCGGCGAGGTAGCGCAGTTGCCCCGAGCCGAACACGATACCGCGTCCGTCGGCGAGCTCTTCCTCGGGGGCCAGGTCGCTCTCGACATGCTCGAGCCAGCGGGTCACCGCGAAGCCGTCGCCGTGCTCGGCCAAGCCCTCGCGCAGGCTTTCGACGCGCACGACTTTTAGCGGCAAATGCTCCTGGAGCGGGCCGGGCGGCAGCTCGGGCGGGGTCTGGAAGCTTTCGGTGCGGCTGCCGGTGCGCGGGCCGAACAGCACGGGGACGCCGAGCGCCGCGATCCTGTCCGCCGTCGCTGTGTCGAGCATCGGCAGGCTGGGCGCGACGATCATCCGGTAGCGCGCCAGATCGGCCTCGGGGGGGACGATGTCCACGTCCAGCCCCAGGCGGCGCAGCGCCGTGTACCATTCGAAGGCGAGCTCAAGATAGCGGAAGCTCTTGCCCTGGGGCTGGGTTTCGATCGCCCAGCTCGCCGGATAGCTGAATAGCAGCGCGACCGGGGCCTGCGGCGTGCCGACCTCCCCCAGCGCCGCCAGATCGTGCGCGGCGGCGCGCGCCTCGATCGCGCCCTGATCCTCGGCGCTGTCGGGGCGGAGCAGCCCGGCGTGATGCGCCTCTTGCCCGAACGGCGCCTGACGCCAGCGGAAATAGCTGGTCAGCTCGGCACCGTGCGCCGCGGCCTCCAGCGTCCACAGCCGCACCATGCCGGGAAGCGGGGCGGGGTTGTGCGCGGACCAGTTCACCGGCCCTGGCTGCTGCTCCATCACCCACCAGCGCCCACGCCCGGCGCCGCGATAGAGATCGTGGTGGAAGGCGGCGATGTCCGGATGGCCCTGGCGGGCATAACGCAGCTTATCCTCTCGGCTGAACCAGAAGCTGTCGAGGAAGCCGATCGGATAGCTGTCCCACGTCGCCACATCGAGATCGGCGCTGACGTCATGGTGATCGAACTGGGTGAAGAAGCCCATGAAGTTATGGACGATGTCGCGCCCCGGCGAGGCCGCGCGCAGGATCACGACTTGCGCCGTGTTGAAGGCGCGCACCTGATCGGAGGAGAAGCGCCGCCAGTCCATCACATGCGCCGGGTGCGGCTCGGTGACGGTGAGGTTGGGCGGGTCGATCTCGGCGAAGTCGAGATATTCCATCGACCAGAAGACGGTGCCCCAGGCGGCGTTGAGCGCCGCGACATCGCCATAGCGCGCGGCGAGCCACGCCCGGAACCCCTCGGCGGCGGCTGGCGAATGGCTGATCGCGGTATCGTGGCAGCCATATTCATTGTCGGTCTGCCACGCGACGATGGCGGGATGATTGCCGTAACGTTCGGCCAGCGCGCGGGTGATGCGCTCGGCCTCGGCGCGGAAGCCGGGGTGCGAGAAGCAATAATGCCGCCGCGAGCCGAAACGGCGCGGGCGACCCTGGGCGTCGAGAGCGATCATGTCGGGCATCCGCTCGACCAGCCATTTGGGCGGGGTCGCGGTCGGGGTGCCGAGGACGATGCCAAGCCCGGCGCCGGCCAGCGTCGCGATCGCCCGGTCGAGCCAGCCCCAGTCGAACCGACCCGGTTCCGGCTCGATCCTGCTCCAGGCGAATTCGCCGATCCGCACCCGGCTCAGCCCCAGCGCCGCCATCCGCCGCGCATCCTCGGCCCACCAAGCCTCGGGCCAATGTTCGGGATAATAGCAGCAGCCCAGACGCATCACGATCTCCCTTGGCGGCCGGCATAGCCTGCCGACTTGCGCGCGCGAAAGCGCCTTCTATGCTCTTGGGAAAAGGGGAGGGAGGATGAACGGCGTTCAGGTCGCAGTCGCGCTGGGGATACTCGCGCTGATCGCGCTCGCCACCTGGGCCAAGGTGCGCACCACCCGCCACGACGGATCGGAGCGTGACGTTTACCTTGCTGGTGGCGGGCTCAGCTGGCTGTATGTCGCAGGCGCGATCACGCTCACCAATCTCTCGACCGATCAGCTGGTCGGCATGAACGGCAACCAGATGTTGTTGCTGGCCTGGTGGGAGATTTCGGGCTTTGTCGGGTTGCTGATCCTCGCCTTCGTGTTCGTGCCGATCTACTATCGTAACGGCTGCACCACCGTCACCCAGTTGCTCGAACGCCGCTACGCGGGCGATACGGCGGGGGTGCGGTTGCTGATCTCGGCGTTGTTCCTGTTCGGCAATGTGCTGATCTATGTTCCCGCCGGTCTTTACAGCGGCGCGCTGTTCCTGAACGCGCTGTTTGGCGGCGGTATCCCGCTCATCGCGCTCGCGGCATTTCTGGCGGCGGTGAGTGCGGCTTATACAATCCTCGGCGGGCTGCGCGCGGTCGCGGTGATGGACACCTATTCGGGCTTCGGTGTGCTTGGCGTCGCGCTGCTGATCGTGGTGCTCGCACTGTCGGCGATCGGCTGGGACTTGAGCGGCGTCCCGGCGGAGCGGCTCACCTTCATCGGCGACGCCAATTCGCCGATCCCGTTCCACACGCTGTTCACGGGCATGGTGTTCATCCAGATCTATTATTGGTCGACCAACCAGAATATCACCCAGAAGGCGATGATCGCGCCCAATGTGCGGGAAGCGCAGAAGGGCGTGCTGGCGGCGGCGGTGGTGCGCATCCTGATCATTCCGGTGATCGTCACGCTGCCGGGCGTCGTCGCCTACAAGCTGCTCGGTCCCGTGGGGGACAAGGCTTACGGCCTGCTCGTCGCGCATATCCTGCCGCCCTGGCTCGCCGGTGCGTTCGCGGCGATGATCGCGGCGGCCGTGATCGCGCATACCGCCGCCATCCTGAACGCGACCGTCGCGCTTTACGCGGTCGATTTCCACCCGCGCATCGTCGGCGCGGTGCGCGATCAATGGCGGCTTTCCGGAGTGGCAACGCTGGTGGTGACAGCAATCGCGCTGGTGCTGGTGCCCGTTTATGCGGGGGCGAACAGCATCATCAACCTTTTGCAGCAACTGAACGGATTGTCCTCGATGCCGGTCCTGTCGGCGTTCATTGTCGGGTTGGTATTCCGTGGGGTTTCGGGGCGGGCGGCGATGGTGGGGGTGATCTGGGGGGTGTTGCTATACGCCCTGTTCCAGTTCGTATTGGCGCCCCGTGGCTGGGTGACGCTGCATTACATCGATTTCATGGTGGTGGTGCTCGCAAGTTCGGTCGCCGCCGCGTTGATCGCTAACCGCATAAGCGGCGGTGAACGTGGTATCGATGCCGGCTTATTTACTTGAATCAGCCGGCGATCCCTAATCTTGATCAAGAGCGCGGCGCAGCCCATGGCCCGTCTGGCCCAAAGCGGGCAACCCCTTGCAAAATTTGATCGTTGCGATCTTGAAAGAACTTTAGGCAAACACGACTTCCGTGAGAGTCAAGCTGGATAAATCGTGAATAGACGCGGAGCGGCGTTGGGTCGCATTGCGCAGTGTGGGCCGCGTTCATCTTTGGCCGATCCCTGGTAAAAGCTGGCGCCGGAGACAAGCCGTGCACGTCTATATCGTTGACGACGAACCCGAACTGCTTACCTCGCTCGCGATCCTGCTGCGTCGCGCCGGGCACGAGGTGGCGGGTTTCGCCACCGCCGGCGCGTTCCTGTCGGTCGCGGACGACCTGCCGCTCGGTTGCGTGTTGCTCGATCTGCATTTGCCGGATTTGAGCGGGCTGCAAGTGCAAACCCGATTGAACGAGGCCGAATGCGGGCATCCCGTGGTGCTGCTCACCGGCGCGGGCGACGTTCCCGATGCGGTGGCGGCGATGCGCGCCGGCGCGCTGGATTTCATCCGCAAACCATACCGAGCGGCCGAGCTGCACGAAGCGTTGGAACGCGCCGATGCCGCGCTCGAACTCGCCCGCGAACGCCGTCGCCGAGCGAAGCGGCTGGTCGCGCTCGAGCGCTTGTCGCTGCGCGAGCGTGAGGTGCTGGCCGCGCTCGCGCATGGTGGACCGAGCAAGACGGTGGCCTATGATCTCGGCATTAGCGTGCGCACCGTGGAGATGCACCGGGCCAACATTCTGAAAAAGCTCGACGTTCCCAATATCGGCGCTGCGTTGTTGATGGCGCAGGCGGGGAACATGCTCAATCTGCAATAGCTCCCGCGATAAGGTTACGCCTTGACTGGCGCCGCCGCGTCGAGAGCCGCGCGCACCTGTGCCGCCAATTCGGCGCGACGATAGGGCTTCTGCACCAATCGCACCGGACGGTGCGGATCGCCGCCGTCCAGCGCGCGATCCTCGGCATAGCCGGTGGTGAACAACAACCGCAGCCCGCTCCGCAGGTCTTGTGCCAGCGTCGCCAGCGCGCTGCCGTCGAGCTCACCCGGCATCACGATATCGGTGAACAGCAAGTCAACCGCAGAGTCGCTTTGCAGCACCCGCAGCGCCTCGCGCCCATCGGCGGCGGCGAGCACGGTGTAGCCCAGCCCGCGCAGCAGCGCGCAGACATGGTTGCGCACCAGCGCGTCATCCTCCACCACCAAGATGGTCTCGGTCCCCGTGGGGATATCGGGCGCCTGCCGCAAGCGCGGCGCTGCCGCGACCTCGCCAGGCGCGCGCGGCAGGTAGATGGTAACCGTGGTGCCACGGCCCAATGCGGTGTCGATCGTCACCGTTCCACCCGACTGGCGGGCGAAACCGTAGACCATCGACAGTCCCAGGCCGCTGCCCTTGCCGACTTCCTTCGTGGTGAAGAACGGATCGAAAGCGCGCTGCAGCACCTCGCGGGTCATGCCGGTCCCGGTATCGGTTACCGAGATCGCGACATACTGGCCCGGCGGGATGCAATCGGCCTGCTCGCCGATCGTGCTATCCTGGGTGATGTTGGCGGTGCCGATCGTCAGCCTGCCGCCGCTCGGCATCGCGTCGCGCGCGTTCAGTGCCAGGTTGAGCAGCGCGATTTCCACCTGGCCGGGGTCGGCGCGTGCCGGCCAGATTTGCGCGGCGGGCTGCAGCTCGATCTGCACCGTTTCGGGCAGCGTACGGCGTAGCAGCGCACTCATGCCCTGCATCAGCTCGTTGCTGTCCAGATCGCGTGGTGCGAGCGCCTGGCGACGGCCAAAGGCAAGCAGGCGGTTGGTGAGTTCGGCACCGCGTTCGGCTGCGCTCATCGTCATCTTGGCCAACACGTGCAAATCGGGGTCGTCGCTGGCGATTTGCGCCATCGCCTCGGCATTGCCGAGAATGACGGTAAGTAGATTGTTGAAATCATGCGCCAGGCCACCGGTCAACTGGCCCACCGCTTCGAGCTTCTGTGCTTGGCGCAGCTGCTCGTCGAGCTCGCGCTGCGCGCTCACGTCCACCATCGATCCGATCGCGCGGATCGGCCGGCTCATCTCGTCGCGCAGTACGAAGCCGCGATCAAGGATGTGCGCAATCGAGCCATCGGCGCGCTTCAGCCGATAGTCGGCGCGCCACACCGTTTCCTGTCCCGCGAGCGCTCCCTCGAAGCTGGTTCGCACCCGCTCGCGATCCTCGGGAACGATCAGATTCTCCCATCCCTCGACGCTGGGGTCGAACGTGGCGGGATCATAGCCCAGCAGGTTGCGCAGATTCTCGTTCCACCAAATCCGGCCCTGATGGACGTCATAATCCCAGATGACGTCGCTGGTGGCGCGGGTAATCAGCCGCAAGCGCTCGGTATTGAGCCGCAACTGCGCCTCCACCCGCCGCTGTTCGCTGACCGGGCGTTGAATGACGAGCCAGCTTGCCACTTCGCCTTCGCTACCGCGGATGATCGACGCATCGGTTTCGACCAGGATTTCCTGCCCATTCTTGCAGCGCATCCATAGATCGCAGCGCACCGACTGGTTGCGCGACGCCGCTGCCTGGATTTGCTCGATCAGCGCGGGATCGTTGCGGCTGTCGTAAAGCACGAGCGGCGTTTGGCCGATAATGTCTTCCGCCGCGAATCCGGTCGCGTTCAAATAGGTTTGGTTGGCATAGAGGATACGCCGCCCGCCCTTTGCGTCGTCGAAATCGCGGCTCAGGATGAACACGAAGTCATTCGCGCGATCGACGGCGGCCTGCAGCAGGCGCATCTGCTCTTCTTTCTCGCGCTGCTCGGTGATGTCGTGCAGGTGCAGCAGCATCCCATGCCCGGTCGGGTACAGATTGAACCGATACCACCGCAGGACATGCGGCAGATGCAGCTCGACCGACACGGCGCAGCGCTCGCGCACGGCATTGCGCGCGGTGTGGGTGGATGTGCTTTCGTCGGGGAAGGGGCAGATATCCCAGAAATACTGGCCGGTCATCAGTTCTGGCGGGCGGCCGATCAGATCGGTCGCCGATTGGTTGCAGAAGGTGAGCCGGCCGGATGTGTCGAGGATGCAGAAGGGATCGTTGATGCTGTTGATCACCGCGAATAGCTGCTCGCCGCGCCGCGCGCTTTCCTCGCGCGCGGTGAACAGCTCGGTCACGTCCTGCGTCGCGCCCAAGCAGTGGCGGATGCGCCCCTCGGCATCGCGCTCCACCTCGCCGATGACATGAACCCAGATCCGCCCGCGATCATCGGTGTCGAGCTGGCACACGGTATCGAAGGCGACGCCGTGTTCCAGACAGCGGCGGAATGCCTCGCGGATACGTTCGCGGTGTTGGGGCGCCACCCGCTCGAATCCCCGTGCCAGATCAGGCGCGGTTTCAGCGGTGAACCCGAAGATGCGGGCCGCCTCCGGCGTCCAGGTCACGTCTCCTTCGGGAGAGACGGTCCACCCGCCGAGCCGGGCCATCTTGCCGGCGATCTCGTTGATCCGCGCGAGGCGGCGGGTCTCGATCTCCTGCCGACGGTCTTCGGTTACGTCGCGCACCACCGCGATCACACACGCGCGATCGTTGACTTCGGTGGCATAGGTGCGGACGAACGCGTCGAACGTGCTGCCATCCTTGCGGCGGTGCACGGCGTAGAAGGTCTGCTGCGCGCCCGAGCCCGGCTCGCTGAACACCGGTTCGCGCGTTACGCGTAACCGCTCGATGCTCATCCCGCGCAATTCGTCCAGGCTATAGCCGTAGATGCGCGTGGCGGCGGCGTTCGCATCGATGAGCGTGTCGGTTCCGACGTCGAAAATCCCCATCGGATCGGGGTGATTCTCGAAGAACAGTCGAGCCAGATCGGATGTGGTTGTCGTTATCGCCGCCAGCACCCTGAACCCGCCTTCCATCACCAGGGCCGACGTCATCCGCGGCCGTTTCTATCAGCCGGACATAGCATAGTTTTCATGCGAAACGGACCGTTCTCCATACCCCGCAAATTTACGGCGGTGACTTTCCCGCCCGGTTCGGTAACTTCATCGAAACCAGGCACGCGCTATTGCTGACGTTGCACTAAACGCTTGACAGTCAACGACTTTGTTCTGCGCGCAGGAGACGATCGGTGACCCGCCAACCCATGCTCAGAACAATGGGGCAGCATCCCGCGCGCCGGGAAGAGCGGCACGAGCAGGAGGGCCGCAGCATCCAGCTGCTCACCGACGGCGCGGTCCACCGCTTTGATCTGCAAAATCTTTCGGGCTTCGGTGCTTCGGGCGCGGCCGAAGTCGCCCTCGCGCCCGGCGTCACGATCGAGCTGCTCTTTGAGAATGGCCACCGGATCGGCGGCCGGGTGCGCTGGAATCGCGAGGCGCTGATCGGGATCGAATTCTTCAATAGGCTTCCGCTCGACGTGCTGCACGGACGTGGCCAGGGCGAGCGCGCGGCGCGGGCGCCGCGTTACCGTGTCGCGCGGGTCGCGACGATCGCGGTCAACGGTATCAGCCGGGCCGCGACGATCCGCAACGTGTCGCGCGGTGGCATGATGATCGAGACCGCGTTGCCGCTGCTGCCAGGTCAGCGCATCGAGATCAGCACCGGCGAACTGGGCGGGCTGGTCGCGCAGGTGCGCTGGTCGCGCAACGGCCGGGCTGGCGTGCAACTGACCCAGCCGCTGTCGATCGATCAGTTCGACGCAGCCAGCGCGCGGGGCGCTTCGGCGGCCTGATCCGCGCGCCATGATCAAGGCCGTTTCGCCCGGCGCGGGCGGACACTCGCGGCCCGCAGCGCGATCGCCTTGCTCGTCGGCTTGGCGGCGACGCGCCGGCGATCGAGCATCGCCCAATAGAGCATGGCACCTACCGCTTGCACCATCAGTGGCAGCGATGACACTGGCTCTGTGCGCCCACGCCACTCAAGCTGCGCGTGCCGGGGACCCCACAGGCTGCGCCGTACGGCGACGAGCGGCCCGGAGAGGGCCTCGCCCCGGCGCGGGGAAGGGGCGGATAACGGCGTCGGATAAGGGGAGTAACGGGTCATTATCGTCCTCCTGGGGAAGAGAGAGCCGGCGGTGCAGTTGCGCGAGCGCGGCCACCGTGCCGCAGCCGCGCGTTGCGGCGATATCGGGATCCCAGACTTCGAGCCGGTCACCGGCGCCGATCAGCAGCGCGTCCGCGCCCAGCCAGCCGCCGGCCCGGGCGATCGCCGGCAGTTGCAGCCGGCCGCTGGAAAAGAACGGCGCCGGCTCGAAAAAACCGAAATTGCGCTGTGCCCGCCGCCCCCCGCCAGCCTGCTCCAGCCGCTCGGCCAGAGCACGCTCATCGAACAGGCACAGACACGGCGCGTCGGGATCTGGCCCCGCGAACAGCAGCCAGTTGGGCGATCGTTCGCTCGCCAATTGAAGAAGAAACGGCGGCAGTTCGATCGATCCATCGGGATCGACCTGGCATAGCCGGGCACCGACATATGGTTTGTTCATTACCACCAACCCCCGCTGGCAACGCTGTCACTATCCGCCGCCCACGAAATCGTTCCAGCTGTCGATTCTACGGCGGGTTAACCACGAATTAGCGGGGTAAGTTGTTGACCCAGAATAAGTATCTTCCGCAAAACCGCTTCGATCGTACATCTACCATGGCTTTTGACCACGCCATGCCAATAGCTTGGCGCGGATGATTGTTGCGCGGTAAGTGGCGATATTGGCGATGACGGGCATCCGGGGTGACGGCGTCCCCGCCATCTGCTAGCGCCGCCAGTTGAATGAGGGGCTTACGCACTTTTTGTGGCCGACATCGGGCCGCCGCGGCGATGCTGGTCGCGTTCGCGCTGCTGATCCGCGCGCTGGTGCCGGGCGGGCTGATGCCGCAGTTTGGCGACCATGGCCTGCGGTTGGTGGTGTGCAGCGGCGCGGCGCCCGGCGTGACGATCGACGTGCCGCTGGGTGCGCCACAGGATCACCAAGAATCCCCGGCGGGTGACCCGCATAAGCTGGCGCCGTGCGGGTTCGCCGGGCTCGCCGCGCCGGTGCTCGGCGGCGCGCCGCTGCTATTGCTCGCCCTCGCGATCCTGGCGGCGTTCGGCGCGGTGCTGCGTCGTCAACAGAGCCCGGCGCTGCGCGCGCCCGCCGCGCTGCGCCCGCCGCTGCGCGGCCCACCCGCCCTGGCCTGAATCCCTTCACCGCCCGCCGACGCGGGCGATCGGCGCGCGGATTTGACGCGCGGAACTTGTTCCAAGGTATTGTCATGCTTAGACTTATTAACGGTGCCGCGCTGGGCGTGGTGCTGCTTCCCTGTGCCGCCCATGCGGCTCCCAATGATGGCCCTGCCGACTCGACCGAGGAAGTCACCGTGGTCGCCCGGGCACTGCCCGCGACCGAGGTGACCAAGAGCCAGGCCGCGACCCGGATCGACGAGTCGGCGGTGCGAACCACCCCCGCGACCAATGTGGCGGACTTTCTCCGCCTCGTGCCCGGCGTCGCGGTGATCCAGGGTAATGGTCCGCGCGACGTGGGCGTCTCGATCCGCGGCTCCAACGCGCGCAACAGCTTCGGCGCGCGCAACATCCAGGTGTTCGAGGATGATTTTCCGGTCACCCAGCCCGATGGTCTCGCCCGGTTCGATCTCGCCGATCCGCACGCTTATGCGGCGATCGAGGTGCTGCGCGGGCCTTCCTCGGCGCGCTACGGCAATTACGCGCTGGGCGGCGCGGTCAATTTCCGCACCCGGCGCGGGTTGAACGGGGGCCTGTTCGGCAGCGATTTGGGGGGCGATGGTTTCGGCAACGTCTATGCAACAATCGGCGATAGCGGACCACGTCACGACGCCGCGATCTTCGCGAGTTTCGCCGGCGCGGACGGCGCGACCGCGCATAACGACTACCGAACCGTCACGCTGAACGCCTATGCGACCGCCGATTTGGGCGCCCGCGATCGGGTCGCGGTGAAGTTCATCGCGAATCAGGGGCTGTTCCGCCTCTCGACCCGGCTGTCGTTCGATCAGTATCGCGCCAATCCCTATCAGCAGGGCTGCGCGGTAGCGGCGCGGGCGGCGGCGGGGTGCGGCGCGATCGCCGTGTTCGCCAATGGCATCAATGGCGCGCGGGTAAGCGAAAGCGCCACCGAGGCCGATCTCGCCCGCGACGATCGCCGCCTGATCCTGGGGCTGCGCCATGAGCATGACTTGAGCGCGGGCCTCAGCTGGCGCACCCAAGTCACGCTCGACAATCGCGACGCTTTCCAGCCGACGAACGCGACGCCGTTCCGCGGCACGCTCAACAGCCTGAACCTGACGAGCGAGCTTACCCGCCACGGCCGCCTATTCGGCCTGAGTTCGACCAGCTTTGTCGGTTTCTTCTACAACCTCCTCGATAACCGTAGCTTCACCTTCAACAAGGCGCCGGGCGGCCGCGAGCGGCTGGGCGCGCTCGCACAGACCGTGACGGGCGATGTGCAGAACTGGGGTCTGCGCGCGCGGCAGGAGCTGGCGATGACCCCGCGCCTGCAACTGATCGCCGGGCTCGGCGCCGAGCGCTCGACGATCGTGATGACGCAGACGGTATTCAGCTATCCGCTGAACGCGGCGCCGCGCAGTCAGGCGATCCCAGCGAATCGGGGCTTCTGGAACGTCGCGCCCGAAGCGGCACTCGCCTGGGAGGCGACCCGGGAGGTTAACCTCCACGCGCGGGTCGCGACCGGCTATGGCATTCCGCAGTCGGGCAACTTGTTCGTCACGCCGCAGGGGGTGTTCGGCAACAACCTGGCCCTGAAGGCGCAGAGCAACATCGGCGCCGAGCTTGGCGCCGAGGTGACGCTTCCCACGCTCACCGTGTCGCTCGCGCTCTATCAGGAATGGTTCCGCAACGAGCTGATCACCCAGTCGGCGGGGGTCAATCTGTTGAGCTATACCGCCAACGCGCCGCGCTCCGTGCATCGCGGGATCGACCTGGCGATCGGTTGGCGCCCGCGCGCGCTGCCGGGGACGAAAGTCGACCTAAGCTATGGCTATACCGATCAATTCTACACCGATTTCTCCGAAAGACTGAGCAACGGCCAGCAATCGCTGCTGTTTTCCCGTGGTGGCAACGCCATTCCCGGCGTCATCCCGCATTTCCTCAACCTGCGCGCGGGTTTTGACCAGCCGAGCGGTCACCGGCAAGGGCTCGGAGGCTTCGCCGAGGTCACCTGGCGCGGCGGCTATTTCATCGACAATGGCAACCAGCTGCGCATCCCCGGCTACGCGCTGCTCAACCTCAACCTGCATTATGATCCGCCGGCGGGTGGGGGCCGGTTCAGCCTGTATCTGTCGGTCCAGAACGCGCTCGACGCGACTTATGTCGGTTCGGCGTCGGTGATCGCCAACAGCCTGGGCGCGACGGGCGCGCAGAACGGGGCGAGTGTTCTGCGCGGGGTGACGGGAAGCATCTACGCCGGCCAGCCGCGAACGCTGTTCGGCGGCGTGAAGACGAGGTTCTGATGGCAAGCAATCGTTCCTGGCCCCGGCGGCCCGCCTTGTGGCGCTGGCATTTCTATGCCGGCCTGTTCTGTGTGCCGTTCGTGCTGTGGCTGTCGATCACCGGCGGCATCTATCTGTTCCGGCCGCAGGTGGAGGCATGGCTCGACGCGCCGTATCGCGGGCTTGCCCGGACCGGACCAGCGGCCGCGCCCTCGGCGCAGGTGGCGGCGGCGGTGGCGGCGGTGCCGGGGGCGGTGTTCCACCGCTATCAGCTGCCGGAGGCGCCAGGTGACGCCGCGCAGGTGATCGTCGGGCGCGGGCGCGCGGAAACGCGCGTCTATGTCCACCCGCAAAGCCTCGCAATCCTGGCGCGAGTCGATGAGGATAGCCGGCCGATGCGGATCGTCTTCCGCTTGCACGGCGAACTGCTCGCGGGCGACACCGGATCGTATCTGGTCGAACTCGCCGCGAGCTGGGCGATCATCATGCTGGTGAGCGGGCTGCTGCTGTGGTGGCCGCACGGGGGCGGGTTGGCGGGCGTCGTCTATCCCCGGCTGGGGCGCGGACGGCGGGCGTTGTGGCGCGATCTTCATGCCGTCACCGGCTTCTGGGTGTCGGCGATGGCGCTGTTTCTGCTGCTCTCCGGGCTGCCCTGGGCGAAGAGCTGGGGCGGCTATCTGAAAGCGGTACGCAGCGTCACGGAGGGGCAGGTGAAGCAGGATTGGTCGAGCGGCCAGGCCGCGATGCTCGCCGAACGGGCGGCTTTCGATGCCGGGACGCGCGCGATGATGAACGACCATGCCGAGCATCAGGGGATGACGATGGCGCACCCGCCCGGCGACGAGCATCCGCTCGATCGGCTGGTGCCGGTCGTCGCCCAGCAGCGCCTGGCGCCGCCGGTGCTGATCGCGCCGCCCACCGCGCCGGGCCAGCCCTGGACGGCGAAGTCGGATGCGGCCAACCGCCCGCTGCGCAGCGATCTGACGCTCACCGCCGATGGCCGCATCCTCGGGCGCCGCGATTTCGCGGGCCGCAAGCTGATCGATCGGCTGGTCGGCTGGGGGGTGGCGATCCATGAGGGCCAGGCGTTCGGTTGGGCGAACCAGCTGCTCAACCTGCTGACCGCCTTGGGGCTGATGTTGCTTTCGGTGAGCAGCGTCGTGCTATGGCTGCGGCGGCGACCGGCGGGACGGCTGGGCGCGCCACCGCCACGCCCGCGCCCGGGTTTCGCGCGCGGGTTTGGCGTGCTTCTCGTGCTGCTCGGGGTGCTGCTGCCGCTGTTCGGGCTGTCGCTGCTCGCGGTGCTGCTGGTCGAGCGGCTGGTGCTGCGCCGCTGGCCAGCCGCGCGCATCTGGCTTGGCCTGCCGCCACCGGGGATTGTTTCGCCGGCATGATCGGTTAGCCTTCCTCCACGCGCGAGGGGGAGAGGGCATGGCACGACCGAGCACCGGCACGATGGTCCGCGCGGTGGGATTTTGGGGACTGGCGGCGCTGGTGTTCAACGGCATCGTCGGCGCCGGCATCTTCGCGCTGCCAGGCGGCGCGGCGCGCTTCGCGGGTGGCATGGCGCCGCTCGTCGTGATCGCGGTGTGCCTCGCGCTGATGCCGATCGTGCTGCTGATGGCGCGATTGAGCGCGCTCTATGACGAGACCGGCGGCCCGATCTGCTATGCGCGCGACGCCTTTGGCCGGTCGACCGCGTTCCAGCTCGGCTGGATGCAATCGCTGTCCAGCGCGACCTCGGCGGCGGCGAACAGCAATTTGTGCGCCGACTATGTCGCCCGGCTGCTGCCCGCGCCGCTCGCCGGGCCGCTCGGCCATGCGTTGCTCGTCTTGCTGTTGCTGGGAGTCGTCGGCGCGATCGCCTATGCTCCGGTCGCGCGCGGCGATGCGGTGCTGCGCGCGGCCTCGCTCGCCAAGCTCGCGCCGCTGATCCTGCTCCTCGTGCTGGCGGTGCCCGCCGCGCTGATGGCGCAGGGCGCGGTGCCGCATCCCGTCGAGCCGTCGCTGCCCCGCGCGGTAACGCTGGCCGCCTTCGCTTTCGTCGGGTTCGAGGTCGCGCTGACGAGTGCTGGCGAAGCGCGATCGCCGCGGCGCGATTTTCCCCGCGCGCTGCTGCTGGTGTTCCCGGCGGTGGGGGTGCTCTACGCGGCGCTGTGCGGCGCCTATGGCCTGCTCGCCTTCGATCCGGCGGTGACGGACGGCGCGCCGCTGGCGACGCTCGCCGCGCATCTGGTCGGCGTCGGGGGCATTTTGCTCATCGTGCTGGCGGCGGTCGCCTCGATCCTCGGCAATGTCACGACCAGCGCGATGGTGGTGCCGCGCCGGCTGGTCGCGCTCACGGCGATGGGGCAGTTGCCGGGGTGGTTCGGGCGGATCGACGCGCGGGGCGTGCCGACCAACGGCACGGTCTTCACCATGACGGTGCTGGTCGCGCTCGCGCTGAGCGGCGGGTTCGCGGTGCTCGCGATGATGACGGTTGCCTCGCGGCTGATCGTCTATGCGGTGTGCATCGCCGCGCTGCCGCGGATCGATCGGGGGCGGGGGACTTGGACCTTGGCGGTGCTCGGCGGCGTGGTCTGCGCGGCGTTGGTGGCGATGAGCGAGCCCGCGTCGTGGCTGGCGGTCGCGGTGGCGGCGTTCATCGGCGTCGCGCTCCAGGCGCTCGCGCGCGCGGCCCCACGCCCGGCTTAGCTCACTCGGCCGCCGCGTCGTCGAGCAGCGCCGCCTGCAGCCGCCACTGGTGCCGCGCGATATAGCCGGCGGGCAGCTCGAGCCGGATCTCCAGCGCGATCTCGTCCTCGCCGCTCAGCGTTTCGATGTCGCGAAGCGTACGGATGCCGTGGCGCTCCAGATCGCCGGCGAGCGCCGGGGTCATGCCGCGCAGCCGGGTCAGCGGCGGCGAGGGGGCAAGGCCAGGCGCCGGTGTGTCGGTCGACGCGGTGGGCGGGATGAAGGTGACGACCGGCTCGGCCGCGGGGTCTGGTTCGACAGCCGGTGCCGGCACATCGACCGGCTCGGCCTGCACGGCCGGCTCCGCCGCGACCACGATGGCGGGTTCGGGCGCGGGGGGCTGCTCGGGCGGGGGCGGGGCGATCACCGCCGCCGGGAGCGGCACGTCCGCGTCACCGCGCGCCGCGGCGAGTTCGCCCTCCAGTCGCGCGATGCGGCGAAGCTTTTCGGCGAGCAGCGTCTCGCTCTGGTCGCGATAGGCGGCGTAATAGTCGCGCTCGACGATGAACCGCCGGCGCCAGACGCGACCGCTGAGATTGGCGGCATAGCCCGCCGCCAGCCCGCCCAGAAAGGCGGCCGCGACGATCGCGAACAGCAGCAGCGGTGACAGCGTCATCTCGTTCACCCGGGCCTAACCATGCGACTCGTTGTGATCCGCGCGCTTGCCGCAATCAAGCGCGCGTTTGGGCCGTTTTCCCGCCTAATTCCCATGACTGAACGCATCGGCGATCGAACAGGCCGCCGGACCCAGAATGACGACGAACAGCGTCGGCAGAATGAACAGGATCAGCGGCACGGTCATGATCGCCGGCAGGCGCGCGGCCTTTTCTTCGGCGCGCATCATGCGTTCGTTACGGAATTCGGCCGACAGCACGCGCAGCGCGCTGGCGAGCGGGGTGCCGTATTTCTCGGTCTGGATCATCGTCGTCACGACGCCCTTCACCGCGTCGAGCTTTACCCGCCCCGCCAGATTCTCGAACGCCTGACGACGATCGGTGAGGAAGCCCAGCTCGATCGAGGTGAGGGTGAATTCCTCGCCCAGCTCGGGATAGGCCTTGCCCAGCTCGCGCGCGACGCGGGCAAAGGCCGCGTCCACCGTCAGGCCCGCCTCGGCGCAGATCACCAGCAGGTCGAGCGCGTCGGGCAGCCCCTTGCGGATCGCGTGGCTGCGCTTCTGGATAAGATTGTCCAGATAGATGTCGGGCGCCTTGTACGACAGGATGAACGTGCCCGCGACCAGGCCATAAGCCTTGAGCGGACTCCAATCCGCGAACATGCTGGTGCCATAGACCAGGTATAGCGCCAGCGAGCCGAACACGATCGGCAGCACCAGCCGGCCGAAGATCACGGCGACGCCATATTCCTTCGATCGGATGCCCGCCTGGACCAGCTTTTGCTGCGCGGTCTTGACCTGTTCGTCCTGCAGCACCTTCATCGACTGCAGCATGGTGCGGATGATGTCGGTCGTCTGGTTCTGGCGGATCAGGCTGGCGCGGCGTTTGGAGGTTGAAGCGGTGATGCCGGCCTTCAACTGCTCGCGGCGGTCGTTCAGCGCCTTCAGCCGGCGCTCCATCGGATCGTGGAGCAAGCGCCGCAGATAGAAGCCGAACGGGATCGCGAGCGCGCAGGCCGCGAGCGTCATCGTCGCCAGCGAGTAGACGTTCACCCCCATCAAGGTGGGTGAGGCGGCGGTGCCAAGAGCAAGGGTCGCAAGCATCGGCTAAATCTCGAAACTGACCATCTTGGCCATGATGAAGCCCCCCAAACCCATCCAGATCATGCCGCCGACGCCCGCCACCATCAGCCGCGGATCGGTGAAGAAGTGCAGCAGGTAATCGCGGTTCACCATCCAGACGAGGCCGAAGACGATGAACGGCAGCGAGCCGACGATATAAGCCGAAGCTTTCGATTCCGACGACATCGCCTTGATCTTCAACTTCATTTGCGCGCGACCACGCAGCACCGTGGCAAGGTTCGACAGCGTTTCCGCCAGATTGCCGCCGGTCTCGCGCTGGATCGCGATTGTAATGCAGAAGAACTGGAATTCGGGCGTCCCCAGCCGATCGGCGGTTTCCTGTAGCGCCACGTCCATCGTGCGGCCGATCTTCATCTTGTCAGTGATCGCGCGGAATTCCACGCCGACCGGCCCGGGCACTTCGGTGCCCACCACCTGCATCGTCTCGGCGATCGGCAGGCCCGAGCGCAGGCCGCGCACCAGCAGTTCGATCGCATCGGGAAATTTCGCCGTGAACTTCTTGATCCGGCGACTGATCGTCATCCCGACCGCCAGGTGCGGCAACCCACCGCCGGCGAACAGCCCGATCAACGCTGCAAGCAGCAGCGGCAGCCCAAGGACGAGCATCACCACGGTGACCGTCGCGAACAGACCGGCGGCGACCAAGCCATATTGGCCAACGGTCCAGCTTTCGCCGGTCATCGACAGCCGCTTCTGCAGCTTCGCCGGGTTGGGCAGGAAGCTGTAGAACGCCTTGTCGATCCGCGAGGCGTTGTTGGTCTTGATTCGGCGCAACTGCGCTTCGACCGAAGCGGCGGCGGTGTTGGCGTGGCGCTGGGTGAGCGCCTTCAGCCGCCGCGTCTTCGCGCGGCCCGGACTGTCGCCGCGCATCATCAGCAGGGTGCCGCCGCCGATGACGAGCAGCCCCAGCACCACTGCGGCGATGATCATCATCGGCGACATCAGTACCTCGTGCGCGGCTGGCGGATCATGGGGGTCAGGCGTCCTTGGACTTGCGCGACATCAAGCCGCCCAGCAGCGACCCACCAGATTTGCCGCCATCGCCCTTGTCCTTCTTGCCACCCTTGCCCTTGGCGGGGGCGGCGTCCTCGCCGTCGGTCACGGCCAGCAGCTGCGCGGCGAAGGCGGGGAGCGGCGCGATCGTCTTGCTGCCCTTGCCCGCCTCGACGAATGGCTTGCCGACCTTGGCGGCCTGCGCGGCGAGTTTCTGGTCGAACGGGATCAGCAGATCCGCCTTGCGCTCGATCGAATTCTCGAAATCCTTGCGGCTGATCTCGACCAGGCCATTGGCATGGACCTTGTTCGCCACCACGAAAGGCTGCGCCTGCGGGGCGTTCTGCTTCAGCCAGGCGAGGACGCGGATCGTGTCGCGCGCGGCGGCGAGGGTCAGCTCGGTCACCACCACCGCCACCTGCACCTCGCTCATCAGATGCGGGTGATTGACGAGCATCGCGCGCGGCAGATCGGTGATCGTGCATTCGAACGCGGCGCGCATCTCTTCCTGCAACTGGTAGAAGGCCGAGCCGTCGCTGATCAGCGGGGCGTTGATCGGCGCCTCGGCGGACAGGATCGCGAGCCGTTCGGTCGCGCGCACCATCGCGCGTTCGATGAACAGCCCGTCGATGCGGCTGGGATTCTCGATCGCATCGGTCAGGCCGCGACCCGGCTCGAGATCGAGCGCGAGCGCGGCGGTGCCGAAATGCACGTCGAGATCGAGCAGCGCGGTGGTGCGCGAGTGCTTCTCGCTCAGCAGCCAGGCGAGCGAGGCGGAGACGCTCGACGCGCCGACCCCGCCGCGCGTGCCGATCACGGCGATGCCGCAATGCGGCCGCTCGACCCCGGCATCGACCGGCTTGGGCGCGTTGAGCAGCGCCTGCGCGGTGGCGAACGCCTCGCGCAGCAGATCGGGGCTCAGGGGCTTCAGCAGATAATCCTGGATGCCGCTCGCGACCAGGTCGCGGTACAGCCGCACATCGTTCACCTGGCCGGCGGCGATCACCACCGTGCCGGGCTCGCACACTTCGGCGAGCGCGTTGATGTCGTTGAGCGGATCGCCGCTTTCCGACAGATCGACGAACAGGATCTGCGGGCTCGACGAGACCGAGAGCGACTGCACGGCGTTGCGCAGACCGCCCTTGTTCACCTTTTCGGGTGCCCAGCCGAGCTCGCCCGCGATCGTGCGGATCGTTTCGGCGGTCGCCTCGTCGCAGACGAAGCCGATAAAGGGTTCACGCGTGGTAGGACGCCAAGGTGCATTCATCTCAGTTCCCCCCTCGCGCGCTTTCGGCCTTTACCTGATTGCCCTTGCCGGTTGGCACGGCGCTGCGCAGCGTCTGCACCGCCCGCGCGCCGGTCACCGGATCGGTCGTGGGGCTGCCCGCCTGACCGAGCACGAGGTCTTCGGGCCGGGCGACCATCGACGCCAGATTGGTGTTGATCGCGCATCCGTGGTTCGAGCTCGTATTGCCTTCGAACTCGGGATATTGGACGCGGCTGAAATCGGGGCAGTTCGGTACCCGCGCGACCGAGCGGGTGACGATGACGCGAACCGTGCCGGGAACCGTCGCCGCCTGGGTGATCGGCGTCGCGTCGCTCAGGATCAGGCCATAAGGTGCGATGATCGCCGCCACCTGCGCGCGCGTACCGCTGGTCGCCGCTTCGTCGATCGACACGCGATCACCATAGCTCAGCCGCAGCGAGGCGAACCAGCCGGCGAGGCGCTGCGCCTCGCCGGGGGCGAGGCCGCTCGCGCCGGTGGTCACGTCGAACGTGTA
Source organism: Proteobacteria bacterium SG_bin6 (assembly GCA_002083435.1). GTDB lineage: Bacteria > Pseudomonadota > Alphaproteobacteria > Sphingomonadales > Sphingomonadaceae > Sphingomonas. Next base: position 1,726 of record LWDJ01000001.1, on the reverse strand, counting down.
ATCGGTGCGCGAGACGACCGGCTGATGGACCGATTCGAGCCCACGATTCTGGGTGCCTGTGCAGGCGGCGAGGAGCACCGGCACGGCGAGGGCGAGCAGCGGACGCAGTTTCATCGGGCGCATTCTCCGGATCATTGCAGGCTGAAGCCCGGCGCGGCGCCGGACGTTTTACGCGGATCGGCGGGCAGCGCCTTTTCCTCGCGCCCCGCCCGCGCCGGCTTGGCCGGAGCAGGGGCCGGGGCGGGCGGCGTGTCGAGCGCGCCGACCGAGGGAGCCGCGCCTTCGGGCACGGCGACGCTCGGCTTCGGACGGGCGCCGCCATTGGTGCCCTTGCCGAGTTCGCCCAGGAACACGCGGCCGAGATCGGTCGGCGCCTTGTAGCCGTCGGTCGGCAGCGCGATGTCGCCGGCGTTCACCGGCTTCACCAGATAGGGCGTGATCACGATCACCAGCTCGGTTTCCTGGCGCTGGAACGAATTGGAGCGGAACAGCGCGCCGAGCACCGGCACGTCGCCCAGGCCCGGTGCCTGATCGATCGAGTTGTTGTGGTTGTTCTGCAACAGCCCCGCGATCATGAAGCTCTGGCCCGAGCCAAGCTCCAGCGTCGTCTCCGCCCGGCGGGTGGAAAGCGCCGGGATCGTGGTGCCGTTGATCTGCACCGCGCCATTGCCCGTCAACTGCGACACTTCGGGGCGCACGCGCAGGCTGATCCGGCCATCGGCCAGCACCGTCGGCGTGTAGGACAGGCTGATGCCATATTGCTTATATTCGACCGACACCGCGCCCAGCCCCTGGCTGATCGGGATCGGAATTTCGCCGCCCGCCAGGAAGCTGCCGGTTTCGCCCGAAAGCACGGTGAGGTTGGGCTCGGCGAGCGTCGTCACCTGGCCGTTGCGTTCGGCGAGATCGAGCGAGCTGAGGAAGTCCATCCCCAGGAAGCGACCCGCGGCGCCCAGCGTCGTGCCATTGGCGACCGCGCTGGGGAAGTTGAAGAAACTCTGCCCCGGCACGCGGCCATTGGTGTCCACCGCGCCACCCGCTTGTCCGGGCACGCCCGGCACCGTGCCGATCACGCCCTGGCGCCCCTGGCTGATACCGAAGGTGAAGCCATTGCCGTTGTCGCGGTTCTGCAGGTTGACGCCGATATTCTTGACGAAGCTGCGGCTGACCTCGGCGAACTTCACCTGCAGATTCACTTGCAGCGGCGTCGCCGTCTTCAGCCGGTTGATCACCGCGAATTTGAGCTGCGCGCCGGGGGCGTTGGGATCGACCCCCGGGTTGAGCGCGGCGGTGACCAGCGCTTGCGCCTGAGCGATGTCGTCGGGCGAGGCGACCGTGCCGTTCAACACCGCGAGCTGGCCGGCGGTGGTGACGGTGATGTTCGCCCCCGGCAGCGCCGCGCGCAACATCTGATCGAGCGCAGTGATGTTCTGCGCGACGCGCACCCGCGTCGAATAGATCACCTGGCCGCTCTTGTCGGTCGCGAACACGGTCGCTTCGCCAAGGGCGATACCGAACAGGTTGATGTGGCGCGGGTCGCGGACATAGACGTCGGCGATGTTCGGCGCCGACACCCAGACATCGGCGACCGCCGCCGGCAGGGTGATGAGCTCGCCCTCGCCGATCGAGAGCAGCACTTCCCGGGTCGGCCGTTCGGCGCCCGCGGGCAGCGGCGCGATGCGCGCCGAGCGGGTGGCGGCGGTGCGGGCCGCGGCGGCGCGCAGGC